>NZ_JABBWX010000002.1:0-916298 GCF_014161375.1 Microbispora sp. H10830
CCAGCCCCAGCGCGCAGGGGCAGGCGATGATCAGCACCGCGACCGCGGCGGTGAAGGCCGCCCCGGCGCCCTGCCCGGTGCCGAGCCAATACCCCAAGGTGGCGACCGACAACGCGATGACGATCGGGACGAAGATCCCGGAGATGCGGTCGGCCAGGCGCTGCACCTGCGCCTTGCCCGTCTGGGCGTCTTCCACCAGCCGCGCCATCTGGGCGAGCTGGGTGTCGGAGCCGACCCGGGTGGCCCGCACGACCAGCCGGCCGCCCGCATTCACCGTCGCCCCGGTCACCGCATCCCCGGCCCGCACCTCGACCGGGACCGACTCACCGGTCAGCATCGAGGCGTCGACGGCAGAGGTGCCCTCCTCGATGATGCCGTCGGTGGCGATCTTCTCGCCCGGCCGGACGACGAAACGGTCACCCACCGCGAGGTCACTGGTGGGGATGCGGATTTCCCGGCCGTCGCGGAGCACGGCCACATCCTTGGCGCCCAACTCCAGCAGCGCACGCAACGCCGCACCGGCACGCCGCTTGGAACGCGCCTCGAAGTAGCGCCCGGCCAGGATGAACGCGGTGACCCCGGCCGCGGCCTCCAGGTAGATGTTGCCCGAGCCGTCGCTGCGGGTGATGGTCAGGTCGAACCCGTGCCTCATCCCGGGCACGCCGGCATCGCCCAGGAACAGGGCCCACAGCGACCAGCCCAGCGCGGCGATCGTGCCGAGCGAGACGAGGGTGTCCATCGTGGCGGTGCCGTGCCGCAGGTTGGTCCAGGCGGCCTTGTGGAAGGGCAGGCCGCCGTAGACCACGACCGGGGCGGCGAGCGTCAGCGACAGCCACTGCCAGTAGGTGAACTGCACCGCCGGGATCATCGCCATCGCGATCACCGGCACCGCCAGCACGACGGAGACCAATAGCCGGGTCCGCAGGGGAGCGAGCTCGTCTTCCGGCTCCCCGGGCGCCTGCTCGGGTGTGGGCGGCTCGGGCAGCCTGGCGGTGTATCCGGCCTTCTCCACCTCCGCGACCAGCGTCTGCGGGTCCAACTCCACAGGGAAGGTCACCTTGGCCTTCTCCGTGGCGTAGTTCACCGTCGCGGACACGCCCTCCAGCTTGTTGAGCTTGCGCTCGATCCGGTTCGCGCACGACGCGCAGGTCATGCCGCCTATCGAAAGCTCGACCGCGCCAGACGGCCGGTCACCGGTTGTCGCCGACATCACCACTCCTTCCTCTCGCGTCGTGCCGTCAACGGCTGTGCCCCGCCGCTTCCGCGTGAACCGTGAAGGCCGCGGTGCGGACGGTCCCCTCGTGCGTGAAGTCCGGGAGCAGGCGATAGTCCCTGCCTCCCGGCACCGGCGCGGCGAAGGTCGCGCCGCCCGACGTCGCGTCCTCGGGGGGCACGTGCAGGTAGACCGGGTCGCCCGCGCGGATCGCGCCCAGATGGTGGTTCGAGGTCGCCGGCGGGCCTGCCGTCCTTGCTCACCGTGAACCCGAGCTTACTGACCCGGCCCGGTGCGAGGTCGTCCGTCATCACCGTGGATCCGTCCATCCGCGTCCGAGCCGGGCGGGGGTGTTCACGAGACACCCGCTACGTCATATCCGGCCTCCCGGACGGCCGCCACGATGGCCTTGTCGTCGACGCCGCCGTCGGTCTCGACCGTCAACAGGCCGGAGGAGAGGTCCACCCGGACGTCGGTCACGCCGGCGACCGCGCCGACCTCCTCGCTGACCGAGCTGACGCAGTGGCCGCAGGTCATGCCGGTGACGGTGTAGGTGCTGGTCATAACGATCACTCCGATAGCTCGTGCCTCACTGACGAGAACACCATACCCCCCTACCGTATTTCCGCGTCAGAAGGGGCCCCCTTTCGAGGGCCCGCCGGGCCTACATGAGGTAGCGCAGCCAGAGGTACGGCACGCACAGGGCCACCGTGACGACGGTGACCACCAGGCCATATTTGGTGAACTGCCAGAAACTGATCCGCGCGCCGTTGCGCTCGGCGATGCCGAGGATGACGACGTTGGCGGAGGCGCCCACGGCGGTGGCGTTGCCGCCGAGGTCGGCGCCGAGCGCGAGCGCCCACCACAGCACGTTGTGGTCGCCGCCGGGCACGTGGTGCGCGAGATCGGCCACGATCGGGCTCATCGTGGCGACATAAGGGATGTTGTCCACGATCGCGGACAGCCCGGCCGATGCCCAGAGCAGGACCATGACGGTCACTCCGGGCCGCCCGGCCGTCGCCTCCGCCGCCGCCCGCGACACCTGGGCGATCACGCCGGTCTCGACGAGCGCGCCGACCATCACGAACAGCCCGGCGAAGAACACCAGCGTCGGCCACTCCACCTCGCGCAGCGCGTCGTCGGTGGTGATCTTTGTGACCAGCACGAGCAGCCCCGCCCCGAGCAGCGCCACGACCGACGGCTCGTAGTGCAGAACCGGATGCAGCACGAACGCCGCGACGACCACGCCGAGCACGGACAGGCTCTGCACGAGCATGACCTTGTCCTGGATGGCCGCCCGCTCGTCCAGTTGCATGATCTCGGCCGCCCGCTCGGGGTCGTACCGGAACGCCTTGCGGAACAGCAGCCGGCACAGTCCGATGAAGACCGCCGTCAGCACGATCACCAGCGGCGCGAGGTGGACGAGGAAGTCGTTGAAGGTCAGCCCGGCGCGGGAGGCGATGATGATGTTCGGCGGGTCGCCGACGAGGGTCGCGGTGCCGCCGATGTTGGACGCCATCGCCTCGGCGATCAGGAACGGCGCGACCGGCAGCGTGAGGCGTTCGCAGACGAGGAACGTGACCGGCGCGATCAGCAGCACGGTCGTGACGTTGTCCAGCAGCGCCGACGCCATGGCCGTGATCACCAGGAGCAGCACCATGAGCCGGAACGGCCATCCCCTGGCCCGTTTGGCCGCCCAGATGGCGAGGTATTCGAACACGCCGGTCTGCCGCAGCACACCGACGATGATCATCATGCCCAGCAGCAGGAAGACGACGTTCCAATCCACGCCGGACTCCTGCGAGAAGAACGCCGAGCCGGCCGTGGTCGCGTGGACGAGCAGCAGGATCGCGGCGCCGCCCAGGGCGGCCTTGACCCGGTGGACCTTCTCGCTGGCGATAAGGACGTACGTGGCGACGAAGACGATCGCCGCCACCCATGCGGTCACCGTCATGTGAGCCGCTTGAGCAGCGCGGAGAGCGTCACCGCGCCCAGCAGACGGTCGCCGTCGAGCACCGCGACCAGGGGGCTGCGGGTGCGCGCCATCAGCGCGGCGACCTCCAGGAGCGTGGCGTCGGGATCGGTCACCGGCAGCTCGCGCGGCCGTTCCGGCATCGCCTGACGGACCGTGCGCTCGCCCAGCGCGCGGACGAACGCGTCAGCGTGCGCCTCGTCGATCACCCGGGCCAGCGCGGGGTCGTCCTGGCAGTAGCGGGGCACGGCCAGGCGCAGCACCTGCGTGCCCGGCAGGATCGACACCGGTGCTCCGCGCTCGTCCAGCACGATCAGCCCGGGCAGCTCGCGCTCGGCCATGAGGCGAGCGGCGTCGGTCACGGGGGAGTCGAGCTCCACGGTGGGGATCGGCACTACGAGATCCCGGGCACGCATGCTCTCACCTGCCTGCCACGTGTGGCTGTGCTCACGTCTGCCTTCCGGTCGCCGGTACGGTCCCTCGGGTATGGGAGACCCCTTCGCCGACCAGACTTCCCGGCACGCCCCGCACCAGGCTATCGACCGGACAGGCCGTACAAAAGCCCCGAAGAGGCGCGGCGGACGAATACCCCCTCTCCGTACGGCAGGCGTCCGAGCGACCCGGCCGGGAGCGGGACCATGCCCTCGGGCACCTCCGTCAGCCGGGCGGAGAAGGCGAGACGGCGTCCGGTGAGTCCTCGGGGCGAGACGTAGTCGTCCGCGCCGGCGAAGGTCACCTCCCCCACTGGGGCGAGCCGCGCCAGCGCCGCCATCACTCCCTCGCCCGGCCGTACGACCGTGGCGGGCAGGCGGTCGGTCTCGTCGTCGGAGTGGACGAGCACCGCGCCGTCGAGCCAGCCGGTCAGGCAGACCGTGACCTCCTCGAATCCGGCGCGTACGGCCTCGGCCGCCAGATCGGCGGAGCCCGGGACGTCCCATCCGTGCAGGGAGAAGACCGGCGCCTTGGAAGCGACCAGGGCGGCATCGGCGGCCGCGGGGAGGCCCGGCGGGGTCGCGGCGAGTGCCCGCCGCACGGCCTCGACGCCCGCCCGCGCGTACGGCACGGTCTGCTCGGGCAGCCGGTCCAGCGGAAACCACGCCAGCTCGGCGCACTTGTGCGGCTCGGCGTTGACCGGCGTGCCGGTGATGGAGCGCGGCACGAGGAACATCCCGATGCGTGCCGTCCCGCCCGCGTTGCGATGGTGCATCACGTGAACCACCTCGCAGTCGTCCACCTCGACGCCGAGCTCCTCGCGGGCCTCCCGCACGGCGGTGTCCACCACCGACTCCCCCTCCTCCAGGTGCCCGGACGGCATGATCTGCCACTCCCCGTCGGCGTAGCCGGTGCCCTGGCGGCGGCCGAGCAGCACCTTCTCGCCGTCCGTGAGCATCAGGTGCACGTCGACGATCGGCCGGTAGCGGCCCGGGGCGTACGTCGCGGCGTCGAGCAGCGCGGGCAGGGTCGCGGCGTTCGCGGAGATGAACTCCCCCAGCTCGGGCGGCACCATGGTGAGCGCGCGCACCTCCTCCGGGCGCACGCGCCGCACCTCGTGCAGGCCGATGTCGGGTTCGAGGAACTCCGGGCCGCTGCGGCGCGACAGGTCGAGCGACACCAGCCGGCAGGCGAAGACCGTGCTCAATCGGCCGGGCTCGACGAGGGTGAACACGTGCAGCGCCGGTCCCGCCGTCGCTCCGAGCTCCTCGTCGAGCTCGCGGCGCAGCGCCGCCTCGGGAGAGGCGTCGGCCGGCTCCACCCCGCCGCCCGGCGTGACCCAATACGGCTCCCGCCCCGGCCGTACGCGCCGGAACAGGACGACGTCGTCGCCGTCGAACAGGATGGCCCGGACGCTGTGCCGTACGGAGGTCATGTCCGGCATCTTCTCGCGGACGGTCCGGCGTCCGCTGCCGAAGGGGGCCGAAATACGGTGAGGAGAGCTCTCCCCGCTGGGAGGGGCTCCGCGAGAAAGGGATGCAGGGGCATGACCGAAATGACCTACCGGCGGCTGGGCGACTCAGGACTCGTCGTCTCGGCTCTCGGCCTCGGCGGCAACAACTTCGGCCGCAGGATCGACCTCGACGCCACGCGCGCCGTGGTCGACGCGGCGCTCGACGCCGGCGTCACGCTGATCGACACCGCCGACATCTACGGCGAGTCGGAGACGCTGCTCGGCGAGGTGCTGAAGGGGCGGCGTGACCAGGTCGTCATCGCCACCAAGTTCGGCGGGGACGTGAACGGCGCCAACGGGCCCGACTGGGGTGCGAGGACCTCGCGGCGGTACGTCCGTCTGGCGGTCGAGCGGTCGCTGCGCCGCCTCAAGACCGACTGGATCGACCTCTACCAGCTGCACTTCCCCGACCCGTCCACGCCGATCGAGGAGACCCTGTCGGTGCTGACGGACCTGGTGCGGGAGGGCAAGGTCCGCTATGTGGGCTCGTCCAACTTCGCGTCCTGGCAGGTCACCGACGCGGACTGGATCGCCCGCACCGGCGGCTTCGAGCGTTTCGTGAGCGCGCAGAACGAGTACAGCCTGCTCGACCGGCGGGTGGAGAAGGAACTCGTCCCGGCGCTGCTGCACCACGGCGTCGGCCTGCTGCCGTACTTCCCGCTGGCCAACGGCCTGCTCACCGGCAAGTACCGGCGCGGGGAGGAGCCGCCGGCGGGCACCCGCCTCGCGGGCCGGCCACAGTATCTGACCGGCGCGCGGTTCGAGGTGGTGGAGCGGCTGCGGGAGTTCGCCGAGCGTCAGGGGGTGACCCTGCTGGACGTCGCGATCGGCGGCCTGCTCGCGCAGCCGGCCGTCTCCTCCGTGATCGCGGGGGCGACCCGGCCCGAGCAGATCAAGGCCAACGTCGCGGCGGCGGCATGGCGACCGGACGAGGCGGCGCTGAAAGAGCTGAACGAGATCGCGAGCTGAGTATATGCAGTTGCGGGTATATAGCTGATGGAGTATGTTCGAAGGCGTGTCAGTGACCTTCGACGTACTCGCCGAGCCCGCCAGGCGGCGCATCCTCGACCTGCTGCTCGAACGTCCCCGCCTGGTCGGGGAGCTCACCGAGCGGCTCGGCCTGACCCAGCCCGGCACTTCCAAGCACCTCAAGGTGCTGCGGGAGGCCGGGCTGGTCCGTGTGCGCAGGGACGCCCAGCGCCGGTGGTACGAACTGTGCCCCGAGCCGCTCGCCGAGATCGACGCCTGGCTCGCGCCCTACCGGCGGTTGTGGTCGGAGAGCTTCGACGCGCTGGAACGGCACCTGGACGCGATGCCCGACCATTCAGAGGAGACACCGTGAACGCGACACTCGGCATGTTCGACGGGCGGCCGTCGCTGCGCATGGAGCGCAGGCTGGCCCATCCTCCGGAGCAGGTCTGGCGGGCGGTCACCGAGCCCGACCGGCTCGGCCGGTGGTTCCCGTTCACGGTCGTCGAAATGGACCTGCGGGTGGGCGGAAAGATCATGTTCGACGGCGGCGGCATGACGATGGACGCCGAGATCACCGAGCTCGACCCGCCCCGCCTGTTCGCCTTCCTCCAGCACTCGCCGCGGGAGATGCCGCGCGAGGGCGACAACCTCCTGAGCTTCGAGCTGCTGCCGGAGGAGGGCGGCTGCCTGCTCGTCTTCACCCAGATCTTCCACGACCGGCCGGCCGCGGCGAGCTACGCGTCCGGCTGGCAGGTCTGCCTCGACGCCATGGAGGCGATCGTCGGCGGACGGCCTGCCGAGTGGCCCGAGGGGAACTTCGCCCACCTCCATGAGGCGTACGTGGAGGCGTTCGGGCTGGCCGAGGGCGTGGCCGAGCGAATGGCCGAGCAGCCGGGCGAGCAGCTGGGCGAGCAGGCGGGCGAGCAGGCGGGCGGCGAATGGCGGGTGCGCTTCGAGCGCCAGCTCACCCGGCCGGTCGAGGAGGTCTGGACGGCCGCCGGCGCGCCTGCCGCGACGCTTGGGGCACCGGTGCCCGACGGCCTTGGCGAGGGGATCGTCACGGCCGTCGGGAAATCCGCTGCCGAGCTTCCCGCGTACGTGGAGTCCGGTGAGCAGGGCAGGCGCGTGCGCTGGGAACTGTCGCGGGGCACCGGGCACGGCGCCCGGCTGGTCGTCACCGAGACCGGCCTGTCCGACCCCGCGGGGCCTCTGCAGGCATGGCGGGACAGGATAGAGACGCTGGCGCGGCGGCTGCTCGCCTGAGCCTGGCGGGCGGGGCCGTCACCCGTCGAGCATCTCCATGAGGCGGCACAGGTAGGGGGGCACGTTGCGCAGCCGTACGGCGTCGCCCGCCGCGGGGGACGCCGGAGCCAGCAGAGCCCGCAGTCCCGCCAGGTCGATGAACCGCAGAGCGACCGTGTCGACGGTGATCTCGCCGCGCTCGCTCCTCGCCTCGGCGAGCGCGGTCGCCAGGGCGGCGCTGTTCGAGACGTCGACCTCGCCATCGAGGATCACCGAGGAGTCCGCATCGGACCACCTGACGCTGAGGTAGGTGTCCGTGTAGAGAACGCCGCAGTGACCGGCGGCTGGATTCACGAGCCGCACCGGCACGGCGAACCGGTGTAAGACGCGATGTCCGCCCGTCGTGGGCGCGTGTTTTCGAAGCAGGACACGGTGAACGTCGTCACGGTCCCACCTCCTCGCTGGGAGTGGAAATACTCACTGAGCGTGGCCGTCCGACAGCGCATCTGTCAATGGTTAGCTCGGTTAATATTCAACGAAGATCAAAGAACTGGCGCTTTCAACGTTTTCGGCCGACGCCGCCGACCGCCCAGACCGCGTCCTTCGGCGGTCGGAGCTCGTCGGGCTCCGGCCGCCATTCGGGCACCTGGACCAGGCCGGGCTCCACCATTTCCAGGTCGCCGAACAACGGCAGGATTTCGGCCCGGGTGGGCAGCCGCAGGCGGCCGTCGTCCTTGACCGCCCATTCGTTGGCGAAAAGCAGGGCGAGCTTGTCCGTCACCTCCGGCCGGAGGTCGGAGATCGCGTGGCTGATGGCCATATAGCTGCCGGGTGCGATCGCCTCGCGCAGGCGCGCGGTGATGGCCAATGTGAGGTCGTCGTCGTTGATCGCCGCCAGGACCGCGACGAGCAGGACGCCCACGGGCTCGTCGAGGTCGACGAGCTCCCGCAGCCGTGGATGCGTGAGGATCGAGTCCGGGTCGCGTACGTCGCCGCGGATCACCACGACGCGCTCGTTGTCCTCCACCAGCGCCTGGCCGTGGTTGACCACGACGGGGTCTTTGTCCACGTAGACCACGCGCGCGTCGGGGGCGCACTCCCGTGCGATCTCGTGCACGTTGCCCTGGGTCGGCAGGCCGCAGCCGATGTCGATGAACTGACGGATCCCGGCGGCGGCCAGGAACCGTACGGACCTGCGCAGGAACTTGCGCCCCTCGCGGCACATCAGGGGAAGCTCTGGCGCGATCAGCAGCGCCGCCTCTGCGGCCTCGCGGTCCGCGGCGAAATTGTCCTTCCCGCCGAGCCAGTAGTCGTAGACCCGGGCCTCGTTCGGGACGGACGGGTCGAAACCCACAGGCTCGACCGGGGGGAAACCCGGCATGATCCTCCGTTCAGCCCTCATGACCGATATTACCGGTGTAAGACGGGCCTAAGTGAGGATTCGTGGCGCGTGTTGGGCCTATGGCGTGGATGGTGTCGGCGGCGGGGCCGGCCTTCAGGCCTTCCCTGCCGGCCGTCGGGCCTTCCCGATCGGCCTTCTCCGGCGGCGTTCTCGGGTGGAGGGATCAGCGGTAGCCGGCGGCGTCGGCCGTGAATCCGGCCCAGACGGCCTTGCCGACGGGGCGTAGCCGCGCCCAGCCCCACATGCGGCTGACACCGGCGACGACCTGCAGGCCGCGCCCGGTCTCCGCGACGTAGTCGGGCTCGCGCAGCACCGGCGCGTCGGTGCTGGGGTCGGTGACCATGCACAGCAGCGCGCGGGACGAACGGAACATCAACAGGCGCACCGGCAAGGGGTGGATGGCCTGGTGCCGCAGGCCGTGGCGCAGCGCGTTGGTGACCAGTTCGCAGACCGCGAGCGCGGCGTCGTCGGCGACGTCCTCCATGGACCAGGTCCGCAGCACCCCGGCGGTGAAGTGCCGCGCGGTGCGCGCGGCGAGACTCTCACGGTGGAACTCGTGCACGGCCACCTGGGGGACACCACACGGCTCTTCGCCGCAGGTCCAAGGCCAGCGCTTGCCTTCCGGAAAGACCTGCGCAAGCGTGCCGAGCCAGGGATCCCGGGCAACGCTATCGGCTTCTGCGAGGGAAGCTCGGTCTGTCCGATAACCAGTCATTGAGAGCCTTATGAGGTTGATGTCGACCATGTGGCGGGATGACTCAGTAAGTCATACTGCTCCCATTGATGCTCCTGTGCAAGTACAGATGCACGTGCAAACGCACGAATGTCGTCGGTTGGGCTCGGATTCCGAAACGAGGTGCCCCGTGTCCGTGATCTACAACGGAATGCCCTCATCTCACCTGGGGCAGCAGGCCTGGCGCAAGAGCCGGCACAGCAATCCGAGCGGCAACTGCGTCGAGATCGCCGCGCTGCCCGACGGCCGGGTGGCCCTGCGCAACTCCCGGCACCCGGCGGGGCCGGCGCTGATCGTTCCTCTTCAGGACATGGCCGCATTCCTCCGCTCCGCCAAGGAGGGCGAATTCGACGACCTTCTTCTTGGTGAAGTGGAGAAATGATCTCGCCACTTGCGCGGGCCGACGTGGCGAGTATCGTGAACGTGGCGTAAACATCGGTGCACCTCAAAGGACCCCATATGACTGCGGCCCCTACCGAGGGTGTGCCTCACCCGCTCGACCTGACGGCACGGTCGCGCCGCAGCCCGACTGTCCTGCGCATTCTGCTCGGCACCCAACTGCGACGGCTCCGTGAGAGCAGGCACATCCGCCTGGAGGAGGCCGGCCACGCCATCCGCGCCTCCCACTCGAAGATCAGCCGGATGGAACTCGGGCGCGTCGGGTTCCGCCGCCGTGACGTCGCCGACCTCCTCACCCTGTACGGCGTCACCGACGAGAGCGAGCGGGAGGCGCTGCTCTCGCTCGTCGCCCAGGCCAACGCCCCCGGCTGGTGGCACAAGTACGACGACGTCCTGCCCTCCTGGTTCGAGGCGTACGTCGGCCTGGAGCAGGCCGCGAGCGCCATCCGCTGCTACGAGGTGCAGTTCGTGCCCGGGCTGCTGCAGGCCCCCGGGTACGCCGAAGCGGTCGTGCGACTCGGCCATCCCGACGCGTCGAACGAGGAGATCGAGCGCCGCGTCCGGCTGCGGATGGACCGTCAGGAGGTGCTGGTCCGCCCGGATTCGCCCGTTCTGTGGGCGGTGATCGACGAGGCCGTGCTGCGGCGTCCGGTGGGCGGGGCCGAGGTCATGCGGGCCCAGATCGAGCACCTGCTCGAAATGATCGCCCTGCCTCGTGTAACGCTCCAAATCATCCCGTTCAGCGCCGGCGGGCACGCGGCCGCCGGAGGGCCGTTCAGCATCCTGCGCTTCGCGGGGGTCGGGTTGCCTGACGTCGTCTACCTCGAACAGCTCACCAGCGCCATCTACCTGGAAAAGCGGGAGGACATCGACCGCTACCTCGCAGTCATGGAACGCCTGTGCATCCAGGCCAAACCCGCGTCGGAGACTAAGCGGATGCTGCGGCAGCTCATGACGGAGCTGTGACGATGCGCTAGCGTCACGTGCGCGACCTCCGCTGCCGCACGCCGCAGGAGACTGTGGCGCAAGCCGTACCCGAAAATACGTGTCAGGTGCGCGTGGGCGGTAAATGGAGTACTACCACACCGTGGGGCAAGCAGGAGGGCGGTGAGAACCTTGGCGGGCAGCCTGCTCAGCCTGGAGTTCGACCGAAGTTCGGTCACCAGGGTGCGGCATCTCGTCATGGTGTCGGCGCAGGAGGCCGGGCTCGAGGGCGTGGTCCTGGAGGACTTCGTGCTCGCGGTGCATGAGGCGGTCACCAACGCCGTCCGATATGGCTCCCCGCCGCGGGGAATCGCCATGTGGCGTGAGGCCGGAGTGCTGGTGGCTGAGATCACCGACAAAGGCCCCGGCATTCCCGACGAGGCGCTGGATCGCGAGGAGACGGCGACGCGGTTCGACTTCGGGGGACGTGGATTGTGGCTTATGAACCGCCTGGCCGACCTCGTCGTGCGTACGGGGGCCGAGGGAACGACGATCCGCCTCTGCGTGACCCTTCCCTGATCGACATCTGACTTCCGCTGAGAGCGGAGCGCGGACCGCCTGACCGAAATCAGGCTTCCCCATCTCCCCGAACACCGCCTGCAGGCATGGTTAGCGCCACTGTGAGCTGGGCACTTCTGATCTCGCCGCCCTGCTGCCAGGGTCGGACGGCAGGCCAGGCGGGCGAGCCGTAATCATGATTTTGATTCACCGAAATTTCGGGCAATCCAGGTTGGGCGCCGAAGCCTTGCTAGGCTGCAGGGAACCGTAGAACCGGGCGTTGTCTCACCCGGCAGGTGAGACCGTCGAGAAGTGGGGTCACACCGTGAAGAAGCTGCTTGTTCTCGCTCTGGTCGCCGTCGGCGGACTTCTGGTCTGGCGTAAGGTGCAGGCCGACCGCGCCGAGCTCGATCTGTGGACCGAGGCCACCGGCAGCGAGAACTGACCACCAGGGATGGTGCTTGATCGTGGCAAGGGTACGGGAATGAGCCCCGTGAAGCTGGCCTGTCTTGACTTGGCCGGGACCACGATCGGTGACATCGACATGGTGGAACGGGCGTTCGCCGAGGCGATCGCCACGCAGGGCATCGTCCCCGGGACCAGCGCCTATGCCCGTGCCATGGTGCATGTGCACAGGTCCCGGGGATGTCCCAAAATCGAGGTCTTCCGGGGCATCTTCCCCGGCAACGAGGCCCAGGCGCAGGCCGCGAACCTGACCTTCGAGCGCTCCTACGAGGGAGCCATCGAACGGACCGGGCTCGTGCCGCTGCCGGGGACCGTCGAGGCCGTAGCGAAGCTGCGTGACGCGGGCCTGAAGATCGCCCTGATCACCGGATTCAGCCGTGCGACCCTGGGACGGGTGCTGAGCACCCTCGCCTGGGTCGACATGCTGGATCTCGCACTGTGTCCCGAGGACGCCGGACGTGGCCGTCCTTACCCGGACATGGTGCTCACCGCCGTCCTGCGTTCCGGCATCGACGATGTGAGGCAGGTCGCGGTGGCGGGCGACTCCGAGAGCGACATGCTGTGCGGCCGGCGCGCGGGCGCTTCGATCGTCGCCGGAGTGCTCACCGGCGTCCACAGCAAGGACCGTCTGCTCGGCGGCGGCGCCACTCACATCATCGAGTCCATCGCCGACTTCCCCGGGCTCGTCCTCGGCAACGAGGTCGGCGCGTCACCGGTGGCCACCTCGGCCTCCTGATCGCCGGCTCGTTTTTGCGGTCTTCCCCGGTGCGGAGGGCCACGTGAGCGGCACGGCGCGGTATCGAGTGGCGCTCGGGTGCGGGCTGTTGCTACGGTGTACGCACCGGCGGCTTGTGGATCTGCGTGTTTGCGCAGTTCGCACCCGCTAAGGGGCCTTAGCTCAGCTGGCAGAGCGCCTGCTTTGCAAGCAGGAAGTCAGGGGTTCGAATCCCCTAGGCTCCACCCACTCGAAAGCCCAGGCCAGGGACCATTTTCCCCACCTGGGCTTTGATCGTTGATCGGCCTTCGTGCTCTTCCGTGCCCGTTGCGTGCCCGATCCACTCTTGAGTTGTCCTCGCGCGAGGCTGTCAAGGGCGGCGGTGCGGCGCGCCGCCGCACCGCGGCGCATCGCTCGCCCGCCGTCCGGGCGTGCGGCCTGGGGGCCGGTCCCGGCCGGCAGCGGCTCGCGCCGCCTGCCGCACACCAGCCCGCCGTACCCAAGCATCCCCCGTACGAGCGCCGCACCGCCGCCACCAGGTGCTGGACAGTCCACGCTCCCGCCTGAGGCTGAAGGAGCGGGAGCGGCAATGAAGGGTCCGGGAATTCGTTGCCAGCCCGTCGGTCAGGGGTGCGGTCGTCAGGGGTAGTCTCGCAACCGACCCGCACTCCTCGGGCTGGACGCCCTCCCAATGGGTGATGACGTCCGATTTCCGCTAGTCCACCGACCCTGCCTCGCCTACTCTCTGCGGAATGACACGGGACAACCGGGAGATCGTGCTGAGCGCGTGGCGAGCCTTCGCTAACCATGATCTTGAGAGGATTGCGGCCTACTTCACTGAAGATGCCGAATGGTTGGCTCCGGCAGGCAACGCAACCGCTGTCGCGCTGGACGTTCCGAGCCACATGGTCGGCAGGAGTGCGATCGCCCAATTCATCGCCAACGACTTCCCCCGGCTCTTTGCACGAGATGTCTCCGTCTCCTTCCGCGGCGTCTATGCCGAAGGAGACCGCGTGATCGTGGAGGAGACAATGAGCGCGACCCTGGCGAACGGAAACTCCTACGTCAACGACTACTGCTTCATCTTCGAGTTGCAAGAAGGGCTGATCCACCGAGTTCGTGAGTACATGGACACTGCACGTGGGCACCGGATGGTATTCACTGAGGTGCTTAGAACCGACTAGCACCGACACTCGCCGCTCGCCAGATAATGCCTCCGGCGGGGGCCTCCGGCTCCGGGATGATCACCAGCAGGGAGTACGTGCGGGCCTGCGTGCCTGGCAGTGCAGCGGACGCACAGGACGGTTCACACCAACGACCGTCCAGCACTGGTCGAGAGCACAACCCGAGCCCGTGATCGCGCGGTGAACAGTCCTGATGAGGAAGAGTTCTCCCGGACGGCGTGCCCGTTGCGTGCCCGATGGGGCGGTGATCAAGGGGGAGTAGAGGGAGTCACAGAGAGCGTGATCAGTTGCCCAAGCAGCAAAGACGCAGGCCGATCATGATCGGCTTACGTGTTTGCAAGCAGGAGGTCAGGGGTTCGAATCCCCTAGGCTCCACCCACTCAAGAGCCCAGGCCAGGGACCGTTTTCCCCGCCTGGGCTTTGAATTGATTCCTGCGAACGAAAGCACGTCTCAGGTGCCGTTCCACTGTGGTCGAGTGACCGGAACCACTGTGAGCAGATGATCCAGGCCCCTGAAATCCTTTGGGTTGCAGGTGTAGAGCGGCAGTTGGTTGGCCATCGCCACGCAAGCGATCATCAAATCTGCTGTGCGGGGACGCGGGTTGCGGCCTGAGGCGATGACAGCGGTCCAGAGTTGGCCGTACTCGCGGGCAGCGGTCTCGTCGAAGGGAAGAGGGTCGAACTCAGCCTCGGCGGCCTGCAGGATCTTCATCCGCTGAGCGAGTTCCTGCGGCCCGGACGCCACGAGCACGCCGACCGAGAACTCCGCCGCTGTGATGGCGCTGATGGTCATTTCGTCGGGCAGCTCGTCCGGGTCGATCCCAGCGCGCAGGATGAGGATGTTGATGTCGAGCAGCCCTTGCGTGAGGGTCTTTGTTCGCCCTCGCTGAACTCGCCTCTGCCTACGCGCGATCGTAGGGGTCGTAGAGATCGTCGTTGACGTGCCGGTCCATGTCCTCGCGGTACTTCCGGTCATCGAGACGCGGCATACCTCGGGACATGGCGGCGAACTCCGCTCGTGAGACGGCCCGGCGCCGGCGACGGACCGGCACGAGGTCGCCGATGTGATGGCCATTACGAGTCACGGCGTACCGTTTCCCGCGTTCCAGTCCATCCATGATCTCTGCAGACCGGTTGCGGAGATCGCGCTGCGAGATCTGATGGGAACGTTCAGGCTCAGAGATGCTCACCCCACAAGTGTGGAGGGGGCGTGCTATGTGGTGCTACCAAGTAGCACCACATTGTCCATCGTGGGGCTATTGCGTTGTGGGGGCCGCAGAGTCGGGCCATTAGCGGGCCATTGAGAGCGGTCAGCAGGGGGACTCGCGGTCGCACGCGGACTGTCCCTCGCTCAGGTCGCGGCCGATGTCCCTGGTGATCAGGCCGATTTGCGAGCAGGAGGTCAGGGGTTCGAATCTCCTAGGCTCCACCAGCCAAAACGCCGCTTCTCCGATCATGGGAAGCGGCGTTCGTGTCATTAACGTGCAATAGCTCTTGCCGGCATCGCGCTCTGCCTCGACTCGCGAGCTCAGCCATCGGCGATCTTCCGGTCGGCGTCTCGCGTATCGTGCCGGTAGATCAGCGCGATCCGGTCGCTGTCGTGGCCCATCCGCGCCTTGAGGTCTGCCAGGCTTGCGCCCGACTGCGCGGCGAGCGTGTTGCCCGTGTGCCGCAGGTCGTGGAAGTGCAGGCCCTTGACGCCCATCTCCTTGAGCGCTTCCGCCCTATGTCAGCACGATCAGCGGCCTGCAGTGCTTCGCGTTGCGGGGCATCGTCGGAGACGCCTCGCCCGAGCGGAGAGGCGATTGCGTGGTTCAGCGCATGAAGGGTTTGAAGATGGAAACCACCTTCGTGGCAGCACGGTCGGCGTCCCCGTCCGCGATCGCCTCGACCAGCTCATGGTGGTAGCGGTGTGCCGCGTCCTCATCCTCGCTCTTCTCGTCGCGCATGTGGGCAGCGAAGATGTCGAGCATGCTGGAGTACAGCTTGACGTAGAGAGGGTTGTGCGTCGCTGCCACGATCGCGCGGTGCAGGGCGAGGTCAGCGCTCGCTCGCAGGTCGGGATCATCGGCCGACCAGCTCGCTTCTCGACGGTCGCGCAGCTCGCGCAGCAGTTCGACGTCGGCATCTGAGCGGTTCAATGCGGCCAGTGACGCTGCAGCGCTGTCAAGGGCAAGGCGTAGTTCCAGGTAGTGGCGACGGGTGCCACCGGCGAGCTGACGTTCAAGAGTGCCTGTCAGCTCGGAGCTGGAGATGACGAAGGTGCCGCGGCCCTGCTCACGGCGCAGCAGACCTGCGTGCACCAGTGACTGCACCGCCTCGCGCACTGTGTTCCGACCGATCCCGAACTCCGACACCAGTGCGGCCTCGGTCGGTATCCGCTCACCGACCGGCCAGCGTCCAGAGACCACCTCCTCGCGGAAGCGCTCGGCGGCCTGGTCGATGAGTCCCACTCGACGCATCGGCTGTCGCGTGCCAGACTCTTCGAAAGTCATCCCATAACCCCATCATCTGCTAACCTTACAATGGAGTATAACGTGGCAACGCTCTCCTCGTCGCTCGTTCCGTTGCATCGTGGGCGTCTGACCTTGTGGGCCTGGCTCGCCATCGCCCTGACAGCGGTCAACCTGCGAACGGCCGTGACCGGGTTCACTCCGCTTCTGGAGATCATCGGATCCGATCTCGGCTTCGGGGTGACGCTGTCCGGCCTGCTCGGCACTGTGCCAGCGGTGTCCTTCGGCATCTTCGGGTTTCTCGCCCCAGCGGTGACGAGGAAGTTCGGCCTCGAGCGCACGGCCACTGTGGCGCTGGGCCTGACGGCTCTGTCGCTCCTGATGCGCGCCTTCTCTCCAACGCCCTTGTTGCTGGTGCTTTCGACCGTGCTGGCACTGGCCGGAATCGGAGCCGCGAACGTCGTGGTCGTTCCGTTGGTGAAGGCATGGTTCGCCGATCGACTGGCCCTGGGGACTTCGCTTTACCTGATCCTCATGCAGGCGGGCCAGTTCATCGCCCCGCTCCTCGCGGTCCCGGTGGCAGAAGCGGCGACGTGGCGGTTCTCGGTAGGTATCTGGGCGGGACCAGCTGCTGTGGCTGGCGTGGTCTGGCTCATCCTGGCAGTCAGGCTGCCCGCTGATCACCACGCGCCAGCGGCCGTGACGGCGGCCGATGCGGGACCAAGGATCAGCCGGTCGTCAACCGTCTGGGGCCTGGTGATCCTCTTCGCGATGATTTCGCTGTCCAACTACGGGATCATCACCTGGGTCCCGGCAGTGCTCACCGACGCAGGAGGCAGCGCGGCCCTGGGCGGCTCCATGGTCGCGCTCTACTCGGCATGGGGCATGCTCGCGGCCTTGGTGGTGCCACACCTGGCCACGCGCATGACGAACCCGTTCATCGTGGTCGTCGGGTGCGCGATCTTCCTGGTAGCGGGATACCTGGGCATGCTCCTGTCCCCGCTCAATGGCACGCTGGTGTGGGCATGCGCGCTGGGAATCGGGGTGAGCACCTTCCCGCTCTGCATGACCCTCATCAACCGTCGAACCAAGAGCCCGCAGACAGCCTCCGCCGTGTCGGGCTTCGTTCAGGGCATCGGCTATGGGCTGGCATGCTTCGGCCCGATCGGTTTGGGCCTTCTACGCGAGGCGACCGGATCATGGTCGATCCCGCTCCTGGTGCTCGCTGCGACCGCCATTCCAGGGGTGATCGCCGGCTGGTTCGCCTGCCGTCCTCGCTTCGTGGAGGACTCTGCGCCACAGCCGACGAAGCGCGACGCCGACCAGCAGCCGCGACGATAAGAGTCACGCGTAGACGAGCGAGTCTCTTTGTACGGCGGGCATCACTGAGCATGCGCGGCATAGGTCATCCGGTCCGATCAGATGGAGTCGGCTCTCGAATGCTCCACCCTGGAGCCGGCTCCAGGGAACCGCGAGGCATGTCGGGGCCGGCCACTTCGGCGGGCGAGGCGGCCGGCCCGTTTCACGTCAGGCCGGGATCTGCTTCTCGTACCAGGTGTAGTAGAGGTAGGTGCTGCCGGGCCCGGTCATGGTGCCGTAGACCTGCCAGAAAGTGTTGGCGCCGGGCGAGTAGCGGAAGATCTTGTCCCCGGGCCGGTCGTCCACGAACACGTCCGTGGGCCCGCCCGGATGATAGATCCGCACCTCGATCGTGAACGTCTCAGTGTCCGGGATGTCGAGGCAGACCTCGTACGTGTATGCCGTCGAACCGGAGAGATTGTAGCTACGACCATCCACCGCAGGCCGCTGGTCGTTGGTGGGGACGTAGCTGTTCCGGACCCAGGTGTAGCCGCCTGTGGAGCAGTCGACTGCCGAGGCGGACGCGGGGCTGATGCCGGTGAGCGTGGCGCCGAGGACGCCGGTGGTGACGGCGAGAACGGAGATCGTGCGCTTCATGCCTCTCCTCATCCGTGCAGTGACCCTACAACCAAGTAGTTGAAGGCTGAACTGATTCTGACCCGGCAGCGATACTTGGACAAGCCTGGGCAAAGGCGTTTGCGCGTTCGAGTCAAGGTGACGCCTCCGGCCCGTGGGCGTCGGATCTCTCCCTCGTTCCCGATGACCTGCGGTGAAGGCCGCCTCCGTTGTCCTGGTGAGGGGCGGCACGTCTCCGAAAACATAAAACCGGTGGGCCGATTGTTTCAGGAAGCCAGCCGCCAGATCATTGACGCTCAGGTTGACAGCGGCCTAATGTCCTGGAGCAATGATCGAAGTGACGCCACCGAAAGTTTCAGGCTCCAGAGCGTGGAGTCAGCAGACTCCGCGGGTGAAATACCAGGTCAGCATGGCGGTGCCGAACCTGTCCGGTGTTCGCGGTCCGGAGTCTGAAGTAGCACGGCGCCGTCGCCGTCCTACGCTCCAGGCAAGCACGGGGGTCCTGAACGTAGGAGGTGTCCGGCGAGCGCAGCGCACTCTCAATGCCGGGCCGCGCCTCACATCCCTGACCACAGCAAGCGAAAAGAGGTCGCCGTGAAGTTCCGCAACGTCTCAGCGGTCGTGTTCGCCGCTACCGCGGCCCTCGGCATGGCAGCGTGCTCAGGCTCGTCGTCCGGGACTTCCTCCGGCGGGTCCGACGGCAAGTCGTTCGAGTTCTGGTCGTTCACCGGGATCGACGCGAAGGGGTCCGCGGAGGAGTACAAGAAGATAAAGCCGGACATCCAGATCAAGCTGACCGAGGTGGGGAACGCGCAGGAGACGGCGCAGGCGCTCACGACGGCGCTGGCCGGCGGCAAGGTGCCCGATCTGGTGCTGATCCAGGGCGACGACCTGCCCAAGTTCGTCCAGCAGCCGCAGAACTTCGTCGACCTGCGCACGATGGGCGCCGACAAGATCAAGGGTGACTACCTCGACTGGGTGATCAGCCAGCCCACGGCCAAGGACGGTTCGATCATCGGCATCCCGACCGACGTCGGCGGCATGGCCATCGCCTACCGCGCCGACCTGTTCAAGAAGGCCGGGCTGCCGACGGACCGCGAGGAGGTCAGCAAGCTCTGGCCCACTTGGGACGCCTTCATCGAGACCGGCAAGAAGTACACGGCGGCCACCGGCAAGGCGTTCGTCGACAACGCCGGCGGGAGCATCTACTCGCAGGTGGTCAACCAGGGGCAGGAGAAGTACTACGACCCCGCGGGCAACCTGGTGTACGAACGGAGCCCCCAGGTCAAGTCCGCCTTCGACCTGGCGCTCAAGGCCGTGGCCGCCGGGATCACCGCCAAGCAGAGCACCTTCACCGAGGGCTGGAGCGCCGCGATGAAGAAGGGGGACTTCGCCGTCATCGCCGCACCGGTCTGGATGCTCGGCTCCATCCGCGACAACGCCCCCGACACCAAGGGCAACTGGGACATCGCCACGATCCCCGGCGGCTCGGGCAACTGGGGCGGCAGCTTCCTCGCCATCCCCAAGGGCGCCAAGAACCCGAAGGCCGCCTGGGACTACATCGCCGCCACACAGTCGCCGCAGGGCCAGCTCGACCACTTCTCGAAGGCCAGGTCGCTGCCCGCGACCCCGTCGGTCTACAAGGACCCGAAGCTCACCTCCGCCAAGGACGAGTTCTTCTCCGGCGCGCCGATCGGCACGATCTACACCGACTCTCTGCTTGGCCTGAAGCCGTTCCTCATCGGGCCCGACAGCACCACGATCGGTATTGAGTTCACGAACGCCATCACCAACGTCGAGCAGGGCAAGGGTGATCCCGCGAAGGCGTGGGACGCGGCGGTGACCAACATCAAGAACGCGATCGGCGGCTAGGACCCTTCACGAGCGCCGCCGGCGCGGGCCGTCCTCACGGCACGGCGCCGGCGGCGGGGAAGCGAGCAGACCGTGACGACGAGCATCACCCCCACCAAGGCGGGCCTGCCCCCCGCCCCGCCGGTGGAGGCGGCGCGGCGCGGTTTCACCGAGATCGTCGCCCCCTACGCCTACATCACCCCGTTCTTCGTGCTCTTCGCGGTGTTCGGCCTCATCCCGCTGTTGTTCACCTTCTACGTGGCGCTGTTCGACTGGAACCCGATCGGCGAGCACGTGTTCGTCGGACTGGACAACTTCAGCCGGCTGCTCGGGGACGTGCGGTTCTGGAACGCGGCGCGCAACACCGTGAGCATCTGGCTGCTGTCCACCGTGCCGCAGTTGCTGATCGCGCTGGTGCTCGCGCACATGCTCAACCACGTACGGCTGCGCCTCGCTGTGTTCTTCCGCATGACGATGCTCGTGCCGTACATCACCTCGGTGGCCGCCACGGCCATCGTGTTCGTCCAGATGTTCGACCGCGACTACGGGCTGCTGAACTGGCTGCTCGGCCTGGTGGGGTTCGAGCACATCGACTTCACCCAGTCGGTGATAGGCAGCCATGTGCTGATCGCCGTCATGGTGACCTGGCGGTGGTTCGGCTACACGACGCTGCTCTACCTGGCCTCACTGCAGGCGGTTCCCCGAGCGATCTACGAGGCGGCCGCCGTCGACGGAGCCGGAGGTGTGCGGCAGTTCCTGCACATCTCCCTCCCCTCGTTACGGCCGGTCATCGTGTTCACGATCGTGACCTCGACGATCGGCGGGCTGCAGATCTTCACCGAGGCCCTGCTCATGAACCGTGGCGCGGCCAACACCTGCGGACCGGTCCGCCAGTGTCAGACGCTCACGCTCTTCCTGTTCGAGCAGGGGTTCATCCAGTTCAAGTTCGGCTACGCCGCGGCGATCGGCGTGGCGCTGTTCGTGATGGTCGTCGCGCTCGCCGGCCTCAACTACTTCCTGTCCACCCGGATCCGCCCGGTCAAGGGCTGAGGGGGCGATCATGCGCACGACGAGGCCACGCTCCGGTGATCGGGTCCGATGGTGGGTCTACGCGCTGCTGGCGCTCGCCGCCTTCGCCTGCCTGTTCCCCCTGTACTGGATGTTCATCGTCGCCACCACCGACACCGCGACGGCGATCAAGCTGCCGCCCGAGATCGTGCCGGGCGGCAACTTCTTCCACCTCGCCGGCCTGGTGTTCTCGACCGTGCCGTTCGTCCGGTCGATCGTCAACAGCCTGGTCGTGGCCGGGTCGATCGGCGTGGGCCAGGCGGTGCTGTGCGCGCTGGCGGGCTTCGCGTTCGCCAAGATGCGCTTCCGCGGCCGCAACGCGCTGTTCCTGTTCGTCGTCCTGACGATGACCGTGCCGACCCAGCTCGCCATCGTCCCCCAGTACATGATCATCTCGTCGCTGGGCTGGGTGGACACGCTCCAGGCGCTGATCGTCCCCGGGTTGGCCAACGCCTTCGGCATCTTCTGGATGCGTCAGCACATATCGTCCGCGATCAGTGACGAGATCCTTCAGGCGGCCCGCATCGACGGGGCTTCGACCTGGCAGATCTTCTGGCGCGTCGCGTTCCCGCTGGTGCGTCCCGCCGCCTTCGTGCTCGGTCTGCTGGGCTTCGTCACGGCGTGGAACGACTTCCTGTGGCCGTTCGTGGTGCTGAAGTCGCCGGAGATGTACACCGTCCAGATCGCGATCAAGGCGTTGCAGAACAGCTTCAACATCGACCTCGGGCTCGCCATGTCCGGCTCCTTCCTCGCCACCCTCCCGCTGCTCGTCCTGTTCGTCTTCGTCGGGCGGCGCATGGTGTCCGGGATCATGAACGGCGCCTTCAAGGGCTGAGGCCGCCGCCGCGAACGGGGCCTCGGCGGCGGCGGAGTCCGGTCCTGCAGCAACGAGGGGCTCCGCCCCACGTCAAAGGCCACCTCCCATGATCAGAAGATGGCCTTTGCGATTCCGTGCAGCAGCGAAGTACAAGAACGGCGACGAATCCGGTTGCTCATCGAGCCGCTTGAAAGGTCGGAAGCATGTGGTCGCCGAACGAGGCGGCGGGCCCGTTCCGAGTCAGGCCGGGATCTGCTTCTCGTTCCACGTGTAGTAGATGTAGGTGCTGTCGGGCCCGGTCATCGTCCCGTAGACCTGCCAGAAGCTGTTGGGGTCGAGCGAGTAGTGGAAGACCTTGTCTCCGGGCCGGTCGTCCACGAACACGGTCTGTGTCCCGTTGTTCCAGATCCGTACCTCGATAGTGAATGTCGAGGTGTCTGGGACGTCGAGGCAGACGGAGCGCGGTTCACGAAGGTGGCGCATCCCTCTCCTGCGCCAGCAGTCTCAGCTGGATTCGAGATAGCCGGTGAGGTAAGTCAACGATGCGGCGATGTCCTCACCGGTGCCGTGTGGCCGGCGCAGCTCGTCGACGAAGATGGCGATGTCGGCGAGCCGCCACCAACGCGCACAGAGAGCGAGGCCGGCGGATGAGACGGTCCGGCCGGTGGCCCGGATGTAACGGACGAGTACGTCATCGTCGCCAACCGGGTTCTTGCCGAGCATGCGGGTGAGGGCGGGGGTGAGCATCCACAGGTCCCGCTCTGGCGGCGCGATCTGCACGGTGCCCCAGTCGACGAGCCGCAGTCCAGCCGGGGTACGCATGACGTTTCCGGGGTGCGGTTCGCCGTGTGTGACCACCCACACCGCCGCAGTGTTTCGTACCTGGTCGACCCGCCGATCGAAGTCGGCGAGCAATCGTTGGACTTGCCCGGCATAGACGGACAGCAGCGTGCGGGCCGGCTCGGCATGAGGCCCGCCGGTCCACTCTCGGTCGAGGTCCTGCAGCGCCTCCTCCAGCTTGTTCCGAGCGGGCAGCACCAGGTCGGCCCGTGGTGCGGTGTCCGCCACGATCGGGGTTGCCTCGTGCAGCTCGGCCAGCAGGTCGATCACCTCGACACGGTCCTCGGGTCGGTGGGCGCCGAAGTGCCCGGCGGCACCTGACACCATTGGAAACACCGACAGGGCGTACCGCGAGGTCAGCCGCCAGACCGGGGCGTCGGTCGTGGTCGGGATCGGCGCGAGGACGAAGTCGAGCCCCGCGTCCCGGTGCAGTGCCAGGGCGGCACCGAAGGATCGGCCGAGCCGGTCGAACGCGTCGTCACGTCCAGCGCCCTCGACGCCGAGGTCGTCCACCTTGACGAACCACGCCGTCCCACGTTCGTCCACCACCGACCAGTGGTAGCTGCCTGCGCCCACCGGGAGGTACTCGACCGAGTGGGGCGCTATGCCCCAGCCCTCGGTCATTGCCACCATCAGTTCGGCTTCCGCCAGACCTGCCGGTTTATCCCGCATGCGTCGGTATTCTGTCCCACTCACCGCAGGGCCGCAGATCACTTGCCACGCCTCCGCACAGATGCAGCCCTTACGATCGCCACGGCGTGGCCGGTCACCCTATGTGCTTGGGGGCGGTCGACGGGCCGGGACTTCGTTTCTAAGCCCCGGCCCACCGAAGGCGGGTTGCGTCCCGCCCGCCGCTCATGCCCTGCGGTGCGTCGGGAAGGTGCCGGGTGCGGCCGGGGATCAGGAAAGGGTGTCCTTGACCACGATCTGGCCGTCGTCGATCACGAATTTCTGGTTGTTGTTGGGCACACACTGCCACAGGTATACCGGCGCGAGGTTGGCGCGGCTGTTGGTGACGTCCAGACAAACGCGGTTGCCCGAGTTGAGGGTGGACTTGAGGATGATCAGGCCCCTTTGGATGACCCAGAGCTGGTTGGCGTTTCCGAGGCACTGCCACTGGTACACGCGGGTGCCGTTGGCGCGGCTGTTGGAGGCGTCCAGACACATCTCCCGGCCCTTACCGACGGTGTCTTCCACCTTGATGAGGCCGTTGTCGAAGACGAACTTCTGGTTGGAGTTGTTGTTCTGGCATTCCCACAGGTACATCTGGGTGCCGTTGCCGCGATTGTTGCTGACGTCGACGCACGCCGGGGGGCCGACCAGGGGCGTGCGGCCGACGTGCCGGCGAGCAGAGGCCACGGCGGGCACGGTGGTAACCGCACCGACCGCGGCGGAGATGACGGCGACGGCTAGCAGACGGCGAGCAAGCATGGTTGCCTCCCGAGAGAGTTGATCGAGACGCAAGCACGATGTCATCACTCACCGTCACTGATCAATTACGACTCGCATGCGCCCACTGTGCGGCGGAACCCGGGCCTGTCGGAGACGGCGGCGCCGACAGGGAAGGTTCACAGCTTCGGCAAGATCCGGAATGCGCTCGGAATGATCTCATCGCCAAGCGATCAAGAACGGCGAGATGAGCAGGTCGGAGCCATGCTTGAGCAAGAAAAGATCTTCGACTCCCAATTCGATGGCCTAGAGCCGCCGCTGAGCCCCGTAAGAACTTCTCAAGCACGCTCTCAGCGTGAATGTCGATATCGCGGTGGTCGTCGAGAACCAATTCGATGTCTTCGGGGGCCATGCTGCCTGTGCTCAATCATGGCGTCCTTGGCGCGGTTGGCATGGCGGACCGTCTGACCCGAGCTGCACCGTTTTCGCTGCGGCTCTGGTAAGACGTACGTCACATGTGGCTTCCTGTCATATATAGCCCGGACTACCCGGTCAATCGTGTGTCCGCAAAACGGCAGGGAGGCTACGTGGAATCGCGTCTCACCTATTTCGGCAACTTCCTCGCGCAAGCAGAAAATCGTTTGACGAGGACCGGCAGCGCGTTGCTCTGATGTCCCTCATCGTCGTCATCAACGCCATCGACCAGCCTGCTGGGCACTACCGGCCTGGCCGGTTCGGCGAGGAGCAGATCGCCCAGATACGGCCCGAGACAGACTCCGGAATTCCGCATCCGGCCACCGTGGCGAGCCCGACCGGATGAGCCTGCCCGTGAGGCCCCTTTCCCGTCGCTCCACCATCGCGACTTGAAGGAGAAGACAGATGTCCCAGCCCCTCCCGTTCGTCATCGACCCCACCGGTGCCGACCGGCACGCCGAATACCGGGCCCTGAGGGCTCGTGGCCCGGCCACCCCCGTGGACGTCCTCGGCCTGCGCGCCTGGGCGGTCAGCGACCCCGCCGTCCTCAAGACTCTTCTCACCAGCCCCGATGTCTCCAAGGACGGCCGTGCGCACTACCCGGCCTTTCAGCAGACGACCAGCACCTGGCCGCTCGCGCTGTGGATCGCGGTGCAGAACATGTTCACCGCGTACGGCGCAGACCACCGCAGGTTACGGCGGATGGTCGCTCCCGCCTTCAGCGCACGCCGCATCGCCGAGCTGAAGCCGACCATTCGGTCCATGGTCACCGAGTTGATCGACGACCTCGCCGCGGTGCCCGGCGGCGAGGTGGTGGACCTGCGCGAGCGACTCGCGTTCCCGCTGCCCATCGCCGTGATCGGTCATCTGATGGGCGTGCCGGAAGACCAGCGGGACGGTTTCCGGAAGCTGGTCGACCGCGTCTTCGACAGTACGCTCACGCCTGAGCAGGCCCAGGCCAACAGCGCACGCCTCTACGAGCGCATCGACCAGTTGATCGCCACCAAGCGCAGCAACCCCGGCGACGACATGACCTCCTTTCTCATCGCGGCACGGGACGAGGATTCGGCCGGCGCGGGCTTCACCGATCAGGAACTGCGCGACACGCTGTCTTTGATGATCAACGCCGGGTATGAGACGACCGTCAACGTCATCGACCAGGCCGTCTTCGCGATGCTGACGTCCCCCGGCCAGCTTCACCTCGTCCAAACCGGCCAGGCCACCTGGGACGACGTGGTGGAGGAAACCCTTCGCCACGAGCCCGCCGTCAAGTACCTGCCGCTGCGTTTCGCCGTCACCGACGTCAAGCTGCCCGACGGGCAGATCATCTCGGCGGGGGATCCCATCCTCGCCGCATACGCGGCAGCCAACCGTCACCCGGAATGGCACGGGCCGGACGCCGACACCTTCGACGTCACCCGTAGGCTCAAGGATCATCTGGCGTTCGGCTATGGCGTGCACTTCTGCCTCGGCGCTCCTCTGGCCCGCCTCGAAGTCGCAGAAGCCCTGCGTCAGCTCTTCGAGCGTTTCCCCACCATGTCGCTCGCGGTGCCGGCCGCTGCGTTGCAGCCGATCCCCACCCTCATCAGCAACGGTCACCGGGAGCTCCTCGTGCACCTGCACGCCGTCGAGTAGCCGCGGCTGCCCAGACTCCACCCACTCAGGAGCCCAGGCCAGGGACCGATCTCCCTGCCTGGGCTTCGGTTGATGTGAGGCGTTAACGTCGCCCATGGCGGTTGTCCGCAGTCCAATCCATATCGCACTGCTGGAGCGATGCATGTCCTCTTATGTTGCTCACCGTAATGGCCACGCGGCGAGCGCCGAGGAGCTGGCGCCGCTCGCCTTCGGGGGCTATGCCCACTTCACCGCCATGCAGGTACGTGGGGGCCGGGTCCGGGGCCTCGACCTTCATCTGGAGCGGCTGCGATCCGCCTCCGTGGAACTGTTCGGCCGGGCATTGCCCGACGAACGAGTGCGGGCCTGTCTGCGGGCGGCGCTACAGGCCGGTCCGGCCGACCTTTCGCTGACAGCCACCGTTTATCCCCCAATGGGCGGGTTCACGGTGACAGGGGCTACTTCGGAGCCCGAGTTGCTGGTGCGTACCGGACCGGCCGCGTCCGGCCCGCAGGGCCCGCTCACGCTGGCAGTGGTCGAGTACGAACGAGTCCTCCCGGCCGTGAAGCATGTCGGCGAGATAGCCAAGACGTATTTTCCCCGTCAGGCCGTTCGACAGGGCTTCGACGACGCCGCCTTCGTCGACCGCCGGGGCCGGCTCAGCGAGGGGTCGATCTGGAATCTGGCCTTCTGGGACGGCGCAGCCGTGGTGTGGCCCGAGGCCGAGATGCTGAGCGGCACCACGATGGGTATCGTCCGGCGGCAACTGGATCGCCTCGGTGTGCCCCAACGCGTCCAGGAGGTCACGCTCGCGGACCTGCCGGCTGCGGCGGGGGCCGTGGTGATGAACTCATGGACCCCTGGAGTGCCGGTGCGCCGGATCGGCGCTGTGTCCTTGCCTGAAGCGTCATCCTTCGTGCAGGTGCTGCACCGGGCCTACCAGGCCGAACCGCTCACTCCGCTGTAGGGGCCGGCCCGGCCGCGTGCCGGACCACCCTTCGGAACGGCCGGCCCGCCCCAATGACCCAGCGAAGTCGCGATGCCACCGACGAGGCACCGGCCAGGGCGATCCGCCGGAGCCGTTGCCGGAAGTCCTCGCCGCCGACCAGATCGGTCAGCTCGATCCAGGCGTCCACCTGGCCTGGTGCCGGGTCGTCCGGCAGCTCTTGGACGGCGGCCACGGTGGTCACGATGCCGCGTGGTCGTCGCTGATCGACTCCTACCTGTCACCCGAAGCACGTGACAACCCCGGCAGCGGATGCCCGGCAGCCGGTTTCGCCGGCGATTTCGCCCGAGATCCGGAATGGCGCGACACCTACGCCGCCGGAATTCGCGACATGGCCGGCTGGATCGCTCCTGAGGACACCGGGCTGGCCGCCCTGTCCACTCTTGTGGGCGCTCTCCTGCTCGCCCGGGCGACAGCGGGCTCCCCTCTGTCCGAAGAGATCCTGCGAGCAGCGAGAAAGGCAGCAGCTCGACTGACCGAATGACGGCCACGGAGAGCCGTAGCCAGGGAAGCGCACCGCCATCAGGAGGTGAGCCACTGGCTGAAAGGCGGTTCAGCGGGGGTCGAACTCTCGGCCGGGCGAAGTTCGGGCAGGCCCTCGAGTGAGGGCCCTTGCCCGTCCTCGCGACTCAGCCCATGCTTTTGGCGCCGTCCAGGGACTCGCGGATGATGTCGGCGTGGCCGGCGTGCTGGGCGGTCTCGGCGATGATGCGCATCAGCACCCGGCGGGCCGACCATCGCGCGCCCGCCTCGAACCACGGGGCCTTCGGCAGCGGCTGGGTCACGTCGAGGTCGGGCAGGGTGGCCACCAGTTCGTCCGTACGGCGGGCCACCTCGGCGTAGGCGGCCAGCACGCCGGCGAGCGTGTCGCCGGGCAGCATCCGGAACTGGTCGGCCCACCAGGCCCGGTCGGCTTCGGTCATGGTCGTGGCGTCGCCCATCGCCGACGGGCCGTTCAGGATGAAGTCCACCCAGTTCCGCTCGACCAGGGTGACGTGTTTGATCAGGCCGCCCAGGCACAACTCGCTGGCCGTGGTCCGCTGCCCGGCCTGCTCGTCGGTGAGGTCGCGGGTCGTGAAGCGCAGGAAGTGCCGGTTCGTGGCCAGCGCCGCCAGCAGGTCGGCGCGCTCGCCGCTGATGGCCGGCGTGTCGGCGATGTCGCTGGTGATCGACTCGTTGGTGGTCACGGTCTCTCCGCCTTCCGTTTGTTCCGCTCGTCGGTCAGGGACCACGCTAGGAGCCATAGCGGTCACTTTCTGGCCTGAATCGACGAGAGAATCGACGACATGGCGAACACCAGCACGCGGACGTTGCGGTTGCTCTCCTTGCTCCAAACCCATCGTTACTGGCAGGGCACCGAACTGGCCGAGCGGTTGGGAGTCTCCGTACGCACCCTGCGCCGGGACATCGACCGGCTGCGTGAGCTGGGTTATCCGGTCGAGGCGCAGCGCGGCGTCGACGGCGGCTACCAGCTCGCCGCGGGCGCCGCACTGCCGCCGCTGGTCATCGACGACGAAGAGGCGGTCGCCCTGGCCGTGGGCCTGCGGACCGCCGCTCAGGGGGCGGTGGAGGGCATCGCCGAGTCCTCGGTGCGGGTGCTGGCCAAGGTGGTGCAGGTGATGCCGGCCCGGCTGCGGCACCGGGTCGAGGCCCTGCGCACGATGACCGTGCCCGCCGAGTGGGGCGGCCCGGCCGGGGCGGGCGTCGATCCGGATGTGCTCACCACGGTCGCGCTGGCCTGCCGCGACCGTGAACAGCTCCGCTTCACCTATCAGGCGGCCGACGGCCGGCAGACCGACCGGCACGTCGAACCGCATCGGCTGGTCTGCCTCAGCCGCCGCTGGTATCTGGTCGCGTACGACCTCACCCGGCACGACTGGCGAAGCTTCCGGGCCGATCGGCTGACCGCGCCGGAGGCCACCGGCTATCGGTTCCGCCCCCGGGACCTGCCCGCCGCCGACGCCGCCGAGTTCGTCCGTGCAGGACTGGACAACCTGCCTCGTCCGTACCGGGTGGAGGTGCTCGTCGACGCTCCGGCCACCACTGCGCGCGAGCGGATCGGCCGCTATTGCACGATCGAGGAGGTCGACGCCGGGCATTGCCGGGTCCGGATGACCACGCACTCCCTGGATTGGCCGATCATGTCACTGGGCGTGCTCGGCGCCGAATTCCGCGTCATAGAGCCGCCCGAACTGCTCGACCGGATCCACGACTGGGGAGCTCGGTTCCAACGGGCCTGAAGCTCAGTCGTCCGCCGGTTGGATGGGGAAGTTCGCGCGGAACACGTTGTCCGGGTCGTAGGCGCGCTTGACCCGCCGCAGCCGGGCGAGGTTGGCCTCGCCGAACGCGTCGAGCAGCCGTTCCGGCCGGGTGTCGGTGTCGAAGGACAGGTAGAGGCCGTCGGCGTACGGCGCGACCTCGGCGTCCCACGCGGCATCCAGGGCCGGCTGCGCCGCGCCCATGGCCGTGAGCACGAAGTTCTGGTGCCGGTGCGGATACGCGGTCGCGTCGGGAGCCAGGTCGTGCGAGGCCCCACCGGTGGCGCGTATCTGCAGGAAGTAGGACAGCCCGGATTGCGCCATCCGCTCGAAGGCGCGGCTCACGTCCCCGTCGAGATGGGTGACCAGCCCGGAGCGTACGGCGGGGCTCCCGCCGCCGGTGTGATGTTTTTCGGCCGGCTGCACGACGCCCGAGTAGGGCAGTACATATCCCTGGTGTCCCAGCAGCGGGCCGGCCTCGGCGAGCCGTTCGAGCTCGCTCACCGCGGCCTCGGTGTCCGCGCCGGCGTACACGGTCATGAGCTGGGCGACCGCGTCCTGACCGCGGCGCGCCGGGGAGAGGATGAGGAAGCTCGTCAGCTCACGCGGTGCCTTCTCGACCGCGGCGCCCCAGCGCTCGAGGAGCCCGGCCGTGTCACGGGCGTCCAGGGTCATCTGGGAGAAGACGACGTCGCCGAGCTCCATCGCCTCGATCTCGACCCAGGTGACCACGCCGAGGTTGCCTCCGGCGCCGCGCAGGCCCCAGAACAGGTCGGGGTTCTCCTCCCGCGAGGCGTGCAGCACCCGGCCGTCGGCGGTCACGACCTCCGCGGCGACGACGTGGTCGATCGTCAGGCCGAACGCGCGCCCGAGCAGGCCGACGCCGCCCGTCGTCGCGAGGCCGCCCACGCCCACGCCGCCGAAGTCGCCCGAGCTGATCGCCCATCCGTACGGCACCAGGGCCTCGGCGACCTCGCCCCAGGTCGCGCCCGCGCCCAGCCGTACCCTGCGCGTGGCCGGATCCACGACCTGGACGGCGTTGAGCGCGCCGAGGTCGAGCACGATGCCGCCGTCGTTCGTGGAACGGCCGCTGATCCCGTGCCCGCCGGAGCGTACGCCGAGCGGGACGTCCTGGGACCGGGCGTACGCGAGCCCCTCGACGACCTGATCGACCGTCCGGGGGCGCAGCACCAGGCCGGGGGACCCGGCGCGCAGGTAGTTGTGCCGCACGGACTCGTAGGCGCGGTCGCCGGGCTCGACGGCGTCGGCCGCGAGGCTCGCAGGGACCTCGTCGTAGTCGATGCCGTCGCGGCGCAGCGCGATCGCGGCGGCTCCGCGACGGGCGGCCGCGGGGACGGTGCCGGTGGTCGCCCGTTCGCGCGCCACCGCTTCCCGTACGGCGGGGGCGATCTCCTCTCCGTACACCTGGATGAGCCGCGGGTCGTCCGAACCCAGGACGAACGTGCCGATGCCGTCCTCCAGCGCCAGAGCGGTCAGCTCCTCCACCCACTGCTCGACCGGTCCCCGCAGGAAGCCCTCACGGGTCTCGGCGACCGCGCCACTGATGTTCAGCAGGCGGCGCACCTGCGCCGGGTCGCGCCCGGCCTCCTCGGCGGCCTCGTCGATGATCGTGTTGCCGCGCCGCAGGTCGCCGTCCTTGAGGTAGGCGAGCGAGGGCAGCCAGCCGTCGGCCTCGCGCGCCACCAGGCGCAGCATCCGCGGCTTGTAGGCGCCGAGCCAGATCGGGATGTCGTGCGCGGGGGCCGGGCCGCGCTTGGCGCCCGCGACGCGGTGGTGTTCGCCGTCGACGCGCAGGATGCGGCGCTCACCTGCGTTCCAGATGCCGCGGATGATCTCGATGGCCTCCTCCAGCGCGGTCACGGACTCGGCCGGCGTCAGGCGGGTGCCGCCCATCGACTCGATCGCGTCCCAGAAGCCGCCCGCGCCGATGCCGAGCGCGAACCGGCCGCCGGAGAGCAGGTCGAGCGACGCCGCGGCCCTGGCCAGCACGGCCGGCGGGCGCAGCGGCAGGTTCAGCACGTTGCCTGAGACCGTGATCCGCTCGGTGCGCGCGGCCACCCAGGACAGCAACGTCCAGGTGTCCAGGAACCCCGGCTGGTAGGGGTGGTCCTGGAACGTCACGAGATCCAGTCCGGCGGCCTCGGAGACCTGGGCGAGCCGGACCGGCCCCTGCGGGTCCTGGTTCTGCGGGGTGAGGAACGTGCCGAAGGCCAGTTCGTGGCCGTAGTCCGTCATGCCGGGCCTCTCGCGAAGTAATCTGTCTAACAGACGATATGCGACACAACTTATCGAGAAGTCATCGTATTCCGGGTTAGAGTGGATGATGTGACCACCCGCGAACCAGCCGACTCCCCGACGCCGTCATCGCAGGGTTCATCGCAGGGTTCCGTGCTCGGGTGGTCCCTCACCGTGCTGCTGCGGGAGTGGAGCGCACGCGTCGAGGACGCTTCACGCGACCTGCCGCACGGCGTGCGCGGCTACCAGGTGCTCTCCGCGGTCGTGCACGACGCACCGCCCACGCAGGCCGCGCTCGCCGCCCGCCTCGGCATCGACCGCACGGTCATGACCTATCTGCTCGACAAGTTCGAGGGGTGCGGTCTCCTGGAGCGCAGACAGGACCCGGCCGACCGCCGGGCGCGGCGCATCGTGCCGACCGACCACGGCCGGCGGGTCCTCGCCGAAGTGGACGCGCGCGTCGCGCAGGCCGAGGACGAGCTGCTCTCCACCCTCCCGCCCGAGGACCGGCCTGTCCTCCTGGCACTGCTGGAGCACGCCGCCACCGGGGCGGCTCCCGGCGAGGACCGCTGCGCCGCCGTCGCGGGATCGGCCGGACTGACGCGGGAGGCGTGACCCGGCCCGGCACGTCCCGGCTGGTCGAGGTCCGTCAATCGGTCCGCTTGTCGTGGAGCTCCGCCGTGGCCTCCACGTACGCGTCGGCGGCGCGGGCGAAGTAGTCGAAGAGGACGGCCTGCTGCTCGGGCGAGTAGCCCTGGACGATGGCGCCGATCTTCTGGCGGGCCGGAGCCAGGGCCTCGTCGAGGCCGCCGGGACTGGCGACGAGTTCGACGATGACCTTGCGGCGGTCGTCCGGGTCGGGCGCCCGGCGCACGTAACCCGCCTGCTCCAGGCGGTCGATCAGCCTGGTCGTGGGCCCGGTGGTCAGGCCGGTGCGCCGGCCGAGCTCGCCGGGGGTCATCGCGCCGCCCAGCCCCAGGATGTTCAGCGCGTACAGGTCGGTCGCGCCAAGGCCGACGGCCTTGGCGCCGGCGTGGCCGTGCAGCATCACGGCGCTGAGGTAGCGCCGGTACACCGCTCCCGGGTTGTCGAGCGTTGACACGTGCCGGACCCTTCCTTAATCTCTTCCTTAGAGAAGATAAATCTTTGAAGAAGCAAATGCTTCAAAGAAGCTATCACGAGAGGGTATGAGCAATGAACGCGTCCACCACCGCCCGCGCCGCCGACACCGCCGCCGACACCGCCGCCGTGACCGCCGTTCTGGACCGCCTCACCGCCGCCTGGAACGCGGGGGACGGGGCCGCCTACGGCGCGGAGTTCACCGCCGACGCCACCTACATCACCTACGTCGGCACCCTCTACGTCGGCGGCACCGAGATCGGCAGCGCCCACCAGGCCCTGTTCGAAAGCTTTCTCAAGGACACCCGGCTCGCCAGTGAGATCGTCGGCATCCGCTTCACGGGCCCGGACACCGCGCTGGTCGTCACACGCGGCGACGTCCACAAGGGCAGGCCCGGCAAGCTCGGCAAGATCCAGACCTACACGCTGGTCCGCCGCGCGGGCGGCGACTGGAAGATCGCCGCCTTCCAGAACACCAAGCACAAGGCCCTCATGGAGGCCATCTCCTTCAAGGCCCAGCCCGCCACCAAGCCCGCCGCCTGATCACCACCCAAGCCCATCGCACCGGAGGACCCCGTGGCCCGCGACCTCGCCTACCCGCTCGATGGCACGGGGGAATGCGGCCCCCGGTAGGGGAGCGTCTCGCTGTAGACGATGTTGGTGGTGGTGCTGCCGAACCGCGCGAGCTCGTCCACCACCTTCTCCAGGTGGGCCATGGAGGTCGCGGTGACCTTGAGCGTGTAGCAGTCGTCGCCGGTGGTGCGCAGGCACTCCAGGATCTCCGTACGCTCGCCGAGCAGCCGGTGCAGCGGCTCGTGTCGGCTCCCCGGATACTTCAGCCGCACCACGGCGAGCACGGCGTATCCGACCTTTCCCAGGTCGACGACGGCGCGGTAGCCGCTGATGACGCCGGCCGCCTCCAGGCGCCGTACCCGTTCGGTGGTCGCGGAGGCGCTGAGGCTCACCCGCCGGGCCAGCTCGGTGAGCGGCAGACGGCCGTCGCGCTGCAGCTCGGCCAGAATGGACCAGTCCGTCGTATCAAGACTCTCGGCCATCGCCCGAATATACCGGCGAATCCACGGCCGAACGGCCTGTACGCAGGGAGTTCTTTCTTCCGGATGGCCTGATCGCCTGAATACTCTGGTCCCGTGAAACTAGGCGTCAACGTCCCGAACTTCGGGCCCGGCACTCGCCCCGGCGTGCTGCGCGGCTGGGCCGAGACGGTGGAGGGGCTCGGGTTCGACCTGCTCATGGTCTCCGATCACGTCGTAGTGACCCCCGACGTGGCCGAGCAGTATCCCGCCCCGTTCTACGAGCCTTTCACCACGCTGTCCTGGCTCGCCGGGATCACCACAAGGATCAGGCTGGGCACCACCGTGCTGATCCTGCCCTACCGGCACCCGCTGCTGACCGCCCGCATGGCGGCCAACCTCCAGGAGCTGAGCGGGGGGCGGCTGGTCCTCGGCGTGGGCGTGGGCTGGGCCCGGCAGGAGTTCGAGTCGCTGGGCGTGCCGTACGAGCGGCGCGGGGCGCTGACCGACGAGCACCTGCGGGCGATGCGCCTGGCCTGGCAGGACGAGGAGGACTACCGGGCCGGGCACATTCCGATCTGGGTCGGCGGCGGCAGCGACGCCGCTCTCCGCAGGGCGGTGCTCCTCGGCGACGCCTGGCATCCCCTGCGCTTCACCCTGCCGTGGCTGGGCGAGCGGATGGACCGGCTGGCCGCCGTCGCGGAGAGCCTGGGGCGTCCCACACCCGTGGTCGCCCCGCGCATCCTGCTGCGGCTCACCGGCACCCCGGTGACGGGCGAGGGACGCCGGGCCGGAGAGGGCACCCTCGACCAGGTCATGGACGACCTGGAACGGCTGCGCGTCCTGGGCGCGGAGACCGTCCTGCTCGACCCCTTCCAGGGGGACCCCGATGAGACGAACCATCCGGAGACGGCGTGGCACATGCTCGAGACGGTGGCCGCCGCGTACACGAAGGAGCATTCATGACCCTCGACGACGAGAAGTTCCTCCGCAGGGCGATCGAGCTGGCCGCCGAGGCCCGGGCGGGCGGCAACCCGCCGTTCGGCTCGCTGCTGGTGGGCCCGGACGGCGACGTGCTCGCCGAGGAGCGCAACACCTCGCTCACGGAGGCCGACATCACCGCGCATCCCGAGCTGAAGCTCGCGCGCTGGGCCGCCCGCGAGCTCGGCCCGGCAGCCGCGGCCGGCGCCACCATGTACACGAGCTGCCAGCCGTGCGGCATGTGCGCGGGTGCCATCGAGCGCTCCGGACTCGGTCGCGTCGTCTTCGCGCTCTCCACCGATCAGCTCGGCGGGCTCAAGCCGCCGGCCGGCCCGTCGTCCTTCCGGCAGGAGGGGCCGGCGCTCTTCGACGAGGCGCGTGTGCCCGTCGAGGGCTACTACCTCTGAAGCGCGCCGTCAGCCGGCGTCCGGGACATAGCTCAGGTGAAGCACGCCGGTCTTGAACGTCTCGGACTTCACCAGCTTCAGCTTGTGCGTCGGGGTGTCCTCGAACAACCGCTGCCCGCGGCCGACGACGATCGGGTGGACGAGCAGGTTCAGCTCGTCGAGCAGCCCGTTGGCGAGAAGCCACCGCACGGTCGTCGCGCTGCCGGACATCTGGAGGTCGCCGCCCTCGATCCGCTCCTTGAGCTCGCGCAGCCTGGCCGCGACGTCACCGTTGACGACGGTGGTGTTGTTCCAGTCCGCCTTCTCCATGGTGGTCGACACGACGTACTTGGGGGCGTTGTTGAAGGCCTCGGCGATCTCCGGGTCCTGGTCCGTCGTCGTCCAGTAGGCGGACCACTCCTCGTACAGCGTGCGGCCCATCAGCATCCCGGCCGAGTTCTGCATGCCCGCCTGGACCACGGCGCCCATCTCGTCGTTCCAGTAGGGGAAGTGCCACTGGTCGGGCGACTCGACGACGCCGTCGAGCGAGATGAAGAAGTTCGCGACGATCCTGGCCATGTGCTCCGCTCCTTGTGTCGTATGACGGTGGCTGCGAATGGAAGATTAGGCGGGACGCCCGCGCGGGTCTTGTACGGAAACGACACGGCCGTACGGCTCCGCGGTCACGCTCGGCGGAGCCGCCAGAGCAGGTAGGCGGCGACGGACGACGAGTCGCTGACGACGCCGTCGAGGATCATCTGCTCGAACTCGGTGCGGTGCACCCACCGCTGGCGCATGTCCTGCTCGGTGTGCTCGCGGTGGGGTTCGCCCCTGGTGAGGCCGGTGGCCACGTAGACGTGCAGCCCCTGGTCGGTCATCCCGTGGGCGTTGTCCATGCGCCCGAGATAGCGCAGCAGGCCGGCCTGGAACCCGGTCTCCTCCACGAGCTCGCGCCGGGCCTCGTCCTCACGCGTGTCCGCCTCGGCCGACCCCTGGGGGAAACTCCACGAGCGGCGGCCGATCGGGTATCGGTACTCCTCCACGAGGTGGAAGCCGTCGTCCTCTTCCGGCACGATCAGCACGAAGTCGGGCCTGGCCACGTATCCGTACAGGCCGGGAGAGCCGTCCGGGTGCTCGATCGCGTCCTCTCGGACCGTCATCCACGGGTTGCTGTAGACGATTCGGGAGGAGACCTGCCGGATCACGTGCTGCGCTTCGGTCACGTGGCCGGATACTACCCATGCTCCGGCCGTACGTCCGCCTAAGCGACGGGCTGGTAGGCGAGGGACAGCACGCCGGTCGGGAAGGTCTCCGAGGACGTGAGCGTCATCGGGATCTGCAGGCCCTCCTCGAACAGGCGCTGGCCCTTGCCCACCACGATGGGGTGGACCAGCAGCCGGAGCTCGTCCAGCAGGTTGTGCCGCATCAGCGAGCGGACGAGGTTCGTGCTGCCGCTGATGCCGATCGTCTTGCCCGGCTGCCGCTTGAGCTTGGTGATCTCCTCGACGAAGTCGCCGGTGACGAGGGCGGAGTTCTGCCAGTCGACCGTGTCGAGGGTCGAGGAGACGACGTACTTGCGGGTGGTGTTGATGAAGTCGGCGAAGGGGTCGTCCGTGCCGGCCTTGCTCGGCCAGTAGGCCGCCCAGCTCTCGTACATGACCCGGCCCATCATCATGGCGTCGGACTCGGACATCAGCGCGCCGACGGCCGCGCCCATCTCCTCGCTGAAGTACGGGAAGTGCCACTGGTCGGGCGCCTCGACGACGCCGTCGAGGGACATGAAGAAGCTGGCGACGATCTTGCGCATCTGGATCTCCTCTGTCTCGCGCTTGCGTGACCCAGGCTGGCATCCGACGAGTTCAGCTGTCAAGACAATTTTTCTTGTCGGATGCGACCGTGTCCTCCAGGCCCCGGACTGGAGGACACGCGTCCGGGCGGGGCCGGAAGGCGCCCGCCCGGGTCGGGGGCGTCGTCAGCAGAACAGTTCCACGTGGTCCGCCCGGTTGTTGTTCACGTCCCCCACGTAGCTCCAGCCCGCATGCGGGCTGGAGCTCCAGAGCGCGTAGTCGAACTGATGGCCGTACGCCGGGTTGCCCAGGTCATCGTGCTCGTAGAAGGCCACCTGCCAGTCGGTGTTGTTGTGCACCGAGGTCGTGCGGTCGTTCCACCCCCAGGTGGCGAGGTCCTGCCAGCCGCAGTCGTGGAGCTTTCCCCGGGGGTATCCGAAGTTCTTCCCGTCGTAGAAGCAGTACCAGCTGGACGGGCAGTCGGCGACCCCGGCCGCAACGGCGGCCTGACCGGGGAGGGCGTAGGTCACCACGAACCTGCCGTTGTCGTAGGAGATCTCGTTGCGGCTCGTCTGGACGCCTCCCGGGGCGACCTTCAGCTGAAGCTCCACCTGCTGACGCAGCTCCGCGTCCGAGCGGGCCTGCCGGTGGAGCAGGGACGGGTCGTCCGCCACGCTCGCCGCGTGCACGGAAGTCCCCGTCAGGGTGACCGCCGCGGCCGCGAAGCCGGCGAGCAGGACGGCGACGATCCTCGATCTGCGCATGGTGCCTCCACGAAACGGACCAGGAGAGTTCGCCCCACACAGGGGGCGGGATCGGGTCGAGCATCGGACGGGCCGGTATACAGCGCGTATAGGCCCTGATAGAGGCCAATTTGCCGCCCGGGAATCGTCCTGGCTCCGCCAGGGGTTCACCGCCCTGACTGGATCATTGACAAATAGGGCGAAGATCCTGGATTCTTCACTCCGGTGTCCGGACAGAGGCGGAATCTGAGTGGAATTTCACGTCCTGGGGCCGCTCAGCGTTTCCCACGATGGTCACCTGATCCCTGTCGGCGGAGCGCCGAAACTCCGGCTCACCCTGGCCGCGCTGCTGTCGAAGGCGGGCCAGCCGGTGTCCGTCGACTGGCTGATCGCCGCCGTCTGGGGGGACCGGCCGCCCGCGTCCGCGCGGCGCAACATCCACCTCTACGTCCACCAGTTGCGGCGGGCGTACGGCGCCCACGTCCTGCCCGGACGGCCGGGCGGCTACGCGATCATCCCCGACGCGCTCGACGCGACGCGGTTCCGCGGCCTCGCCGCCCAGGGAAGCGCGGCTCTGGACCGGGGAGACCTCGAATCCGCTCGTGACCGGCTCCGCGCGGCGCTGAACCTCTGGCGGGGGCCGGCGTTCGCGGAGTTCGCCGACTGCGTGCTCGTCGCCGACGAGGCCCGGCGGCTGGAGAAGTCGCGGCTCATGGCGCACGAGCGGTTGGCGGAGGCCGAGCTCGCCCTGGGCCGGCACGTCGAGGTGGCCGCCGAACTCGCCGACCTCATCAGGGAGCATCCGTACCGGGAGAGCCTGCACGGGCAGCTCATGCTCGCGCTGTATCGGTCCGGGCGTCAGGTCGAGGCATTGGAGGTCTTCCGCAGGACCCGCGACGTCCTGAACGTCCAGCTCGGCATCGAGCCGGGCCCCGTGCTCCAGCGTCTGCACGAGGCCATGCTCCGGGGCGACGAGGACCTCCTCCCGGCCCTGACCCCGCCCCCGGAGGCGGAGCGGCGGAAGACGGACGACTGCCCCTATCGGGGCCTGATGGCGTTCCAGCCGGAGGACGCGGACTGGTTCTTCGGCCGTTCCCACCTGGTCGACCGGCTGCGCGACCTCGTCGACCGGCTTCCCGTGGTCGGCGTGTTCGGCGCGTCGGGGAGCGGCAAGTCGTCCCTGCTGCGCGCCGGCCTGCTGGGGTCCGTCTCCGGCGAGGAAGGTGTCTTCGGCGAGAAGGGTGCGGCCCCAGGCGGGGACGGTGCGGCGGTGCCGTGGCGGGGCCTGCTCATGACGCCGGGGGAACACCCGCTGGACGCGCTGGCCGACGTGGTGGCGAAGGCGTCGGGCGGCGACCCGGTGGCGCTGCGCGACGACCTGGTTCGGGATGCGAATGCACCGGCCGCCGCACTGGCCGCCGCGCTCGGCGGCGTGCCGGAGACCCGCCTGCTGCTGGTGGTGGACCAGTTCGAGGAGATCTTCACGCTGTGCGCCGACGACGCGGAGCGCCGCCGGTTCGTCGAGGCCCTGCTCGGCGTGGCGCTCGGCACCGCATCCGGCACCGGTCGGCGCGTCGTCCTCGTGCTCGGCGTCCGCGCCGACTTCCTCGCCCACCTGACCCAGCACCCCGCCCTGGTCGAGGCGCTCGGCGGCGAGGCCCAGATGCTCGTCGGGCCGGTGTCGTCGCCGGACCTCCAGGAGATCGTCGTACGGCCCGCCGCCCGGGCGGGGCTCACCGTGGACCCCGACCTGCTGGCCACGGTGCTGGCCGACGCCGCCGAGGAGCCGGGCAGCCTGCCGCTGGTCTCGCACGCGCTGCTGGAGACCTGGCGGAACGCGACAGGCGCGAGGCTCACGCTGCCGGCCTACCAGGCGGCCGGCGGCGTACGCGGGGCCATCGCGCAGAGCGCGGAACGGGTCTTCGGCGAGTTCGCCCCGGCGGAGCGGCAGGCCGCCCGCAGGATCTTCCTGCGGCTGACCGCGCTGGGAGACGGCACGGAGGACACCAGGCGGCCCATCTCCCGTACGGAACTCGTCGGCGTGGCCGACCCCGACGTCACCGCCCGTGTGCTCGACCGGCTCGCCGCCGCGCGGCTGGTCGTCCTCGCGGAGGAGACGGTCGACGTGGCGCACGAGGCGCTGATCAGGGCCTGGCCGCGGCTCCACCGCTGGCTCACCGACGACCGCGAGGACCTGCTCGTCCACCGGCGGCTCACCGACGCCGCGCACACGTGGCGGGAGCTGGGCCGCGACCCGGGCGCCCTGTATCGGGGCGCCCAGCTTCTGGTGGCCGGGACCTGGGCGGAGGACCATCCGCAGGAGCTCAACGACGTCGAAAGCGCCTTCCTGCGGGCCAGCCGCGCGCTGGAGGACAGTGAGCGCACCGCGGCGCGGCGGCGGACCCGGCTGCTGCAACGCCTGCTGGCCGGGATGGCCGCGCTCTTCCTGCTCGCCCTGCTCGGCGGCGGCGTCGCCGTACGGCAGGGCAGGGAGGCCGGCCACCAGCAGCTGGTGGCCCTGTCGAGGCAGCAGTCCCTGCAGGCCCGATCGCTTCTCGCCACCGATCCCGATCTCGCGGGCCTGCTGGCGATCGCGGCGTACCGGCTCGACCCGGAGCCGGAGACGCGGGGCGCCCTGCTGAGCGTGTCGGCCGCGGCACGCCGCCGCGTCGAGCTCAACGTGGAAGGGCCGGCGGTCTTCGGGCTGGCGTTCAGTCCGGACGGGTCGCGCCTGGCCGCGGCCGGCACCGACGGAGCCGTCGGCCTCTGGGACCTGCGCACCCGCACGCGTGTCGCCGCCTTCCCCGGGCCGCTGCCCCGGACGGGACCGGGCGAGATCCACGCCAGGGCGGCGGCGTTCAGCCGCGACGGCAGGCTGCTCGCCTCCGTGGTCAGGGACGCCGCGCTCGAATCGAGCAGGGGTGTGGTCGTCGTGTGGGACCTGGCCTCCCGCCGGCCCGTGTTCGAGCGGCAGCGGGAGCGGATCACCGACGCGATGGCGCTGAGCCCCGACGGGACGAGGATCGCGATCGGAGTGGGCAAGGGCGCGGTCGAGCTGTGGGACCTGCGCGACGGGAGCATGCGCACCCTGAAGGGACACCGGGAGGAGGTCGTGGCTCTCGCCTTCAGCCCCGACCAGGCGTTCCTGGTGTCGACCACGGGCGGAACCGAGAACCCCCTCGTGTGGGACGCCGCCTCCGGGGCGAAGGTCGCGGCGCTCGACGCCGTGAACGTCCACCGGCTGGGCTTCGACCCCGCCGGCGGAATCCTCGCCACGGGATCGTCGCACTACGGTGTGCGGTTCTGGCGGATCGCTCACGACCATGTGACTCGACTGCCGGGGCTGCCCAAACGGTCGCCGTACACCTGGGACATGTCCGCACCGGTCGCCGGGCGGATCGCCGTCGCCGACGAGGACGGCCTGATCACGATCTGGGACGTGGCGCGACGGCAGCCCGTCGAGACCTACCAGGACAGAAGCCGCACCGAGACGCTGTCCCTCGCCCTGAGCGCCGACGGCTCGATGCTCGCCTCGGCCGGGCTGGGCCGGACCATCGTGGTCCGGGAGCGCGCCGTTCCCCCGTTCAGCGGACACAACCAGGCTGTGAACGACATCGAGATCAGCCCGGACGGCCGGCTCGTGGCCTCGGCGAGCAGCGACAGGACCGTCCGGCTGTGGGACGTGGCCGGGAACCCGATCGCCGTGTTCGGCGACCACCCCGATCACGTCCGGGCCGTCGCCTTCAGCCCCGACGGCCGCCTGCTCGCGACCGTCACCCGCAGCCACACGCTCACTCTCTGGGACGTCGGCAGCGGACGCAGGCTCGGCACGGCGGCGTACCGGGGGCTCGGCGCGTCCACCGACGTCGGCTTCGATCCGCGCGGGCGCTTTCTCGTCGCCACCGCGCTCGGCCGGTTCCGCTGGGACGTCCGCGATCCGGGCAAGCCGGTCGAGGTGCCGTTAGCGGGTGGATATCTCGTCTCGGCGCTGGCGTTCAGCCCCCGCGATCCGCTGCTCGTCACCACCGGCCCCGCCGGCGATCTGGTCGTCTGGGACCTCGCTCGCGACAGGGAGGTACGCGCCCTCAGGACCAGGCAGGGCTCCGTGCTCGACGTCGCCTTCAGCCCGGACGGCAGGTCGGTCGCCACGGCGGGCGCCGACCGCACCGTGAAGCTCTGGGACACGCGGACCTGGGCGTCGTACGCCACGCTGACCGGCCACACCGCCCCGGTCCAGGCCCTCGCCTTCAGCCGGGACGGCCGTTCGCTCGCGTCCGCGGGAGACGACCGCACGATCATGGTCTGGGACCTGGCGACCGCTGTCCCCGGAACCGGGCACCCGGCGGCCACGCTGACCGGGCACACCGCTCCGATCAGGGGCCTGGCCTTCACCGCGGGCGGAGACCTGATCTCGGGCGGCGAGGACGGCAGGATCATCCGCTGGGAGCTGCGGCCCGGCCCGCTCGTGGGGAAGCTCTGCGAGGAGATCGGCCGCGGCCTCACCCGCGCGGAGTGGGCCGCCCACTTCCCCACAGTGGACTACCGGCCCACCTGCTGACGGCCGCGGCCCTGGACCGGCTCCGCTCGTGTTTGTGAGACTGCCGGGCATGACAAGCCGGCCTTCCACCGCCGATCTCCGCCGCAGGCTCGCGCATGTCCGCTGGATTGCCGGCGGCGCCGGAGCGGGCAAGAGCACCGTCACCCGGGCCCTGGCCGAACGGCACGACGTGCTCGTCTACGACGGCGACCGAGCCGAACTCGGCTACGTCCACAGGTGTGATTCGCAACGACAGCCCTACCTGTGGGCGTTGCTGCGAACCTCACGTGAGGACAGATGGGCGAGCCGCACCGCCGAGGAGATCTTCCACGCCATGCCCAGCCTGCACGGCGAGACTTTCGGCTTCGTCCTCGACGACCTGCTCGCCCTGCCCGCCGACCGTCCCGTCCTCGTCGACGACTTCCGTACGCTGCCGAGGGAGGTCGCGCCGCTCGTCACGCGGCCGGAACAGGCCGTCTTCCTCCTGCCGGCGCCCGAATTCCGGGCCCGTGCGCTGAGCGCCCGGTTCGCCGATCCCGCCCGAGCGCGCGCCAACTGGGGAGACGGTGACCACGCCGCCGCCTTGGCCAAGCGACTGGCCCGCGACCTGCTCTGGGACGAGGAGGTGCGACGCCAGGCCCGCGAACTCGGGCTGCCCGTCCTGCCCGTCGACGGCTCCCGAGGCGTCGCGGAACTTGCCGCGGAACTGGCCGCGATGTTCCGGCTCGTCATGTGACGTGGGTTTCCCGTTTCCAGCTGCGGTTTTTCGCAGGCCTGGGCTGGGATCGAGCGCAACCGCGCGCAAAATGCCCGCGAGTTCCAGCGTAAATCGCCGCAATATTTTGGCCTATTGCACGAAGAAGTCAGACGCGGTAACCATTACGGCAAGCGGTCCGCCGGACGGAAACGGACGGGCCGCTCCGTGCCTCCTGGCGTCCCCGGAGCTTCCGGAAGGACGGCGCGGTCAGCGAACGCTGCCCAGCATGAGGAGTGCACGTGCCGTTCTCTCGCCGTACGTTCATCACGTCCGTGGTCTCCGGATCCGCGTTGGCCGCGGTGTCGTCCAGTCAGCTGGTGTCCGCCCTGACCGCCGCCGCGAGCGCGGCGAGCGGCCCGGGCGACGTGGTGGGCAAGATCACCGTGGGTTACCAGGGCTGGTTCGCCTGCCCCGGAGACGGAGCCCCCCTCAACGGCTGGTGGCACTGGAGCCAGAACTGGTCCCAGGCGCCCTCCCCCGGCAACAGCGCCATCGTCGCCTGGCCCGACATGCGGGAGTTCACCCACGCCTACCCGACCGCGTACGGCAACCTCGGCAACGGGCAGCCCGCGACGCTGTTCTCCTCCTACGACCAGCAGACCGTGGACACCCACTTCCGGTGGATGCGGGACAACGAGATCGACACGGCCGCCCTGCAGCGCTTCAACCCGAACGGCGGCGAGGGCGCCACACGCGACGCGATGGCCGCCAAGGTGCGCAGCGCCGCCGAGGCGAACGGCCGCAAGTTCTACGTCATGTACGACGTGTCCGGCTGGACGAACTTCCACCCGGAGATCAAGACCGACTGGACGACCAAGATGTCGGCCCTGACGGCCTCCTCGGCGTACGCGCGCCAGAACGGCAAGCCGGTCGTGGGCATCTGGGGCTTCGGGTTCAACGAGGACAAGCACCCGTCCGACCCGGCGGCCTGCCTCGACGTGGTCAACTGGTTCAAGGCCCAGGGGTGTTACGTGATGGGCGGCGTGCCCACCTACTGGCGTACGGGCGTGGAGGACTGCCGGCCGGGGTTCATCGACGTCTTCAACGCCCTGAACATGCTCTCGCCGTGGATGGTCGGGCGGATCGGCAACGCGGCCGACTCCGACCGGTTCTACGCCGCTCTCAACGTCCCCGACCAGACGTACTGCGACGCCCACGGCATCGACTACCAGCCGTGCGTGCTGCCGGGGGACGTGAAGTCGCGGCAGCGCGCGCACGGCGACTTCATGTGGCGGCAGTTCTACAACATGGTCCGCGCCGGGGCTCAGGGCATCTACATCTCGATGTTCGACGAGTTCAACGAGGGCAACCAGATCGCCAAGACCGCGGAGAACGCCTCGATGATCCCGGTGGGCTCCGGGCTCCTCGGGCTGGACGAGGACGGCACGGTCTGCTCGTCGGACTACTACCTGCGGCTCACCCGGGACGGCGGCCGGATGCTCAGGGGCCAGATCGCGCTCACCTCCGTACGCCCGACGCCGCCCGTCGTGGACGGCGGAGGCGACGTCGACCTGGCGCGGGGGAAGGCGACGTCGGAGAGCGGGCACACGCAGAACTACGGCAGCGGCAACGCGGTGGACGGCGATGCGAACACCTATTGGGAGAGCCCGAACAACGCGTTCCCGCAGTGGGTCCAGGTTGACCTGGGTGCCGCCGCGACGGTCGGGCGGGTGGTGCTGAAGCTTCCGCCGTCCGCGGCGTGGGAGAGGCGTACGCAGACGTTGTCGCTGCAGGCGAGCACGAACGGGTCGTCGTTCACCACGGTTGCCGGGCCTGGCGGCTACACGTTCGACCCGGCATCGGGCAACACGGTGACGATCAACCTGTCGCCGGCCTCGGCCCGATACGTGCGGATCACCGTGACCGGCAACACCGGCTGGCCCGCCGCCCAGGTCGGCGAGCTGGAGGTCTACTCCGGGTAGCGGGTAAGGACGGCGGCGCGGGCCGGTGGGGCGCTCACCCCCACGTCGCACGTCCACAACGCCCCGTCGGCCGGTGCCGGGTCGGCGAGGCCGTACCGCGCGGAGGTCACCAGCAGCCGTGTCCCGTCCTCGCCGCCGATCGCCACGGACGACGGCTGCCGGCACGGCAGGTGCACCACCCGGTCGACCTCGCCGTACGGGCTGACGCGCAGGACGCGGGACTCGCCCCAGACCGCCGCGCCTTCGCGTCGACCAGCATCTGCGGCGATGTCATCGCAGCGTCTCCCCGTCCGGCAGGGCCAGCGCGGGCAGCTCGGCCCGGGTGGGCAGCCCTTCCCAGTCCCCGGCACAGGCCACGGAGGCGGCGCCCAGCAGGGTCGCCCGTTCGAGCCGGCCGTGCGCGTCGAGCCCGTCGAGCCGCCCGGACAGATACCCGGCGGTGAACGCGTCGCCCGCGCCGACGACGTCCACCACAGGCACCCGTCGAGCCGGGACGTCGAACGAGCTCCGCGCGTCGTGGTAGCTCGCGCCCGCCGCGCCACGCTTGACGACGACCTCCTCGACACCGGCGTCCAGCAGAACCGCCACGCGGTCGCGTTCGCCGTCGCCGTCCGCCACGAGGTCCAGCTCGTCGTCGGACGCGATCAGCACCGTGACGTACGGCAGCAGCGGCCGCAGCGCCCGCGCGGCCTCCTCCCGGGACCACAGCAGGGAACGGTGGTTGACGTCGAGGCTCACCCAGGCGCCGGAGCGGTGCGCCTGCCGGGCGGCGGCGGCGACGGCCTCCAGCGGCGCGGGCCCCAGCGCCGGCGTGATGCCGGTGAGATGCAGGCCCGCCTGACCCGCCTCGACGGCGGGGCGCACTTCGTTCCACGACAGCGTCGAGGCGGCCGAGTCCCTGCGGTAGTAGTGGACGCGAGCCCGGCCCCCCGCGGCCACGTCCCGGAGCAGCAGGCCGGTCGGGGCGTCCGCACGCCGCACGACATGGTCGGTCAGGACGTCCTCGGCCCGCAGCGTGCGCAGGACCAGCTCGCCGGGCTCGTCGTTCCCGAGGGCGCCGGTCCAGCGGGCGGTGTGCCCGAGGCGGGACAGGGCGATCGCGACGTTGGCCTCCGCGCCGGCCGTGGACACCCGCGAGTCGCCGCCGAGGCGCAGCGGTCCGGCACAGCGCACCGTGACCATCGCCTCGCCGATCGTCAGGACGTCCGCCCTCATGGAGCGCCCACCAGGTCGAGCGCCGCGGCGACCCGGTGGCGCAGGTCGTCCAGGTCACCGCCGCGCGGGGCGTCGCCGAGCAGCGGCGAGCCGAGGCCGACCGCGACGGCCCCGGCCTCCAGATAGTCGTGCACGCTGTCGAGGCCGACGCCGCCCACCGGAACGAACGGCACGGCCGGGAACGGATCGCGCAGCGCGCGCAGATAGGGGACCCCTCCCGCGGAGGCGGGGAAGAGCTTGACGGCGGCGGCGCCCCGCGCGGTCGCGGCGACGACCTCGGTGGGCGTCATCGCCCCGGCGAGCACGGGCAGCCCGAGGCGCAGCGCCTCGTCCACCCCTTCGCCCAGGCCGGGCGTGACGACGAACGTCGCGCCCGCGTCCCTGGCCGCGACGGCGTCCCGCGCGGTCAGCACGGTCCCGGCGCCGAGGTGCACGCCCGCACCCAGGGTGGAGGCCGCCTTCCGGATGACCGACAGCGCGTCGGCGCCGCTGAGCGAGACCTCCATCAGGGTCACGCCCTCCTCGGCGAGGACGTCGATGCTGCGCAGCGCCGCCGCCGGGTCGTCGCCGCGGACGATGGCCAGGAGGCGCCTGGTCTTGAGGAGGTCGAGCAGATCGTGTGGTTGCACGCCGGTCACCATTCTGCGAAGGAGCGGTCGGGGTAACGCCAGATCGGAGAGCGCCAGGTGTGGCCCTGCTTGTCGGCCTCCCGCACCGCGGCCTCGTCGACCGAGATGCCCAGACCCGGCCCGGTCGGCCGGGAGAGCCGGCCGTCGCTGAAGGCGAAGACGGACGGATCGACCAGGTAGTCCAGCAGTTCGTTGCCGTCGTTGTAGTGGATGCCGATGCTCTGTTCCTGGATCAGGAAGTTGGGGGTCGCGAACGCCACCTGGAGGCTGGAGGCCAGGGAGATCGGTCCCAGCGGGCAGTGCGGAGCGAGCAGGGCGCCGAACACCTCGGCCTGGGCGGCGATGCGGCGGACCTCCGAGATGCCGCCGGCGTGGGACAGGTCCGGCTGCGCCACGGCGACGCCCGCCTGGAACGCCGGCAGGAAGTCCCAGCGGGAGTAGAGCCGCTCGCCCAGGGCGATGGGGATGTTGGACGCCTCCACGAGGCTGCGCACCTGGGGCATCGACTCCGGCACGACCGGTTCCTCGACGAACAGGGGCGTGAGCGGTTCGAGCAGCGGCAGCAGCCGCCGGGCGTTCGGATAGGACACCCGGCCGTGGAAGTCGACCGCGACGTCCCGGCCCGGGCCGAGCACCTCGCGGACCGCCGCGACGCGGTCGACGACCTCGTCGATCTCGCCCGGGCCCGCGATGGGGGACATGCGGCCGCTGGCGTTCATCTTCACCGCGGTGAAGCCCGCCTCCACCTGGCGCCGGGCCTCCTCCTCGATCTCGCCGGGTTCGTCGCCGCCGATCCAGGCGTACGCGCGGACGTGGTCGCGTACGGGACCGCCGAGCAGCTCGTGGACGGGGACGCCGCGCGCCTTGCCGGCGATGTCCCACAGGGCCTGGTCGAGGCCGGCGACGGCGCTGGCGAGCACGGGCCCGCCGCGGTAGAAGCCGCCCTTGGTCATGATCTGCCAGTGGTCCTCGATGCGCAGCGGGTCGGCGCCGACGAGCAGCTCGGCGATCTCGCCGACCGCCGCCCTGACCGACTGGGCCCGTCCCTCGACGACCGGCTCGCCCCAGCCGACGTGTCCCTCGTCGGTCTCCACCCGGCAGAACAGCCACCGGGGTGGGACCAGGAACGTTTCGATGCGCGTGATCTTCACCGGTCTCCCTGAAGGCGGGCCGCGCGGTCGACGTCGGCCATGGACTTGTCGAGGAGCGCGAGCGCGCAGGTTCTGGCGGCCTCGCCGTCCCCGGCCCTGATGGCGTCGAGCAGGGCCCGGTGACTCGGCACCGGGTCGTCGGTGGTGACGACGTCGTGGACGATGCGGTCCCGTTCCGCGAGCACGGACTCGATGACGACCTCCATGCGGACCAGGAGCTCGTTGCCCGTCGCGGCCAGGACGGCGCGGTGGAACCGCAGGTCGGCGGAGGCCGCCTCGGCCGGGGTCCTGGCGGCGGTCATGTCCTCCAGGGCCGCCTCGAGTTCGGCGAGGTCGGCGTCGGTGCGCCGGTCGGCGGCCAGCGCGGCGGCGGCCGGTTCGAACATCTGCCGCACCTCGGCGAGCTGCCCGAGCATCTCGCTGCCCCGGTTCTCGAACTCCCAGCTGATCACGTCGGGATCGAGCAGGTTCCACTCGCTGCGGGGGCGCACCACCGTGCCCCGCTTCTGCCGCGAGTCGACCAGGCCCTTGCCGGCCAGCACCTTCAGCGCTTCGCGCACCACGGTGCGGGACACCTGCAGCTCGGCCTCCAGCTCGACCAGGTCGATGCGCCCGTTCTCGGCGAACTGCCCGGTGACGAGGCGGCGGCCGATGGTCTCGACGACCTGGCCGTGGATGCCACGCCCTTTGTAGGTGCTCATGCTCTGCGGTCATCCCTCTCAGGAGGAGTTCTTCGTCGCGCTCCAGCCGCCGTCGACGACGAGGGTGGTGGCGGTGATGTAGGACGCCTCGTCCGACAGCAGGAAGGCGATCGCCGCGGCGACCTCGGCGGGCTCGCCGAACCGCTTGGCGATCGTGGCCTCCACGCTCAGGCGCCGGTCCTCCTCCGCCACGCGGTCCCACGCGGGGGACATGATCGGCCCGGGCAGCACGGTGTTGACGCGCACCCCGGGGCCGTAGTCCACGGCGAGCTGGCGGCCGAGACCCACCAGCGCCGCCTTCGTCGCCGCGTACGCCGGGTGGCCGGGCAGGCCGACGAGGGCGTGCACCGACGAGACGAGGACGACCGCCCCCGACGTCGCCTTCAGATCCTCGTGTAGCGTGCGAAAGGCCAGGTAGGAGGCGGTGAGGTTCACTTCCAGCTGCCGGTTCCACGATGCCGCGCCCAGGTCGTGGACGGGTCTCACGTCCACGACGTAGGCGTTGCTGACGAGGTGCCGCACCGGGCCGTACTCCCGGTGGGCTACGCGCCGGAGTTCCCCCCACGCGCTCTCGTCGCTGACGTCCATGCGCACGAATCTTGCCGTGCCGCCCGCCTCGACGACAGCCGCGGCGACGTCCTCCCCGGCCGGGGAGATGTCGCACAGCAGGACGGGCGTGCCCGTCGCGCCGAGACGCCTGGCGGTAGCCGCGCCGATGCCGGAGGCGGCGCCGGTCACGACCGCGCAGCATCCGGCCTCCGTGGAAGGTCCGGGGAGGTTCACGCGGCCACTCTACGATAAGTGTTTTTTTATGACAATTTATTGACAGGCACGTTACGTCCGCCTCATCATCTGGAACGTGGCGCAGCGCGCCCTACCCGGTGGCGTCGCCAACCGAAGACAGACTCATGGGAGGCCATTCGTGGCATCAGTTCGACTCACGGTGATGCGGTGCATCGCCTTGCTGGCCGTCGGCGCCGTGCTCGCCGCCTGCGGTCAGTCCGCCGGGTCCGGCGGCGCCTCGGGCGCGAAGGAGCAGCTGCGCGTCGGGGTGATCTACCTGGACTCGCAGGGCTTCTACGCCGGCGTGAAGAAGGGCATCGAGACCGCCGCCGCCCAGGACTCGCAGCTCAAGCTGCTGGGCAACAACGCGCAGGGCGACGCGGCCAAGGAGTCCTCGTTCATGTCGACCCTGGTCGCCTCCAACGTGGACGCGATCATCACCTCGGCCGTCTCCGCCACGGCGTCCACCCCGGCGATCGCGGCGGCGAGCAAGGCCGGCATCCCGGTCGTCTGCTACAACACCTGCATCAACGACGCGGACGCCAAGAAGTACGTGTGGGGCTACGTCCTGTCCGACCCGTACGTCTTCGGCAAGAAGCTGGGTGAGCAGGCCGGTGAATACTTCGCCTCCCAGAAGGTCGACAAGCCGAAGATCGCCATCCTGAACTGCGACTTCGTGGAGGTCTGCAAAGAGCGCAAGCGCGGCTTCAAGGACGGCCTGGCCGAGTCGGTGCCGGGCGCCCAGTACGTCGCCGACCAGGAGGGCGCGGTCGTCGACAAGGCCACCCCGGTCGCCGAGAACATCATCACCGCCAACCCGGACCTCGACGCGTTCTACGCCGTGGCGGGCGGCGGCACCCTGGCCGGCATCAAGGCCGTCACCACGCGCTCCCGCGTCGGCAAGACCGTCGTCTTCGGCAGCGACATGACCGTCGACATCGCCAAGGCCCTGGTCGACGGCAGCATCCTCAAGGCCGAGATCGACGTCCCCGCGCAGACCGTGGGCAAGCTCGCGTACGACGCCGCCCGCAAGGCGTCGAGCGGCGCCAAGAACGACTCGTTCGTCATTCCGGTGGACCCGATCCTCTACACCGCCGACGACAAGGCCACCAACGAGAAGTGGCTGACCGAGCACAGCGACGGGATCCCGTAAACCGTCCCTCGTATTGAAACAGGGCACAGGCACACCCGTCCCCACCGAAGGCTCCCAGGAAGGCTCCCATGTCGAACACCGACGTCGTCGCGGAGGTGCGTGCGGGCACCAAGCGCTACCCCGGCGTCACCGCTCTCAGCGACGTCGACTTCGCGGTGCGGCGCGGCGAGGTCCGCGCGCTGCTGGGCAAGAACGGCGCCGGCAAGTCCACCCTGATCAAGGTCCTGTCCGGCGCCGAGCACCTCGACTCCGGTGAGGCGCTCGTACGCGGCGAGCCGCTGGCGGGCCTCGGCACGCGGGACGTCGCCGCCCTGGGCGTCGCGACCGTCTACCAGGAGCTGAGCCTGGTGCCGGAGATGACGGTCGCGGAGAACCTGTTCCTGGGCGCCTGGCCGCGCTCCCGCGGCGCACTCGACCTGCGCAGGATGCGCGCCGACGCGAAGGAGGCGATGGCGCGCATCGGCGTGGACATCGACGTCGACAGCCCGGTCGGCTCGCTGGGCTCCGCCGGGCAGCAGCTCGTGGAGATCGCCCGCGCGGTCGCCCAGCGGCCCACCCTGCTCATCCTCGACGAGCCGACCAGCTCACTGGCCGCCGCCGAGGTCCGGCAGGTGATCGACGTCGTGAGGACCGTCGCGGAGCAGGGAGTGGCGGTCATCTACGTCAGCCACCGAATGGACGAGATCCGGCAGGTGTCCGACACCGCCACGGTCGTCCGCGACGGCAGGATCGTGGAGACGCTGCCGGTGCGCACGGCCTCGACCCACGAGATCGTGGCGATGATGCTCGGCACGGCGCCCGAGGCCGTGGCGGCCCGGGCCCGCCGCCCGAGCGCGGAGCCGCCGGTGCTGTCGGCGCGCGGCCTGGTCAGCGACCGGCTGAACGGCCTCGACATCGACGTGCGTCCCGGCGAGATCCTGGGCATCGCCGGGGTGCTCGGCTCGGGCCGCACCGAGACGCTGCGCGCCCTGGTGGGGCTCGACCGCCCGGCCTCCGGCGAGATCCGCCTGCGCGGCGAGGCCGTACGGCCCGGCGCGTTCGCCGCGATGCTCCGCAGGGGGCTCGGCATGACGCCGGAGAACCGGCGGCGCGAGGGGATCGTGCCGCTGATGGGCGTCGACGAGAACATCGTCATCAGCGACCTGCGCGGGGTGAGCAGGTCGGGCGTGCTGGACCGCCGGGCGATACGGCAGGCCGCCCGGGCGCTCATCGACCGCCTGGCGATCAAGACGGCCCGTCCGGGGACGCCGATCGGCACGCTCAGCGGCGGCAACCAGCAGAAGGCCGTGCTCGCCCGGTGGCTGCACGCGGGAAGCGACGTGCTGCTGCTCGACGAGCCCACCCGCGGCGTGGACGTGGAGGCCAAACGCCAGATCTACGACCAGATGCGCCTGCTGGCCGACGACGGGCGCGCGGTGGTCTTCGTGTCCAGCGAGGTGGAGGAGCTGGCCGACGTCTGCGATCGGATCGTCGTCCTGCGCGGCGGGCGCGCCGTGGCCGAGCTGAGCGGCGACGAGATCGAGCTCAACCGGGTCATGGCCCTGGCGATTGCCGAGGAGTGAGGGAGAACATGAGCACGACCACGCCCACGGGCCCGCCCGTGGCCAAGGCGGACGCCCGAGGCGGGCGGCTGGGACGCAACACGCAACGGCTGAACGAGATCGGGCTCATCGGGGCCATAGTGGTGCTGTTCGTGGTGCTCTCCGCCACGGCGCCGGGCTTCCTGTCCGTGACGAACCAGCTGGCCATCCTGCGCGACGCGGCGACGATCGGCGTCGTGGCGTGGGCGATGACCCTCGTCATCGTGGCCGGTGAGATCGACATCAGCATCGGCCCGGCCGTGGCGTTCTCCTCGGTCCTGCTGGCCAAGGCCACCGGGGAGTGGCACATCCCGTTCGCCCTCGCCGTGCTGGTCTGCCTCGCGGTGGGCCTGCTGCTCGGGGCCGGGGCCGGCTTCCTGCGCGCCCGCTGGGGCATCCCGTCGTTCGTGGCCACGCTGGGCCTGTGGAGCGCCCTGCGCGGGCTGGCGCAGTACATGACCGACGGCCTGCCGGTTCCGCTGGAGGCCAACGGGCTCCTCGACGTGCTGGCCGGGAGCATCCTTGGCATCCCGACCCCGGCCATCGTCATGGCGGTCCTGTTCGTCGTGTTCCTCTTCGTCGCCAACCGCACGGCCTACGGCCGCTCGGTGTTCGCGGTCGGAGGCAACGCCGAGGCCGCCCGCCTCGCGGGGATCAACGTCTCCCGGATCCGGGTGATCCTGTTCGCCACGACCGGCCTGCTCGCCGCGGTCAGCGGCCTGCTGCTGGCCGCGCGCCTCGGGTCCGGCAACGGCGGCGCGTCGGTCGGCCTCGAGTTCGACGTGATCGCCGCGGTCGTGATCGGCGGCACCTCCCTCGCCGGCGGCAAGGGATCCCTGCTCGGCACCCTGCTGGGCGTCGCCTTCATCACCGTCATCGGCAACGGCCTCGTGCTGCTCGGGGTCAACGCCTTCTTCCAGGACGTGGTCCGCGGCGTCATCATCGTCGGCGCGGTGCTGATCAACGTGTTGCTCTCCCAGCGGAACGGAGCCCGTACCTCATGACCACCATGAAAGGCGTCTTCCTGCCCGGCGACTTCACCGCCGTGCTCCGCGACGTCGAGGTGCCCACGCCCGGTCCCGGCCAGTTGCTCGTACGGGTGGGCGCGTCCGGCATCTGCGGCAGCGACCTGTCCTACATCTACCGGGGGCACAAGACCCACGTCGGCCAGGAAGGCGCGGCCTACAAGGGGGTCGTGGCCGGGCACGAGCCCAGCGGCCAGGTCGTGGAGACCGGCCCGGGCTGCCGGCGTTTCGGGGTGGGCGACCGCGTGATCGTCTACCACATCTCCGGCTGCGGGCGCTGCTCCAACTGCCGCCGCGGCCACATGATCAGCTGCTCCGACCCGGAGCGCAGGTCGGCGTACGGCTGGCAGCGCGACGGCGGGCACGCCGAGTACATCCTGGTCGAGGAGAGCACGGCCGTGCCGCTGCCGGACGAGCTGTCCTACGTGGACGGCGCCCTGATCGCGTGCGGGTTCGGCACGGCGTACGAGGGCCTGCTGCGCACCGGGGTCGGCGGGCGCGACGACCTGCTCGTGGTCGGCCTCGGGCCGGTCGGGCTGGCCGCCGCCATGATCGCACGCGGTCTCGGCGCGACCCGGGTGCTCGGCGTGGAGCGCTCGCCCGAGCGCGCCGCGCACGCCCGGTCCCTCGGCCTGTTCGACGAGGTCCTGATCGCGGACGACGGGGTCGCCGAGGCCGTGGACGAGGCCACCGGGGGACGCGGCTGTTCGGTGACGATGGACTGCTCGGGCGCGGCCGCGGGCCGGAGCGTCGCGATCCGGGGCGCGGCCGAGTGGGGCCGCGTCTCCCTGGTGGGCGAGGGCGGCCGGCTGGAGACCGAGGTCTCCGACCTGCTGCTGCACCGCCAGCTCACCCTGTACGCCTCCTGGGTCACCTCGCTGCAGGCGATGGAGGAGCTGGCCTTCCGCCTGGTGCGGTGGGGCGCGAGCCCGCAGCGGCTGGTGACCGACGTGCTGCCGCTGGAGAAGGCCGACGAGGCGTACCGCCTGGCCGACTCGGGGCGGACCGGCAAGGTCTGCCTGGTCCCCTCGCCGGACCGATGACGAACCACGAGAACGAGCCGCTGGTCCGGCTCGCCGCGCCCTGGGGGGAGGCGGTCGTCCTGCCGCGACGCGGCGGGCGCGTCATCTCGCTGCGCGCCGCGGGCCGGGAGTGGCTGTGGCGCAATCCCGAACTGCTCGACGCGTCGCTCGCGCTCACCCCCGCCGCGCGGCGGCTGCCCGCCCCCACCGGCTTCGCGAGCTGGGCCAACTGGGGCGGAGACAAGACCTGGCCCGCCCCGCAGGGATGGTCGTCGGCGCAGGAGTGGGCGGGGCCGCCCGACCCCGTGCTCGACGCCGGCGCCTACACCGTCCTGGAGCGCGACGACCTGCGCGTACGGATGCGCAGCGGCGACGACCCGCGCACCGGGCTGGCCGTCACCCGAACGATCACGATGCCGGCCGGCGAGACCGTCCTCGTGGTCGACAGCGAGCTGGAGAACGTCACCGACCACCCGGTGCGGTGGGCGGCCTGGACGGTGACCCAGTTCGAGACCGAGTCGTTCCGCGACCACGACGATCCCCGGTGCGGGGTGTGGGTCGGGCTGACCGAGCGCCACCGGGCGCCGGTGACGTTGTTCGCCCCCGACGGCGCGCCGGTCCTGGAGCGGGTCTCCCCCTCGGCGGGCCGGGTGCCGGTCCGCGACGTGGTCGGCAAGATCGGCATCGGCGGCACGGCCGGGTGGCTCGCCGTGGTGGCCCCCGGCGGGGCGACGCTGACGCAGCGGTTCGACGTGCGGCCGGGCGCGCCCTATCCCGACGAAGGCTCGGAGATCGCCATCTGGATGCAGTACCCCAAGGAGGAGGAGCTGGAGGGGCTGGAGGGCCTGCGCCCCACCGCCCGCCTGGTCGAGGCCGAGACCATGTCGCCCCTGACCTCGCTCGCGCCCGGCGAGGTGCTGCGCCACCGCGTCACGTGGTCCGTGACGGACGTGCCGCCGCCCGTCGCCGGGGAGTGGGCGGGGGAGTGATCCGGACCGGATAACGTCGGGGCCATGCGGCTTCATGTGGGATGCGCGATGTGGACGCACGCGCCGTGGCGGGGGCGTCTCCTGCCGCATCCGCTTCCGCCCGGGGAGCGGCTGCGGGCCTACGCGACCTGGTGCAACGCGGTCGAGGGCAACACGACGTTCTACGCGACGCCCTCGCGGAGCACGGTCGAGTCCTGGGCGCTGCAGACCGACCCCGGCTTCCGCTTCGTGGTCAAGCTGCCCAAGCCGATCACCCACGAGCGCCGCCTGACCGGGGCCGACGACGACCTGCGGGCCTTCCTCGACGCGATCGAGCCGCTCGGCCCGCGCGCCCACGCGCTGTGGATCCAGCTTCCGGGCTCGTTCGGCCCGGCGGACGTCGGCGCGCTCGCGGCCTTCCTCGGACGTCTTCCCCGCGACCACCGCTACGCCGTCGAGGTCCGTCACCGCGCCTTCTTCGACGACCCCCGGGCCGCGCGGCTCCTGGAGCGGGTGCTGACCGGGGCCGGCGCCGAGTGGGTGCCGTTCGACACGACCGTGCTGTTCCGCAGCCCGCCGACCAGCGACGCCGAACGGGACGCCTGGTCGAAGAAGCCGCGCGTGCCGCTGCGGACCGCCGCCCTCACCGACCGCCCGATCGTCCGCTACATCGGCCGCGACGACCCGGAGCGTACGGCCGAGGGCTGGCGGCACTGGGTGGACGCGGTCGCCGGGTGGCTGCGTGAGGGCCGCTCGCCGACGGTGTTCGTCCACACCCCGGACAACGCCGACGCGCTGACGCTCGCCCGCCGGTTCCACGACGACGTACGCGCCGAGGTGCCCGGCGTGGAGCCGCTGCCCGAGCCCATGTCACCGAACGGGCCGATGCCGGACGAGCCGCTGACCCTGTTCTGAGTCAGCGCTTCACGGCCCGCAGCACGACGAACTTCGGGTCGCTCGCGACGACCTCGCAGTTGCCGAAGAGCCGGCGCAGTTTCACGTGGTAGCCGAGGTGGCGGTTGCCCACCACCCACAGCTCGCCGCCCCGCCGCAGCGCGGCACGCGAGCCGTTGAACATGCGCCAGGCGGTCGCGTCGGTCCTGCCCCGGTGGGTGTGGAACGGCGGGTTGTTCAGCACCAGGTCGGCCGTGCCCGGCGGGAAGCCGGAAAGGCCGTCGGCCGCCACGAACCGGGCGGCGGCGTCCGCCCCGGTGTTCGCCCGGAAGGTGGCCTCCGCCGAGGCCAGCGCCTGGTAGGACTCGTCGATGAACGTCACCTCGGCCTCGCCGTTGGACAGCGCCGCGGCGAGCCCGACCACCCCGTTGCCGCAGCCGAGGTCGACCACGTGCTCCGGCCCCGTACGCGTGGGCAGGCTGCGCAGCAGGAGGCGGGTGCCGGCGTCGAGGCGCTCGGCGGAGAAGACGCCGGCGTGGTTGACGACGGTCAGGCCGGAGACCACCCCGACGTCGGTGGGCAACGCGTGGCTCCGCGGCCACGGATCGGCCCCTCGCACCGGCCCGGGGCCGGGCGAGCAGAAGATCAGCCGCGCCTTCCTGACCGCCAGCGAGGTCCGGGTCGGCCCGAGGACACGCTCGAACAGCTTCAGCGTCGAGGTGTGGATCTCGGTGACCATCCCCGCACCGACGACCACCGTGCCCTCGTGCACGTGGGGGGCGAGGCGGTGCAACTGGTCCTCCAGGAGGGCGAGGCTCTTGGGCACCCGCACCAGCAGCACGTCGATCCGGTCCGGCGGCGCGTCCCTGGTCGTGCGCAGCCGTACGGCGTCCGCGTCGAGGCCGTTGCGCTCGAGATTGGCGCGGGTGGCCTGCTGCCCGAGGAAGGAGTCGCTGATCTGGACCGGCCGGTCGATGGGGCGGTGCGCGGCGAGCGCGGTGACGAGGGCGCCCCACCGGTCGCCCAGCACGACCAGGCTCCCCGACAGGTCCACCGGCCCGCCCTCGCGCTCGTCGAGGTGCCGCAGCAGGTATTCGTCGGCCGCGTCCCACGCGCGGAGCGGGTCGCGGGGGTCCTCGGGGAAGCGGGCGAGGTCGAAATCACCCCGCGCCGTCGTCATACGGTCCATCGCCGCTCAGGCTAGTGCCCCGGCACTAGTGGCGGCGGCGGGCCGTCCACAGCCACATCGCCGCCAGGGCGGCGATCGCGACGCAGCCTCCGACGGCCATGCCGGCGAGGAAGCCCGGCCCGTCGCCGTCCGACGGCCCCCACAGGATCCCGGGCGCGATCAGGGCGAGCAGGGCCACGGCCAGCACAAGGTAGAACCGCCGGCTGAAGAAGACGTTGCGGCCGGGGGCCGCGGGCGGGGAGTCGAGCTGCGCGGCCGGTCCCACGCTGGCGGCCCTGGGCCGCTTGAAGTAGCGCCAGTACATCCAGGTGCCGCAGGGCTCCCAGCCCTCCGGCGCCAGCCGCGCGGCCAGCGCGGTACCGCCGATCGACGGTTCCCTGCGGTACTCCCACCGTTGCGGCCGTTCCGGATCGCGGTGGCTGACGAACCTGCCGAGGTGGTCGACGCGGTCGATCTCCCAGCCCTGGTCGCCGAGCCGGGCCAGCATCTGGCGGTCGGTGAAGATGTCGGCGGTCCACCGCCACTCGGTGGCGTCCGTCGCGTCGGCCTCGGGCGCCCGCGCCGCCAGCAGCTGCCCGGCGAAGTCGCCGACAGGACCGAACTCCTCCTCCGGGTCGGCGCCGGTCTCGGCGACGTACGCGGCGAGGTCGGCGACGGTGGCCTCGATCTGCGCCGCGGGCACGCCGCCGGCGCGCAACAGGGCCTCCAGCTCGTCGAGGTAGGTGCTCACTTCAACCCTCCTGAGGCCAGCACCGTGCGTACGGACTCGTCGAACGCCAGCCACAGGCGGCCCTGCTCGGCCAGCGTCTGCCGGCCCTGCTCGGTCAGCCGGTAGTAGCGCCGGCCGGGGCCCCGCTCGGTCACCCGGAACTCGGCCGACACCAGACCCGCCTCCTCCAGCCGGTTGAGCACGGGATAGAGCGTGCCGCCCCGAATCTGGCCGAGCCCCGAGCCGGCGAGCAACTTGGCGATCTCGTAGCCGTAGTTCTCGCCCTCCGTCAGGCTGGCCAGCACCAGCAGGTCGAGGACGCCCTTGAGCCAGCTCGCGCGGCGGTCGGTCGCCATGTGCTTCATCCTCGCACGGTAGGAGTACTACCTAGACCGCTTGACCGACCGTCTTGCCATCGGGCGCCGGCATGCACACGAGGCCCCGCACGTCGATCAGGACGTGCACCAGGATCGGCAGCAGCAGGCTGCCGGTGGACAGGTACACGATGGTGAGCCAGAAGCCGAGGAGGGCCACCACGACCATGCCCTTCCAGCCCTGGTAGAAGTGGCCCGCCACGAAGACCACCAGGGCCAGGGCGGCGGCCGCGGTGGTGCTCAGGCCCAGGACGCCGACGCCGAACGCGATGAGCAGGCCACGGTAGACGATCTCCTCGCAGACGCCCGCGGTCACCGCCATGGCCAGGCCGTGCCGCCGCTCGCCGGCGGTGCGCGGCATCAGTTCGGCGTAGGCCGCCTGACCCGGCACGGCACGGCCCGAGCGGGAGAGGCGGCGGAGCAGCAACGTGCCGATCGCGATGGCGCTGGTCATACCGACGACCGCCGGGGCGACCTGGCCGAGGTGGCCCGGCATCGCGAATCCCAGATCCGCCGGGTCGAGCCCCGGCGACAGCATCAGGATCAGCGCCGTCACGGCGAGCCAGATCCACTCCTCCGCGATCCACAGCCGGTACGCGTGCACCAGCGCCCGGGGGTCATGGGCGCGGCGTCGTGTCAGCCGGTCGTACTGACGCTTGCCCAGCCAGGGAGCGGCGAAGGCCAGATAGGCCGTCAGCGCGACCGTCAGGAGCAGACCCGGGGTCGAGAAGCTCGCAGAGATGCTCATGAATTGCCGCCCTTCTTACCTGTGTTGGCGACTTAGACGATAAAGCGAGCTAGTAAGGATTGCAATCTAGGTAGTTAACACTGCTTGCAAATCGGCTCGGAGACGATCAGCGGCTGTGCTAGCGTTCGCGGCATGATGCGCGCCTGCCTGACGACGACGCCGGAGACCGTCCCGGCGCGCTGACACGTACTTCCGACGAAGCCCCGGGGCGAGTGCCCCGGGGCTTCGTCGTCCGGTCGCTCGCCTCGCCGCAGACGAAACGCGAGGAGACCGCGATGCACGACCACCGCAAGCTGGGCCGCGAGCTCGGCCTGTTCGACACCGACCCGCTGATCGGCTCCGGGCTGCCCTACTGGCTGCCCGACGGCGCCGTCATCCGGCACACCCTGGAGGAGTACGTCCGCGACGCAGAACGGCGGGCGGGCTACCGGCACGTGTACTCCCCCGTGCTGGGCAAACGGGAGCTCTACGAGATCTCGGGGCACTGGTCGCACTACAGCGACGACATGTTCCCGCCGATGGACCTCGGGGGAGAGCAGGTCGTGCTGCGGCCGAGCCTGTGCCCCCACCACGCGTTGATCTACCGCTCGCGCTCGCACAGCTACCGCGAGCTGCCGCTGCGCGTCGCCGAGCTGGGCGGCATGTACCGCTCCGAGCTGTCGGGCGTGCTCGGCGGGCTCACCCGCGTGCGGGCGATCCAGCTCAACGACGCGCACATCTTCTGCACCCTCGACCAGGTCGCCGCCGAGGCGTCCGGGGCCCTGGAGATGATCCGGCGCGCGTACGCCGTGCTCGGCATCCGCCCGGTTCGTTACCGGCTGTCCCTGCCGGGGGCCGGCGGGAAGTACGTCGCCGCACCCGAGATGTGGCGGCGGGCGACCGCCATGCTGACCGACGTCCTCGACCGCTCCGGCCTGGCGTACGAGGCCGTCGAGGGCGAGGCGGCGTTCTACGGCCCGAAGATCGACGTGCAGATCGCCGACGGCGCCGGGCGTGAGGCCACCCTGTCCACCGTGCAGGTCGACTTCCACCAGCCCGAACAGTTCGACCTGCACTACATCGGCCCGGACGGCGCCAGGCACCGGCCGGTCATGGTCCACCGCAGCATCATCGGCAGCGTGGAGCGGGCCGTGGCGCACCTCATCGAGGTGTACGGCGGCGCCTTCCCCGCCTGGCTCGCCCCCACCCAGGTGGTGGTCCTGCCGGTGACCGAGGCCGAGCTGCCCCCGGCCGATGCGCTCGTACGGCGCTGCGCCGAGCTGGGCCTGCGGGCGGAGGTCTCCGGGCCCGAGCACGGCAGCCTGGGCGCCCGGGTCAGGGTCGCCCGGCTGGCGCCCTACCAGGCGGTGATCGGCGCGAAGGAGGCCGCGGGCGACGAGGTCGCGCTGCGCCTGCGCGACGGCCGCGCCCTGGACGCGATGCCCGCCGCCGAGGCGCTGGCCCGCATCGGCGGTTTCGTCGAGGCCCGCGCCGCCGTCCTCTGGGAGCCCGTGTCGTGACTCAGCTCGCGCCGAGTCGTTCGAACAGGCGGGAGGCTTCGGGCTGCCGCCATTCGATGCGGTTCGGATCCTTCGTGTAGGGCCGCCAGGGCACGGTCAGGGCCGTGACCCGGGTGCCGGCCCGCTGCACGTCCCGTGCCAGACCGAGCATGGTGTCGAGGTCGAGCCCCGCGTCGGTGGTGACGGACGTCGCGGCCACGCGGACGAAGGAGGCCAGGGCGGCGGGATCGTCGAGACGCGAGACCTTCTTCAGCATCGCCTGCATCAGGGCCGTGTTCCGCTTGATGCGGGCGATGTCGGAGCCGTCGCCCACGTAGCGCAGGCGCGTGTACGCCACCGCGGTCCTCCCGTCCACCACCGAGCGGCCTGCCGGCAGCTTCAGTTTCGACTTCGGGTCGTTCACCGCGTGGGGGAGGGTGACCTCGACGCCGCCGAGCGCGTCGACCAGCTTCTCCAATCCGTCATAGCGGATGGCGACGGCGTGGTCGACGCGCACGCCCGTGGTGATCTCCACCGTCTTCCAGGCACAGGTGAGGCCGCCGATCGCGTACGCCTGGTTGATCATGTCCTGATGCGCGGCGACGGTCCGGCCGACGGCTGACCGGCACTGCGGGATCCGGACCATGGAGTCGCGGGGCAGGCTGACGGCCGTCGCCCGCTTGCGGTCGGCGGACAGCCGCAGGAGGACCATGAGGTCGCTGCGCTCGCCCAGGTCGCCGACGTGCGCGGACGTCGGGCGCCGGTCGGAGCCGAGGAGCAGCACGGTCAGGGCCCCGCCCTCCTTGGGCGGACGGTTCCCCGTGGGCGGCGCCACGGTGTGCGCGCCGGTCGTCCCGCGCAGCAGCACGGTCGGCACCACGACCAGCGCGGCGGTGACCACCGCGACCGCCGCCAGGGCGATCCAGCCCGCCCGTCGGCCGCCGGCCCATGGCGTCAGGCGCCGGCGGCGCCCGCCCGCCGCCTCGTCGAGCAGGCGGCGCCGCTGGCGGGCGAGACCGGCCGGGGGCTCGTGCTCGAGGCCGCGGCCGAGATCGCGGAGCATCGTGAGGTCGTCCATGGCTACTCCTCGTCCCGCAGCGGATTGGTGTGGCCGAGCGCCTCGCGCACCTTGCGACGGGCCCGGTTCAGGCGTGAGCGGACGGTGCCCACGGGGATGCCGAGGGCCTGCGCCGCCTCCTCGTACGACAGGTCGGCCCAGGCGATGAGCAGCAGGACGTCGCGGTCGCCCTTCGACAGGCGCGCGAGCGCGGCGGCCAGCAGCGGGCGCACGGCCGTCGCGCGCACGCCGTCCTCGACCCGTTCGGCGGGGGACTGCGCGACGTCGTCCAACGGGCTGCGGGTGAGCGCCCGATAGCGGGCGGCCTCGTCTCGATGGTGCCGGGAGACGAGCTTGCTGACGATGCCGAACAGCCAGGGACGGGCGTCGGGGCGGGTCAGGTCGTAACGGTCCCGGCGGCGGAAGGCGACCAGGAACGTCTCGCCCACCAGGTCCTCGGCGACCTCAGGACCGAGGCGGCGGGAAACGTAGCGGTAGAGCATCGACGCGTAGCGGTCGAACAGCGCCGCGAACGCCTCGGGCCGCGCCCTGGACTCGGCGATCAGGTCCGAGTCGAGGCGTGGGGTGGCAAGGGGGATCATCAACGACACCATGGCATCGAGCCGGCCTTGGTCGCGCGTGACAGATCAAACCCTGCTGCGCGCGGCCCAGGCGGCGCCTCGCCGCGTTGTCGCCCCACCCGCGGAGATTCCTCGCAGGCTCGGAATCTCCGCGGGGCCCGGAGTCGTCGCCCGGAGCTCCGCTCCGGCCTCCTCCGCCTTGCGATGCATCCACCTGGATCCGCGCTCGCCACGGGCAGCATCTGTCACGCACTCCCTAACCCTTCGGGGATCTGACAGCCATGTCTCGCCACTTGTCGCGCTACGGGTTCACGGTATGGACGGACAATACTCGCCGACGTATAGTCGCTTACGAGTATCAGGATGGAGTGAACACGATGGCCGGGCGGGCCGAACCGGCCGGCTGGGTGCGCGACCTGGTCGCGACTCCGGAACGCGAGCAGTCAGGCTTCCAGGCGGGTCTTCCGGTGGGTGGGGTGCTTCCTCCACGGGCCGGTTCGGACACGCATGATCCGGAACCGGAGGAAACCATGAAGAAGATCTCGCAGAGGCAGGCGCCCGGCATGGAGGGCGCGATGGCCCGGTGGTACGCGCGGCAGCGTGCCTCGGCGCCCCAGATCGCCGCCGTACGGCGGTACGCGGCGCAGGTCACCGCCGGCCTGCCGGCCGGGGCGGCCGTCCTGGAGGTGGCCCCCGGGCCCGGTTACCTGGCCGTCGAGATGGCCCGGCTCGGCTGTGCGATGACCGCGATCGACCTCAGCCGTACGTTCGTGGAGATCACCGCGGAGAACGCCGCCCGGGCGGGGGTGCGCGTCGACGTGCGGCAGGGCGACGCCGCCGGCCTCCCCTATCCCGACGGCTCGTTCGACCTGATCGTCTGTCAGGCCGCGTTCAAGAACTTCGGGCGGCCCGTCCGCGCGCTGGACGAGATGCACCGGGTGCTGCGTACCGGCGGCACGGCGGTGATCAACGACATGAGCCGGGAGGCGTCCCGGGCCGCCATCGACGAGGAGGTCAGGGGGATGGGGCTCACGCCGCTGAACTCCCTGTTGACCAAGATGCCGCTGCTGGCGCTGCGCCACCGCGCCTACTCCCGGGCCCTGTTCGCCCGCCTCGCCGCCGAGAGCGCGTTCGGGACCTGCGAGATCCGCACGGAGGGGATCAGCGTCGAGGTCCGGCTGACCAAGTCGGCCCGGTAGGTGTCCGCGAGCCCGGGGTGCGGCGTTCCGGCCCCACCCCGGGCCCTGATCAGACGCACGCGGCCGTCATAGCGACGCGGTCGGTACGCCTGCCGGCTCCTCTTCGACGACCCGCAGCCGGCGTACGCCGGGGGCCAGCAGCGCGGCCAGCGTGACCAGGATGATGATCGCCCCGCAGACGACCAGCGCGGGCCGCGGCCCCACCGCGATGGCCACCGGCCCGGCCAGCAGCAGGCCGAGCGGCCCGAACATCAGGGACCCGAGCGCGTCGTAGGAGCTCACCCGTGACAGCGACTCGGCCGGGATCTCCCGCTGCATGGTGGTCTGCCACAGCACGCCGAAGATGTCGAAGCACACCCCCATCACGAACGCCCCGCCCACGACCGTCCACAGCGGCGCGCTCAGGCCGAGCAGCACGTACGGCGCGGCGGTGGGCAGCGTGAGGAGCGTCGCGACCAGGATGGGCCGCCGGGGCCGCAGGCGCAGCGTCACGACGACCCCCACGATCATGCCGACGGCCTCGCCCGCGAGGACGGCCGACCAGGCGGGCGCCCCGCCCAGCGACTGCTTGGCGACAAGCGGCCCGAGCACGCCGTGGGCGGCCTGCAACGCCATGACCAGGACCGAGAACTGGGCGACGACCACCCACAGCCACTGCCGTGAGACGAACTCGCGCCAGCCGTCCCGCAGTTCGGCCAGCACCGAGTGCCCGCCGCCGGCCGCGCGCTCGGCGGGCGTGAGGCGTAGCAGCGCGATCAGCACGGCGGCCACGGCGAACATCGCCCCGCTGGCCGTCAGGGCCCACCCGCCTCCCAGCAGGACCACGGCCGCGCCGCTCAGCACGAGGCCGGCGACGCGGGAGATGTTCTGTCCCAGTCCCAGCAGCGCGTTCGCGGTCTGCAGCCGGTCGGCGGGCACCACGTCCGGGATGATTCCGGTGAGGGCGGGGAACAGGACCGCGGCGGCGACACCGCTCACCGCGCTCGCGGTCACGAGGGCGGGCAGCGGTGTCCAGCCGGTGAGCATCATCGCGGCCAGGCAGAAGTACGCCGCCGCGTTGAGCGACTCCCCCGCCATCATGACCCGGTGACGCGGCAGCCGGTCGGCGATCACTCCACCCACGAGCATGAACAGCACCATCGGCAGCGCCTCGGCGGTGAGCACGGCGGACAGCGTCGTGGCGGTCGCGCCCGGGAGGCCGAGCACGCCGAAGGCGAGGGCCACCGGCGCGAAGGCGGTGCCGAGTACGGAGATCGTCCGGGCCGCCAGCAGCAGGGCGAACCGCCGATCCCTGAGCAGGCCGAGATCACGGCGGAGGCCAGGCATGAGAACAACTCCGGAGAACGCGGAACACGGGGAAGGGGTGACATCTCATCGTGCCGCCCCCACCCGCGCCCGTCACCTCATTTACCGGGGCCGGCGGAATAGCGGTGGCACCTGCCGTCGAGCCAGGCGCGGTAGTCCGCGGTGTGGCTGGTCATCACGCTGGTGGGAGCCCGGTCGAACACGGCCTGCCACCGCGGCACGTTGAGCTGCCAAGGGGGCGGTGGCTCGTCCCATTTGACGCCGTCGGCCCACTTCGCCGCCGAACCTCGCAGATGTTCCGGCAGCCGGTCGGCGAGCCCCGCCTCGATCCACTCGTCGTGGGAGTAGACGAGGATCGGCTGCTCGTCCTGCCGTTCGACGATGGGATCGATGATTTCCCGCCACGCGGCGGCGCCGTACTCCGGGTCGGCCAGGACGGGCTCGGCGGACGTCTTGATCTCCAGCAGCGCGATCAGCCCCCGGGCGCGGACGTGGTCGAGCCACTCCCGCAGCGTCGGCACGCGCTCACCCGCGTACGGCCCGCGGGCGACGCGGCGGTCGCGCAGGTCGCCGGGCCCGTCGGCCCACCCGATCTCGTGGATCTCCTGCCGGGGACCGGTCAGCCCGTTGGTCGTCCTGTTGTGCCACATGACGGCCTTCGTGCCCTGCCGCGTGAGCTGGACGTCGGCCTCGACGCCGTCGGCGCCCCACGAAGCCTGGTCGTCGACCGCCCGCAGCACGTTGGGCTGGCGGATCATGTCCTTGGCCCTGGCCCCGGCGCTCTTCGGGTAGCCGCCGTGGCCGATCACCAGCGGACACGGCGGCAGCTCCGCCGCGGGCGCGGGTGCGGGTGCGGCGAGCAGCGCGACCACGAGGGGCAGCGCGATTCCCGCCGATGCCCTGGTCATCGCCCGTCCTCCCCAACCGGCCGGCACAGATCGACCGGCACAGATCGACCAGCGCATTGTGCGCGGCCGCCAGGGGAGCGTGCGGCCTGTGCCGCGCGGGCGGACCCTTTCTTGACGACAAGGGGGAGCGTTTCAGGCGAGCTGGGCGGCCTGGAGCCCGGAGTAGACGCCCGGCCTGCGGCTCAGCTCGTCGTGGGTGCCCACCTCGGCGATCCGGCCGTCCCGCATCACGACGATGCGGTCGGCCGTACGGATGGTGGACAGGCGGTGGGCGACGACGAAGACCGTGCGGCCCGCGACCAGGCGGGCGAGCGCCTGCCGGATCAGCGCCTCCGACGCGGTGTCGAGCGCCGAGGTCGCCTCGTCGAGGATCAGCACCCGCGGGTCGCGGACGAGCGCGCGGGCGATGGCGAGCCGCTGCCTCTGGCCGCCGGACAGCCGCGCGCCGCGCTCGCCCACGATCGTGTCGAGCCCGTGCGGCAGCCGGTCGATGAACTCCAGGGCGTTCGCGTCGCGCAGGGCGGCCCGCAGGGTCTCCTCCGGCACGTCCCGCATGCCGTACGTGACGTTGTCGCGGATGCTCCCCTCGAACAGGATCGACTCCTGGGGCACCACGGACAGGAACCGCCGGTAGGTCCGCAGGTCGAGCTCCTCCATGTCCCTGCCGTCCAGCAGGATGCGGCCCGAGGTGGGGCGCAGGAAGCCGATCACGAGGTTGAGCACGGTCGACTTGCCCGCTCCCGAGGCCCCGACCAGGGCGACGGTCTCTCCGGGGGACACGGTGAGGCCGAAGTCGTCCACCGCGGGCCGGCCCGCCTCGTAGGTGAGCGACACCGACTGGAACTCGAACTCGCCGCGGACCGTCGTCACCTCGGCCTTGCCGTCGTTGTTCTCCAGGTCGGGCGCCTCGAGCACCTCGCCGATCGAGCGTACGGACTCCAGGCCCTTGCTGATCACGGGCGTCAGGCTCATCAGCGTGGTGACCGAGGTGGTGAGCGTGGTGAAGAACGTGCTGAGCATGACCACGTCGCCGGCCGTGATCGGCATCACCTGGTAGTAGGAGATCAACGCGGAGCCGGCCAGGAAGCCCGCGGCGAGCACGTTGAGCGTGATCCAGGCCATCGCGCCGAACCGGCCGTTGAGCAGGTCGAGGCGCAGGCCGGTGCGCAGGACACGGGTGAGCGTGCCGTCCATGCGGTGCAGCGCGTCCTGTTCCAGGCCGTGGGCGCGGGTGATGGGGATCAGGTGCGTCATCTCGGTCACACGCGCCGACAACCGCTCGACCTCCTGCCGGAAGCTCTCGTTGTCGGCCCGCAGCCGGTTGCGCATCCGCATGACCAGGACCGCGGCGGCCGGGACGACGAGCAGGAAGACCGGCAGCGCGGCCGGCACCCGGAAGGCGATCACCGCGAGACCGCCCATGAGCATGGTCACCGCCGCCAGGCCGCTGTCGGCCGTCTGCTGCACCATCTGCTCGACGCTCTCGACGTCCCTGACGACCTTGGTCTGCAGCACCCCGGCGCTCACACGGGAGTGGTAGCCGATCGACAGGTGCTGCATCCTGCGGCACAGCGCCGACCGCAGCCCGGTGCCCACCTGGCGGATCGCGCCGTGCAGGCACCGTACGTACAGCAGGTGGCCGGGGAGGTTCAGCAGGAGCAGGACGAGCAGCACGGCCATCGACGTCAGCAGGTCGGCGACGGGCGCGTGCCGGACGAGCGCGTCGATGACGTTCGCGGTGACCAGAGGGAGGAGCCAGGTCGGGCTGTGCTTGACCGTGAAGGCCACGACGGCGAGGACGAGACGGGGCCGGTGCTCCCGGAAGAGGTAGGCCAGCGTGCGGAGCGGGTGCTCGCCCCGGTATCGATGGTCCAGAGCGTTGTGCGGAAGCACCATCCCGACAATCCCCCTATCGACACCTAGAAGGGTAAAAAGTTCTTAAAAAATCATAAGAGCTGACATGGGAGCGTGCCCAGGGACAGAGGGAAGGCGTGGGGAGAGCAAGGGCATCCCGTGCCTATCCTGAAGGGCGGAGGGTAGCCTCATCGGGAAGGCAAGAGCGATCCTCCCGAAAGTCCGCTCTTGTGGATGCCTCGCGGAAGGTGGCCGGCGGATTCAATGAGTGGAGGTGATCGCATCCTGCGGCTTACTCCTGTGAGCGGCCCCTCTCTCGACGGGGGCGAATCGTCCCCCGAAGCGGTGGCCGGGCTGGTGCAGGCCATGCTCGATGCGATCGCGATCCAGGGCGTCTGGCTGGTGCCCATCCGCGACCAGGCCGGAGCGATCCGCGACTTCGAGGTGTGCGCGGCCAGTCCCGAGGCCAGGGACGTCCATGACAGGACCGGCAAGGAGCTCGTCGGCCTGCGCACGCTCGAGGCGTATTCGGGCGTCGCCGGCTCCCCCCTGTGGGACGCATATCTCCGCGTCATGGAGACCGGGGAACCCGAGGACGTCGATCCCTACGTGCACCGGGAAGACGGGGGCGGCGTGCCTCGTCTGTCGACCTACGGTGTCCGCCTCGCCCGGCTGCAGGGCGGCCTTCTCGTCTCCTGGGTGCTCCACGACAGGGAGGAGCGATTGGCGGCCCGGCTGCTCCACACCGAGCGCCTGGGCCACCTCGGATGGGGACACTGGAGCCTGATCACCGGCGAGGCCGAGTGGTCCGACCAGCTCTACGTCATCCACGGACGGGACCCGGCAGAGGGACCGTTCGGGCTGGAGTACTACCGCGAGATCGCCCACCCCGACGACGTCCCGGTCGTCGAGCACGCGCTCACGACGCTGAGCGGCAGCGGCGGGCCGCACGAGTTCGACATCCGCATTCGCGTCGGTGACGAGTACCGGCACATCAGGGTGACGGCCGAGGTCAGCCGGGACGCGAACGGGCGGCCCGTCGAGATCCACGGTGTCGTGCAGGACGTGACCGACTGGCGCAGGACCGCGGACGAGCTCGCCGAGGTCACCCAGCGGCTGGAGGAGGAGTCGCAGCTCACCGCGCGGCTGCAGAGCATCATCCTGCCGATGCAGGACTCGGTGCCCGGGCTGCAGCTCGGCGTGCGCTACTTCCCTGCCGAGACGGCGCCGCTGGGCGGCGACTGGTACCAGGCCATCCACCTCGACCACGGGGAGGCGCTGCTGGCCGTGGGCGATGTCGCCGGGCACGGCCTGGCCGCCGCCTCCGCCATGGCCAAGCTGCGGCACGCGATCACCGGGCTGGCCTTCGCCGACCACGATCCGGCGCAGATCCTCGTGGCGCTGAACCGGCTGCTCCGGCGGATGCGGCCCGACGTGCTCGCGACGTCGGTCGTGGCCCGCTACCGCACCAAGGACCGCACGCTGAGGTGGACCCACGCGGGCCACCCGCCGATGCTGCTAGTCAGGGGGACCAAGGTGCACCGGCTGCTGCACCCCGGCGTGCTGCTCGGCGTCTTCGAGGACGTGAGCTACAGCTGTGCCGAGATGCGGCTGGAGCCGGACGATCTACTCCTCATGTTCACCGACGGTCTCATCGAACGCCCAGGCCGGGACCTGTTCGAGGGCCTCGACATCCTCAGCGCGGCGATCGCCGAGACCGTGCCGAAGGTGCCACCGCAGGATCGGGTGGCGGCGGTCATGGAGACCCTGGCCCCGAGTAACACCGGCGACGACACCTGCATCCTGGTCGCGCGCATCCTGCCGAACTCCTTGGAAGTGTCCTGATGTCTGATCTTCACAACATCTCGACAGCCCAGACCACGTTCGCCGCCGAGAGCAGCGGAAACATGGGAGTGCTGACGGTGCGGGGGACGCTCGACTTCACCACGCACGAACCGGCCACCGAGTTCTTCGACAAGGCGTTCGCCCAGTTCGGGCCGCACCTCGTGGTGAACCTGCTCGAACTGGACTTCCTCGATTCCAGAGCGACGGGGCTGCTGGTCACCTGCTGGAAGCGCGCGCTGGACGAGGGAGGCTGGCTGGGACTCGTCGCGGTCGAGCACGGCGCGGCCCGCGCGTTGTGGATCACCGGGCTGGCGTCGCACGTCCCGGTCTTCCCCACCGTCGCGGACGCCCTCTCCGCCGCGCCGTCTCCCGACGCCGAATAGCCCGCGGGCCGTCGTCCCGAGACCGTCACCTGGCGTCCAACTCCTCCTCACGTGCCAGCCGCGGGCGGATAGAGCCCATGAGCGGGGGTAGCACCCGAGGAAGTGGGCCGTGGAGGGGGCGAAGCCATGAAACGTCTCGTTGCCGGAGCGGCGGCGCTCGCGGCTGCCGGCCTGGGGGTGGCGCGATGGGCGGCCGCGCGTGGCCGGGTGCCGGCCGCGGCGAAGGACCCGCTGGAATCCAGCCGCTGGCTGGGCGTCACCGTCAATCGGCCGCCGGACGAGGTCGCGCCGGCCGGGCACCTGCCCGAGCCGCTGGCCCAGGTGGACGCCGAGGTGCGGATGAACCGGGCGCCCGGCGATCGGGGCACGGAGATCTACGCACGGCCGAGGGAGCACCGGGCCGGCGCCGACGGCGTCCTCGCCCGGCTGCGGGGTGAGGATCCCCGCACGGAGATCCGTACGGCGCTGCGCGAGACGAAGTCCCTGCTGGAGACCGGCGACGTGCTGCGCTCGGACGAGGAGATCGCGACGACCCGGCCGACCCTGCCGGGCAAGGTCCTGGACATGGCGCTGGGACGCGCCTCCGAAGGGGGGCGGCTGTGAAGGCGCTGTGCTGGCAGGGCGTGAACGAACTGTCGGTCGAGCAGGTGCCCGACCCCGTGATCCTCAACGCCCAGGACGCGATCGTGAAGGTGACGGCGAGCACCACCTGCGGTTCCGACCTCCACCTGCTCGGCGGCTACATCCCGGCCATGCGGGCCGGTGACGTCATCGGGCACGAGTTCATCGGCGAGATCGTCGACGTCGGCCCCGAGGTGAGCCGGCACCGGCCGGGCGACCGGGTGGTGGTCTGCTCGATCATCGGATGCGGCCGTTGCTGGGCCTGCCGTCACGACGAGTGGTCGCTGTGCGAGAACAGCAACCCCAACCCGGGCGTCACGGACCTGATGTGGGGCGGCACGACCGCCGGCATCTTCGGCTACTCCCACGCGATGGGCGGCTTCCGGGGCAGCCACGCCGAGTACATCCGGGTTCCCTTCGTGGACTACAACGCGTTCACCGTTCCCGAGGGCGTCTCGGACCTCGACGCCCTGTTCGCCTCCGACGCGGCCCCGACGGGCTGGATGGGCGCCGAGCTCGGCGGCGTACGGCCAGGAGACGTGGTCGCGGTGTGGGGGTGCGGCGCGGTCGGCCAGATGGCGGCCAGGGCCGCCATGCTTCTCGGCGCCGAGCGGGTCGTCGCGATCGACCGCTACCCGGAACGGCTGGCAATGACCGCCCGGCACGTCGGCTGCGAGGTGATCGACTACACGAGCACCGACGTCACCGCCGAGCTGCGCGAGCGCACCGGCGGCCGGGGCCCGGACGTGTGTGTCGAGGCCGTCGGCATGGAGGCCGACAGCACCGGGATCCAGCGCGTCTACGACGGCGTCAAGCAGCAGCTGCGCCTGGAGCAGGACCGCCCGATCGCGGTGCGGGAGGCGATCCACGCCTGCCGCAAGGGCGGCTCGGTGTTCGTGCTGGGGGTCTTCGCCGGCTTCGTGGACAAGTTCCCGCTCGGCGCGCTGATGAACAAGGGCCTCACACTGCGCGGTGCGCAGCAGCACGGCCAGCGGTACATCCCGAAGCTCCTCGACCGCATCGCGAAGGGCGACCTGAAGACCTCCTACCTCGCGACGCACACGATGACGCTCGACGAGGGGCCCAAGGGCTACGACATGTTCAAGCACAAGAAGGACGGCTGCGTCCGCGCCGTCTTCCGCCCCTGGGCCTGACCTGTGGGAGTGCGCCCGCCGCCCCCGTGAGGAGGCGGCGGGCCGGTGATCTCAGCGTACGGCCGGGGCGGCCAGCCGTTCCGCCTCGTGGTGCAGTGCCTCGATGAGGACGAGCTCCAGGCGGAGCTTGTCGTCCACGAGGCTCTCGAGGACGTCCATCCGGGCCTCCTTGTTTCCAAAGACGTCCCGCGGCGCGCGACGGTTGACCATGGCGCGATGCGAATCCGGACGGAATGTGGCGATGCGTCCCGCCGATCGCGCCGTACGCCGGTTACCCAGGACGGACGCGACATCACTCACATGAGTCACAGAAGTCGTTAAAAACAAAAATCCACCCCGGAGCGGAGTGGACGGAGGCGTGCTGCACCACAGAGGCGCGATGCCGTATAGTGAGAGATTCCCGATTATCTGAAAGTCAGACGCTCTCACTAGGAGTTTATCACAGGGATGGGTGACCGTCAATCCGACTCCGCTCGCGCCGAGGCCCTGCGGATCGAGCAGTCTCATGTCTCCATGGTGTACGGCCGCCTCGACATCGCCCGCGAACGGGCCGAGCGCTGCATGCGGGAAGTCCTGGCCCGCGGCGGCGCGGGAACCCGGCAGGCCGTCGTGGAGCGGGAGGTGGCGGCGGCCGAGCACGCCCGCCGCCTCGCGCAACTGTCGGCCGTCGAACGCGGCCTGTGCTTCGGCCGCATCGACGACGCCGGGGGCGAGAGCCTCTACATCGGCCGCATCGGGCTGCGCGACGACGACCACACCTCCGTGCTCGTCGACTGGCGGGCCCCCGCCGCCCGGCCCTTCTACGTCGCCACCCCCGGCGACCCGGGCACCCTCGTACGCCGCCGGCACCTGCACACGCGGCACCGCGATGTCGTGGGCATCGACGACGAGGTCTTCGACCTCGACCGGATGGCCGAAGGAGACCGCCGTACGCTCGTCGGCGAGGCCGCGCTGCTCGCGGCGCTGCGCCGCGGGCGCACCGGACGCATGGGCGAGGTCGTCGCCACCATCCAACGCGAGCAGGACCGGGTGATCCGCTCCGGCCTGGCGGGGGCGCTCGTCGTGCAGGGCGGGCCGGGCACGGGCAAGACCGTCGCCGCCCTGCACCGGGCGGCGTACCTGCTCTACACCCACCGCGACACGCTGGAGCGGCGCGGCGTGCTCGTCGTCGGCCCCAACGCGACGTTCTCCCGCTACATCAGCCAGGTGCTGCCCGCGCTGGGCGAGACGCAGGTGGTGCTGACGAGCATGGGCGGGCTCCACCCCGGGGTGCGGGCCACAGCCGAGGACGAGCCGGCCGTCGCCGTCGTCAAGGGCGACCCGCGCATGGCCGGGGTGGTCGAGGAGGCGGTCCGCGACCGCGAGCGGGTGCCCGAGGGCGACCTGGAGGTGAAGATCCCCGTCCGCACGTCGGTGCGCGGCGGCGTGGAGGTCGTGGTCGAGGAGATGGCGCTGCGGGTGGACCACGCCACCTGCCTGCGGGCCCGCGACCGCGCCCGCGGCCTGCGGCGGCAGCACAACATCGCCCGCTGGACGTTCGTGGACCGAATGCTGCGGGCGCTCGCGCGGGACGAGGCGGCACAGCTCGACCGGCCGCTTGAGGACGGCGACCTGCGGTACGCCGCCACGACCCTGTGGGAGCACCGGCCGGTGCGCGACGCGCTCGACGCCCTGTGGCCGGAGATCACCCCCGAGCGGCTCGTCCGTGAACTCCTGTCGGACGAGGAGCGGCTGCGCACGGCGGCCGGGCCCTACCTGACGGAGGAGGAGCGGGCGCTCCTGTTGCGGCCTCGCGAGGCGCCGTGGACGGTCGGCGACGTCCCCCTGCTGGACGAGGCCGCCGAACTGCTCGGCGAGTACGACTACGGAGCGGGGGCCAGGCGGCGTCGCGCGGAGGACGAGCGCCGCGAGGAGGAACTGTACGCGCGAGAGGTCCTGACCATCACCGACGTCGACCCGGTGCTCGACGCGACCCTGCTGGCCGGCCGCAACCGCGACGACGGGCCGTACGTGACGACGGCCGACCGGGCCGGCCGCGACCGCACCTGGGCGTACGGGCACGTGATCGTGGACGAGGCGCAGGAGCTGTCGGCGATGGCCTGGCGGACGGTGATGCGGCGGGTGCCGGCTCGCTCCCTGACGGTCGTCGGCGACATCGCCCAGACCGGCTCGGCGGCGGGCGCGCGGTCGTGGGGCGAGATGCTCGACCCGTACGTGAAGGGACGCTGGCGGGAGGAGCGCCTGCTGGTCAACTACCGGACACCGGCCGAGATCATGGAGGTCGCGGCCGACGTGCTGCGCGCCGTGGCGCCCGGGGAGGAGCCGCCCGAGTCGGTCCGGTTCGGCGGCGCCCGCCCCCGCGCCGTGCCCGCCGACGGCACCGACCTGCGGCAGCTCGTGGAGTCGGAGCTGCGCGAGATCGGGGAGGGGCGGGTCGGCGTCGTCACGCCGGACGCCCGGCACGCGGAGGTCGCCGCGCTGTTCCCCGAGGCCGTCGATCCCCTGGACAGCCCGGTGGCCGTCCTCACCGTGCGCGGCTCGAAGGGCCTGGAGTTCGACGCCGTGGTGGTCGTGGATCCCGAGAGCATCCTGCGTCAGTCGCCGAAGGGCGGCCAGGACCTGTACGTCGCCATCACCCGGGCGACCCGGCGGCTCACCGTGGTCCACGAGGACCGTCTCCCCGCCGTACTGCACCGCCTGGAAACCCCTCAAATGCCCGGATGAGCGAAGCGGGAGACACCGAGCGAGCCTGAGGGGCGCGCCGCCGGTCTGGACTGAGGAGCGAGTGGGGAGCGAGGGACGAGCGACTCCGAGCGACGAAGGACTGTGCCCCTGGCGCGCCTCCGGCACGACCCGGCGGATATCAGCGCCCCGATGAGCGAAGCGGGCGACACAGTACGGCCGGCGTTGGGGGAACGCCGGCCGTACTGGTGGCTGTGAGGGACGTACTAGGACATTTTTCCCGAGATCTCGTCGGCGGCCTTGTCGGCCTTCTCGCCGACTTCCCCGGCCTTGTCTCCGACCCACTTGCTGGCGTCGGAGCCGGTGTGCCGCATGCTCTCCCGCATCGTCTCGGTCCAGCGCTGGGCGTTGTTGCGGTACATCGCCACACCCACCGCGCCGATCGCGACGCCGCCCAGCAACGCGACGACCGGCCAGCGCCTGCGGGTCTTCCTGGCGCTGCTCACGTCGATCCGGCGGGCCAGCTCGGTCAGGAACGCGCTCACGATCGGAGCGATCTGCTCCTCGACCGACTGCGCCGCCTGGTCGAGCTTCGGCGCCGCCCAGATCCTGGCGTCCTCGATCCGATGGCTGGCGAGATCCCGTGCGGTCTCCGCCACAGGACTCATCCGGCCGCCGGCCTTCGTCGCCTGTTCTCTCATCCTGCTCAGCCACGTTTGCGGGATGACCACTTCAGCGCGGCGCCTTCTGTTCATTGTCAGGGACACGATCAACCTCCCCAATCGACGGGGCCCCGGAACGACCCCTTCCCGGATGGTCGTGGCTCAATCACGAGCGGTGCTTGAAGGCATGCTCGATACCCTGTTCACCGGACAACTAACACGAGCTACCAAAGGGGGCGGCCCTCGTGGCTGACAACCTCATCGCGAATCTGCGCACGAACCACGGCACGATCCGCGTGCAGCTTTTCCCCAACAAGGCGCCGAAGACCGTGCGCAACTTCGTCGAACTCGCCGAGGGCACCCGGGAGTGGACCCACCCGGAGACCGGCGAGAAGCAGACGAACGCCAAGCTCTACGACGGCACGATCTTCCACCGCGTCATCAACGGCTTCATGATCCAGGGCGGCGACCCGCTCGGGCAGGGCGTCGGCGGCCCCGGCTACAGCTTCGACGACGAGATCCACCCCGAGAACCAGTTCAACCGGCCCTACCTGCTCGCCATGGCGAACGCGGGCAAGCGGTTCGGCAAGGGCACCAACGGCTCCCAGTTCTTCATCACGATGAGCCCGCAGCCGCACCTCAACCAGGGGCACACGATCTTCGGTGAGGTGATCGAGGGCACCGAGGTGGTCGACGCGATCGGCAAGACCGCCACCGGCCGCAACGACCGGCCGGTGAACGACGTGGTCCTCGAAGAGGTCACCATCGAGCGGTCCTGACGCCGCCCCTTCCGACGCTCCGGAGACGCCTCGGCCGCGCGAACACGCGGCCGGGGCGTTTCCGGCTTATAGGCTGGCTGGTGGATGCGCCCCCGCACAGGGACCCGCCCAGGAAGGACCCCATGACCTCCCAGCCTCCGCCGCCCCCGCAGCCGGGGGCGCAAGCCGTGCCCACCTGCTACCGGCACCCCGAGCGCGAGACCTACGTCCGCTGCCAGCGCTGCGAGCGCCCGATCTGCCCCGACTGCATGCGTGAGGCGGCGGTCGGCCACCAGTGCCCCGAGTGCGTCCGCGAGGGCAGTCGCGAGGTGCGGCAGGCCCAGGCGACCTTCGGCGGTGCCGCCGTGGCCACGCCCCGCGTCACGTGGACCCTGCTGATCCTCAACGTGCTCGCGTACGGGGCCGAGGTCCTGCGGCCCGACGAGGTCGTCCAGCGGTTCGCGATGTGGTCACTCGGGGTCCACATGGGCGAGTGGTGGCGGCTGATCACCAGTGCCTTCCTGCACTCCCCGCCGCCGTCGTTCTGGCACATCCTGTTCAACATGTGGGCGCTCTACGCCCTCGGCCCCGAGCTGGAGCGCAGGCTCGGCGCCGGCCGGTTCGCCGCGCTCTACCTGCTGTCGGCGCTGGGCGGCTCGGTCGCCATCTACCTGTTCGGCACGTCGGCCGTCGGCGCCTCCGGCGCCATCTACGGCCTGTTCGGCGCGTTGTTCGTCGTCGCCCGCAGACTCGGCTACGACGCCCGCGGCGCTCTCTGGCTGATCGGCATCAACGTGGTGCTCACGTTCGTCGTGCCGGGCATCAGCTGGCAGGGCCATCTCGGCGGGCTCGTGACCGGCACGGTCCTCGCCGCCGGCTTCGCCTACGCTCCGCCGCGCAACCGCACCCTCGTACAGGCCGGCGTCGCCGCCGCGGTGCTGGTGGCGCTGGTCCTGCTCGTCACCATGCTCCCGCCGTACGGCCTGATGGAGGGCGCCTTCACCTGACGCCCCCCGCGCCGGGCTGCGTGATGCGGTCGAGCCAGCGCCGGAGCAGGGCGGTCTCGACCGGCTCGAGGGCGTCGGTGCCGGCGAGGTCGAGCTGCGCGCGCAGGCGCAGCGCGGCCTCGTGGAGGGGATCGGCGTCCTCCCGCACGGTCGCCTCGGTCAGCACGTGCGCGAACACGGCGTCGCGCATGCGGTGGGACAGTGCCGGGTCGTCGAAGAGCTCCGGACTGGCGATGTGGTCGAGCGCGGCCCCGACGCTCGCGGACAGGATCAGCCGGGCGGCGAGCGGCGGCTCCACCCTCAGCGCGCCGATCGCCGCGCACCGTACGAGCGTCGCCTCCAGCAGTTCGAACACCCGGTCGCGAGCCGTGGACCGGGACCACGGCCGAGGCGTGAACATGAGCTGGTAGAGGGCCTGGTTCTCCCGGGCGAACGCCATGTGGCCGTCCCAGCCGGCCCGGAGGTCGGCCACCGGGTCGGTCGTCCGCTCCTGCGCGGCCTTGAGCGCGGCGTAGCGCTCGTACCCGTGGTCGGCGACGGCGTCGAGGAGCCCTCGCTTGTCGCCGAACAGCCGGTAGAGCACGGGCTGGGTCACGCCGACCGCTTCACAGACCGCCCGCGTGGCGATGTCGTTGTCCGTGGACGTCGCCAGTTGCTTCTCTGCGGCCTCGATCATCGCCGCGCGTAGGGTGTCCGCACCTGCCATGTAACCAATGATACGAAACTCCGCTAGCGCCGATACGCACATCGTGCTAACGTCTGTCTCGTAACGTCGATACGGACAAGTCGTATCGACGATATAATCAAGGGGGTTCTCCAATGAGTGATCAACGCGTTGCCGTCGTCACCGGCGGCTCCCGCGGGATCGGCCGGGCGGTCGCGACGACGCTGGCCGCGCGCGGCTTCGCCGTCGTCGTGGGATACCAGGGGGCGGCCTCGGCAGCGGCCGAGGTGGTCGACGCCGTCACGTCGGCCGGTGGCCGGGCGATCGCGGCGCAGGCCGACGTCGCGGACGAGAACGCGGTCGCGGCGATGTTCGAGACGGCGGAGAAGCAGTTCGGCGGGGTCGACGTCGTCGTCAACTCGGCGGGGCGCCTGTCGCTGTCCCCGATCGCCGACCTCGACCTCGACGACCTGGACGCCCTGCACCGCACCAACATCCGCGGCACCTTCGTCATGGCGCGGGAGGCCGCGCGCCGCGTGCGCGACGGCGGGACGATCATCGCGCTGTCCACGTCCATCGTGGGCCTGCAACTGCCCACCTACGGGGCGTACGCCGCCAGCAAGGGCGCCGTCGAGGCGATGACGCTCGTGCTCGCCCGCGAACTGCGGGGGCGGGACATCACGGTCAACGCGGTCGCGCCCGGCCCGACCGCCACGGAGCTGTTCCTCGACGGCAAGGACGAGGCCACAATCGAGCGGATGGCCAAGCAGCCCCCGCTCGAACGACTCGGCACCCCCGAGGACATCGCGGAGGTCGTCGCCTTCCTGGCGAGCCCCGCGGGGCACTGGATCAACGGGCAGGTCGTGCGCGCCAACGGCGGCATCGTCTGACCCCGCCGCACTCCTCCGCCACATTCCGGCCCGGAAACGCCCGAAACAATCCGAAAGGAACGACCATGCCGTTCGCCAACCTCAAGGTGCCCGCCGACACCCTGACCCCCGAGTCCAAGAAGAAGCTCATCGACGCCGTCACCGACGCCTACGCCGACGTGTACGGCGAGCGGGCCCGGGCGACCACCCTGGTCCTTCTCGAAGAGGTGCCGGACGGCGGCTGGGGCCTCGGCGGGAACGTCCTCACCGCCGAGATGCTCGGCCGAAGCTGACCCTCCTCGCGGCAGGGCCGGGCAATTCGTCGCCCGGCCCTAACCCGGCCCGAACCCGGCGCCGACCCGGCCGGGGGGCCGCTCGGCGCCTGCTGCCCACAGGCTGTGGATAAAGGCTGTGGAAAGAATCTAAAGAAAGCAGCCTAACGCCACTTCGTCGAGAGTACGACGCCGACGATGATGAGCCCGAAACCGATCAGCAGGTTCCAGTTCGCCAGGCTGGAGATGCCGGGAACGCTCGGCGCGATGTAGTAGATCGCGATCCAGGCGATACCGATGATCCAGCAGACCACCATGACGGGGGCGAGCCAACGGGGGCTGACCTTCACCGTCTGCGACTTCTGCGGCGGCGTGTAAACGGCCTTCTTGCGGGTCTTCGACTTGGGCACGGGAGCTTCTCCTGGTGGGTACCCGCGCGGTCGTGCGGGCTGGTGTCAATAGCGTAATCGCTGTGGCGGTGAAGTCCCGAGCAAGGATAGTCTGCGCGGACCCCACCGGGCGATCCCCCATGCGGGATTGCCGTACGCTGAAAGTCCGATTTCCGCTCGGCACACCCAGCCACCCCGGTGAAGCGGGAGACACCTATGAGCCCGATCCGGGTGCTCGTGGTCGACAATCACGACAGCTTCGTGCACACGATCGTGCAGTATCTGCGCGGTCTGGGCGCGGACTGCGACGTACGGCCGCGCGACCACGTCGCCGTGGGCGACGCCGACGGCTTCGACGCCGTGCTCGTGTCACCGGGGCCCGGCACGCCGGAGGCCGCCGGGGTGTCGGTGTCCCTCGTACGGCACTGCGCCGAGCGCGGCCTGCCGCTGCTCGGGGTCTGCCTCGGCCACCAGGCCATCGCCGTGGCGTACGGGGCCGCGGTGGACCGCGCGCCCGAGCTCATGCACGGCCGCACCAGCCTGATCTCCCACGACGGGCGGGGCGTGTTCCGGGAGCTCCCGTCGCCGGTCACGATGACGCGCTACCACTCGCTCGCCGTGGTCCCCGGCACCGTGCCGGACGCGCTGGAGGTGACGGCCACCACCCCGGACGGCGTCATCATGGGCCTGCGCCACCGCGACGCCCCCATCGAGGGCGTGCAGTTCCACCCCGAGTCGGTCGTGTCCGAGCACGGCCATCGGCTGCTCGGAAATTGGCTCGCGCAGATCGTGTAACGCTTTCCGCTCTCGTTACGACTAGAAGAGTGAGGGCTTCCGCCATTGCCCCCGAGTGGCGGAAGCCCTTCTTCATGTCCTGCGTCGTTCGTCCGGCGGGCTGGAGGCCGGCGCGTGCTGTCGCGGCCGGGCCGGCCGGAGCGCCGATGAAACGCCGACGGCGGCCACCGCCTCGCGGTGACCGCCGTCGCTCATCTCGTAACTAGTTTCCGAACGGGTTGTCGCCGCCCTCCCCGGGCGGCCCGATCTGCACGCCGCCGCCGTCCCCGCCGTCTCCGCCGCCGTCACCACCGTCTCCGGTGCCGTCACCGCCACCGTCTCCAGTGCCGTCCGTCGGCGTGTCGGTGGGCTCGCCGGTCGGCTGCTGCTGCTGCGACGGGCCGCTGGAGACCGTCAGCGTGATGGTGGTGCCGGGGTTGAGCTTCGCCCCCGACTGCGGCGACTGGTCGATCACGTTGCCCTGCGGCACCACGTCGCTCGGCTGCTCCGAGGTCTTGACCTTGAAGCCGGCGCCCTTCAGCGTCTGGGTCGCGTCCTCGAGTGTGAGGCCGACGACGCTCGGGACCTCCGTCATGTCCTTGGGCACGTACAGCCGGACCAGGGCGCCCTTCTCGACCTTCTCGCCGCCCTTGGGGCTGCTGTCGAAGACCTTGCCCTGCTCCTTGGTGGAGGCCTTCGGCACGATGCTGACCTTCAGCTCCAGCGCCTCCAGTTCGGCCCTGGCCTCCTCCGGCGTCTTGCCGATCAGGTCCTCGGGGACGATGACCTTCTCCTCGCCCTTGGACACGACGACGGTGACCGTGGCCCCGCGGTCGGTCTGCTCGCCCCCGGCGGGGTCGGTGCTCACGACGGCACCCTTGGGGACGTCGCTGTTGTACTCCTCCGGTCCGAAGGCGACCTTGAATCCGGCCGCCTGCAGCGCCTGCTCGGCCGCCGCCTTCGTCTGGTTCGTCACCCGCGGCACCTCGACCTTGTCGGCCGTGGAGGAGCCGCCGGACCCGAGGAAGGCGTAACCGACACCGATCATGGCGCCGATCACCACCAGCGGGATCAGGATCCACAGGGTGGTCTTCAGCGCGGTGTTGCCGCCGCCGCTGCGCCGTCGCCCGTCGTACCGGCCGCCGCCGCGCTCCTCCTGGGCGTACTCGTAGTCGGGGATGGCGCGGGTGTTCTGCGTCATGGGGGCGCCGCCCGCGGTGGTCATCGTCCGCGTGCGGTCCGCCGTGCCGTACCCGTTGTACTGCTGGGTGGCCATCGCCATCGTCTGCGGGTCGACCGGCATGCCCGACAGGGCCCGCTGGATGTCGCCGCGCATCTCCGTGGCGCTCTGGTAGCGGTGGAGCGGGTCCTTGGCCATCGCCTTGAGCACGATCGCGTCGGCCCACTGCGGGATCTCGGGGTCGATCCGCGACGGCGGGATCGGGTCCTCCCGCACGTGCTGGTAGGCGATCGCCACGGGTGAGTCGCCGGTGAAGGGCGGCTGGCCGGTGAGCAGTTCGTACAGCACACAGCCGGTCGAGTAGATGTCGCTGCGGGCGTCCACGCGCTCGCCGCGGGCCTGCTCGGGGGACAGGTACTGCGCGGTGCCGATCACCTGCGCCGTCTGGGTCATCGTGGCGGCGGAGTCGGCCATGGCCCGGGCGATGCCGAAGTCCATGACCTTGACCTCGCCGTTGACCGTCAACATGATGTTGGCCGGCTTGATGTCCCGGTGGACGATGCCGCCCCGGTGGCTGTAGTCCAGCGCTCGCAGGATGCCGTCCACCAGCTCCATGGCCCGCTCGGGCAGCAGCCGCCGGTCGGCGCGCAGCAGGTCGCGCAGCGTCCGCCCGTCGACGAACTCCATCACGATGTACGGCACGGGCGTGCCGTCCATCATGTCCTCGCCGGTGTCGTACACGGCGATGATCGACGGATGGTTGAGCGAGGCGGCGGACTGCGCCTCACGCCGGAAGCGCGCCTGGAACGTGTGGTCCCTGGCGAGGTCGGAGCGGAGCGTCTTGATGGCGACGACACGGTCCAGCCGGATGTCCCGGGCGCGATACACCTCGGCCATGCCGCCACGCCCAACGACGCCGTCCAGCTCGTAGCGTCCGCCGAGAAGTCGTGGCTGAGTCATTTCCTGCACTGTCCCTTGCCGTTCATCGTGGGGTGCCACCGGTCTCCATCATCGACCCCTCTTCTCATCACTCCCCCTCATCCGGAGGGTTCGTGTCGGGTGGGGCGTCCGTAGGGGGCGGAGTCTCACTGGTTTCCGTGGCCGGGGTGGACGTCGGAGTCGGGGTCGAGGTCGGGGACGAAGCCGGTGTGGGCGTCTGGGTGGTTGATGCCGACCTGCTTACGGTAGCCGACGGAACGGCGCTCGGCTCGTCCGACGTCGCCGGAGGGGTCGGCCGATGCGTCCGCGGAACCTCTGACCTGTTCGTACGTGCCGGCGACGGCGATGGCGACGGCGAGGGGGACGGTGAGACGGGCGCGGCCGTCTCACCCGGGTCCGGCGGCGATTCGCCGTTATGGGCGGCGGTGAAGGCCAGGACCCCGATGCCCACCGCGGCGGCGCAGCCGGCCGTCGCGAGGAGCAGGGTCGCGCGACGGCGGTGCCGCCCGCCGGTCGGCCCCTGACCTCCGGGGCGCCGGGTGCGGGCGTCGGGGGCGCCCGCGGGAGCCCTGCGCGGGGCGGCCGGGACCGGGCCCAGCGGCGCGGTGGCGCTGGGACGCGGGGTGCCGGCTCCTGCGGGCTCACCCAGGGGCGCCGTCAGGCCGGGCGCCGCCGGAGGGATCGTGCGGCCGGCGCCGCCTGCCGCGGGGAAGCCCCGGGGGTCGGTCAGCGAACCGAGGAACGCCGTCGAGGCCGCCGTGCCCGCGAGGGTCTCGCGCAGCACCCGCACCCTGTCGAGGAGCACCGGCCCGGTCTCCGGTCGCGCGGCCGGGTCCTTGGCCAGCATGGCCATCACGAGGGCCGCCACCGGCGCGGGCACGTTCCCGGGCAGTGGCGGGGGCGTGTCGTTGAGGTGCCGCAGCGCGAGCGCCACCGGGGTCTCCGCCGTGAACGGCGGGCGGCCCGCGAGGCATTCGTAGGCCACCACCCCGAGCGAGTAGACGTCGCTCGCCGGGGTGAGGGTGGTGCCAGACGCCTGCTCCGGGCTCACGTACTGGGCGGTGCCGAGGATGGTGCCGGTCGCGGTCAGCGGCGCGGCCTCCAGCGCGCGGGCGATGCCGAAGTCGGTGATCTTGACCTGCCCGGTCTCGGTGACGAGCAGGTTGCCGGGCTTGACGTCGCGGTGGATCACCCCGGCGCGGTGGGCCGCGTGCAGGCCCCGGGCGGTCTGCTCGACGAGGTCGAGCGTGACGTCCGGCCCGAGCACGCCGTTGCGGGCGAGGATGGCCGACAGCGGCTCGCCCCTCACCAGTTCCATCACGAGATAGGCCAGGCCGTCGCTCTCGCCGTAGTCGAAGACCTGGGCGATCCCGGGGTCGGTCAGGGCGGCGGTGATCCTGGCCTCGGAGCGGAACCTGTCGCGGAAGGTGGCGTCGCCCGCGACATGGCGGCCGAGCAGCTTGACCGCCACCTCCCGGCCGAGCAGTTCGTCGTCGGCCCGCCAGACCTCGCCCATGCCGCCCGCGGCGATGGGGGAGGTCAGCCGGTACCGCCCGCCGAGCACCGTGTCCGTCACTGTCCGAGCACCGCCTGCATGACGTCGTGGGCGATCGGCGCGGCCACCGCACCGCCGGTGGCGTCGTTGCCGGCGCTGCCGGACTCCACGAAGACCGCCACGGCGACCTTCGGGTCCTCCACCGGGGCGAAGGAGATGAACCACGCGTGCGACGGCTTGCCCGGCAGGGTCTCCGCCGTGCCCGTCTTGCCCGCCACGGTGATGTTGGGGAGCTTGGCCGCGCCGCCGGTGCCGTGCTCGATCACGCCGATCATCATCTTGGTCAGCTCGCCGGCCACCTCGGGGGTGACGGCCTCGTCCAGCTCGTCGGGGTCGGTCCCGTCGATCTCCGCGCCGTCCGGCCCCATGATCTTGTTGACCAGGTACGGCTTCATGACCGTGCCCTGGTTGGCGATCCCGGCCGCGACCATCGCCATCTGCAGCGGGGTCATCTGGTTGCTCTGCTGGCCGATCGCGGTCTTGGCGAGAGCCGCCTTGCCCTCGTCCGGGCCGATGTTGCTGGCCGCGACGCTGAGGGGGATCTCCAGCGGCTGGCCGACCCCGAACTTCCCGGCCTGCTCCTTGAGCTTGTCGTAGCCGACGTCCATGCCCATGATGGCGAACGGCGTGTTGCAGGAGATGGTGAGCGCCTGCACCAGCGTCGCCCGGCCGCCGCACGACTCGCCGTGATAGTTGGGCAGCGAGATGCTCGTGCCCGGCAGCGGCAGCGAGTCGGGCGCGTCGACCTGCGTGTTCTCGTCGCGGGAGGTGTCGTCGCTGAGGTAGGCCGCCGAGGTGACCGTCTTGAACGTGGACCCCGGAGCGAACGTCAGGTCGATGGCCCGGTTGAGCAGCGGCTTGTTGTCGTCCTTGTCCAGCTTGTTGTACGCCTTGTTGACCTTGTCCTTGTTGACCACGGCCAGCGGGTTCGGGTCGTACGACGGCACCGACACCATGGTAAGGATCTTGCCGGTCTTCGGCTCGAGCGCGACGACCGCGCCCCGCTTGCCGGTGCCGGCCAGGTCCTTGTACGCGATCTCCTGGGCCTTGGTGTTCAGCGTGAGGTCGACGCTCGCGCCCTTGGCGGGCTTGCCGCTGACCATGTCGATCGCCCGGCGGACCACCAGGTCGGGGTGGCTGCCGTCGAGGTAGCGGTTCATCGCGGCCTCGATGCCCGAGGCGCTCTCCGGCGCGAACCAGCCCACCACGTGGGTGAACGGCTTGCCCAGCGGATACTCGCGCTCGAACCGGAACGTCTTGTCCCCGCTGTCCACGGTCTTGGCGAGCGTCGTCTTGCCGTTGTCCGCGGTGATCCAGCCGCGGTCGACCGCGTAGCGGGCGTAGAACATCCGGATGTTGCGCGAGTCGTTGCGCAGATCGTCGGCCTTCACCGTGCCCAGATAGGTCACGTTGGCCATGAGCAGGCCGAACATGAGCAGGCAGGCCACGGAGACGCGCTTGAGCGTGCTGTTCATCGCTGCATCACCTGCGTCAGTCCCTCGTCCTGGATCGCCTGCGGCGGCGGCCGGCGGGCCGCGTCGGACATCCGTACGAGCAGGGCGATGAGCATCCAGTTGGCCAGCAGCGCCGAGCCTCCGGCGGACATGAACGGCGTCACGAGGCCGGTCAGCGGGATCAGCCGGGTCACGCCGCCGACGATGATGAAGACCTGCCAGGCGAGGATGAACGACAGGCCGCCCGCGAGCAGCTTGGAGAACGGGTCGCGGGCCATCAAGGAGGTGCGCAGCCCCCGCTCGACGATCAATGCGTACACCATGAGGATGGCCATCAGACCGGTCAGGCCCAACTCCTCGCCCACGGCGTCGAAGATGAAGTCGGAGAACGAGAAGGGGGTCAGGCCGGGGTGGCCCTGTCCGAGCCCGGTGCCGAGGATGCCACCCGAGCCGATGGAGAACAGTCCCTGCATGAGCTGGTAGCTGGTGCCCGCGTCGTAGACCTCGGGAGAGTCGGCGTGCAGCCATCCGTCGAAACGGGCCTGGACGTGGCTGAAGACCTGACCCGCGAGGAAGGCGCCGCCGACGAACAGCAGGATGCCGATGAGCACCCAGGAGGTGCGCTGGGTGGCGATGTACAGCATCGCGATGAACGCGCCGAACAGCAGCAGCGAGGTGCCGAGGTCCTTCTCGGCGACGAGGACCGCGATGCTGACGCCCCAGGTGATCAGCACGGGGCCGAGGTCGCGGGCGCGGGGCAGGTCGATGAACAGCAGCCGGCGACCGGCCAGAGCCAGCACGTCGCGCTTGGCCACCAGATAGCCGGCGAAGAAGACGACGAGGGCCAGCTTGGCGAACTCGCCCGGCTGGAGAGAGAACGGGCCGAGGTTCATCCAGATCCTGGCGCCGTAGTGCTCCGTCCCGATTACGGGCAGCACGGGCAGGATGAGCAACACGATCCCGACGAAACCGGCGGTGTAGGTGAAGCGCTGCAAGGCACGGTGGTCCCTCAACACGAGCAGGGTCGCGGAGAACATCACCACGCCGAGCGCCGTCCACATGAGCTGGTTGGAGGCGGAGGCGTCCTTGATGCCGCCCTCCTCCAGCCGGTAGATCATCACCAGGCCGATGCCGTTGACCAGCGTCACGAGGGGAAGCAGAAGGGGGTCGGCCCACGGCGCCCACTTGGCGAGCACCAGGTAGGCCGCGAGCATCAGACCGCCGAGGCCGAGGCCGTAGCCGAGCATGCCGGACGGGATCTTGCCGTTGATCCCGAGCCCGACGCCGGCGTACGCGCCCATCACGATCAGCACGGCGAAGGCGAGCATGCCCAACTGGGCGCCGCGCCTCTTCGCGGTCATCGGTACGGGCGTGGCTTCGACAGCAGTCACTTACTGGACCTCGTGGGGGTCGGCGTCGACTTGGCGTCCGGCGTGGGCGTCGCCGAGTCGCCGAAGCTCTTGATCCTGGTTATCCCGGTCTGCAGGTTGTCGACCGGGATGCCGCTGCGGACCTGGTCCTGCTGCACCGCCGGCAGCGACGAGACGCGTACGTGGTCGGTGTAGGCGACCTTCTTGAAGGACACAGGCCCGACCTCCGCGTCGACGCCCTGGAAGACGACGAGCTCGTCTCCCTTGGCGCCTATGTAGAACTGACTCTGGGTCCACTGGTAGCCGAAATAGCCGCCTACCCCGAGCGCGGCGGCGACGACCAGCACCCCGACGGCCACTTTCGGACCCGATCGGCCTTTGCGCGAACGCCGCGCGGAGGCCTGGGCCTCGCGCACGGGTTCGTCGTCCAGATCGTCGTCGGTGAGCACGGGTTGGGGCGCGGTGACCGTGGTGGCCCGGCCCGCGGGGGTGTCGGGCGGCGCCGAGCGGACCCGGCCGGAGCCGGCCGCACCGACGACCGCCGCCACCCCGGGGGGCGGCTGCAGGTCGTCCACCTCGATCACGTCGGCGACCACGCAGGTGATGTTGTCCGGCCCGCCGCCCCGGTTGGCGAGGTCGATGAGCTGCCGGACGACGTCCTCGGGATCGTCGATCGTGGTCAGGGTGTGGTGCAGGGTCTCGGCGCTGACCACCGTGGACAGGCCGTCCGAGCACAGCAGGTAACGGTCGCCCACCTGGGCCTCCCGGTCCTGCAGGTCGGGATCGACCTCGCCGCTCCCGTCCAGCGCGCGCAGCAGGATCGAGCGCTGGGGATGGTTGGCGGCCTCCTCCTGGGTGATCCGCCCGTCGTCCACCAGTGACTGCACGAGCGTGTGGTCGTGCGTGATCTGGTACAGCTCGCCGTTCCTGAGCAGGTACGCGCGGGAGTCGCCCACGTGGACCAGCGCGAAGCGTGAGCCGCTCCAGAGCATCGCGGTGAGGGTGGTGCCCATGCCCTTGAGGCTGGGGTCCCGGGCCACCATCGCGTGCAGCTGGTGGTTGGCGTCCCGGACCGCCGCCTCGATGGCGCTGAGCAGGTCACCGCCGGAGGCGTCCCGGTCGAGGGACGACAATGCGGCGATGGCGACCGAACTGGCCACCTCGCCGTGGGCATGCCCGCCCATGCCGTCTGCGACGGCCAGCAGGCGGCCGCTGGCGTACGCCGAGTCCTCGTTGCCTTCACGGAGGAGCCCGACGTCCGAGCGAGCGGCGTAGCGGAGTGCGATGGTCATTTGCGCAATTCGATGACGGTCTTGCCGATGCGGATCGGAACTCCGAGGGGCACCGGGGTCGGGCGGGTCACTTTAGAGCGTTCGAGGTACGTGCCATTGGTGGAGCCGAGATCCTCCACGATCCACTGGCCGTCCTGGGGGAAGAGCCGGGCGTGCCGGCTCGAAGCGTAGTCGTCGCTGAGAACCAGCGTGGCGTCGTTCGCCCGGCCGATGGTGATTGGCGTCTCCGTGAGGTTGATGATGGTCCCTTGCAGGGGGCCACCGGTGACGATCAGCTGGCGGGGTTCACCCTTCTTGGGCTTGGAAACCTGTCGGGGCTGCTTGACCGGTTTGCGTGTGGGCGCGGGAGCCGTACGCGGACCGAACAGGTCTGTCCGGATGACGCCGACCGCGGCGATCACGAAGAACCACAGCACCGCCAGGAAGGCGAGCCGGATCAGCAGCAGCGTTAGCTCGGACATGGACCGTTTGTCTACCTCTAATCGCGCCTGAACACCAGTGTCGTGCGGCCGAGCGTCACCCTCGTCCCGTCCTGCATCTCGATCCTGCGGACCGGCTGGCCGTTGATGAAGGTGCCGTTGGTCGACCCCAGGTCCACGAGCACGACCTGCGGCCCTTCCACTCTTAGCTCGGCATGATGCCGTGATACGCCGGGATCCACCAGCCGAAGATCACAATCGGTTCCGCGGCCCAGCAAAGTGACCGGTGTGGTCAGCTCGTACGAGCGCTGGCCCTGGGGGTCGTCCTGGGTGGAGACGAGCAGCCGGGGGCGGCCCTGGAACGCGCTGGGGCGGCCGGCCGGAACGTCGCTCGGCGGCTGACGGATCTCGTCCTGCTCGACCGTGGCGCCCCGGATCACCCCCGACCGGATGCGGAAAAGCCCGACCGCGAGGTCGTCCGCGGTCTCGAAACGCACCCGCACCGGGCCGACGAACGAGTAGCCCTGCTCCTTGGCGTACTCCCGTGCGAGAGTGGCCAGCTCGTGGCCGATGCTGTCGGCGTACACCTCCAGCCGCTCGCTGTCGGTCGTCGACAGCTCCACCACGAAGTCGTTCGGCACGAGCGTGCGACCCTGAGCGACGATCGCGGCGCGCTCGTCCATCTCCCTCTGCACGGCGCTGGCAACCTCGACCGGCTGGAGATCGGACTTGAACGCCCGCGCGAAGGCACCTTCAACCAACCCTTCGAGCCTGCGCTCGAAGCGCTGAAGGACTCCCACCGGATACCTCCCTTCCATTGCCCCTATGGTCGCGACCGCTCCGGTGCTGCACTGAGCCCCTTCGCATCGTCGTTTAGAAGGATCGTATCCGGGTTCGTAAGCACGGGCGGATACGTGCTAACCTTTCCAGGCACCCAGAGATGGGGGCCAACCGCAAGGGCAAGTGGCGGAATGGCAGACGCGCACGGTTCAGGTCCGTGTGTCCGAAAGGACGTGGGGGTTCAACTCCCCCCTTGCCCACGAGAAAGCAGCCTCGCGTGGTCGGAAGCAAAGCTTCCCTCCCGTGAGGCTTTCTCTTTGTATCGCCCAGGGGGGCAACCCCCTGGAACCCCCGGGCAGATGAGCAACCTCGCCTGGCTGGAAGGAAGTCTCCGACCCGGCGGGGTTCTTTCTTCGCACCGCCGAGGGGGATCATCTCCTGCGATCCCCGCACAGGTGGGCAGCCTCGCATGGACGCAAGCGAAGCCTCCACGTCCGGCCTCCCCTCCCGGCCCGTACGGCACGGGCCCTCCTGGCGATGTCGCGGCGGGGGCCCCGAACATCGGGGCCCCTCCGTCGCGCACTGCACATTCTCAGGAGGCCGCCTTTCAAACCACTTTCCCCGCGCTTGCAGGGGCGACCTTTACCTTCTGTCCCAGTTCGTGAGCACAGGGGTCTCGCGATGGAAGATTTTCGGTGAAGCCGCAGGCGCGGGGCCGCGCCGTGGCGTCCCAGGTCGGCGCGCCCGCTCACGCGACGGGCGCGCCGCTCCCGCGACGAGGGCAGTGTTCCCCGGCGGGCCTCCGGCACGACCGGCGGGTCTAAGCGCCCCGATGAGCGAAGCGGGAGACACAGTCGTCAGGCGACGAGCAGTTCGCCGACCAGAGTGGTGAGATCGATCACACCGACGGGCGTGCCGCCGGCGTCCGTGACGAGCCCGAGCTGCGCGCGGGCCTCCTGCAGCAGGGTCACGGCGTCGGAGATCGTGGTGTCCTTCGCCATGCGGGGGACGGGGGTCGCCAGCTCGCCGGCCCTGTGTCCCGGCTGAAGGACCGCGTCGCGCACGTGGAGCACGCCGACCACGTCGTCGGGGGTGACGACCAGCATGCGCAGGCTCCCGCCGCGCGCGGCCGTCCGGCGTACGAGCAGGTCGTCGGCGTTCGCGGGCACCGAGGACGCCTCGCCGACGGGCACCATCAGCCGCTCGACCGGCTGGGAGTGGACCCGCAGCGCGCGGGTGAGCAGGTCGTGCTCGTCGCGGTCGAGCATGCCCATCCGGCCCGACTCGGCGACCAGCATGGCGAGCTGGCGGGGTGTGCGGGTGGTGGCCAGCTCGTCGCGGGGCCGCACGCCGGCCAGCCGCAGGATGCCGTTGGTCAGCGCGTTCAGCAGGGCCAGGATCGGGCGGACGAGCCAGGCGAAGCTGCGGAACGGCAGCGCCAGCCCCATCGCGGCGCGCTCGGGGTGCGTGAGCGCCAGCGACTTGGGCGCCATCTCGCCGACGACCATGTGGAGGAACGTCACCAGGGCGAGCGCCACGACGTACGCCACGGGGGTGCGCAGCGTCTCCGGCAGCAGCGTGAGCACCGGCTCCATCAGATGCTCGATGGAGGGCTCGGCGACCATGCCGAGGCCCAGGGAGGCCAGTGTGATGCCGAGTTGCGCCCCGGCGAGCATGAGCGACAGCTCGCGCCCGCCCCTGACCGCGGCGCGGGCCGTGACCTTGGCCAGCCGGCCGCCGCTGACGGCGATCTCCTCCAGGCGGTGGCGGCGGGCGGAGACCAGGGCGAACTCGGCCGCGACGAAGAACCCGTTGACGGCGAGCAGGACTATGCCGAGCAGGACGCCGGTGAGAGAGTTCATGCGGGCCTGCCCTGGAACAGCGCGGAGAACAGCTCGGGGGCGTAGTCGGCGCCGCCCGCGCCGCGGGCCGCCGCGCGGGCCTTCTCCCGCTCCGGACGCTCCTCCGCATCCGCGTCCGCCGGCGCCTCGGCCGGTGCGTCCGCCGGCGCCTGCGTCGACACCCGCACCCACTCGGGGACACGGCGGCGCACGCTCAGGACCGTGAGCACGGCCCGCTCGGCGTCGTCGTCCTCGTCGTCGAAGAGATGGGGCTCGGGCACGAGGGGGGAGACGACCTGGTCGCCGGGCTCGGCCATCCGGCCGAGGAGCGCGAGGACGAGACCGGCCACGGTCTCGTAGTCCTCGCTCTCGGGTAGCCGTACATGCGTGGCGCGCTCGACCTCGTCGAGGCGGAGGGTGCCCGGCACGTCCCAGACGCCCTCGCCCTGCCGTACGACGCCGAGCGGTTCGGGGTCGTTCTCGTCCACCAGTTCGCCGACGAGCTCCTCGGCCAGGTCCTCCAGCGTCACCACGCCGGCCAGCCCGCCGTACTCGTCGATCACGCAGGTGAACGTCTCGCCGGCGGAGGTCATCCGTCGCAGCAGCTCGGGCAGCGGCAGGGTCGCGGGGACCAGCAGCGGCGCGCGGGTGATGCCGCCGACGAGCCCGGCGGAGGGAGAGCCGGCCTTCAGATACTCGGGCAGCCCGGCCACCCCGACGACGTCGTCGGCGTCGGTGCCCAGGACCGGATAGCGGGAGTGACCGTGCGTGCGCAGGGCGTCGAGGAACTCGTCGACCGGCCACTCGGCGCGCAGCGAGACCACGCGCGGGCGGGGGACCATGACGTCCTCGGCGGTACGGTCGCCGAACTCCAGCGCACGCTCCAGCGTGTCGGCCAGCCGGGGCGGCAGCTCGCCGGCCGCGGCCGACTCCGTCACGATGCGCGACAGCTCCTCGGGGGTGGCGCCGTGTTCGAGCTCCTCCACGGGCTCGATGCCGAACAGGCGCACGAGGCGGGTGGCCGCGGCGTCGAACAGGCGGATGACCGGCCCGGTGACCACGAGATAGACGTGCGTCGGGCGGGAGAGGGCCTTCGCGACGTCCTCGGGCCGCGCGATGCCGAGGTTCTTGGGGGCCAGCTCGCCGAGGATCATCTGCACGACGGTGGCGATCGCGACGCCGAGGGCCACCGCGACACCGGGGACGGCCGAGCCGGGCAGCCCGGCGGCCTCCAGCGGGCCGCGCAGCACGCCGGCGATCGCGGGCTGGGCGATGAAGCCCACCAGCAGGGTGGTGACGGTGATCCCGAGCTGCGCGCCGGAGAGCATGAACGACAGCCGCCCGGTGATGTCGAGGGCCCGGCGCGCCGCGCCGTCGCCGGCCGCCGCCTGCTCGCGAAGGGTGCCCCGGTCGGCGGCCACGAAGGCGAACTCCTGCGCCACGAAGAATCCGGTGGCCAGGGTGAGAAGGAGGACGGCCAGGAGGCCGAGGGCGGCGCTCATCGGGCGCCCGCCGTGCGATCATGAGATCCCGTGCCTGGGCACGGGCAGGTACTCCAGGGGTCCGGAACGGACACGACGATCCTTTCGCGTGGTGGTATACCACCGTAACGGCTGGAATCTCTCCTGTGTTTCCCGGCAGCCTTTACTGACTGCTTAGAGGGCGTCTGGGTACCGTGAAGAAGGGGACGCATCGGCAAAGACTTTCGCCGCTGCGGTCAAAGCAGTCGCAAGGACGCTGAGGGCTGGGGGTTCACGTGGCCGACGAGGACGAGGCGACCCGCGCCTATCGGCGTGCGGCGGCCCAACCCCCGGCAGCACCGCCCCCGGCTGCCCCGCCCCGGGCGGCACAGCCTCAGCCGGCGGCTCCGGCGAAGTCCGGCAGGGAGGACACGGTCCCCCGCGCCCGGTCCAAGGTGTACGGCAAGCCCCGTCCCGGCAGCGCCCCGGTCCGCCCGCTCGGCGGGAGCAGGCACGAGGCCGGGGACCAGGAAGGCGCCCCGCACGGCGGGGGCGGCGGGCCGACGGGCCGCGACGGCTCCGTGCGCGGCGGCGGACGCGGACCGCGCCGGACCGGCAGGATCGTCCTGCGGGTCGTGGTCGTGGTGGTCGTGCTCCTGCTCGTCGCCGCCGTCGCCGGATATTTCTGGATCGGCTCCCGGCTCCGGCCGGTCGAGTCGCTGACCGACTACGACGGGCGGCCCGCCGAGACGCCGGGCCAGGACTGGCTGCTGGTCGGGTCCGACAGCCGGGCGGGCCTGACGGCCGCGCAGCGCAAGAAGCTGGCCACAGGAAAGGCCGTCGGCAAGCGCACCGACACGATGATGCTGCTGCACATCCCCGAGAGCGGCCGGCCCACCCTGGTCAGCCTGCCCCGTGACTCGTACGTCCCGATCGAGGGGCACGGCAGCGGCAAACTGAACGCGGCGTACGCCTTCGGCGGCCCGGAGCTGCTGGCCAAGACGGTCGAGCGGGTGACCGGCATCCGGATCGACCACTACATGGAGATCGGCTTCGGCGGGTTCGTCGGCATCGTGGACGCGATCGGCGGGGTCAACATCTGCGTGAAGCAGGACATCAAGGACCCGAAGGCCGGGATCAACCTGAAGAAGGGCTGCCAGGACATGGACGGCGGCACCGCGCTCGGCTACGTGCGCACCAGGGCCACCGGCGCCATCCCCGACTTCGAGCGCACCCAGCGGCAGCGCCAGTTCTTCTCGGCCGTCGTGCAGAAGGCGGCGAGCCCGGGCACGCTGATCAACCCGTTCACCTCGGTCCCGCTGGCGCTGAGCGCGGCCGACTCGGTCTCCGTCGACCCCGGCAGCGGCCTGTTCGACCTGCTGTCGGTCGGCATGGCCATGCGCGAGGGGCCCGTCGCGACCGCCGTGCCGATCGGCTCGCTGCCGACGATCGGCGGCCAGGCGGTGGTCAAGTGGGACACCCAGAAGGCGCTGCGCCTGTTCGAGGCGCTCGCAGCCGACAAGCAGGTGCCCAAGGACGTCATCACCAAGTAGGGGGACCGCCGCTCGCGCGGGCGCACGACGTGCGCGGCACGAGCGGCAGGGGTCAGCTCCCCGCGGTGGCGGCGACCGTCGCGGCGGTGGTGGCGGCGGCCACGGCGGCGTGGATCGAGGCGATCGTCTTGCGGACCGCCTCGGCGGTCCACTGTCCCTCGGCGATCTCCTTGACCCGGCCCTTCTGCGCGTCGGGGAACGCCTTGCGGTCGAGCTTGGCCGCGTGCATGACCGCGATCAGGACCGCCGTCCGCTCGTCCGGCTCGGCTCCGGCCAGCACGTTCTGGACGCGCTCCCGCACGCCCTGCTCGTGGCTCGGGTCGAGCTCGGGATAGCGCGTGGTGGGGAAGATCCCCAGGATCTTGCCCTCCTGCTCGCTCAGCACGCCCCGGGCGGCCAGACGGGTCAGCAGCCGCTTGCGCAGCCTGCCCGCGCGGAGCTTGCCCACCCACCAGTCGGCCTTACGCGGACCGCGCTCCTCGGCGATGCGGGTGAGCGCCGCGTCCAGCTCCTCATCGCCCACCGGGGCGGGATCGACGGGCACGACCTTCGCGCCGTCGAGGTCCACCCGGCGGCGTACGGCCAGATCCGCGAGCAGGGCCCCGGCCAGGGCGCAGTCGAGCTCCACCGACCCGATGATCGGCTTGCCGGTGTCCTCCCGGTAGGCCAGCAGCAGCACTTCCTCGGCGATCGTCAGTGTCACGCAGTCGAGCCTAACTCGCGGATTACGGCCACAATGAGCCCTTATGGGAATCTCTGCGGACCTGCACGCCATCGGGCGGCCGATGCTGGACGCCCAGCTCGCGCACCCGACCGTACGCGGCATCTCGGCGGGCGACCTGCCCGAGGCGGTCTTCCGGTCATGGCTGGAGCAGGACTACCTGTTCCTGCTCGACTACGTCCGGGTGTTCTCGCGGCTGGCCTGGCAGGCTCCGGACGCCCACCTCGGCGACCTGGTCGACCTGGCGTACGCGACGTGGCACGACGAGCTCGACCTGCACCGGTCGCTGGCGGCCGGCTTCGGCGCCGACCTCGACGGCGCGGTGAAGGGCCCGGCCTGCGCGGCGTACACCTCGTTTCTGCTGGAGTCGGCGGCGGACTACGGCGAGGGGCTGGCGGCTCTCTATCCCTGTATGTGGGGCTACTCGACGCTCGGCCGGATCCTGGCCGCCGACCCGCCCGCCGAACCGCGCTATCGGGCCTGGGTGGACACCTACGCCGACCCCGGGTTCGCCGCCCTCACCGCGCGCATCGCCGTCATGATCGACGAGGCGGCTCCGGACCCGGCACGCGCCCGGGAGCTGTTCGTCCGCGGCATGGAGCACGAACTCGCGTTCTGGGACGTCCCCTGACCGGCCGGGTTAGTGTGAGGGCATGCCGGAGCTGCCCGAGGTCGAGGCGCTCGCCGAGTTCCTTCGCGAGCACGCCGTCGGCCATGCCGTCGCCGGGGTCGACGTGACCGCCTTCCAGGCGCTCAAGACCGTCGACCCGCCCGTCACCGCGCTCGCCGGACTGCTCGTCACCGGCGTGGCGCGCCACGGCAAGTTCCTCGACGTCGACTGCGACGGCCTGCACTTCGTCACCCACCTGGCCCGCGGCGGCTGGCTGCGCTGGCGCGACGACCTCACCGGCGCGAAACCGGTGCGGCCGGGCAAAGGCCCGCTCGCGGTGCGGGTGCGGCTGTCGCCGGGCGAGGACGGCCGCGCCCCCGGGTTCGAGCTGACTGAGGCGGGCACGCAGAAGCGCCTGGCCGTCTACGTGGTGCGCGATCCGGAGGACGTTCCCGGCGTCGCCGGGCTCGGGCCCGACCCGCTGGCCGAGGGCTTCACGCCGGACCTGCTCAAGACGATCGTGGGCGGGAGCCGCGCGCAGATCAAGGGCCTGCTGCGGGATCAGAAGGTGATCGCGGGCATCGGCAACGCCTATTCCGACGAGGTGCTGCACGTCGCGAAGATGTCCCCCTTCAAGATCGCCGGAACGCTGACGGACGGCCAGGTCGCCGACCTGCACGACGCGATCGTGAGCACGCTGCGGGACGCGGTCGGGCGGGCCAGGGGGCTGGCCGCCAAGGACCTCAAGTCGGAGAAGAAGTCGGGCCTGCGCGTGCACGGCCGTACGGGCGAGGCGTGCGAGGTGTGCGGCGACACGATCAGGGAGGTGTCGTTCGCCGACTCGTCGCTGCAGTACTGCCCGACCTGCCAGACCGGCGGCAAGCCGCTGGCCGACCGCCGCCTGTCGCGCCTGCTCAAGTAGGTCTGCGAGAGCGACCCCACCTTCGGTGGGTTCACGTCAGGCCCGGAGGAACTCGGCGATCGGCTCGGCCTGGCCGAAGATGGCGTGACCGGTCCCGGGGAGCAGGTTCACGGTCGCGTGCGCAACGCACTCACGGACGCGCCGCACGGTCTGGCGAGAGTCGATCATGGCGTCGCGGTCGCCGGCGATGACGAGTACGGGCATGGTGAGGCCCCGCAACGCGTCGTCGGGGAACACCGGGAGCTTCTCCCTGCGCGGGTTGAAGTGCGTGAACGTCAGGACGACGGCGTCGAGGGCCTGCCGGTCCCTCTCCCCGTCGAGGCCCGCGACGGCCATCGCCGACTCGCGTAGTCCACCACGTCGGAACGGGCCGGTCAGCAGGGCCTTGAAGATCCAGCCGACCTTCTGCCGCCCCACGCCGCCAGGGCATATCAGGGCCAGTCGAGTCACTCGTTCCGGACGGCGGATGGCGTAGTCCAGGGCCGTCCAGCCGCCGAGGGAGGTGCCGACGAACGCGGCGTCGGCGATCCCGAGCCCCCGCAGCACGTCGTCGAGCCAGAGTGACACGGCGTCGGAGTCCAGGGCGGGGCGTGAGGGCGCGCTCAGGCCCGGCTCGCCGACCAGGTCGACGGCGTACGTGCGGAAGTGCCGGGACCAGGTGGGGACGTCTCCCCGCCACATCGAGGCGTTCGCGCCCGAGCCGTGCAGCAGCACGAGAGGCGGCGCGTCCGAGGGGCCGCAGGCGTGAACGAAGGTCTCGCCCTCGCGAGTCGGCACCCGTACGTGCTCGGCCGGGATCGGCCAGGCGTCCAGCACCCGCCGGTAGTGGTCGAGGAGCTCGCGCCGACCGGCCTCGGACTTGTAGATCGTCATGACGCCCGCGCCGCCGGCCGCGCGCCGCACCACATCGTTCACCGTCGGCCTCCCGCCGGAGAGGACCGCACATGGCGGCCTCGATTGTCATTTATCGCTCTCTAACATACGTGAATAAGGGAGGGATAGGGAAGTTTGGGTAACGCGCGACCGTGTCGATGCGGCCCGCGGATCACCGTGGGTCACAGCTCGCCGCATGGGCCCGGGCATCGGCGGTGTGCCGTCAGAATGGGCGCATGACATTGCCGGAAATCGCCCCCGAGGCACTGCCCGAAGACGCGTACCTGCTGGACGTCCGCGAGCACGAGGAGTGGGTGGCCGGCCACGCTCCCGGCGCCGTCCACATCCCGCTCGGCGAACTGCAGGTGCGGGTCGACGAGGTGCCGCACGACCGGCCGGTGTACGTGGTCTGCCGGGTCGGCGGCCGGTCGGCGCACGCCGCGATGTGGCTCAACCACATCGGCAGGGACGCCGTGAACGTGGACGGCGGCATGCGGTCCTGGGCCGCCGTCGGGCGTCCGATGGTGAGCGAGACCGGGGAGGCGCCTTACGTGGCGTAGGGACGGGGGCGGCGTAGGAAAACGGTCAAAGAAGTGTCATAATCCCCAAGACATCATCAATACCCGCGGGAGCTCGGGCGTGACCGGGCTGAGAGGGCGGATCCACATCGTGCCGCCGACCGCATGAACCTGTCCGGATAATGCCGGCGTAGGGAGCGTGTGATGACTTCTGCCGTCGTCGACGACGCGTACGCGGAGGTTCCGCTCACTCTTGACGAGGAGGCTCCGAGGACCCTGGGCGTGCTCGACCAGGGCGCCTTCTGGGCCAACCTCGGCGTCAGCCTCCTCGGCTTCTCGGGGGCGCTGTTCCTGCTCGACCCGCTGGGCGGCAAGCCGCTGACCTTCACCGCGGCGGTGCTCGCCGCCGTCGTCGGCAGCCTGCTCGGGACGGCGATGGTCGGCCTTGCCGCGATCCCCGGCGTACGCACCGGGCGGCCCGCGATGGTGCTGCTGCGCGGCCTGTTCGGGGCCCGCCTCTCGTACATCCCGACCGTGCTGAACATCGTGCAGATGCTCGGCTGGGGCGCCTTCGAGCTGTGGGTCATCGCCAACGGCGCGCAGGCGCTGTTCGGCCCGGCGGTGCCGTACGCGGTGTGGGCGGTCGTGGCGGGCGCGCTGACGATCGCGCTGACGATCCGGCCGCTCGGCGCGCTGCGGCTGCTGCGGCGGTACGTCACGGCGGGCGTGGTGATCGCGATGATCTGGCTGTCGGTCGCCCTGTTCCGGCAGGGGCCGTCCGTGGGGAGCGGCTCCTGGGACGCCTTCGCCCCCGCCGTCGACTACGTCATCGCGCTGTCGGTGTCGTGGGTGCCGATGGCCGCGGACTACGCCAGGCACTCGCGGTCGAGCGGCGCGGCGTTCACCGGTGTCGTCGCGGGATACACGATCGCCCAGGTGGCCTGCCTGGCCCTCGGCATCGCCGCGCTCGCCCTGGTCGGCAACGACGGGGACAAGGTGTGGGACCCGTTCGTGGCCGCCCCTCTCGGGGTCGTGTTCTTCGGCATCCTGGTGCTGCGCGAGGCCGACCAGTCGTTCGCGAACGTCTACTCGACGACGGTGTCGATCCAGAACCTCGCGCCGCGCTGGGACCGCCGGGTCATCTCGGTCGTGATCGGCGTGCTCACCACGCTGATCGCGCTGTTCGCCGACGTGAACTCCTACGGCGCGTTCCTGAGCGTGATCGGGGCCGTGTTCGTGCCGATGTTCGCCGTGCTCGTGGTGGACTACTTCGTGCTCGGCGGGGCCGCCCGGTGGAACACGGCCGAGGACGCCCCCTCCCGCTGGCTCATGATCGTGCCGTGGATCCTCGGGTTCGCGGCGTACTGGATCGTGACCTCCACGCCGACGGTCGGCTGGTGGGACGGGATCTGGACCGAGGTCCGCCTCGCCCTCGGGTTCGTCCACCAGCCGTGGATGAACGCGGCGCTCGCCGCGTTCCTCGTCGCCGGGCTGGTGACCGTGGCGCTGTCCCTCCCGGGCCGCCGCCTGCGGTCGCGCCGTTAGGGCGCTCGGCTTCCCCCCGCGTCGGCTTCTCACCCGCGTCGGCTTCTCACCCGCGTCGGCTTCTCACCCGCATCGGCTTCTCACCCACAGGCAAGTGAGTTGCAAGACGACGCCTCAAGACTGCCGCCCAGGGAAGGCCCGCGCCGGCCTTCACCGGCAGAGAGGCCGTGGGGGCAGTGGAATTCCGGGTTCTGGGTCCTTTCGAAGTCCGGGACGGCGAGGTGCCGGTCGGTGTCGGAGGCCCGCGGCAGCGGGCCGTCCTGGCCCGGCTGGTGCTCGCCGGGGGCGCGGTCGTCTCCACGGACACGTTGATCGAGGACCTCTATCGCGGCACGCCACCGGCCACCGCACTCGAGTCGATCCACGTCTACGTGTCGAACCTGCGTCGTGTGATCGAACCGCAGCGGGCGCCGCGGACCCCTCCCCGGCTCCTCGTCGCCAAACGCCCCGGTTATCTGCTCGCCACCCCGGACGTCGACGCACTGCGGTTCGGCGGGCTCGTCGCCGACGCGGAACGCCGGCCGCCCGCCCGGGCACTCGCGCTGCTCGACGAGGCGCTGGGGCTCTGGCACGGCCTGCCGTACGCCGACTTCGCGGGCGAGCTGTGGGCCGTCACCGAGGTGAACCGTCTCTGCGAGCTACGCCTGGTCGCCGTCGAGCGCCGCGCCCAGGCGGAGCTCGACCTGGGTCGGCCCGAGGCGGTGATCCAGGACCTGGAGGCCGAGGCCGGGGAGCATCCGCTGCGCGAACGGCTGTGGTGGCTGCTGGCCCTCGCGTACTACAGGGCCGGTCGCCAGGCGGACGCGCTGGCCACGTTGCGGCGTGCCAGGAGCCTCATCGCCGATCAGCTCGGGCTCGATCCTGGTCCGCAACTGCGGGCATTGGAGCAGGACATCCTGCGGCAGGCCCCGTCTCTCACCACACCGTCTCTCACCACACCGTCTCGCACCGTTCCCTGCGGGTCCGCCGCACCCGCGTCCGCTCGGCCGGCCTCAGAGAAGGCGCGCTCGCCGCACGGGCGTGACTGGCAACTCGCGGAGATGGAGTCGATGCTCGGCGCCGGGGTGAGCACGATCGCGGTGACCGGGGAACCGGGCATCGGCAAGACCTGGCTGCTGAAGGCGTTCAGGGACCGGTGCGCGGAGAGGGGACACCCGACCCTCTGGGGGAGCTGTCACGATCTCGAGAGCGCCCTGCCGCTGCGGCCGTGGATCCAGATCCTGAGGTCGCTGGAGCGTGTCCATCCGGCTCCCGACCCCGAGGCCCTGGCCGGGCTGCTCGACGAGAAGGCCCCGCAGGGGTCGGCACAGGGGTCGGCACAGGGGTCGGCACAGGGCGCGCGTCAGCGGCGTCATCAGGCCGTCGCCGACTGGCTTTGCGCCGCCGCCGGGGAGCGGCCGATCGTGATCATGTTGGACGACCTCCAGTGGGCCGACCCGGCGACCCTGGGACTGCTGCGCGATGTGACGGTGCTCGTCGGCGGGTCGGCGGAGCATGTCCCGCTCACACTGGTGACCGCGTTCCGGGACACCGCCCGGGCCGGTCCGCTCGACGACGTGCTCGCGAGATTCGCCCGATACAACCTGCTCCGCATCCGGCTCGCGGGCCTCGAAACCCCGGCTATCCGGGCCATCGCCGAGACCGTGGGCGCGGAGGTCGACGAGCGCACCGCTCACCTGCTGACCCGGCGCACCGGCGGCAACCCGTTCTTCGTCCGTGAGACGGCCCGGCTGCTGGCCCAGGGCCGTTCGCTGGACACGGTGCCCGACGCGGTGGCCGGCCTGATCCACCAGCGGCTGGCGGCGCTGGATCCGCCGGTCGCCGAGGTGCTCGAGATCGCCGCGGTGATCGGCAGGGACTTCGATCCCGGGATGGTGGGCGAGGTGTGGGCGGCGCCCGTGCACGACCTGCTGGACCAGGCCGTGCGGACCGGCCTGGTCGTCGTCGCCGGGCGCCGGATGGGCTTCGCCCACGACCTGGTGCGGGAGACCCTCCTGCGGGAGATTCCGCCGCTGCGCAGGGCCGTCATCCACCGGCAGGTGATGAACGCGTTGGTCGACCGGCCCTGCGCCGACGTCGCCGTCATCGCCCATCACGCGATCCAGGCCGGGCCCGCGGCGTACGCGGAGGCGGCGCACTGGGCCGCCGCGATGGCCGAGCAGTCGGGCCTCCGCCTGGCCTACGAGGAGGCGGCCACCTGGTGGGGCCGTGCGGTCGAGGCGCACGGGGCCGCGGCCGGCGAACCGGCCGACCATGTCGATCTGCTGCTGCGGCAGGCCCGCGCCCTGCTCGACGCCGGCGACGCCCTGGCCGCCAGAAGCGTGCGGGCGCGGGCGTTACGGGTGGCCGACCGGGTGGCGGGTCCCCACGGGCCCCTGCTGGCCGCCCGGGTGCTCACCGCGCTGGACGCCCCCTCGATCTGGAACCTGCGCAATCCGTACGAGGAGGTCGAACTCCAGCTCGTGCACCGGTTCGAGCGTGCGTTGGACGCCATGCCCGAGGCCGCCGCCCCCGAGCGGGCGCGGCTGCTCGGCGGGCTGGCCCAGGAGCTGTACGACGGGTCGGACGACCCGCGCTGCCACGCCCACTCCGCGCAGGCGGTCGAGACGGCCCGCAGGCTCGGCGACCCGCATCTGCTGATGCGTGCGCTCAACGCCCGTTATCTGTCGATCCCCAGCTCGATCTACATAAAGGAGGCGCGGGAGATCGCCAGGGAACTGGAAGACCTGGGCCAGAAGACCCGGACGCCCGAATTCGAGCTGCTCGCGCAGATGATGTGGACCTATCGTCGCATGGAGGTGTTCGACGTCGCGGGAGCGGACGGGGCGGCCGCCCGGTGTGACGCCATGCTGGCCCGCATGCCGCTGCCCTGGCCGCGCTTCCAGCACACGATGTGGCGGGCGGGGCGGCTCACGCTCTGCGGACGGTACGACGACGCCGAGGCCCTCTACGCCGACCTCGACCGGCAGGCCGGACGCCTCGGCATGTGGTACGCGGGATCCGTCGTGTCCCTGGGACGCATCCTCCTCGCGCACGACAGGGGGACGATGGGCGAGGCGGAGCCCCTGATCGACTCGGTCGCCGGCGCCAACCCCTGCGCCGACCAGGCGCTCCGCGTCCTCCTGCGGTGCGGCCCGGGTACAAGGGAAGCCCAAAGTGGAAGGGAAACACAGGGTGGAAGGGAAGCCCAGGTGGTAAGGGAAGAGGCGCGCGACCTGGTCGCCGACGGGTGGCGGCCGGCGCCGCGCGACTGGTCGTGGCTGACCTTCACCTGTCTGCAGGGCGCCGCGCAGGCGGCGGTGGGCGACGCTCACGCCTGCGCGGACACGTACTCCGCCCTCCTGCCCTACAAGGGACGGATCTCGGTCGGAGCCGCGATCGCCTTCCTGGGGCCGGTGGACTGGTTCCTGGCGATGCTCGCCTCGGCCATGGGGGACGACGCCGCCGCGGCGCGGCATCACGCCAGGCTCGCACGGCTCGCGGGCAGGGCGGGTCTCAGCCTGTGGCGGGACCGCGCCGTCGCCGCTGCCGACGCCCTGCGCCGGGCCGGCTGAGGGCTATCGCGAGCGCAGGTCGGCCGCGACGAGGGCCGCGTAAGTGCCGCCTTGGGCCATCAGCCCGCGGTGGGTGCCGCGTTGCACGACGCGTCCTGAGTCGAGGACGAGGATGAGGTCGGCGTCCCTGACCGTGCTCAGCCGGTGGGCGATGACGATCCGGGTCTGGGGGAGCCAGGCGAGGTTGGCCTCGACGGCGGCCTCGGTGGCGCTGTCGAGGTTGCTGGTGGCCTCGTCCAGCAGCAGCACCTTGGGCCGGGCCAGCACGGCTCTGGCCAGGGCCAGGCGCTGCCGCTGGCCGCCGGACAGCCCGCCGCCGTCGGTCAGCATGGTCTCGTATCCCATGGGCATGGCCATGATCTCGTCGTGCAGCGCCGCCAGCCCGGCGGCCTGCATGATCCGCTCCAGCGGCGCGTCGGGGTCGTTGAGCGCGATGTTGTCCCGGATGGAGCCGTTGAACAGCGCCACATCCTGGGTGACCACCCCGAACTGACGGCGCAGCGTGCCCAGGTTCAGCTCGGCGGCGGGGACGCCGTCGTAGCGGATCTCGCCCTCGACCGGGGTGTGCAGCGCCAGCAGGAGCCGGGCCAGCGTGCTCTTGCCCGAGCCGGACGCTCCCACCAGGGCGACCTTCTGTCCCGGGCGGATCGTCACCGACACGCCGCGTACGGTCCACGGCCCGCGCGGGTCGTGCCGGAAGCCGACGTCGCGTAGCTCGATCGCCCCGCGCAGGCGCAGCACCTCGATGCCCTGGCTCGGCTCGGGGGCGGAGGCGAGGATGTCGGTCAGCCGGTCGAAGTGCGCGCCCGCCTGCTGGAGGCTCTGCAGGCCGGTCATCAGCGAGGCGAGCGGGGTCAGCGCGGCCAGTGCGACGGCGTTGAGCGCGATCAGTGCGCCCGTGCTGAGCTGCCCGTCCAGCACCCGCCAGGCGCCGAGCCACAGCAGCCCGAGCGGGGTGATCACGCGGATCGCCGACAGCGCGGCCTCCAGGAGGCCGTGGGTGAGCCCGCTGCGCACGTCCGCGTCGAGCTGCCGGGCGAAGTGGGACGACCACTGGTCCATCGCCCTGCGTTCCGCGCCCGACGCCTTCAGCGTCTCGATTCCGCTGATCGTCTGGATGAGGCTGCTCTGCGAGGCCGACAGCGCCGCGAGCTCCTGCTGCGCCAGCCGGTGCACGCGGCGGGACGTGGCCGCGAGCAGCGCCGACTGCAGCGCGACCACGCCGGTCAGCGCCGCCCCGAAGACGGGGTCGCGCAGGTAGACCAGCGCCAGGTAGCCGACGGCGAGCGGCCCGTCGAGGAGCGCGGTGACGATCTGCCCGGTGAGCAGCTCGCGCAGCGTCGTGACGCTGGTGGCCCGGGTCACCAGGTCACCGGTGCCGCGCCGGGTGAAGTACCGGTAGGGCAGGGCCACCAGGTGGGCGACCACCCCCTCGGTGAGCTCCCGGTCGGCGCGGGCGCGTACGGCCACCAGCAGGGCCGCGCGCAGGTAGGCCAGGACGAGCTGGGCGGCCCCCGCCAGCAGCACGCCCACGCCGAGCAGGGGCAGCAGGTCGGAGGCGCCGCGCGGGATGACCGTGTCGAGCAGCAGTTCGGTCAGCAGCGGCATGGCAAGCCCCAGCAGTTGCAGCAGCAGCGAGGCCGCGATGACCTGCACGAGCAGGCCGCGCCGCCGCCGCAGCAACGTGCGCACGAACTCCCGCCGCCACGCGCTCGCCAGCGACGACGACCCGCGCTGGAACCCCTCCCCCGGCTCGAAGACCAGCAGCACCCCGGTGAACGCGGCGGAGAACTCCTCCTGGGTCAGCCGTCGCCGCCCCTGCCCGGGATCGACGATGTCCACCCGGTCGACCGACCACCGCTCGACCACCACGAAGTGGTTGAACTCCCAGTGCGCGACGGCCGGAAGCGGCACCCGGGCCAGGTCCTCGGGATCGAGCGAGAACCCCCGCGCCTTGAGACCATGCTCACGGGCGCCCTGGAGGAGCGCGCGGGCGCTCAGCCCGTCGCGGCCGACACCGAGGCGTTCCGACAGCTCGGTCAGCGTGACGCGGTGGCCGTGATGCGACAGCACCATGGACAGGCACGCGGTGCCGCACTCGGTGGGCGTGTTCTGCAGCACCACCGGGACACGCCTCACCGGGCCGCCTCCGACACCAGCACCGCCACGACCGTTCCCGCGACCGCCAGCACGGCCACCGCGATCCACAACAGCAGGAAGGACGGCCCGCGGAGCACGATCGGCACGCGCGGCTCCCGGCTGCGTACGGCGTGCCGCCGCAGCGCCTCCTCCCGGAAGACACCGCGCTCCTGTCCGGAGGCGGGGAGGCCCGGCTCGCGCGGCGGGCCCGGCGGCGGGTGCGCCCGGGGGTCCTCCCGTTTTCCCGCGGACAGCCGCGGGGACAGCCGCGGGGACAGCCGCGGGGACACGGGCCGGGTGCGGTCGGGATCCGGCACCGGCGTCGGGGACGACGCGGTCATCGGCGTCGCCTCGTGCTGCTCACGGCGTCGCCTCGTGCCGCTCAGAGCCAGTGCCAGGTGATCTCGGCCGCCGCGCGGCGCGCCGCCATGAACGCGGCGAAGCCCGCCCGTCCCGCGGCGGCCAGCGTCGCCGGGTCCGTGAGGTCCGCCGGCCGCCGTTCGCGTATCACCCCTAACAGGTGCCCGGCGCCATACGACGCCGGCCCCACGGCCGCGCCGGCCGCGGCGTCCCTGAGCGGTTCCGGCAGTTCACGGGCGACCCGGACAGCCGCCGTCACATCGAGGTCCCCCCGCGACAGCACGGCCGTGCCGAGAGCCGCCAACGGTTCCCCCGACGCGGCGAGGCCGGCCAGCCGCTCCGCGCTCCCCGTAGCCCATACCGCCCAGACCTGGTCGAACTCCTCGGGATGGCGCTCCAGGTAATCCCGCGCGGTCTCCCGCTCGATCCGCGCCCGCACCCGCCGCTTCAGGGCGAGCCCGTGGATGTGATTGTCGTAGGCCTCCTGCGTGAGCCCGACCTCGCCGAGCCAGCGCAGCATCCGCTCGCGGGTGCGCAGCCCGCGCCGCAGCCGGTAGGCGTCCGACGCCTCCTGCAGCTCCTCCGGGGCCGGCTCGGGCTCACGCGCGATCAGGTCCTCCAGGACGCAGTGGTCGACCAGCTCCTCCTGCACGGCCGGATCCCGCTCGGCGCGGGCGCGCAGTGTCAGCAGTGCGTTCTGGATCAGCAGCTCCCGGCCGTCGACGGTCAGCACCCGTCCCGAGGCCCAATGAGTGGAGTGGTCCACCGTCCAGGGGACGCCGTCGTCGGCCGGGGCGGTCAGCGCCACGGTCCCGCCCGCCGGATGGCCGAGCACCAGGTCGTAGTCGACGATGGGGCTGCCCGGCCGTACGTCGGTCACGAGCTGGGCCCGCACGTCCGGGTGGTCCGCCCGCCAGCGCTCGGCCGCGCGCCGGGCCGCCGCCACGCCGTCACGGGTACGCGGCAGGCCGCGCAGCAGCTCCACCGCCCCCGCGAGGACGCCGGCGAAGGAGATCTCCTCGGTGGGAACGGTCATGCGGTTTCCATCGTGGTCTCGGGCCCGGGGGCGGGTTCGGCGGCGACGAGCCAGTCGGCGATCGCCGCGGATATGGGCAGGCCGGTGGCCGACTCGATCCAGCCCCACTGGCCGGTGGGGTTGATCTCCAGGTACACGTACCGCCCGTCGGGGGTGAGGATCATGTCGATGCAGCCGTACGGCAGGCCGAGCGAGGCGGTCAGCGCAAGGCAACGGCGCTCCACGTCCTCCGGCAGCCGATGGATGCCGTACGCCGAGAAGCTGCGCTCGTAGTGGCGGTAGTCGTACCGGGTCGTCCGCGATCCCTGGGAGTGGATCTCGGCGGCGAACACCCGGTCCCCCACGACCGTGATCCGCAGCTCGATCGCCTTATCCACGTACGGCTGGAAGATCACCGGGGAAGCACCGAGCCGGTGCCGATGAGTGAGGTGCCGCCGGGTGACCGGCGTGGTGTAGAACACGTGCTCCTCGCCAACGATGTGGAACGGGACGTACTCCACCTGCTTGGCGATCAGCTCGCCTCCCGCCTCCTCCCAGAACGGGATGAGTCCCTCGGGGTCGTTGGTGACGAGCGTCTCCGGCGTGGTGAAGCCGAGCCGGGCCGCCGCGGCGAGGTTGAGCAGCTTGTTCTGCAGTCGGATGACGTCGATGGTCCGGCCGGGAAACCAGCGGGCGTCGAGGGTGTCCTCCCAGCCGTACAGCAGGATCTGCGCGGTCTTCTCGACGTACCGCCGATGGTCGGCGTCGGTCACCGACTCCGATGCCCGGGGCGGAGAGGGCCGGCGGTTCCAGACGGCGCTGAAGCGGGACGTGTCGTACGTCTTGCCGCCGATGTGCAGTGTGTGCCGCCAGGGTCCGCCGCTGAGGCGCGAGGTGATCGTGCTTTCGGCCGGGTAGTCGCCCGGATCCCACCACAGGAACTCCGCCCCGCGTTCCCGCAGATGCGGGACGACCATCTCGACCGACGCGTCGTCCGCGGCGCTGAGAATCAAGATCAACTTACTGTCCTCGTCGAGGGGACGGCGTGACCGGGCGCCCGGTCACGCCGCCGTGCTGGTTCAACCGTCAGATGCGGACGTCCATCGGGTCGCCGTTCCCGCCTCCGAGGGAGGAGGACACCCAGGCGCACTCGGGGCCCTGCAGCGGCGGCAACCCGCCGACGATGTCGTCCAGGAAGTCCTCCGGCAGCTCGGCGTCCCCGTTGAGGTCGTCGATGCGAACAGACATGCTTTTCACCACCTTTCATTTGAAACGGCGGCATGCCCGGAGAACCCGCCCACGGCTGGAGAGCCGCGGCGGCACGAGTCCGGTGTGCCGACGCGGAAGGAGCCTGTCGAGCGCGGCTAAAGGCTTACTTGTGATCTTCTAAAGGCCCCTGACGGCACCGTCGTCCAGGTGGAGTCCAGGTGGAGTCCAGGTGGGTCAGAGGGCGCCTTCCAGGCGGAGCAGGTGCTCCTTGGCCGCCGGGCCGCCGGCGTACCCGCCGAGCGAGCCGGGGCCCTCCACCGCCCGGTGGCACGGCAGGAGCAGGCAGACGGGGTTGCCGGCCAGGGCGTTGGCCACCGCGCGTGGCGCCTGCGGCCGGCCGATCCGCTCGGCGATCTCCTGGTAGGTGGTGACGCTGCCGTACTGCACGGCCGGCATGAGCTGGATCACCGTACGGCTGAAGCCGGTGACCAGGCGCAGGTCCACCGAGAGGGAGAAGGTGCGCAGCCTGCCGGTGAAGTAGGCGTCCAGTTCCCTGCGCAGGGGGTCGATGCGGCGCGGGTCGGGCCCGATGAACGAGCCCACGGCGCGGGAGACCCGGGCGAAGACCTCGTGCTCGTTCTCATAGGTGCAGGCCAGCACGCCGCGTGCGGTCACCGCGAGGACCAGGCGGCCCACCGGCGCGTCCATGGTGCCGAAGGCGACCTCGGGCGGGGCCACGCCGACGTAGCCCGGCGAGGTCACGCGGAGCAGGGCTTCGAGGTCCTCGGTGGACATGGGCGCCCCACTTTCTCTTCTCTGCGTGCAGGCAGCGTATCGGAGCGGTCGCGAGGTGACGGAAAACCCCAAGATCAAAAGGTGAAAGAAGGCACGATGGGGACGTGGGTGACAGCAGCGTGGACGGCCGGGCGGCGGACTTCGCCCCCGCGGTCCCGGACGCCGTGGCTGCGGACGTCACGGCTTTCGGTGACGCGGCCTTCGGTGACGCGGCCTTCGGGGATGTGGCCTTCGGTGACGCGGTCTTCGGCGACGTCGAGGAGGGCCTCGCACGCGCGGTCCTGGCCGGCTCCCCCGACGCGATCGTCGCACTCGACCGCGACCTGGCCGTGGTGAGCTGGAACGCCGCGGCCGAGCGGCTGTTCGGCTGGCCCGCGTCCGATCTGCTGGGCAGGCGGGCCCCGATCGTGCCCGACGAGCTGATGGCCGAGCACAACGCCGTGCTCGAACGCGTACGCGCGGGCGGCCGGGTGTCGCTGACCACCAAGCGCCTCCACCGCGACGGGCGCCTGCTCGACCTGCGGGTGGACACGAGCGCCTTGTGCTCGCCGGGCGGCGTCCTGCTCGGATACGTGAGCGTCTACCACGCCGCCGAGGACGACGACGCCGCGCACGGCAGGATGGTGCGCCGGGCCCGCCTGGTGCGGCGGCTGACCGACGTGGTCGGCGACATCAACGCCGAGCTCGACCTGCCCGTCGTGCTCGACCGCATCGCCGCGAGCCTGACCGAGCTGACCGGCGCCGACGCCGGCGGTTTCGTGTCCATCGAGGGGGAGCGGCTGCGCCTGGTCGGCGTCCACCAGTTGCCCGAGACGCTGCGTGGGGCCACCGCCGGGCTGCACACCAGCCTGGTCGCCAAGCTGCTGCGCACCGGCAAGACCGTGCTGCTCGAGACCGGCCCGGAGGGCTTCCAGGACCTGATCTGGGCGCGTCTGCCCGGCCTGCACACGATCGCCGTCGGCATCGCCGCCGTGGGCGGGCGTCCCTATGGAGCGCTCTACGCGTTGTTCGCCCGGCGTAAGGCGAGCCATCTGGAGCTCGAACTGCTCGAACTGCTGGCCGGACACGCCGGGATCGCGGTCGCCAACGCCATGGCGTACCAGGACGCGGTGCGGCAGCGCGCCCACGAGCGGGCCGTCTTCGACGCCAGCGCCGACGGCATCGCGGTGCTGGACGGCTCGGGCGCGGTCGTGCGGTGGAACCCCGCGGCGGCCGAGTTGACCGGCCACCCGGCGGACCGGGTGATCGGGGGGCCGCCGCCCTTCCCGCTGCCCGTGCCGGGGGAGAAGCTCACCTTCCAGCTTCCGTCCGGCCGATGGCTCGACGTGCTGTGCGCGGAGATCCGGGAGACGGGGGAGACCGTCGTCGACTTCCGCGACGTGACCCGGGCCAAGGAACTGGAGGAGGCCAAGGACCTGTTCCTCGCCACCACCAGCCACGAGCTGCGTACGCCGATCACGATCGTCCACGGCTTCGCCAGCACGCTCGACTCCCGCTGGGACCACCTGTCCGACGGGGAGCGGCGGTCGGCGGTCCACACGATCGCCGAGCGCGCCCGCTCGCTCGGGCAGCTCATGGACCACCTGCTGCTCGGCGCGCGGGCGGGGGCGGAGGAGCTGAAGGTCAGGGTCGAGCCCTTCGACCTGGCCGCCCGGGTGCACGCGGCGACGCTCGGGCTGCCGGTCCTGTCCGACCGGCACCGGCTGGAGGTGGACATCCCGCCCGATCTCCCCTTCGTGTACGGGGACGCGCTGGCCACCGACATCCTTCTGGCCCAGCTCCTGGAGAACGCGTTCAAGTACTCCCCGGACGGCGGCCTGATCCGGGTCGAGGCGTGGCCGGAGGACGACCGGGTCGTGCTGGTGGTGGACGACGAGGGAGTGGGCATCGCGCCGGGCGACCGGGAGCGGATCTTCGAGCGCTTCGTCCAGGCCGACAGCGGCAACCGGCGCAGATTCGGCGGGGTCGGGCTCGGGCTCTACATCGTGCGCAACCTCGCCCGCGCCCAGGGCGGAGACGTCGCCGCGCTGCCGCGATCCGGCGGGGGAACCCGCATGCGGCTGGTGTTGACCTCGGCAGGATCTTCATCCTGATAAGACAGATCGGAGCGTGGCGTCACCACTTAAGGACTGAACTATTGTCCAATGTGCACAAGCTGTGATCCGGGGCACGGTTTCCCGGCCGAGTAAGCGGGGCATTTCGGTCGTACTGGCTTGTGCAGCAGGAACGGGGGAACGGGGAGGTGAGTGCGTCGAGCGTCGTGATGCTGCCGTACGCACCGTCGAGCGTCGCCGTCGCACGTCAGCGCCTCAGCGCCGAACTTTCGAACGCGGGGCTGCTCGCCACCGCCGTCGACGACGTCGTTCTGATCATGAGCGAACTGCTGAGCAACGCGTTGCGCCACGCCCACCCTCTCCCGTCCGGCCAGCTCAAAGTGGCGTGGCTCTGCTCGGACACCCAGGTCGAGGTGGCCGTGAGCGACGGCGGCGCGTATACGGAACCCCGTGCCGGTCGCCCGACACTGTCGTCCCTCGGCGGCCGTGGGCTCGGCATCGTCGAATACCTGGCCGAGCGCTGGGGGGTCAGGCACGAGGAGGAGGCGACCACTGTCTGGGCCGTCGTCTCCGCCTCGTGGCCCGCCCGAAACGGGCATCCCGAGCTGTCCGAAACCCCGGTGCTGCGCGAGGTCGGCTGAGCGCCGCCGCTACGCTCCGCCTCCGCCTCCGCCTCCGCCTTAGAGGGCGTGCTCCATGCAGACCAGGTCGTCCCGGGAGTCCCACGACTCGGTGACGACGAAGCCGAGCCGTTCGTAGAGGGCGATCGCCGTCGTCCGCCAGCGCCACACCGACAGCCGTACCGACCGCAGGCCGGTCGCGTGCGCCCGGGTGAGCGCGGCGCGGACGAGCGCGCCGGCCACGCCCCTGCCGCGCTCGCCCAGGTCGACCCACAGCCGTTTGATCTCCGCCCGCCCCTCGACGGGCGCCGCGAGCACCACGCAGCCGATCACCGCGTCCCCGCGGCGCGCGACCAGCACGACGTCGTCCGCGAACACCGCGCCCGGGTCCTCGACCTCCACCCGATAGCGCTCGGGCAGGTGCGCGGGGCCGGCAACCGGGACGCCCTTCTCGGCCTCGGTCCGCAGGTGGTAGGCGGCCAGGAGCGCCCGCAGGTCGTCCCCGCCGGTGTCTCCGGCCGCCCAGGACACGATCACGTGGTCACGGGTCATGCCGTCAGCATTCCAGCCCCCGGCGTCACGCGGTGCGCGGGTAGAGCACGGCCCGCTCGGCCGTCGTCCAGGCGCTGCTCACGAGCAGGTAGACGCCCGCCGCGAGTGGGAGGAAGACCGCCACGGCCACCGTCCAGAACGGTGTGAGGAGCTGGATGCGCCGCATCGGCGCCGTGGGCTCGACCCTACGGGCGGCGATCACGGCCACGGCCACGAGCAGCGCGAGCAGCCCGGCGAAGACCAGGACCGGCGGGCTGACCAGGCCCGCCCCGGCGACCGCGGCCGCGAGGTGCTCCCCCAGTGGCACGCCGAGCACGCTCTGCGCCAGCAGCAGGTTCGGGTGGCCCGCGATCACGGCGGCCGTGAACAGCCGGTAGGTCACCATGAAGAACGGCGACTGCGCGAACGCCGGAAGATAGCCGGTGAACTGGCCGACGCCCTCCTTGGCGTACAACGCGTTCACCTCACGCAGGAGCCGCTGCGGATCGTTCTTCCACCGCGTGCGCAGCCTGTCCACCTGGGGAGCGAGCCGCGTCCTGATCCGCTGGGCACGGGCGACGCGGACGCTCAGCGGCAGCAGCGACAGCCGTACGGCGAGGGTGACCAGGACGATCGCGAACCCGGCGCCGGTGACATGGCTGAGTGCCTCGATGAGCCGGTAGGCGGGGTCGAGCACGAAGTCGAACATGGGAAGCCTTTCGTCTGAGACCTTCTGCCGAGGGATGAGGGCATGACGAAAGCGCTCGTGACCGGATGGCCGGTCAGGCGAGCGCGGGGCTTCCGGATGGTGCGCGGGGACGGGGACGGCCAGGCGCGCCGGGATCGCGCAGCCTGACCATCGCCGTCTCACCGTTGTACGACGCCCTGCCCGGCCCCCGACGCAGAACGGGGACGCCGGTCAGCCGGCAGAGCATCCAGGCGAACACCAGGACGGCCACGCCGGCCAGGCCGACCGCGGTCAGCGCGCCGGGGGCGGAAGACCCGGCGGCCAACTCGGCCAGCAGCCAGACGAGCGATCCGACGGCGGCCTGGAGAGCGTTCACGTCAGCGGGACAGCTTCCCGACGACGGTGACCACCACGACGGCGACGAGGGCGATGATCCCGATGATGAGCAGGAATTTCAGTGTCGCGAACAGCGCGGGGATCACGAATCCGATCACCAGCCAGACGGCCAGGAGGATCCCCAGTACGGTCAGTACGGTACGGGCCATGGCCCCAAGGTACGCGGTGACACCGACAACCGCGAGCTTGATCCAGAATCGGTTCACATACCCGCGATCCATGAGGTTTCACGTGAATCATCGTGTTCGGCGGCAGTTCACCAACAGACAGTCATGACGCCACGCCCGGCGCGCACGGAGGCGACGGCCGGGAGTGGCGTGCCCGGGTCGCGACGACCGCCGCGGCGGCCGGTTCTTACGAGACGGTGACGGGGGCTCGGCCGGGTCGCCCGGCGGACTTACCGTTGAGGGCGTGTCCTCCTCGAAGTCTTCCCCGAATCCCGCCCGTGTCCTCGTGGTGGACGACGACCCCACCGTCGCCGAGGTGGTGGCCCGCTATCTGGAGCGGGACGGGCACGAGGTCGAGTGCGTGGGCGACGGGGCCGAGGCGCTGCGGCGGGCCCTGGCCGACCCGCCCGACCTGATGGTGCTCGACCTGATGCTGCCCAAGCTCGACGGCCTGCAGGTCTGCCGGAAGCTGCGGGAGCGCTGGCCCGTCCCGGTGATCATGCTGACCGCTCTCGGCGAGGAGATGGACCGGGTGGTCGGCCTGGAGACCGGCGCCGACGACTACGTGACGAAGCCGTTCAGCCCGCGCGAGCTGGCGCTGCGCGTGCAGTCCGTGCTGCGGCGGGCCCGCGGCGCGCTGGTGCCGACGGGCACCGGCGTGCTGCGTGACGGCGACCTGGTGGTGGACGTCGGCGCCCACGAGGTGTGCCTGGGCGGCAAGGAGATCACACTGACCGCCCGGGAGTTCGACCTGCTCGTCTACCTGCTGCGCAACCCCCGTCAGGCGTTCAGCCGCACGGCCCTGCTCGACCAGGTCTGGGGCTGGTCGTTCGGCGACTCCTCCACCGTGACGGTCCACGTGCGCAGACTGCGGGAGAAGATCGAGGACGACCCCACCGACCCGCGCCGGATCGTCACGGTCTGGGGTGTCGGCTACCGCTACGAGCCGCTGTCATGATCGTCCAGATCGTCGCGGTCGCCGCCGGGCTCGGTCTCGTCATCGCGGCCCTCGGCCTGGCGCTGCTGCGGGTGCTGCGCCGCCGGTCGATCGGCGTGATGCTCGCGGTCGTCGCGGCCGTGACGGTCTCCGCGACGCTCGCCGGGGTGGTCGCCATCACCCTCGCCATGATCATCGACGGGCGGCCGAAGAACATCGTGCTCACCGTCGTCGGCATCGGCGGTCTGGTGGGCCTCGGCGTCGCGCTGGTGAACGCCCGCACGGTGGTGCGCGCGAGCAGGAGCCTCGTCGGCGCGCTGGAGAGCGTGCCGCCCTCCGGCCGGTTCACCCCGCCGCCCGCACCGCTCCCCGCCGAACTGCAGACCATCAGCACCGCGCTCGAGCAGGCGTACGAGCGGCTGCGGCTGGGTCGCGAACGCGAGCGGGCGCTGGAGAGCGCGCGGCGTGAACTGGTCGCGTGGGTCAGCCACGACCTGCGCACTCCCCTCGCGGGCATGCGGGCGATGGTGGAGGCCCTGGAGGACGGGGTGGCCGACGACCCCGAGACCGTCAAGCGCTACCACGTCCAGATCAGGGTGGAGGTCGACCGGCTCGCCGGGATGGTGGAGGACCTGTTCGAGCTGTCGCGCATCCACGCGGGCACGCTGCGGCCCGCGCCCACCCGTACGGGGCTCGGCGACCTCGTCGCGGACACCCTCGCCGCCGTCGAACCGCTGGCCCGCGCCGAGGGCGTGCACCTCACCGGCGAGGCGGACCCGCGGGTCCCGGTGTACGCGGACGCCGGGCAACTCGGCCGGGCCGTACGCAACCTGGTGGTGAACGCCATCCGCCACACGCCCGCCGGGGGCGCGGTCGTCGTACGAGCGGTGGCGGAAGGGACGACCGCCCGCCTGTCCGTGCTGGACGGCTGCGGCGGCATCCCGGAGGAGGACCTTCCCCGGGTCTTCGACGTCGCGTTCCGCGGCGAGGCGGCGCGGACGCCCGGCCCCGACGGCGGCGCCGGGCTCGGCCTCGCGATCGCGCGCGGCATCGTGGAGGCCCACAACGGCGAGATCGGTGTGGTCAACGAGGGCCCCGGCTGCCTGTTCACGATCACGCTGCCACTGGCCTGACAGCGCCTTTCCGGGGCGGGTCGCCCGCTCGGCCGGTTCCGGCGTTCACGGCGTGATCGGGAACGCCGCCGGCCTATGCGTCGGCGGGATGCCGGGCATGGGCCCGCAGTGCATTGGGCCCGCAGTGCATTGGGCCCGCAGTGCATTGGGCCCGCAGGTCCGGGTGGCCGCGTCAGCCGACCTGGTACCCCTCCGCCTGGATCGCGAACAGGTTCGCGTACAGGCCGCCGAGGCGCAGCAGGTCGGCGTGCGAGCCGCGCTCGGCCACCCGTCCCTCGTCCAGGACCACGATCAGGTCGGCCTCCCGGATCGAGCCGAGACGATGCGAGATGAGCAGGTTGGTCCGTCCCGCCCGATGCCGCCGCAGCCCGCTGTGGATCTCGTGCTCGGCCTCGGCGTCCAGGCCCGAGCTGGGCTCGTCCAGGATCAGCAGGTCGCGTCCGCCCCTGAGGTAGGCGCGCGCCAGCGCGAGACGCTGCCACTGACCGCCGGACAGGTGGACGCCCGCCTCGCCGCCGTCGAGGAAGATCCGCGACAGCAGTGTGTCGTAGCCGCGGGGCAGCGCGCCGACGAAGCCGTCGGCCCCGGCCCGGCCGGCCGCCGCGGTTATCCGCTCCCGGTCCCCCATCGCGTCGAGGTCGCCGAGGCCGATGTTGTCGGCCGCGCTCATGTCGTAGGTCATGTAGTCCTGGAACACCGAGCCGATCCGCCGCCGCAGCTGCGCGGGATCGACATCCCTGAGGTCGACGCCGTCCCAGAGGATCGCACCCCGCTCCGGGTCGTACATCCGGCACAGCAGCTTGACCACCGTGCTCTTGCCCGCGCCGTTGCGGCCGACGAGACCGACCGAGTGTCCGTACGGAATGGTGAACGAGACGCCTCGCAGTGCCCACTCGTGCTCGGCCGAGTAGCGGAACCAGACGTCGCGGAACTCGATCCCCCGCCGCAGCCCGGGCACCGATCCCGGCTCGGGCCGTACGGGGAGGTCCGGCGGGGCCGTCAGCACCGACAGGTAGTGGCCGAAGAGCAGCGCCTGCTGGTGGATCGTCGCGATCTCGCCGACGAGACCGGTGATCGACGCCTGGACCCCGGCGACGGCGGCGACGAACAGCGAGACGTCCCCCACGGTCCGTCCTCCACTGAGCGTCTCCAGCAGGGCCCACACCAGACCCGCCCCCGCCAGCAGCGCGCTCGCGCCCCCCATGACGCTCTGGACGGCCGTCTCCCGGCGGTCCGAGCGGCGGCGCTCGGCGTCGGCGGTCGTGCGCTGCTCGCGCATCAGGCCGCGAAGGTGGCCCGCGAGGCCGAACAGCCTGATCTCCTTGGCGGCCTGGGCGCTCAGGAGGAGGTCCTGGAAGAAGAACTCCCTGCGCTCGTTCGGGCCTATGCCGATCAGCATCGCGGCACGGCGCCGGGACAGCCAGACCTCGGCCGCCAGGCCCGGCACGGCGGTGGCCGCCACCAGGACGGCCATCCACGGGCTGATCAGGGCGAGAGCGCCGAGAAAGCCCGCACCGGCCAGCAGCGACCTGACGATCCCGAAGGCGGCCATGACCACCATGCCGGGCGTGGCGCCGCCGTACTGCAGCGCGAGCCGCAACCTGTCGAGGAAGGCGGGATCCTCGAACCTGGCCAGGCCGACGAACCGCTCGGTGGCGAGGAACAGGCGGTCCTGCGCGACGACGCCGATCCTCCTGCCGATCTCCTCCCGCAGATACAGGGTGATCTGGGGGACGACGGCCGCCGTGGTCCCGCAGGCGGCGAGTGCGGCGCCGAGCCAGGCGATCGACGCCGGCGTCGCCGTCCCGTGGGCGACCAGGTCGAGCACGGCCTTGGTCAGCCAGGCGATGGCCGGTGGGACCACCGCGCCGGCCGCGATCAGCGCGCCGTAGGCCGCCAGCCTCGCCCTGCCCGCCTCCCACGCCAGCCGTACGGCCGCCCAGACGGCCTTCACGCGCCCAGGCCCTCCATGCTGGTGCCGCTCGCGAGGATCGTGCGGGAGGCGTCGACCAGCGCGAAGGCGGGGAACCCGGACACCGACAGCGCCCTCGTGAGGCCGCCGCCGGAGCCGTCGATCACCACGCGGGCGACGGGTTCGAGCGCGGCACGCTCCGCCGCGACGTCCTCCTCGCGGCCGGCCAGTACGGCGAGGACCGACGACCTCCCGCCCGCACGGTTCTTGGCGGCGTCGACGAACGACGGCATGCGTTCGGCGCAGGCGGGGCAGCCCGGCGAGAAGACGCCCACGAGGGTGGGCGTCCCGGGGAGGGTGTCGTCGGACACCGTCTCCCCGTCCGTGGTCACGGCGGTGAACGGGCCGACGGCCGACCCCGCGGGGGCCATGACCCCGGGCCCGCGCCGCAACGCCGCCAACGCCTCCGAGTGTTCACGGAGCCTTCGGATGATGCCCACGGACAGGACGAGGTCCACGGCGCACAAGACCCCGACGACCGCGACGAAGGCGATGAGGAACGGCATGAGATCTCCCTGCTTGGGCCGTGATTTTCAGCGACTGCCGTCCGGCGGCAACCGCCGCAGGACCACTCCGAGGACCCGGTCGGCGGGCACGAAGCCGCGCTGGCGCGAGTCCAGGCTCGAGCGCGGGTCGTCCCCCAGCACGACCAAATGGCCGGCCGGCACCCGGTCGGCGCCCCGGAGCGCGGGGGCGTCGGCCACCTGTTCGGGCACCGGATCGCCCCCGACCGCCGCGATCCGCTTGATATGCCATTTCCGTTCCGGCCCCGGCTGGTGACTGCGAGGCCGTGGCGCCTCGATCACGACGACCTCGCCCACCCGTGCGCCGTGCGGTGGGACGCGCCGCACCAGGACGCGATCTCCCGTGCGGAAGCTCGGCCGCATGCTCGTGCCGGACACTTCGACCAGGACGAACCGCCGGCGCAGCCAGGCGACCACGGCCAGGCCGGAGAGCGCCACGGCCACGACAGGAAGGAGGATCAGCCGCCCCCTGACCGGGTGGGCCACCGCTACCTGCTCTCCCGGGTGAGCCCGAACAGGTCGGCGATCTCTCCCGTCAGCACGACCAGGACCGTCACCAGGAGCGCGGCCAGGGCCGCGACCGCCGCTCCCGCGGGCTCGGCCGGCCCGCGTACGGGAACGAGGACCGTCAGCGCCAGGCCGGTGAGGGCGATCAGCCCGAGGAGGGCGTTGCGGGCGAGGTCGGCGGGCCCGACCGGAAGCTTCCTGCCGCCGAAACAGTGGCAGGGGACCGCGAGCCCCCTGCGGATCGCGGCGTGGATGACGAAGGAGAACGCCGCCAGCGCGGCCAGCGCCACCGCGAACCCGGCGGACACCGTGGCCGGGACGGTCATCAGCACGACGACGGCCCCCTCCGCGACGGCCACCACGGTCGCGAGCGCGTGGCGCCGCTCCGCTCGCAGGGCCCCCATATGAGCGGGAAGCAGCCGCGCCGTGGCGTCGGCGAACCGCAGCCACGACTCCCGCCCGCGCAGCTTCGACGCGAGTGAGACCAGGAACGTCAGCCCGATGGCCATCCGGCAGGCGAGGAGCAGGTAGTTCATGGATTTCCCCTTCGGCTCGGACTCCGCCGCGCACCACGCGTGATCGCCGAGAGGTGACCCGGCCGGCCGAGGCCGCGCGCGGGCGTCGCCCGCGCGTGACCCGCCGCGCCGGAACCTCAGCAGGCCTGGCTGTAGCAGTAGTAGCCGTAGTTGCCGCCGTAGCAGCACACCTGCCGTACGCCGTTGTTGCAGGGGCAGTTCGGGCCGGCCTGGCTGTAGCCCGGGCACCAGCACGGCACGGCGGCCGACGCCTCGGTCCTCGGCACCAGGCGGGCCAGCAGGCGGTCGCCCCAGGACTGGAACGTGCGAACCATGCGAGACTCCTCCCTTCGCGGGCTGATCATGCGAGCAGCCGTCCTCACGTTCTCATCGGGGCGGCGGAGATCAACCGATGAGAGGTCGCGATGCGGTCCGGTGGCCCTCGCAGTCAGGGATCCCGGCACGGTGACATGCGGGGGCGCCGCCCGGACCGGAACGCGATCCTGCGCGGGTGACATCGCCTGTCATGAAAGGTTCACGGCCGTGGGCCGGACCGTTCCACATCACGAGACCAGGTCGTGGTGTGGGGCGGCCTTCGCGGGGCTCGCCTCGGCCGGGAGTCACTCCGGCTCGTTCCCGGCCGTCCCGCCCACGGTGAAGGGCGTGGTGACGCCCTCGTACATGAGATGGGCGACGAGACCCTCCGTGGCGTGCGGCAGGTTGTGGCAGTGGTCCATCCAGATGCCGGGGTTGTCGGCGACGAAGGCGATGTCGTACGACTCGCCGGTGCCGACTTCGAGCGAGTCCACCCACCAGGGGCCGCCCGTCGCGCGCACGCCGTCGCGGCTCAGCACCACGGCGTGGTGGCCGTGCAGGTGCATCGGGTGCGGCTCGCCGCTGTCGTTGACGATGCGCACCCGCACCACGTCGCCCTCGGCGACGACGAACATCGGCACGTCGGGGAACATGTGGCCGTTGATCGTCCACCAGATCCCCGGACGTCCGTCGAGGAAGCCCGGGCGGCGCCCGATCTCGTAGTCGAACCGCCGATCGGGCCGGTCCGGGTCGAACCCGAGCGGCGCCGGCGTGCCGTAGTGGAGCAGGTCCAGCGAGGTCGCGGGCCGGGGGACGGCGGGCACGTCGTACGACCGCGAACCGAGCACGACGCCGGCCGGGCCGCCGACGTGCACCCGCACCGGCGAGCCGTCCTCGGGCATGGTCACCTCGATGTCGGCGCGGCCTCCCGCCGTGACCGTCACGGCGGTGTCCCTTACGGGAGCGGGGTCGTGCAGGTCGGTGCCGTCGACGGCGGCGAGCCGGAACGGGGCGCCGCCGACCCATACGGGCGTCTGGCCGTTCTCCGTGTTGATCACCCGTACGCGCACCCGTTCGCCGGGGCGCGCCTCGGCGCGGACGTCTCCCTCACGCCCGTTGATCGTGCGGGCCCCGTCGTAGAGGTGCAGCAGCGCCACGACGTCGGCCGTGCCCGCGGGCGGTCGCGCCGCCGGGGTCACCACCAGGGCGCCCAGCAGACCGCGGCGCACCTGCTCGTGGGACACCTGGTGGGAGTGGTACCAGAAGGTGCCGGCCTGGCCGGCGACGAACCGGTAGGTGAACGACCGGCCCACGCCGACCGCGTCCTGGGTGACACCGGCGACCCCGTCCGCGGCGTTGGGCACGTCGACGCCGTGCCAGTGCAGCGTGATGCCGTCCGGCACGGACTCGTTGACCAGGCGGACCTGCACCAACTGCCCGACGGTCGCGTGGATGACCGGGCCGGGCGAGGTGCCGTTCAGCGTGTAGCCGTCCACCGGTCGGCCGGGGGCCAGCCGGAACCGCTGCCTGCGCGCGACCAGGGTGATCGAGACGTCGGCCGCGCGGTCCGGATCGGCCGTCAGCGACGTCAGGCTGCGCGCCGACGCCGTGTGCGCCGAGTGCCCGCTGTGCTCCGGCTGCCCGCTGTGCTCCGAGTGCGTGTGCTCCGAGTGCGCGGAGGTGCCGGCGGCCATGTGGGTGAGGGCGCCGCCGTAGTCCGCGTACCCCATGTCCATGACGGAGTACGCACCGGGCATCAGACTGTCCTGCCACATCCAGGCCAGCGGGCCGAGCAGGGCGATGGTCGCGGCGCCCGCCAGGGCGAGCCGGAGGCGGGCACCGCGACGGCGAGTCGCGTCCATGCGAGTTGTCGTCAGACGGCGGTCTCGACACGGGCGTGGGGCTGGGCGGTCGCGCCCGCCGCCGCCCGGCGGCCGCGAAGCGCGGCGTGGACGGCCGCGCTGAACAGCAGCAGCGCGTTGAGGCCGTGCAGGGCGCCCAGGGCGGGGATCTCGTGGCCGAGGAGGCCCAGGGAGACCTGGACGGCGACGAGCAGGACCACGAGGACGGCCCCCTTGACCGCTCCGGGGACCTTCGCGAAGAACGAGGAGATCAGCAGGAGCAGGGCGATCACGGGGATGACCATCATCCCGTTGATGCCGTGGACCATGAAGGCGAAGAACTCGGGGAACTCCATCCCTCCGCTCTCCGCGCTCGCCTTGTCGATCACACCGCCCTGCTCGACGTACTTGAACAGCCCGGCGTCGCCGAGCACGACCATCATCGCCTGCACGGCGACCTCGGCCGCGACGAGTGAGGCCAGGACCTTGTAGACCAGTTTCATGACGCTCTTCCCCTCCTGTGTCGGCCGGCGCACGTCTGCGCGCGCCGGCCCTTACACAGAGGAAGGTACGGACGCCTCCATGGAGAACACTTAATGATGACTTGTAACTCTTGGCGTCGCCGGATCCCGGCACGAAAGCCCAGCTCGGCGCGGCTCTGGCCGCCCGGGTCACAGGTCGCGCTGGTGCTCCAGCTGGCCGCGCCAGGAGGGGACGTCCGGTGCGGCCTCCCGCTGGCGCGGGGTGAACGCCTCCGCCATGGCCCGGAACGTGGGGCACGGCCAGCGCCACATGCAGCTCCGGCACCGCAGGATCGGGTTGGCCGGGTCGCTCGAGATGCCGCCCGCGTCCCTGGGCTGGTGCAGATCGAGCAGCCGGATGCCGAGCTCGGAGAAGCTCAGCAGCTCCTCGCGCGCCTCGGCGAGGAAGTCGAGGTCCTCGGCCGCCAACCGGGCGCTGACCGGGACGTACCCCTCGCGGTTGACCAGGCCGCGCAGCGGCTCGGCCGCGTCGCGCCACGACGAGGCCTTCTCGGTGCGCACCTGGATGGTCTCCAGATGCTCGCGCAGCACGCGCCGCTGTGGATCCTCGGGTATTTCACTGTTCATCTGCTCTCGGGCCCGCTGTGCTCGGCGCCCGCCCTCCTTTGCGAAGTGACGACCAAGACGCGGAGGTTCCGGGCCCTCCATCCGGCGACGCCGGTGTCGCATAGCGTCAAGCTTCGCGCACTCGGCGTTTACGTGGGGCCGGAATCGGGGACAAAGGGCGGACGACTCTTCGACGAAACCGATGGAGCGTGACCCGGGGCCGGGACGACGCTAGTGTGCGCCTCGTGGAGCTCAAAGTCGCGACGCAATCCCACGCCGGTCAGGCCGTCATGGCCGTCTTCGGCGAAATCGACCTATATACCGCGCCCCGGCTGCAGGCGGAGTTCACCCGTCTGCTGGAGACCGGGCCCGACCGGGTGGTCATCGACATGTCCGGAGTGGAGTTCTGCGACTCCACGGGCATGAACGTGCTGCTGTCGGCGCTCAAACGGCTGCGCGAACGGGGCGGCACACTGGAGGTGGCGGCGCCGAGACCGGCGGTACGCAAGATCCTCCAGGTCACCGGTCTGGACTCGGTGTTCACCGTGCACGACACGGTGCCCGCCGACCTGCTCACGGCCGAGCATCAGGGCTAGGCGCATGGGGGAGATGGCAGTGCCCGAGCCGGACACCGCGGTGGTGATCCCGGCGAAGGACGAGGCCGACCGGATCGGCGCCACTGTGACCGCCGCCCTGAAGCTGCCCGGCGTGGATCTCGTGGTCGTGGTCGACGACGGCTCGTCCGACGAGACCGGCCGGGTGGCCAGGGCGGCGGGCGCCCGGGTCGTACGGCACAGCCGCAACCGGGGCAAGGCGGCGGCGATGGAGAGCGGCGCCGAGGCCGTGCGCCTCCTGGACGAGGACCATCCCCGGCACCTGCTGTTCCTCGACGCCGACCTGGGCGAGACGGCGGCGGCGGCCCTCCCGCTGATCGCGCCGGTGCGCTCGGGCGAGGCCGACATGACCATCGCGAAGTTCGCGACCAGGGTGAAGCTCGGCGGGCACGGCATCGTCGTACGGCTGGCCCGTGACGGCATCAAGCGGCTCACCGGCTGGGAGGCCACCCAGCCGCTCAACGGGCAGCGGTGCCTCACCCGGGCGGCGTTCGAGGCGGCCCGGCCGCTCGCCCACGGCTTCGGCGTCGAGACCGGCATGACCGTCGATCTGCTCAGGAAGGGCTTCCGGGTGATCGAGGCCGAGGTCGAGATGTCGCACCGGGCGACCGGCACCGACTGGCGCGCCCAGTTGCACAGGGCCAAGCAGCTCCGCGACGTCGGCCTGGCCCTCGCCGCCCGCGAGCCCGCGGTGGACCAGGCGCGCGCCGCCCTCCGCCCGCCGCGCCGCTGAGCCTCTGAGCCTCTGAACCGCAGCGTCGTACGAGTGCCGCGCCCGGAGGCGCGGCCGTTGCCGCCGGGCACGGCGGCCGGCCGGTGACGGCGGGCTGATGTGGTGGAATTCTGGGGTGGATTCGCGGGGGCGCGCACGGATCGCCGCCCGGCTGGCCCCGGCCGCCGGCGGCCTCTCGGTCGTCCTCACGATCACGATCGGCGTCCTCGGGCCGTCCTCGATGGTGCCCGGGCTGCCCGGGAGGTCGTGGCAGCCCCCCTACTCGCTCGGTCTCGCACCCGACGGTCATCTCGTCGTCGCGCTGGCCGCCGCGGCGCTCGTCCTCGGCACGACCGGCCTGGCCGCCGGCCTCGCGTACGCCGACCGGATGCCGCGGGCGCGCACGCTGGTCGTCGCCGGGTGCGCCGCCGCCGCGGTCCTCGCGTTCCTGCCGCCCTCCGGGTCGGCCGACCACCTCAACTACGCGGCGTACGGCCGGATGGCGGCCCTCGGCTACGACCCGTACGCGACCGTGCCCGCCGACCTTCCCGCCGATCCCGTCGTCGGGCGGGTGGAGGAATGGACCAGGACGCCCAGCGTGTACGGCCCGGTCGCGACGGCCGTACAGGCGCTGGCGAGCCACCTCGGGGGCGAGTCGGTCCGCCTCACGGTCTTCGTGATGGCGCTGGTCAACGCCGCCGCCTTCGTCGCCACCGGCCTGCTGCTCCACCGCGCCACCGCCGGCGATCCCGTGAGGCAGCGCCGCGCGGCCCTGCTGTGGACGGCCAACCCGCTGATCGTCTATGAGCTCGTGGCCGGGATGCACCTCGACACCGTGGCGATCGCGTTCGTCGTGGCCGGGCTGGTCGCCCGCCGGGGCGTGCCGCTCGGCCTGGGCGTCGCGGTCAAGGCCACCGTGGGCCTGGTGGCGCTGGGCACGGCGTGGGAGCTGCGCAGGAGCCCCCGGCGGCTCGCCCTGGTCGCCGGGACGGCGGCGCTGACCGTGCTCGTGGCATACCTGCTCGCCGGGCCCCACTCGCTCGATCAGCTCGTCAACGCCAGCAAGTCGGTCTCGCTCGCCACGCCGTGGAAGCTGGCCCAAAGGGCGCTGCAGACGGTGTTCGGACCCGGGGCCTACCGGGCCTGGATCCAGGTGGGGTCGCTGCTCCTGCTGGCCGCGCTCGCCGCCCTCCTCCTGCGCGGACGTCCTGCGGCCGGCCGCGAGGGGCCGGTGGTCGCCCTGGCCGTCGCCGTGGCCTGGCTGTTCGCCACGCCGTACGCGCTGCCCTGGTATGACGGGCTGGGGTTCGCGCTGCTGGCCCTGGTCGCCTGGCCGGGCCTGGAGGCGTTCCTGGTCGCCCGGCTCGCCGTGCTCGCGTCGGCCTACCTGCCCGCGCGTCAGGCGGATCAGCCGGACGACCTGGGGTGGCTCGTCGACGTGGTCAGGGGCTGGGTGGCGCCGTCGCTCCTGCTGGCGCTGACGATCGCGCTGCTGTGGTGGGCGGCGCGGTCTGGAGCGCGCGTACGGACGCCGCGAGCGTCAGCGGCACCGCGACCGTCAGGGCCATCGCCGGAATCGCGATCCCCGAGTCGTTGATCAGGAACCCGGTGAACGCCGCGGTCAGTGCGCCGAACAGCCCGGCCCGCAGCTCCGGCGCCCGCTCGTAGGCCAGGCTCAGCGCGGGCGCGCCCCACCGGGACGGCCGGGCCAGCACGAGGAACAGGAACGCCAGCGCGACCACCGACAGCAGCGTCAGCGGGAGATTGCCCAGCGTGTGGAGCATCGCCCCGAGCTTGCGCCCGACGACCGAGCCGCCCTCGCCGCCGATGATCTGCTGGACGAACGCCCCGAGGTGGGTCCGCCGGTCGGCGGGGCGCAGCCAGTCGGCCACCGCGATCAGCGTGATGAGCACGACCCCCGCCACGGCGACCAGCCCCAGCCGGAGGATCGACACCCGCCTGCCCGTGACCATCAGCACGCACACCGCCACGCCGAGGACGAACGACGGCACCCCGCCGAAGTCCGCGCCCCAGGTCGGCCAGCCGTCCCCGGCGATCGCGAGCAGGCCGTACGCCACGCAGACGGCCACGGCGAGCCTCGGCCGGCGGCGCAGCGCGCAGGCGACGGCCGCCAGGAGCAGGATCGTGCCGGTCGAGTAGACGGCGAAGGCCATGTTGCCGAAGCCGTAGAACCTGCCGCCGGTCACGGGCTCGTAGCCGGCCACCGCGTTCACCTGCAGCCGCGAGCCCGTCACCACGTCGGCGAGGAGCGCGAGCGAGCTGATCCCGGCGACCACGGCGGGCGGCCCCAGCACGTGGCGGCGCCAGGGCGCAGCGTACGCGAGCCCGGCCAGCAGGACGGCGAAGCCCAGGATCGTGCCGAGCAGGGCGGGCATCGGATGCGCGAAGCCCCACCACGGCACGAGCTGCGCCAGGAAGATCGACACCGGGAGCGCGCCGCTGATCGTCGCGACGACCCGTGTGGTCGTCAGCATCCGCCGGTGGCGCCTGATCACGAGCGCGGCCAGGCCGTAGAAGAGCAGTTGCGCGGCGACCAGCGTGATGAAGAACGGCTCCCTGACCTCCCTGAGCACCTGGCTCGCGAGGTCGGCGTCGGCGAGCCCGGGGGCCGCCTCGCTCACCGGCGGCGCCGCGCCTCCGTCCGACCACGCCCTGCCGACCGCGCCCTCGGGAGTGGGGAGGCCGAGCAGGTGCGTGACCGTCGTCGTGACGTCGGTGATCGTGACCAGCGCCCGCTGCCGGGTCGAGGCGGCGGTCAGCCACCCGTGCCCGTACGGCCCGCCGGCGGCGATCGCGACGTGCAGGTGGGCGATGGAACCCTCGCCGCGGCCGGGGGAGTCGGACAGCCCCGCCACGAGCACGGTCGAACCGGCGGGCACCTTGGCGAGCACCTCGGCGACGGTCCGGTCGGCCGCGCTCACGGCCGCCCGCCGCGCCTGTCCGCGCCCGTCGTCGGCCGGGTCGTCGGGCTGGGCCCCGGTGATCTCCCCCGCCTCGGCGACCACGAGGGCGTACGGCGTGAGATCGGGCAGCGCGGCGGGTGCCGCGGCATACGTCGCGACCCTGCCGGACCGGTCGGCGGCGGCCAGGGCGGCCCCCGGGCCGATGGCCGCGATCTTTCCCCCGGCGGCGGTCACGGCGTCGGCGAGGAGCCCGAGCCGGGCCTTGAACGGACCGGACTGCTGCACGGCGACCAGTTCGGACCAGTTCGGAATCGTCGCCGTGCCGCCGGCGCCGGTGACGGGCTCGGGAAGGGGGCCGCACCCGGTGCCGGGAGTTCCCGCCCGCTGGCCCGCGGAGACCGTCAGCCAGCCGGCGGCCGGACAGGTCACCGGCAGCCCCTCGGGAGGGACCGTCCTCGTGGACAGCGACGCGCCGGCGCCGCGGGCGGCCAGTCCCCACAGCGCGCGGGTCCGCCGCGGGTCGAGGTCGTCCCAGCGGAGGCCGGGCACCCCGATCATCACGACCCGGCCCGTCACCGCTGCGGCGTGCTGTGAAGCCGACGCGGGAGCGGCGGGCAGGACGAGGGCCGCCACGACGAGCACCAGGATCGACGCGAAGAGCCCCGCCGCGGCCCGGGCCGCCGGGCCCGGAGCCGTCGCTGATCCAGGTGGCACTGTCCCGCGCTCCCTCATGATCGATAACGGTGCGGACACGGTCCACGGTAGCCTGCCTGGTCATGACGACTGGCCGGATCGCGGGGGCCCGCCGGCCCGCCTGGGCGTGGGCGCTCGCCCTGGTGGCGCTGGCCGCCGCGGCGTCGCCGCTGATCGCCTACTGGCTGACCAACCCCGAGGACCAGCGTCTGGTGGACCTGGACGTCTACCGTACGGGCGGCTGGGCGCTGCTGCGGGGTCTGCCCGTCTACGACGTGATCACGCCGGCTCCCCAGTTGCTGCCGTTCACGTATCCGCCGGTGGCCGCGATGCTGGCGGTGCCGCTCGCCATGATGTCGTGGCCGGTCGCGCAGTGGGTGTGGACGGTCGCCATCGTCGCCGTTCTCGCCGTGACGGTCCGGCACGCCTTCCGGGCCTTCCTGGACGGGGTGCGCGGCGCCCTGGCCGCGCCGCTGCTGTTCGCCGTGCTGTGCGCCGCGTGCACCTATCTCATGCCGATCAGGGACCAGTTCAGGTTCGGCCAGGTGGACCTGTTCCTCCTGGCGTTGTGCCTGCTCGACTGCGTGGCGCGCAGGCCGTGGTGGCCGCGCGGGATGCTGATCGGCCTCGCCACGGCGGTGAAGCTCACCCCCGGCGTGTTCCTCGTCTACCTGGCGATCACCGCCTTCCCCGCCCGGGAGGGGGATGAAGGACAGCGCCGTGCCTTCTTCATGGCGGTGTTCACGGCGGCCCTGCTCACGCTGCTGCCGTTCCTGGTGATCTTCGACGACGCCCGGGACTTCTGGTTCGGGGCGCTGCTCGACTCCGAGCGCCTCGGCGCGAACGCCGCCACCACCAACCAGTCGCTGCGCGGCATGCTGCTCAGGCTCTACCTGCCCGGCTGGCTGACCACGGTGCTCTGGCTCGCCGCCGTCGCCGTGATCGGCTGGTACGGCTTCCGCCGCGCCCGGCGGGCCTACCTGGACGGCGACGTCACGACCGCGGTGGCGCTCACGGGGCTGATGGCGGTGCTGTTGTCGCCGGTGGCCTGGATCCACCACATCGCCTGGGTCGTGGTCGTGCTCGCGGCCCTCGCGGGGTCGGGGCGCGACCGGGTCCGGCTGCTGGTCGCGGCGGGCGTATGGCTCTACTATGTGCTGCCCATCCCGTGGTGGGGCGTGACGCTCAAGGCGCTGGAGATCCCCGTGCTCAGCCCGGTAGCGGGAAAGATCGTGCAGAACGCGTTCGGCCTCGGCGCGATCGGCCTCGTCTGGCTCCTCGGATCCTGGTTGCCCCGGCGGCGGGCCGCTGTCGCCGTTCCCGCTGCGGCCACTTGACCAATTCATTACGCTCGGTGCCGTGCTGGTTACCGTTGTGGAGATGGCCGGTGTCCTGGCGGGGGTGACCGGCGTGGCCGTCGGCCTGATCGCGCTGCGCGCCGCCCGCCGTTCCGTGCGGGTGTGCCTGGACGCCCTGGATCGGCGGGCCGCCGTCGAGGGCCCGGTGGACAGCAGGGCGATCCGCGACGTGGCGTTGTATCGATACGACGCGCTCGACGAGATGACCGGCAGGCTGTCGTTCTCGCTCGCGCTCATCAACGGCTTCGGCGACGGCGTCGTGCTGACGTCCATCAACGGACGCACCGAGACCCGCACGTACGCCCGTGCCGTACGCGGAGGGAAGGGGCTGCAGCCGCTGTCGCCGGAGGAGGAGCACGCCGTGCGGGCCGCCAGGCTCGGCATCGGACCGGAGGTCGAGCCGCAACGCCTCCCCCGCTGAGCCGGGACGGCGGTGCACGGGCGGAAGCCGGTCAGCCCAGGAGTGTCTCCGCATGCCCGCCACACCTACCTGCGGATACCCTTGGGACATGTCGAAGCTCGCGTACCTGGGGCCTCAGGGCACCTTCTGTGAGGCGGCCCTGCGGCTCCTGGAGCCGGATGCCGAGCGCCTGCCCTGCGCCAACGTCGGAGCCGCGCTCGACGCCGCCCGCAACGGCGAGGCGGACGGCGCGGTGGTCCCGCTGGAGAACTCGGTGGAGGGGGCGATCACCCAGACCCTCGACGAGCTGGCCGGAGGGAGGCCGCTCCACATCACCGGCGAGTGGCTGCTTCCGGTCGAGTTCTCCCTGCTGGTGCGGCCCGGCACCGAGCTGGCCCAGATCAAGCGGATCACCACCCACCCGGCGGCCCACACCCAGTGCCGCGGGTTCATCGAGCGGGAGATGCCCGGCGCCGTGGTGATCCCGGCCTCGTCGACGGCCGCCGCCGCGCAGGAGGTCGCCTCTCCCGAGTCTCCGTACGACGCGGCGATCAGCCCGGCCATCGCCGGGGAGTACTACGGGCTCGACGCGATCGCCTCGAACATCGGCGACCGCTCCGACACCGTCACCCGGTTCATCAAGGTGAACCGGCCCGGGCGGCTGCCCGAGCCGACCGGCGCCGACCGCACCTCGCTCGTGGCCTTCCTGCGCGACGACCACCCGGGCGCGCTGCTGGAGATGCTGAGCGAGTTCGCGGTGCGCGGGGTCAACCTGACCCGCATCGAGTCGCGTCCCACCGGCGACGGCATCGGCCGCTACTTCTTCCACTTCGACTTCGAGGGGCACATCGCCGACGCCCGGGTCGGGGAGGCCGTCGCCGGGCTCCACCGGCTCTGCGACGACCTGCGTTTCCTCGGCAGCTATCCGCGGGCCGACCGGGTTCCGACGCAGATCAAGGAGGGTACGGCCGACGCGGACTTCGCCGAGGCCGCCGAATGGCTCGGAAAGATCCGCGCCGGTCTCGCTTGACGGGCGGGAGCCGCACCGGCTCCGGTAGCCTTTGAGCCGTGATTGACCTGCGAACCCTTCGTGAGGACCCTGACCGGCTCCGGGCGTCGCAGCGCGTCCGCGGCGAGGACGACTCGATCGTGGAGACCCTGCTGTCGCTCGACGAGCGCCGCCGTGCCGCGCTCAACACCTTCGAGTCGCTGCGCGCCGAGCAGAAGAGCATCGGCAAGTCGGTGTCCCGCGCGTCCGGAGACGAGCGCCAGGCGCTGCTCGACCGCGCGAAGGAACTGGCCGCGCAGGTGAAGGCGGCCGAGACCGAGGCCGCCGCGCTGGCGAGCGAGCTCGACGACCTGCTCATGACCGTGCCGAACATCGTCGAGGAGGGCGCGCCCTCCGGCGGTGAGGACGACTACGTGGTGCTGGAGGAGATCGGCGAGAAGCCCGTCTTCGACTTCGAGCCCCGCGACCACGTCGAGCTGGGCGAACTGCTCGGTGCGATCGACATCGAGCGCGGCGCGAAGGTCTCGGGCGCCCGCTTCTTCTTCCTGAGGGGCGTCGGCGCGCGCCTTCAGCTCGGGCTGCTCAACATGGCGATGCAGCAGGCGATCGAGGCGGGCTTCACGCCGATGATCACCCCTGTGCTCGTGAAGCCCGAGTCGATGCAGGGCACCGGATTCCACGTCGCCCACGACAAGGAGATCTACCGCCTGCCCGAGGACGACCTCTACCTGGTCGGCACCAGCGAGGTGCCGCTGGCGGCCTACCACTCCGACGAGATCCTCGACCGGGCGTCGCTGCCGATGCGGTACGCCGGCTGGTCGTCCTGCTTCCGGCGCGAGGCCGGGTCGTACGGCAAGGACACCCGGGGCATCATCCGGGTCCACCAGTTCGACAAGGTCGAGATGTTCTCCTACTGCCGGCCTGAGGACTCCCACGAGGAGCACCTGCGGCTGCTCGCCTGGGAGAAGGAGATGCTCGAGAAGGTGGAGCTGCCCTACCGCGTCATCGACACGGCGGCGGGCGACCTCGGCACCTCGGCGGCCCGCAAGTACGACTGCGAGGCGTGGATTCCCTCGCAGGGCCGCTACCGCGAGCTCACCTCGACCTCCAACTGCACCGACTTCCAGGCCCGCCGCCTGAAGGTGCGCTACAAGGACGAGGACGGCAAGCCGCACCACGTGGCGACGCTCAACGGCACGCTCGCGACCACCCGCTGGATCGTGGCGATCCTGGAGAACCACCAGCAGGCCGACGGCTCGGTGGTCGTCCCCAAGGCGCTGCGGCCGTACGTGGGGCTCGACGTCCTGGAGCCGCTGTCCCGGTAGATCCACCGGCCCTGATCGGGGACCTCCGGCGTGGTGCCGCCCACCGCGTCCGGAGGTCTTCGTGTCTCACGGTCACGTTCTGTGGCGGGTTGCGGCGGCAGCGCCGGGCCGGCATCGAATGCCTCAGATGTCCGGCAGAAGTGGAATCCGCACCTTTGACGGCGGGGCCCGTCAGATGTGATGTAAATCTCTCGGTTCGGACGGCGTCCGAGCGCGTAGAAGGCCTCCGCGCGTGAAACTTTCATGCGCGCAGGCCTTCCACGGGTTCGCCCCGGCTTACGGCCGGACGCCCCCGGACATGCGAAAGGCGGGGCTCGCCACGGCGAACCCCGCCTTCGTCAGGTCAGGTCAGAGACCACGGACGTTCGACGCCTGCGGACCCTTCGGACCGGCGATGACCTCGAACTCGACCCGCTGGCCGTCCTCCAGGTTGCGGTAGCCGCTGCCCGTGATGGCGGAGAAGTGCACGAACACGTCGGGCTCGCCGCCGTCCGGTGCGATGAAGCCGAAGCCCTTCTCAGCGTTGAACCACTTGACGGTTCCCTGAGCCATTACTGCTCTCCCTAAGGAAGTGAATCTTGGGGACCACACCTCGTGGACCCCGGGTGTGTCGCACAGCTCCCCGGGTGGCTCATACAGTCAAACTGGTTTTCGCTACGGGAACAGCTAATACAACGCCTTCACATCTAACACTATGTAGCCCGTTGGTGTTCCACGTCCGGGGGAGATTTCTCGCCCGAGGTGTGGCCGAGGGCATGGCATGGCCTATCTCGGTGCACACTGGAACCTGTCATGACCTGCCCCCGCCTCGTCGCCACGGACCTCGACGGCACCGCTCTGCGCACCGACGGAACAGTCTCTCCACGTACCGCCGCCGCCTTCGCCCGGGTGGAGGAGGCCGGCGGCACCCTCGTCTTCGTGACCGGGCGGCCGCCCCGGTGGATGCACAGCGTCGCGGGAGCCGTACGGCACCGCGGACTCGCCATCTGCGCGAACGGCGCGCTCGTGTACGACCTCCACACCGAGGAGATCGTCGAGTCGCACCTGATCGACTCCGACGTGCTCGAAGAGTGCGTCGCCCGGCTGCGGCGGCATGTGCCCGACCTCACGTTCTCGGTGGAGTACGAGGGAGGCTTCGCGCACGAGTCCGACTACGCGCTGGGGCGCTGGGATGCCCGGGAGCTGGCCTACGGGCGGATGGTGGCCATCGCGGCGCTGACGTCCCGGCCGTGCGCCAAGCTGCTCGCGCAGCACCCCTCGATGGACCCCGACGAGTTGCACCGCGGGGTGCTGGAGATCGTCGGCGACATCGTGACCCCGACCCACTCCAGCGGGCGGGCATTGATCGAGATGAGCGCGTTCGGTGTGACGAAGGCCACAGCGCTGGCGACGCTGGCCGAGGAGCGGGGGATCAAGCCCGCGGAGGTGGTCGCCTTCGGCGACATGCCGAATGATCTGCCGATGCTGACCTGGGCCGGCACGTCGTACGCCGTGGCGAACGCCCACGCCGACGTGCTGGCCGCCGTCGATCACGTGACGGCGGCCAACAACGACGACGGTGTGGCGGTCGTGCTCGAGACCTTGTTCTGAGTCAGCGAGTGTCGGGGTTCTACAGGTAGGGACCGCCCGCGCGGTGGCCCTGGTCGTCCTGCGCGGCCTGGCCCATGCCGCCGGGGAGTGCGCGGCGCATCTGCTCCAGCTGCGCCCGGGCGGCCATCTGCTGGGCGAACAGCGTGGTCTGGATGCCGTGGAACAGGCCCTCCAGCCAGCCGACGAGCTGGGCGTGCGCGACTCTCAGCTCGGCGTCGCTCGGCGGGGTCGCGCTCTCGTCGCTGAACGGCAGGGACAGCCGTTCCAGCTCCTCGACCAGTTCGGGGGCCAGACCCTCCTCGAGCTCCTTGATGGAGCTCTGGTGGATGTCCTTGAGCCGCTTGCGGCTGGCGTCGTCGAGGGGAGCCGCCCGCACCTCCTCCAACAGCTGGCGGATCATGCTGCCGATCCGCATCACCTTGGCGGGCTGCTCCACCAGGTCGGCGACGGACCGCTCCTCGTGCTCGCCCTTACCGTTGCCGCCGGAGACCGAGAGGCCCTGCGGCCCCACGACCACGATCTGCGGCGTGCTCTCGTCTGCGTTCATCGATCGCTTACAACTCCTGATTCGCCGGGGCACACCGTGCTCACCCCATCAACCTAACTCACCTGACCAGCAGGAGCTTTCCGATGTGTTCACCCTCTTCGAGGGTCCGGTGGGCGCGAGCGGCCTGGTCAAGGGGGATCCGCTCGTGCACCACGGGCCGTACGGCTCCGGCGGCGACGAGCGGCCACACGTTGTCCACCACGCCCCGGCAGATCACGCCCTTGTCGTCCACCGGGCGGTTGCGCAGCCCGGTCGCGTGGACCGAGGCCCGCTTGGCGAGCAGCGTGCCGAGGTCGAGCTCGCCCTTCGCGCCGCCCTGCATGCCGATGACGACCAGACGGCCGCCGGTGGCGAGGGCGCGCAGGTTCCCGGGCAGGTACTTCGCGCCGATGATGTCGAGGATGACGTCGGCCCGGCCCTCGAACCGCTCGGCGAAGTCCTCCTCGCGGTAGTTCACGCCCTCGTCCGCGCCGAGCTCGCGGCAGCGCGCGAGCTTGTCCGCGGAGCCGGCCGTCACGAGCACGCGCGAGCCGTACGCCTTGGCGAGCTGGATGGCCAGGGTGCCGATGCCGCTCGCGCCGCCGTGCACGAGCAGGGTCTCGCCCTTCCGCAGGCGGGCGGTCATGAAGACGTTCGACCACACCGTGCAGGCGACCTCGGGGAGACCGGCGGCCTCGTCCAGCGCGATTCCCTCCGGCGCCGGCATCACCTGCTGCCAGGGGACCGCCACGCGTTCGGCGTATCCGCCGCCGGCCAGCAGGGCGCAGACCCGGTCGCCGGGCGCGAGACGCGGGACGTTCTCGCCGACTTCGACGATCGTCCCGGAGCACTCGAGCCCGGGGATCTCGGAGGCTCCGGGCGGCGGCGGATAGAAGCCGCGGCGCTGGAGCAGGTCCGCCCGGTTGACGGCCGAGGCGGCGACCTCGATGACGACCTCACCTGCGCCGGGACGCGGGTCGGGCACTTCCTGCCAGGCCAAAACCTCAGGTCCGCCGGGTTCGGAAATCACGATCGCACGCATGTGACCTAAAGTAGCGTGGCGGAGAACTCGGCGGTTGCCCGCATTCACCGTATTACGTGGCGCTAATCTGCAATGTGTTTGCTACCCCATTAGCCCAGCCCGAGGGGGTACACGGTGGCGAGACATGATCGTGAGGATCCGCATTCTCTCGAGGACCAGCTGGCATGGCTTGACGCGATCAAGGAAATGCCCGACGAGGTGGAGATAGCGGTCAGCGCGGTCACCTCCGCCACGCTCGCCTCTCCACCGCCGCCGCCCGCCGACCCCGAGCCCGCCTCGCCGTACCCCGCCGACCCCTGGAGCCTCGTCCCGTCCGAGCCCGCGTCCGGCGGCCTGCTCCGCGGCGCGGCCGACAGCGCGACCGGCTCCGCGTACGGCGCCCCGCCGCAGGAGGACGCGCAGCCTTCCGAGGCGTCGTCCACCGGTCCCATCCGCGACCCTCTCTTCGATACCGACTATTCGAAGAGTTTTGGGTATGAAAGTGGCGAAAAGTCCGAATTTGGGTCCGGCTATGGCACCGACTCGGCCTACGGCGAGACGAACTTCGGCGACACGGCGAACGTGAGTGACACGACGGCCTTCGGCGATACGACGGCCTTCTTGACCAGGCCCGAGTCCTCGCCTTCCGAGAATCGTGAGGGCGCGCCGCCGGCCGAGTCGCCCACCGCGAGCACCGCGTTCGGCACACCGCCGGAGACGAGGGGTGAGGAGTCCGCCGCGTCGACGGGGCCGGTGAGCGCCCCGTCGTTCGGCTCGTCTTTCGGTTCGTCTCTCGGTTCGTCTCTCGGTTCGTCTTTCGAGGCGGCGTCGGAGTCGTCCTTCGGTCAGGCGCCGGACCGGTCTGCGGAGTCGTCCTTCCCGGGATCTTTCGGTGCCTCTTCCGACGCGGGATCGGAGTCTCCCGAGGGGGCCTCGGACGCGGCGCCGGAGAGGCCGGGCGATGGCCAGGAGTCCACGGAGGACGACGGCCGCCCCACTCCGCCGCCCGGCGGTCTGAACGGTCCCTCGTCCTTAACCACCCCCCTGCTCGGCGAACAGCCTTTCGGCGGGGGCGCCTTCCCCGGCTCCCCGGCGGACACCGACGCCTACAAGAACATCGGCGCGTTCTCCGGCAGCGAGTCGGCCAAGCCCTTCGTCTCCCCGGCGTCCGGCACGTCGTCCTCGACGAAGGAGCCGTTGCGGGGCTGGCTGGAGCCGGCCGTGCCGGTGCCCGCCGCCCAGCAGGAACCCGACGCTCCCGGCGCCCCCGCCGAGCCGGAGGAGCCGCCCGCGCCACCGGAGATCCCGTCTCCGTTCGCCGCCTCCCGGGCCGAGTCCGCGCCGGACTTCACGGACGACCGCTACATCGGCTCCCTGCGGGAGGACCTGGCCGCCGAGGAGCGGAAGCCGTACGAGCCGGGTCCGGTTGTGGCGTCGACGCCCCCGCCTGCACCTGCACCCGCGCCCGCACCCGCGCCCGCACCCGCCCCTCAACCCGCCCCTCAACCCGCACCCGAGCGAGCCTTGGCGCCTAGCCCCGCACCGGAGCAGGCGCCGGCCGTGGAACGGGACGCGGTGGCGGAGCGGGAGGCATACCAGCCTCCGCGCCGGCCGGCTCCCGTCTCCGCCTTCAGCTCGCCCGCGCGTACGACGGGGAAGTCGGCCGGGTCCAAGCCGACCGCCGACAGCCTCGATCCGGTCACCCTGCTGAGGGGGCGGCGGAACGCTCCCGCGACGGGCTGGCGGCGGCTGGTCTACAAGGCGTCCGCCGGACTGATCAAGCCGGGTGAGGCCCCGGAGGTGCGGCGGCGCCGCGAACTCGTGCAGCGCGCCCGCACGCCCGTCGCCACCGGTCACCACCGGGTCGCCGTGCTCAGCCTCAAGGGCGGGGTGGGCAAGACCACGACGACCGTCGGCCTCGGCGCCACGCTCGCGCAGGTGCGCGGCGACCGTGTCATCGCGGTCGACGCCAACCCCGATCGTGGAACGCTCTCCGACAAGGTCGAGCTGGAGACCGCGGCCACCGTACGCGACCTGCTGAACGAGCGCGCGCAGATCAAGCGGTACGTGGACATCCGGGCCTTCACCTCGCAGACGCCCTCGCGGCTGGAGATCCTGGCGTCGGACCGCGACCCGTCGGTGTCGGAGGCGTTCAGCGCCAAGGACTACCACGCGGTGGCGAATGTGCTGGAGAACTTCTACTCCATCTGCATCACCGACTGCGGCACCGGCCTCCTGCACTCCGCCATGTCGGGTGTGCTCGGCATGGCCGACCAGATCGTGCTGGTCAGCTCGCCGTCCGTGGACGGAGCCCGGGCGGCCTCGGCCACGCTGGACTGGCTGGAGGCGCACCACTACGGCGACCTCGTCCGGGCCGCGACCGTGGTGCTGTGCAGCGTACGGCCCCGGTCGAAGTCCACCGTGGACCTCGACAAGCTGGAGGCGCACTTCGCCGCCCGCTGCCGCACCGTCGTCCGCGTGCCGTACGACGCCCACCTGGAGGAGGGTGCTGAGATCGACCTGGACCGCCTCCAGCAGGCCACCAGGGACGCCTACCTCCGCCTGGCGGCCTCCGTGGGCGACGGCTTCGCCGGGCCGCACGCGCTGGCCGAGCCCAGGTTCTCGGAGATCCCGGACCACCTGTAGGCGAGACGTGGAGGCGGGATGATCTCTTTCGCGGTCGCGGTCACCAACCGGAGAGTGAGAGACTAGGCTGCTGCGTGGCGCTCCAGCATGGGGCGCCGGGGAGAGCTCGCCTAGTGGACGATGGCGGCGGTCTTGAAAACCGCTAGGCCGGGTGACCGGTCTCGTGGGTTCGAATCCCACGCTCTCCGCTCGACCAGCCAAAACGGCGTCTGACCAGCGGCTTTGCCTCGGTCGGACGCCGTCGCTCGTTCCGGCCGTGCGCAGCCGTAGGCCACGCCGATCGTGGCGGGAGGACAGCGCTGGAGTGTGTGGACCGGGCACGGATACCCGGGAGTTGGGAAGCCCGGCACCTCCGTGTACGCAGCCGGAGATCGCCATCCGATGGCGGTGAAAACCGGGTGACCGTTCCGCGTCGCTCGCCGGAACTCCGGCACGGGCGATGAGTTTTGTCGGTGGTGCCTGTCAGGCTTGCCATGAACCACAGATCCTTGTGGGACCCCGGGTTGGGACGCCAGCCAGGACCAGGTCGTTACCCGACAACCCCTGATCGAGGTGCCGTGTCCATCGCACAGCTTGATACGCCTGCCGAACCCGCTACCGCCGCCTCAAGGCGCACCCCGGCCGTGATCCGGCTGCTGGTGCTCGCCACGTTCGTGGTCATCCTCAACGAGACGATCATGATCAACGCGATCCCGCGGCTGATGGGCGCTCTGCACATCACCGAGCAGACCGCGCAGTGGCTCTCGACCGCCTTCATGCTGACCATGGCCGCCGTCATCCCGATCACCGGATGGTTCCTGCAGAGGGTGTCCACCCGTCACGCGTACGCCACGGCGATGGGTCTGTTCCTGTTCGGCACGGCGCTGGCCGCCGCCGCGCCGTCGTTCGAGGTGCTGCTGGGCGCCCGCATCATCCAGGCGTCAGGGACGGCCGTGATGATGCCGCTGCTGATGACCACGTTGATGCAGGTGGTGCCGGAGTCGGAACGGGGCCGCGTGATGGGCAACGTCAGCCTGGCCATCTCGGTCGCGCCCGCGATGGGTCCGACGGTCTCGGGCTTGATCCTTCAATTCGGGTCCTGGCGGCTGCTGTTCGCCGTGGTGCTCCCCATCGCCGCGCTGATCACGTGGCGCGGCCTGAAGCAGCTCAAGAACGTCGGAGAGACCCAGGCCAGTGCGATCGACTGGTTGAGCGTGGTGACCGCCGCCGCCGGCTTCGGCGGCCTGGTCTACGGGCTCAGCCGGTTCGAGGGCGGTGACGTCCGCGTGGCCGCCACGATCGTGGCAGTGGGCCTGGCCGCCATCGTCGTCTTCGTCGTCCGCCAGCTGTCGTTGCAGAAGCGTGGCGTGCCGCTGATGGACCTGCGCACCCTGCGCCACCGCACCTATACGGTCGCGCTGGTCCTGATGTCGGTCGCCTTCATGGCGATGCTCGGTTCGATGATCCTGCTGCCGCTGTACCTGCAGAACGTCCGCGAGCTCAGCCCCCTGGAGACCGGACTCCTCGTGATGCCGGGCGGTCTCGCGATGGGGCTGCTCGGTCCGGCCGTGGGCCGTCTGTTCGACCGGTTCGGCGGCCGGGTTCTGGTCATTCCCGGCGCGATCGGAATCGCGCTCGCGCTCGCCGGCCTCACCCAGGTCACCATGACCATGCCGTACTGGCAGCTCCTGGGTCTGCACGCGCTGTTGATGGTGAGTCTGGCCGCGACCTTCACCCCGGTGTTCACCCTCGGGCTCGGAGCGGTTCCCCCGCAGCTCTACTCCCACGGCAGCTCGATCCTGAGCACTCTGCAGCAGGTCGCCGCGGCCTTCGGCACCGCGCTCGTGATCACCGTGATGAGCGCGCGAGCCGATGCCCTGAAGTCGGCGGGAGTCGCAGAGGCGCTCGCCAACCTCGACGGCATGCGGCTGGCCTTCGTCATCGGCGCGGTGCTGTCCTTGGCTGTGGTCGTCACCGCCGTGCTCCTGCCGGCCCGAGCCGACAGCGTCGTCGAGGTCGAGGAATCCGGCCGATGAAACCGGCGTGACGCCGGTGGAGCGGAACGCCTGGCGTTGACCTCAAGCGGGACGTCCACTCCAAGCGTTGCCCGTTCCGTCGCATCGAGGGCTCGGCATCGCCCCAGAGAGTCTGGGCGCGATGCCGAGCCCTCGATCGTCATGTGCTTCCCCGCTGTTCGTCCACTCTTCGGCATCGGCGCGGGCAGTCCCGCCTCCACCCGCACCGCCGGTCCGCGCACGCCGCCGCTCCGCTCCCCGTGCGCGCCGCCGCTGTCGCCGCGCACGCCTCCGTTCCGGTCGGTGCGCCGGTGGGACCGCCCGCGGGCCGCCCGTCACGATCCCGCACGCGGCCGGTGTGAAACGGCGGACATTGCGTGCAGTTGGCGGAGTAGTTCTCTTCTCTCTGCGTTTCCTTGCCCCACCGGGCGCTGCCTTCGTTAACTCGGAACAACCGCGTGAAACGGATTCCGAGAAAGGAGTGCGCGGTGACCGAGGCAGAAGTGCGCCGGCTCGTACAGGAATGGTACGACGCGCTGGACCGGCACGACCCCGTGGAAAAGGTGATTCCTTTTCTCGCCACCGAGGGTCTGGTCATGGAATTCCCCGAGGGCACGCTGAACGGCCTCGAGGACTTCCGCAAGTGGTACGACACCGTGACGCACCGGTTCTTCGACGAGATCCACGAGCTGAAGTCCGTCGACGTGACCCCGACCGGGCCGGGCCGGGCGGACGTGCGGGTCGTCGTCAACTGGCAGGCCACGATCTGGGACGCGCCCTCGCCCAAGAGCGCCTGGCTCGGCTTCGACGCCACGCAGACGTGGTCCGTCACGGCCGAGGACGGCGCTCCCAGGATCCTCACCTACGTGGTCGAGGACCTCGCCCCGATGCCAGGGTCGGCCTCCCTCTAGCCCTCCGGCGACATCCGTCCGCAACCCAGCAACAAGAGCAGTAAGGAGCGCAAGCATGAGCGAGCTCACCGCCGCACGCGTGTACGAGGCCTACGACGCCCTCATGTCGGGCGACCTGGCCAAGGCCGAGCAGTACTGGGACCCGGCGGTCCGGTTCCTGACCCCCGGCCACCACCCGTACGCGGGCTGGCACGAGGGCCTGGAGGCCTTCGTCGCCTTCATCAACAAGGTGCACGAGGTCTCCGGCGGCACCTTCGCCATGGACCCCGTCACCGTGCTGGTCAACGACGTCGACGGCTACTCGGTCGACGTCAACCGCACCTACGCCACCCGCGGCCACGCCTCCTCCGACAGCACGTCTCCGTTCGACCGTCTGGAGATCGAGGGCCTGCACCTGCTGAAGTGGGAGAACGGCCGGGTCGTCGAGGGGCGCGGCGCCATCTTCGGCGACGGCACCACGGCGTTCAACATGTGGTGGTCGCCGGTCAACCCCGACGGCACCCGCACCGTGGTCTGAGAGGTCGGCGTGCGCTGGTCACACGCCGCCCTGAACTGCGGCGACCTCGACACCACCGAGAAGTTCTACACGACCTGGTTCGGCGCCCGCAGGGTGAACGAGTTCGACCTCGGCGACCTGCGCATCGTCTTCCTGCGGCTGGGCGACGCCTACCTGGAGCTGTTCGGGCAGGCCCGCCCGCCCGCGGGGGAGACCCCCGGCGGTGACGGCCATCCGGTCGCCGGCACGGTCAGGCACATCGCCTTCCAGACCGACGACCTCGACGGCTTCCTGCGCCGCATCGAGGGGCAGGCCGAGATCACCCTGGGCCCTCTCGATTTCTCCGCCCACATCCACGGCTGGCGCAGCGTGTGGCTGCGCGACCCGGACGGCGTGATCGTCGAAGTGAGCGAGGGATACCGGGACCGCGCCTGACGGTGGTACTCGCGATACCAGCACAGGTCGATTCTGGAGCACGCGGCCGCCGCCGGAAAAGCTTTATCGGAATCCCCCCGTTCGCAACGCCCTAGGAGAGGAAGATGAGCAAGCGAAGCGAGCGAATGACCGGGCGCTGCGCGTTTCGCAAGGCGATCGAAATCGTGCCTCCGGCAAACGCCGCGGACCGCTGTGAGGTGACGGCATGAGTAGCGTCACCGGATCGGTCCCCGCGAGCATCGGAGAAACGCACGACCGCACTCGGTGGTTCGCGCTCCCTGTCATTCTCGTCGGCACGTTCATGACAATTCTGGATTTCTTCATCGTGAACGTCGCCATTCCATCGGCCCAGGCGGAGCTGAGCGCCAGCGACGCGCAGATCCAGTTCGTCGTCGCCGGCTACGGCGTCGCGTACGCCTCGGGCCTGATCACCGGCGGACGCCTCGGCGACCTGTACGGCAGGCGCAGGGTGTTCGCCATCGGCCTCACGGCGTTCACCGTCGCCTCGGCCCTGTGCGGCCTGGCGGTGAGCGCGGAGATGCTGGTTGTCTCCCGGGCCCTGCAGGGCATGGCGGCCGCGCTCATGTTCCCGCAGGTCCTGTCCATCATCAACGTCACGTACACCGGTGACGACCGGCCGCGGGCGTTCGCCGGGTACGGCGCCGCCCTCGGCCTCGCCACGGTCGGCGGGCAGGTGATCGGCGGCCTGCTGATCGCCTCCGACGTGCTCGGGCTGGGCTGGCGCGCCTGCTTCCTGGTGAACCTGCCCATCGGCCTGGTCACGTTGCTCCTGCTGCCGCGCCTGGTCCCCGAGTCGCGTTCCGAGAGCGCGCGCGGTCTCGACCTGGTCGGCGTGGCCATCGTGTTCCCCGCCGTCCTGCTGCTGCTCGTGCCCCTGGTGGAGGGGCGGCAGGAGGGCTGGCCCGCCTGGACGTTCGTCTCCCTGGCGGCGAGCGTCGTGGTGTTCGCGCTGTTCACGTGGCAGCAGGTGCGCCTGTCCCGGGCGGGCGGCACGCCCCTGGTCGAGCCGTCCCTGTTCCGTTCCCGGTCGTTCGTGACCGGCCTGACCACCGTGCTCGCCGTGTACGGCGGCATGGCCTCGTTCATGCTCGTGATCGCGCTGTACGTGCAGGACGGCCTGCGCTACTCCCCGCTCAGGGCGGGGATGGTCTTCCTGCCCATGGGCGTGGCGTTCTTCGCCACCTCCATGAACGCGGCGAAGTTCATCCGCAGGCTCGGCCGCCGCACGCTCACCGTCGGCGCGATCCTGATCGTCGCGGGGGAGGTCTGCCTCGCGCTGATCACCCGCGACGCCGGCGCCGGGGTGAACCTGCCGCTGTACGAGGTGCTGATGGCCGTGGCCGGTGCCGGGATCGGCATGGTCGGCGCCCCGCTGCTGTCCCAGGTGCTGCTCGGCGTGGAGCCGGAGTACGCCGGGTCGGCCTCGGGCGTGCTGTCCACGGTCCAGCAGATGGCCGGCGCTCTCGGCGTCGCGATCATCGGGATCATCTTCTTCGGCACCCTCAACGGCGCGAGCGTCTCCCCCGCCGCCTACGGCAGGGCGTTCGCGGCGAGTCTCGTCTACCTCATCGCGCTCGCGGCGCTGGCCTCCGTGGTGACCATACCGAACCGGTGGTGGACCGGACGGTTCCGCGCCCGGTGACGCGACCGGACTCAGGAGTTGCCCTCATGTACACCGACATCATCATCGGGGCCGGGTCGGCCGGGGCGGTCGTGGCCGCCCGGCTCTCCGAGGACCCGGACCGCCGTGTCCTGCTGCTGGAGGCCGGCCCCGACTTCCCCGACGTCGAGACCATGCCGGAGGACCTCCGCAACGGCCTCTACCCGTCGTTCATCGACCACGACTGGGGCTTCCGGGCCGAGGCGGTGCCGGGGCGGGAGATCCCGCTGGCCCGCGGCAAGGTCGTGGGCGGCTGCTCGGCCATCAACACCTCGCTGGCCGTGCGGCCGCGACCCGTCGACTTCGAGGAGTGGTCCTCCCTCGGCGTGGGCGGCTGGACGTGGGAGGAGGTCCTGCCCTACTTCAACCGGCTGGAGGACGACCGCGACTTCGGCCCGCCCGACCACGGGAAGGGCGGGCCCATCCCGGTCTGGCGGTGGCGGGACGAGCAGCTCGGCCCGCTGCAGGTGGCCCTGCGGGAGGCGTGCAAGTCGCTCGGCTTCCCGGAGACCGAGGACCACAACGCGCCGGACGGCGCCGGGGTCGGCCCGCTGGCCACCAACCAGGTGGACGGGCTGCGGATCTCCACGGCCATCGCCTACCTCGGGCCGGCGCGCGAGCGCGGCAACCTGGAGATCAGGCCGGAGACACTGGTCGACAGGATCCTCGTGGAGGACGGCCGCGCCGTCGGCGTCGTCGTCCGCGGCGAGCGGGGCGAGGAGGTCGTCCGGGGCGATCGCATCGTGCTCAGCGCGGGCGCGATCGGCACGCCGGCCATCCTCATGCGGTCGGGGATCGGGAACGCCCAGGCCCTCGGACGGCTCGGCGTCCCCGTGGTCGCCGACCTGCCGGGTGTGGGCGAGAACCTGAAGGACCACCCCACCTGCCTGGTGACCTTCCGCCCGCGGCCCGGCGTGTACGACGAGTCGCTGCCGGTCGTGCAGATGATGCTGCAGGGGACCTACCCCGGCTCCAGCGAGACCGACGACATGCAGATCTACGTCTTCAGTCACGTCGACCTGAACGGGTTCGCCGCCGACCTGCGCGAGCAGATCGGCACCGACAAGGTCTTCATGATCTCGACGGGGGTCGAACGGCCGTTCTCGGTCGGCCGGGTGACGGTCGAGTCGACCGACCCCGCGGCCGCACCGAAGATCGTCTACAACTTCTTCGACCACCCCGAGGACCTGCGCCGCATGCGGGAGGGCATCCGCCTCGCCCGGCGCATCGCCGAGACCCCGTACTTCCGGCCGTTCGCCATGGGCGACATGGTGCCGTCGCCGGAGGTCATCGAGTCCGACGAGGCGCTGGACGAGTTCATGCGCGCCACCGTCGACAACCACTGCCACCCGATGGGCACGGCCCGCATGGGACCCGACGGGGACCCGGGCGCGGTGGTGGACGAGCGCTGCCGCGTGCGGGGCGTCGAGGGCCTCGTCGTGGCGGACGCGTCCGTCATCCCCGTCACCATCCGAGTCAACACCAACCTCACCTGCATCATGATCGGCGAGCGTGTCGCCGACTGGCTGCGGGCCGACCAGGACTAGAAAATGCCGCTCACCACCGAAATCGCACGTGCGGAGACCGCACCGCCCGCCATCGGCCTGTTCGCCCTCAACGGCGGCGAGACCGTGGCGGACCCCGCCGACATGCGGGACATCGCCCGGCTCGCCGAGGACGCCGGCTACGACTCGCTGTGGATGGGGGAGCACCCGGTGATGCCGGTGCCCCCGCCTCCTGGCGGGTGGTTCCACCCCGGGTACGTCCTCAACGACCCGCTGATCACGCTGTCCCATCTGGCGGCGCTGACCAGCACGATCCGGCTGTGCACCGGCGTCATGCTGCTGCCGCTGCGCAATCCCGTGATTACGGCCAAGCAGGTGGCGACGCTCGACCGGCTGTCGGGCGGGCGGTTCACGCTCGGTTTCGGCATGGGCTACATCAGGGCCCAGGCGGACGCGGTCGGCGTGGCCTTCAGGGGCCGCGCCGACCGCGGCCGCGAGCATCTGGAGGCCATGCGCGCCCTGTGGTACGACGAGCCGCCGGTGGCCTACCACGGCGCCCACGTCGACTTCAGTGGCGTGGAGTCCTTCCCCCGGCCGGTGCAGGCCGACCTGCCGCTGGTCGCGGGCGGCCACAGCGACAAGGCGCTGCGCCTCGCGATCACGCACGCCCACGGGTGGTTCGCCTTCGGCCTGCCGCCCGCGCACCTCGAGGCCCTGCTCATGCGCCTGCGCGACATCGCGCGGACGGTGGAGCGGCCGGCCCGGCTCGGTCCTCTGTCGATCACGGTGTCCCCGCCCAGGGGCGGGATCGACAAGGACATCGTCGAGGCCTACCGGCGCCTGGGTGTCGACCGCCTGGTGCTGTGGGCCCCTCCCAACCTCGGGGCGCGCGGGCTGGCGGACTACGTCCGTCGCAACGCCGCCCACATCTCTTCTCCGTGAGTGAGTTGAGGAGATCCAATGGAAACCACCGGCACGGCCGTGTCGACCACGCGGCTGCCGTCGCTGACCGGTATGCGGATCATCGCCGCCGGCATGATCTTCTTCTTTCACGCCCAGTTCGAGCATGTGTTCGCCGACCCCGCCGCGCAGGACGTGTACGCGGCCATCCTCGGTCAGGGCGGGCCCACGGGCGTCGGATTCTTCTTCATCCTGAGCGGGTTCGTCCTCACCTGGTCCGCCAGGGCCGGTGACACGCCGGGACGGTTCTGGCGTCGCCGGTTATTCAAGGTCTACCCGAACCACTTCGTCACGTTCCTGGTCGCGGCGCTGCTGCTGACCTGGCTCGTGACGCCTCCCCAGGCCGGGCCCGCGCTGCTCAACCTGTTCCTGCTGCAGGCGTGGACCCCGAACCTGTCGGTCATGCTCAGCGTGAACTCCGTCTCCTGGTCGCTGTCCTGCGAGGCGGCGTTCTACCTGCTGTTCCCGTTCCTGCTGACGCGGATCAACCGGATCAGGCCGGAACGGCTGTGGTGGCTGGCCGGCGGGCTGCTCGCCCTGATGTGGGCCGTGCCCACCGTCGTCGCCCGGCTGCCCCTGCCCACCGGCGGCCCGAGCATCCCCTGGCACAACGTGTCGCAGTGGGAGTTCTGGCTGGCCTACACCGCCCCGCCGGTGCGCGCGCTCGACTTCGTGCTCGGCATGGTCATGGCGCGCATCGTCCTCAGCGGCAAGTGGATAGGGCTCCGGCTCGGCCCGGCGTTCGCGCTGCTGGTGGTGGGCTTCCTGGCCGCCGGCGTGGTCCCGGTCGTCTACCGGATGGTGGCCGTCACCGCGATCCCGATGGCCCTGGTGATCCCGGCCGCCGCCATGGCCGACGTCAGAGGCACCAGATCGCTGCTGCGCCTTCCGGTGATGGTGTGGCTGGGGGACATCTCGTTCGCCTTCTACCTGTGGCACCGGCTCGTGCTCCGCTTCGGACACATGGCGGTGGGCGCGAAGCGGCAGTGGGACACCCTGCCCGCGCTCGGCATGCTGCTGGCCGCTCTCGCCGTGACCATCGCACTGTCCTGGCTGCTCTACCGCTTCGTCGAGGTGCCGGCGATGCGGCGCTGGAGCAAACCGCGCCGGCGGCCCGCCGGGGCCGTCGCCCCCGAGGCGGTGGCGGCGCCCGAGGACACGGTCGTCTCTCCCAGGCCCGCTCCCTCCGCCCTTCCCCTTCCGCCGCCGGAGGGATAGTCCGATGGCCGAGCTGTCGGCGGTGCTCGTCCTGCGCGACAGAACGTCCCTCGAGACGTCCCAGGAGGACGGGCACGACCTCGACGAGGCGCTGCGGGCCGCGAGGATGCGGGTCGTCCACGCCCTGCCGGACGAGGTCGTCAAGCACCTCACCGGACCCGACCCGCCCGACCTGCTCCTGCTCCCGTCCTCACTGGGCGCGGACCGCGTCGGCCGGTACGGAATGCTCCTGCGCCGGGGGAACGGGGACCTCCTCGTCCCCCCGGCGCCGGAGGGCGACCCGTCGGGGCGGCACCAGGCGCGGCACACGGCGGTGATGGTCTACCTGGACGGGGAGCTGGCCGACCTGGAGGCCTGCGTCAAGCACGGTTACCACTACCTCGTCCCGCCGTACCGCGGCTCGCTCATCAGGACCCAGCTGATGTGCGACGTGGAGCGGCACCGGCTGGCCCGCGTGGCGGAGGAGGCGGCCCTGGCCGTCTCCCTCCGCCAGTACGAGCGCGAGCTGCGCATCGCCCAGGAGATCCAGGAGGGGTTCCTGCCCTCCGACCTCCCGTGCGCGCCGGGCTGGGAGATCGACGTACGCTTCCGCCCGGCACGGGCGGTGGCCGGCGACTTCTACGACGCGTTCCCCCTGCTGCAGGGACGCCGCCTGTCCATCGTGGTGGCGGACGTGTGCGACAAGGGGGTCGGGGCGGCGCTGTTCATGGCCCTGATCCGCACGCTGCTGCGGCACACGGCCGAGCACGCCGGGCAGTGGAACCTCTTCGACGGTCTTCCGCCGCTCGAAGCGCTCGCCCGGGACGTCCGGCAGGAGTCCCCCGCGCTCGTGCCGGGGGCGGCGCCCCTGCTGCAGGCCATGACGGGGACCAACCGCTACATGACGAGCAACCACCAGGGGTACTTCGCGACCGTCTTCTTCGGGGTGCTCGACCCGGAGTCCGGCTGCCTGCTGTACGCCAACGGCGGCCACAACCCGCCCCTCCTCAGGAGGGTGGGCGGCCGCCTGGAGCGGCTGCAGGTGACCGGACCGGCCGTGGGGCTGCACCCCGACTCGGAGTTCCGCCTCGCCGAGGTGCGGCTCGACCCCGGCGACGTGCTGCTCGCCTACACCGACGGGGTGACGGACAGCCGGGACCCCGAAGGCGAGTTCTACGGGGAGGACCGCCTGTCGGCCCTGGTCCGCGGCCTGGCCGGCACCTCACTGGGGCTGCTGGACCGCGTGGAGGCCGACGTACAGGCCCATCTGCGCGACGGCGAGCAGTACGACGACATCACGATGCTGGCCCTGCGCCGGCTCGCCGGCCGGTGACGGCGCATGCCGATGATCGTGACGGTCCACTCGTGGGGTGGCGGGGTCGGCAAGACCACGGCCGTCGCCAACCTGGGCTATCTGCTCGCCCGGCTGGGCCTGCGGGTCGGCCTCGTCGACGCCGGCCTGCAGGCGCCCGGACTCCATCTCGCCTGCGGCGTCCCCGACGGGCAACTGCGCCGCGGCATCACCGGCTACCTGGTGGGCGAGTGCGGGCTCGACGACATCCTTTACGACCTCGGCCCGCTCGCCGGCCTCGGCGGCGGCCGCGGCGCGCTGCACCTCGCCCCCGGCGTGGTGGACATGGGGGCGATAGCCCGGCCCGCCCTCGCGGGCCAGTACGACACGGGGCTGCTGCACGAGGGCATCCGGCAGATGGCCGTGGCGCTCGACCTCGACGCCGTCCTCGTGGACACGCATTCCGGGGTCAACCACGAGGCCGTGCACGCCCTTGCCATCGCGGACGTCTGCCTGACGGCGGCCCGCCCCGACACGCGCGGCCTGTCCGGGGGCCCGCTGATGGCCACCATATCGAGACGGCTCAGCGTGCCCTTCGCCCTCGTGCTGTTCACGATGGTCCCGCCCGGGATGACGAACACCGCGCTCACCGGCATCGCGCTGCGCCGGTACGAATCCCCCATGGCCGGCGCGCTGCCCTGGGCCGCGGAGCTGGCCAGGGGCGACCACACCGGGCTGTTCGCGGCCGCCTTTCCCGAGCACCCTTTCACGGTCGCGCTGCACGACGTCGCGAATCTGCTGGCCGGGCTGCGCACCTGACGGAGTGCCGCCGCCGACTTCAAGAAGTAGGCGCGGCCCCCGCCGTTTTCCTTGTCCGTCGCATCCGCGTCGCCTTGACTTCTGGCTGACGGAATTCATCACGACCGCACGTAGATGGGAGAGCAACAAGATGTCGAAAAGAATTCTCGTTCTCCTTTCCGAGTACGGCTACTGGGGGGAGGAATTGCTCGGCCCGGTCACCGCTTTCGACCGGGAAGGATATGAGACCGTTTTCGCCACGCCGACGGGGAAGCGGCCCCGGGCCCTCCCGCCGAGCCTCGACCCCGGCTACATCGACCCGCCGCTCGGCCGCTCGGTCACCACGCCGGAGGTGGCCGTCGCGGCCAGGGACCTCGACGAGTCGAACCGGCTGGACGCCCCGCTGAGCCTGAGCGCGTGGATTCCCGAGCGGCCGTACGACAGCGAGCCCGACCACCTCCGCAAGCTGGAGGCGTACTACCGCGCCCTGGGCGAGGTCGACGCCGACATCGAGCAGTACGACGCGCTGGTGATCGTGGGCGGCAGCGGCCCGATCGTCGACCTCGCCAACAGCGGCCGGGTGCACGACCTGATCCTCGCGTTCCTCCGGGCGGACAAGCCGATCCTGGCCGAGTGCTACGGCATCGCCTGCCTGGCCTTCGCCCGCGACTGGGAGACCCGCGAGAGCATCATCTGGGGCAAGCACGTCACCGGCCACTGCAAGGAGTACGACTACAAAGACGGCACCGGCTTCCTCGGCGTGGACTTCAACATGGGCCCGCCGCCGTACCCGCTGGAGTACATCCTGCGCGACGCGACCGGCCCCGACGGCCGCTACCACGGCAACGTCGGCAGGGAGACCTCCGTCATCGTCGACTACCCGTTCATCACCGCCAGGTCCACGCCCGACTCGTTCCTGTCGGGGGAGAAGCTGGTGGACGTCCTCGAGACCGGGCTGCGCCGGTACGGCTGGTGATCCGACGTGGCTTCGAGACCGGGCAAGGTCGCGATGTTCGAGCAGTTCGCGGCGGACGGGATCAGGCTCGTCTTCGGCAATCCCGGCACCGTTGAGCAGGGCTTCCTCGATGTCCTCGAACAGCGCGCGGACATGGACTACGTCCTGGCCCTGCAGGAGACCGTCGCGGTGGCCATCGCGGACGGCTACGCCCGCGCCACGGCGGGGCCCGCGCTCGTCCAGCTCCACGCCGGCGTGGGGCTGGGCAACGCGGTCGGCATGCTGTACCAGGCCATGCGCGGCCACTCGCCCCTCGTCGTCGTCGCGGGCGAGGCGGGCGTCCAGTACGAGAGCATGGACGCCCAGATGGCCGCCGACCTCGTGGCGATGGCGCGGCCGGTGACGAAGTACGCCACCCGGGTCACGCACCCCGGTTCGGTGCTGCGGGTGCTGCGCCGGGCCGTCAAGACGGCGATGACGCCGCCGCGGGGCCCCGTCTTCGTGGCGCTGCCGATGGACGTCCTCGACGCGCAGACCGCCGAGCCGGCGGTGCCGAGCACCGTGCCGAGCCGTGCGGTGACGCCGGCCCCGTACGACCTCGACCGTGCGGTCCGGGTGCTGCGGGACGCGCGGTCACCGGTGATCCTCATGGGCGACGGCGTCGCGGTCTCCGGCGCCCAGGAGGAGCTGGCGCTCGTGGCCGAGCGGCTCGGCGCCCCGGTCTGGGGGGTCGACTCGTCCGAGGTCAACATCGACACCGCGCATCCGCTCTACCGGGGGCAGCTCGGGCACATGTTCGGCCACGTCAGCGCCGCGGCGGTCCGCGACGCCGACGCCGTGCTGATCGTGGGGACGTACGTGTTCCCCGAGGTCTTCCCCCACCTGGTCAGCCCGTTCAGAGAGGATGCGCGGATCGTCCACGTCGACCTCGACGACTACGAGATCGCCAAGAACTTTCCCGTGGACGTCGCGCTGTGCGCCGACCCCAAGCTCACACTGGCCGCCCTCGCCGACCGCCTGCCTCCCGCGCCGGTGCGCCCGGCGCTCGCGGGGCCACCCCCGGAGGGCGACACGCTGATGGACGCCTTCGCGGCCGAGATCGCCCGCCGGGTCCCGGCCGGCCTGGTCGTCTTCGACGAGGCGCTCACCGCCTCGCCCGCGCTCACCCGCCGCCTGCCCGCCCGCGTCCCCGGTTCGTACTTCCTCACCAGGGGCGGCTCGCTCGGCGTCGGCATCCCGGGTGCGATCGGGGCGAAGCTGGCCCGGCCGGACGCCGAGGTCGTCGGTTTCACCGGGGACGGAGGCAGCATGTACACGATCCAGGCCCTGTGGACGGCGGCCCGGCACAACGTGGCCGCGCGGTTCGTCATCTGCAACAACCGCCGTTATCAGCTGCTCGACGACAACATCGAGCAGTACTGGCGCGAGCGGGACGTCCCCCCGCACGCGCACCCGTCCGGCTTCGACCTCGCCCGGCCGGAGATCGACTTCCCGGCCCTCGCCCGGAGCATGGGCGTCGAGGCCGTCCGGGTGGACAAACCCGCACAGGTGGAGCGCGCCGTCGAGCGGATGCTGTCCGCGCCCGGCCCGTTCCTCGTCGACCTCGACACGGGAGGGACCCGGTGAACAGGCTGGACGGGGCCACCGTCGCCATCCTCATCGAGAGCGACTTCGTCGAGCCCGAGGTGCACTACTACCAGCGCAGGTTCGCGGAGGAAGGGGCGCGGACCCGGTTCGTCACCCGCCTGTGGGGGCAGCCGTCGCTCACCTTCCACGGGCACGAGTTCCGCGAGCCCCTGACCGTGGACGGCGACCTGGAGGCCCTCGACGCCGAAGGCCTGCGGGAGCTCGACGCGCTCATCGTCCCCTCCGGCATGGTGTCGGACCGGCTGCGCTACAGCGAGAACGCGGGGGAGCTCTCCCCCGCGGTCCGCCTGCTGCGGGACGCGTTCGCGCTGCCGGACGTGCTGAAGGGGATCGTCTGCCACGGCATGTGGCTGGTGTCGCCCATCGCGGAGGTCGTCCGGGGACGCCGGGTGACCTGCCACAACAACCTCGTCTCCGACGTGCGCAACATGGGCGCGGTCTACACCGACCAGGACGTGGTGGTCGACGGAGACCTGGTGACCGCGCGCACGGCCGACCACTGCCACGCCTTCGCCCGCATGATGATCGAGCTGATCGCGGCGCGGCGTGGGCGCAGGACGGCCGGCGCTCCCCGGCGCGTCATGCCCCGGCGCGCCGCGCCCCGCCACCTACCGGCCCGCCACGAGGCGGTCGGGAAGGAGAGCGGAGCGGAGAACAGGGGGGAGGGCGACCGGCGGCCCGCCGTCCCCTCCCCCCGGGCCGCGTCGGGGGACACGGAGCCGGCCTTGCGCGGCGGCTACACCTACTCCGACCTGGTGGCCGGCGTGATCACCGGGTACGACGCCGAGCAGGGGCTCGTCGACCTGCGCACCGCGGAGGGCCGCACGGTCACCGCGCGCCTCACCTCGACCACATCGGCCGAGTTCCTGCGCAACCTCGGCGATCCCTACCTCGACGCGTCCGGTCACCTGCGGGAGCTGCTCACGCCGGGGCGGCGGCTGTTCGCCCACGGGATCTTCTACCCCGACGGCGGGCCGGCCTCCTTCGACGCCAAGCGGCTGGTCTTCGTCGGCCGCAGACCCGACGAGCACGTCTTCGAGCAGCCCGACTGGTGGGTGCGGCAGATCCGTGAGCTGGGCCGCTTCTACCGGCGGGCCCAGTTCGGGGACGAGGGGCCGGTGGACTTCGCCGACTACCGCACGGTGCTGCGGCTGGGCGGCGACAAGGCCGACCACCACGTGCAGGAGACCGACACCATCTCCCGGCTGGTCTACGGGATGTCGTCGGCGTACATGCTCACCGGCGACGAGGACTTCCTCGAGGTGGCCGAGCGCGGCACCGCCTACCTGCGCGAGCACATGCGGTTCGTCGACCCCGACGAGGACGTCGTCTACTGGTACCACGGCGTCGACGTGCGGGACGGGGTCGAGCACAAGCTCTTCACCTCGGAGTTCGGCGACGACTACGACGCCATCCCGATGTACGAGCAGATCTACGCCCTCGCCGGGCCCACGCAGTTCTTCCGGGTGACCGGCGACCCGGAGGTGGCCGCCGACATCGACGGCACCCTGCGGCTGTTCCGCAAGTTCTTCCGCGATCCCGACCGCGGCGGCTACTACTCCCACATCGACCCGATCCTGCTCAGCCCGCACCACGAGTCGCTCGGGCCCAACCGGTCGCGCAAGAACTGGAACTCCGTCGGCGACCACGCGCCGGCGTATCTGATCAACCTGTTCCTCGGGACGGGCGACGAACGGCACGCCGACATGCTGGAGGAGACGTTCGACCTGATCGTGCGGCACATGCCGCGCGAGGACAGCCCGTTCGTGCAGGAGCGGTTCCACGGCGACTGGTCCCCGGACCGCACGTGGGACTGGCAGCAGGACAGGGCGGTGGTCGGGCACAACCTCAAGATCTCGTGGAACCTCATGCGGATGATGTCGATCCGTCCGAAGGACCGCTACCGCGAGCTCGCCGAGCGGATCGGCCACCGGATGCCGGAGCTCGGCGCCGACCTGCGCCGCGGCGGCTGGTACGACGTGGTCGAGCGGAGCCTGGAGCCGGGACGGCGGGTGCACCGCTTCGTCTGGCACGACCGCAAGGCCTGGTGGCAGCAGGAGCAGGCGATCCTGGCCTACCAGATCCTGGCCGCGCTGACCGGGCAGGAGGAGTTCCGGGGACGGGCGCGCGAGGCGGCCGCGTTCTACAACGCGTTCTTCCTCGACCACGACGAGGGCGGCGTCTACTTCAACGTCCTGGCGGACGGCACGCCCTACCTGGTGGGGACCGAGCGGCTGAAGGGCAGCCACTCGATGAGCATGTGCCACGCGGCCGAGCTGTGCTTCCTGGCGACGGTCTACCAGCGCCTGCTCCTCGACCGGGAACCGCTGAGCCTGTGGTTCCGGCCCTGCCCCGACGGGTTCCCCGACCGGGTGCTGCGGGTCGCGCCGGACGCCCTGCCGCCCGGCATGGTGCGCCTCGACTGGGTCGAGGTGGACGGCAGGCCCTACTCCGCGTTCGACCCCGAGGGCCTCACGGTCAAGCTGCCGGACTCAGAACGGCCGGTCACGGTCCGCGCGCACCTCGCTCCTCGATAGGCCCCCCGATAAGCCGCCCGATAAGCCCCCGGTGAGCCCCGATGAACATGCCGTCGAACGAGCCGACGAAGGAGTCCCGATGACCGAGCCGGTCGTGCTGGTCGACACATCCGTACGCGACGGGACGACGGTCATCGGGCTGACCGGGGAGCTCGACGGCCGCTCGGGTCCCGGCGTGCAGCGGCGGCTCATGGATCTGCTGCCGGAGGACGGGCGGGTGCTGCTGGACATGTCCGGCGTGACGTATCTGTCGAGCGCGGGGCTGCGGGTGCTGCTCCTGCTGCACCGCGCGGCCGGCGGGCGGGTGGCGCTGGCCGGCGTCCCTCCCGAGATCGAGACCGTGATGGCCGCGACCGGTCTCCTCGACCTCTTTCGCGTGGCCGGCTCCTCCGTGACCGACTCTTCAGTGGCCGACTGTTAGGCAGGACCCGATGCTCGAGACCCGCGTCGACGCGTACCCGACGCACCGGATCGGCGGCGTGCCGGTCCGGGCGGGGCGGACCCTTCCCTTCGGGGCCACCCCGGTGCCGGGCGGCGTCAACTTCTCGGTCTACTCCAACAACGCGACCGCGATGACGCTCGTGCTGTTCCGGCGGGGGGAGGCGGCGCCCCTCGTGGAACTGCCGTTCCCGCCGTCGTTCCGCCGGGGCGGCGTGTACGCCATGACCGTGTTCGGGCTCGACGACCTGGGGCTGGACGTCGAGACGCTCGAGTACGGCTACCGCGCCGACGGCCCGTTCCGCCCCCAGGACGGCCACCGGTTCGACCCGGGGACGATCCTCCTCGACCCGTACGCCAAGCTCGTCGGCGGCCGGGAGGCGTGGGGCGCCCCCCGCGACGGCGTGTACCCCTACCGGGGCCGGATCGCGCTGGACGACTTCGACTGGGAGGACGACCGGCCGCCCGGGATACGCCCGGAGGACCTGATCGTGTACGAGCTGCACGTCAGGGGCTTCACCAGGCACCCGTCGTCGGGGGTGCGGGCCCCCGGCACGTTCGCCGGCCTGGTCGAGCGGCTGCCGTATCTCGTGGACCTCGGGGTCAACTGCGTCGAGCTGATGCCCGTCTTCGAGTTCGACGAGCTGGACAACCCGCGCGGGCCGCACAACTACTGGGGCTACAACACGGTCGGGTTCTTCGCCCCCAAGGCCTCCTACGCGGCCTCCGGGCCGTACGGCATGCAGGTCGACGAGATGAAGAACCTCGTGAAGCAGTTCCACCGCGCGGGCATCGAGGTCGTGCTCGACGTGGTTTTCAACCACACGGCGGAGGGAAACGAGCGGGGGCCGTCGATTTCGTTCCGCGGCCTCGACAACAGCACTTATTACATGCTCACGCCGGACGGCCATTACTACAATTTCAGCGGCACCGGCAACACGGTGAACTGCAATCACCCGGTCGTGCGGGAATTCGTTCTCGACTGCCTGCGCCACTGGGCGGCGGAATTCCACGTCGACGGGTTCAGGTTCGACCTGGCGGCCGTGCTCGGGCGCGCCCCCGACGGTACGGTCCTCGCGAACCCGCCGCTGCTGGAGTCGCTCGCCCACGACCCGGTGCTGCGCGACTGCAAGCTCATCGCGGAGGCGTGGGACGCGGCCGGCCTCTACCAGGTGGGGACGTTCCCGTCGTACTGCCGCTGGTCGGAGTGGAACGGGCGCTACCGCGACGCCGTGCGGCGGTTCGTCAAGGGCGACCTCGGGACCGTGGGCGAGCTGGCCGCCCGCATGACCGGCTCCACCGACATCTACGGCCCCCGGGGGCCGGTCGCCTCGGTGAACTTCGTCACCTCCCACGACGGCTTCACCCTGCGCGACCTGGTGTCGTACAACCGCAAGCACAACGAGCTCAACGGGGAGGAGAACCGCGACGGGGACTCGGCCAACCATTCCTGGAACTGCGGGCACGAAGGCCCGACGGACGATCCGGACGTGCTGGCGCTGCGTGCCCGGCAGGTGCGCAACGCCCTGCTGCTCCTGCTGACCAGTCACGGGATCCCGATGCTGCTCGCCGGCGACGAGATGGGCCGCACTCAGCAGGGCAACAACAACGCCTACTGCCACGACGGGCCGCTGTCGTGGATCGACTGGGATCTCGCCCGGGAGCACCGGGACCTGCACCGGTTCGTCCGCAACGCGATCGCGTTCCGCCGTGCCCACCCCGCCCTGCGGCGTGGGGAGGGCGCGCTCGGCCATTCGGTGGACGGGCGGCTTCCCGAGGTGAGCTGGCACGGCGTGCACGCCTGGACGCCGGACTGGTCGCCGCACAGCCGCCTGGTCGCGGCCATGTTCTCCACCATGAGGGATGACGGGGGATACGACTGCGTCTACGTGGCGGCCAACTCCTACTGGGAGGGGCACGTCCTGGAGCTCCCCGCACCCCCTGAGGGCACCGTCTGGCACCTGTTCGCCGACACGGCGGCCGCGCCGCCGCACGACGCCCACGAGCCGGGACGCGAGCCCCGGCTGGCCGACCAGGTACGGGTCTCGATCGGCCCGCGGGCCACGCTCGTCCTGGTCGCGAGGGAACGACTACCAGAGGAGTGAAGGAGCATGACGTTCGACGCGAAGATGCACATCGACGAGGGCACCGCGACGATCCGGCTCTCCGGGGAGCTCGACGGACGGTCCGCGCCCCGGCTCAACCTGCTGATCTCCGACGCCGTCACCGCCCAGGTGCGCCGGTTGGTGCTGCTGGTCTCCGACGTGACGTACATGTCGTCGGCGGGCATCCGCTGCCTGCTGTTCGCCCACCAGAAGCTGCCGAGGGGCGCGGAGATCGTGCTGGTCGGCACCCGGCAGGAGGTCGCGGAGACCATCCGGATGACCGGCTTCGACCGTACCGTCGTGATGCAGGAGTCCGTCGAGCGGGAGTCCGCGGAGGCTTGATGATCGGGTGCCGACTCCGACTGGACGCCGGCGCGTCGTTCGCCGGAAGGGTGGCCGAGTTCGTCCTGACGCTGGCCCGCACCGGAACCCTCCACACCCGGCAGGCGTACTGGCTGCGCCTCGCGGCCGACGAGATCACGACGAACATCGCGCAGCACGGCTACGGCGGCCGCGGTGGCGTGATCGACCTGGAGGGCGGGGTGGAGACCGACCGGGTGTGGGTGCGCGTCGAGGACGACGCGCCGCCGTTCGACCCGACGAGATACGACCCCGCGCCCCGGCTCGCCGCCGATCCCGCCCTCCGTGAGGAGGGCGGGTACGGCCTGCTCCTGGCGCTGGGCCGGCTCGACGAGTTCGTCTACGACCGCGTCGGCGGGCGCAACCGCAACATCCTCGTCATGCGGAGGACTCCGCGCGAGGGAGAGTGAGACGAAACGAAACGAAACGAAACGAAACGAGACGAGCGGGCGGCCGCCGCGGCCCCCGCTCGTCTCGTCTTCCGTGCTCGCCCGCCGCACGGGCACCTCGTAGGCCGCCGGTGGTGTGCTCACCACCGGCGGCCATGGTCACCGCGCCGGCACCTCGTCGCGGGCGGGGGTGCGCGCCGTCCTGCTCCGTCCCGTCTCCGCACCGTTCGGCACGGCCGCGGCGGCCTCGCGGAGGTCCGGGCCGGCCGTCGCCCGCGCGCCGCGCAGCATCGCGGCGACGGCCGCGCCCACCGGCTCCTGAGCACGGTCGGCGGCCGCCGCGGACACCGGACGCCCCGCGCGGGCGAGCGCACCCGTCAGCTCGCCGCGCAGGTAGGCCGGAAGCCAGGCCGACTCGACGTGGCACCCCTCCGACACGGCGAGCGCCCGGCGGAGGTGGAGCACCGCCTGCTGCGGCCGGTCGGCGGCGAGCGCCGCCTGCGCCGCGTGCACGAACAGCGCCGTCTCCCGGTCGCCGCGGTCGAGGTTGGCCTCGGGCTCCGCGGCGCCGGTCGCCGCCAGGATCCAGGCCCGCTGCGCCAAGTGCCGGTCGCGGCGGCTGTCCCGGTCGGGCCGGGCCGCCAGAGCCCGCAGGAGCAGCAGATCGGCCGCCTCGGACGGCTTGCCGAGGCCGAAGGCCGTGACCAGGGCGCGAGCGAACGTGAGCCGCGCGGGTTCGGCGTCGTCGCCGTCCGCGGCGGCGGACGGGGGGAGCGAGTCCAGGAACGCGGCGGCCTCCTTCCCGCGGCCGCGCAGCAGGAGGACGACCGCCCAGACGTCGGCGACGTCGGCCTCCGCCCGCTGCCACAGCGCCACCCGGCACAGCTCCTCCGCCTGGTCCAGGCCGAGGCAGGCCCAGGCCCGGCGCGCGGCCGCCGCCGCGTCTGCCGCCTCGCGCGGCAGCGCCGGGTCGAGCGGGCCCGGCTCGGTCATCTCCCATCGGCCGCGCCGCTCCGCCAGGCACCGGACGAGTCCGGCGTCGGCCAGCTCGTGCAGCCGCCGCGGCACGCCGCCGGTCAGCGTGTGCAGCGCCGCCGCGGTGGCCTGCCGTACGGGACCTCCCACAAGCCGCGTGAACAGCTCCGCGACGTCCCGCGGCCCCAGCGGCGGCAACACCAGATGCACCAGCCCCCGCTCGTACATGAGGCAGTCGGTCGGGTCGGGCCGGGGAGCGGGGTCGTCCTCGCCCCGGGTGATCGCCGTCCTGCTCACCACCAGGGCCGTGGTGTGCGACCGGTTGAGCGCGCGGAGCGTCAGGAGCGTCTCGTGGTCCGCCAGGTGGGCGTCGTCGAGGACGACCATGAACCGCCGGCCGCCGGCGAGCATCCGCAGGGTCCGCGCCGCCTCCTCGGGCGCCGGCACCGGCCCCGGCGGGAGCACGCCGCGCAGCGCGGCCATCGCGCCGGTCCCCCGGGGGCGTAATCGCAGTACGAGATAACCGTGGCGCTCGGCGAGCGTGACCGCCAGCCGCAGCATCGAGGTCCGGCCCGTGCCGGGGGCGCCGCTGATGACGACGGGCCCCGACGCGGGCCTGTCCAGAGCGCTCGTCAGTTGTGCAGTTTGTTCCGTCCTGCCGACTTGAGGCCAGGGCGTCATGGCTCCTCCCCATGTCGAGGTGAATATGAGCAATGACCATTTCCGGTCGGCGCTTCCATGGTCAATGCCGAACTAACGGAATGCCGGGGGCGGGTGGGCGCGCATCCCAGTGGTGGCATTCGCAATGCCAGCGTCGATGGGCTCTGTTCATCGGCGGCCCCGTATTCGAGGCTCGTTTTTGACCCAATTCGCGAAGATCGCACGAAGGGTGCGTCCGAGGTGAGCGAAGCAGTTCCCATAGTGCTGGGTGTGGCCCTGGTCCTCACGGTCTGGAGCAGCGTGCTCCGCACCGTGATGACCCCCCAGGGCCGGTCGTCGCGCATGGCCCTGCGGACGGTCCGGGTGGTCGCGACCGGCGCGTACCTCGTGGCCAGGCACCTGCCCGGAAGGTATCGGGAGCGGGTGCTGGAGATGTGCGGGCCGACGGCGGTGTTCGCGGTGGGGGCCGCCTGGCTGGTCGCGTCCTTCGCCGGGTTCGGGCTGGTCGCCTACGGCGCGTACGGCGTGAGTCCACATCCCGAGGACATCGCCGAGGTGTTCCTGATGCGCTCGCCCGGCGCCGCCCTCGCCGCCTTCGCGTGGTTGTCGTCAGCGCTGATCCTCGTCGCGTTCACCGCGCACCTGATGCGGATCATCGACGCGTTCAGCCGGCGGGAGCGGTTCGTCCTCCGGCTGGCCGGGCAGGCGGTCCGCCCGCCGGACGCCGAGGCGGTGCTCGCGGAGTGCGTACGCTCCGGGTCGCGGGACCACCTCGACGACATGTTCGCGGAATGGGCGGCCTGGCTCGCCGACGTGGGCGCCAGCCACGTGGCCTACCCCGCGCTCGCCTTCCAGCGCCCGGCCGGGGAGCTGTGCTGGCTCAAGGCCGCCGTCATCGTGATGGACGCCGCGGCGCTCACCGAGGCGGTGGCTCCCGACTGGGCCCCGCCCAACACCCGCACCGTCCTCGACACCGGCACCCGCTGCCTGCAGCGGGTGGCGGCGCAACTGGGCGTCCGGGTCCATCCGGCGCTGGTCAGCCTGCAGGGCAGGGAGGAGCAGAGCTTCGCCGACACGATGCGGCTCGCCGTGAAGGCCGGCCTGCCCACCGACCGCGACGAGCGGGGGGCCGAGGCGGTCTTCCAGAACCTGCGCAGGCGCTACGCGCCGTACTCCACGGGCATCGCCGCCCGCATCTTCTACGAGATCGACAGCTACGAGCCGCCACCCGACAACGGCGTCGGTCGAGCGGAGAGCGACACGCCCATGGCGTGCTGAAGGATCCGCCCTCTCATCACGGGAGCGCCACATGTTGTCTGTTCCGGACGTCTACGCGTCCTCCGATCTCACGGAGCTGGCCGAGTTCTGCCGGCATCTGTTCTCCTCCTTCGCCCGGTCCGACCAGCGCCGATGGGCCGAGGTGTACGTTCGCGGCCTCGACTGCGTGCCGGGCCGCAAGTCGATCCGGCGCATCTCGGAACAGGTGGTGGGCTGGCCCGCCGACCAGTCCCTCCAGCAGTTCCTCAACCAGAGCCCCTGGCGCTGGGAACCGGTGCGGCGGCTCCTCGCGCAGGACATGGCCGCCGTGCTGCGGCCCCGCGCCTGGACCGTCGAGGAGGTCGTCTTCCCCAAGAACGGCTCGCACTCGGTCGGCGTCGCCAAGCAGTACGCCCACTCGGCCGGCCGGGTCCTCAACTGCCAGCTCGGGCTCGCCGTACTGATGGCCGGTCAGGAGGGCGCCTGCCCGGTCAACTGGAGGCTCCTGCTGCCCCGCTCGTGGGACGACGACGCCAGGCGGCGCGCGGTGACCCATGTGCCGGCGCACGAGCGCGCCCGCTCGCGCTGGCAGCATCTGCTGGACGCGCTCGACGAGATGGCCGCGTGGGAGCTCGCCGCCGCGCCCGTGCTCGTGGACGCCCGGCAGAACCGGCGGGTGGAACAGCTGATCCGCGGGCTGGAGGAGCGCGGCCTGCGCTACCTCGTCCAGGTCGACGAGCACACTCCGCTGGGCCCGGGCCCGTGCCGTACGGCGGGTGAGATCGCGGCGGCCGTCACCGGGCCGTCGGCGCAGACCCTGAACTGGTGGCACGGCCACGGCCGGGTCACCTTCCGTTCGACGCCCGTGTCGCTGCACGGGTCCCTGCCCCAGGGGCCGGGCATGCCGTACGAGATAGGCCGGTCGCGCGCCCGGGTGCTGGCGGAGTGGGGTCCGGGCCGCCAGGCGCCCGGCCGCCTGTGGCTGACCAACATCACGCAGGCCCGGCTGCCCGACCTCATCGGCCTGATCGGGCTGCGGGAGCGGGCGCGCGGCGACCTTACCCGCGTGGGTGAGGAGTGCGGGCTGCGTCACTTCGAAGGCAGGTCGTATCGGGGCTGGCACCACCACGTGACGCTGGTCTCGGTGGCGCACGCGTTCCACTTGCTCGGGTCGCTCCGCAGCGAGGCCGACCGCTCGGCCTGACACTTCTGGGACAGGCGGGAAAAAGGCGTGAGAAGATTGCAGATATTTCGCCCGGGGGGGCGGGTGCGGCATCTTCACCCGGCGATACAGCTCCACGATAATGATGGGTTAAGCCGATTTGCGCTGAACGACCCGGACCTTGTTGCGGCAGTCGTTGGGGGATGCCTTGTCCGACAGGAGCGAGAACAGACAGGAGCTCGCTCAGTTTCTGCGTAGCCGCCGCGCGCGCATCAGCCCCCAGGAGGCCGGGCTCCCCACCGGAGTCCACCGGCGTACGAAGGGCCTGCGCCGGGAGGAGGTGGCCGTTCTCGCGGGGCTCAGCCCCACCTGGTACACCTACCTGGAGCAGGCCCGCGACATCCATCCCTCCCCGCAGGTCCTCGACAGCCTGGCCCGCGTCCTCGGCCTGAGCGAGGACGAGCGCGCCTACGTCCACCGCCTCGCGTTCGGCCAGGGGCCGGCCGAGGCCGCGTACGGGCTCGACGAGTCGGACGAGAAGCTGGTCTTCCAGGTGGTGGAGGTGGCGGGTCACGGCCCTTTCCCGCTGTACGCCGGCAACCGGTACGGCGACGTGGTGGCCTGGAACCGCGCCGCCGCCGACTGGTACACCGACTTCGGCGAGCTGCCCCGGCCGCGCAGGAACATCCTTTGGTGGATGCTCACCGATCCGGACGCCAAGAAGCGACTGGTGAACTGGGCCGACGACACGCTCGACGTCATCGCGAGGCTGCGGCTGGCGTACGCCACGAGGACGGCGGACCAGAGGATGCAGGAGCTGGTGAGCGACCTGGAGAGCGCCAGCGCCGACTTCCGCGGCTGGTGGCGCGAGCAGCACGTGCGGGGTCAGCACCAGCGGCCGCGGACGCTCGACGTCCCCGGCCTTGGCAGACGCACCTTCCGTCTCGTCGTCGCGAGCGTCCTGGACAGCCCGGGGCACTCTCTGGTGATTCACCTGCCGCTGGCCGAGGAAACGGGAACCGGCTCCTCCTGAATCCCAGTTAGCCGCTTTTATCGCTTATTTCGTTATCTCACCATGGACGTACTCACGTCACCGGCGGATGGTGGAAGCACTGCGTGACGTCGGAGCCGGGCGGGGATGTCCATGCCCCGGCTTTTCCCGCAGCCGACCACAGCCGACCACAGGGCCGGTCACCGCACACCTCGCCACCGAATGGGGGACCCCGTGCACCATGACTTCACGTACCCGGACTTGACGTACCCGGACTCGACGTACCCGTCGGCACGTGCCCGCGCAGCCGCGCAGGCACGCCGGCGCCGAGCGGTCCGAACAGAGGAGACGGTCGCATGAGCATAGCGTCCGTCCCCCCGCGCGACCCGATCGCGATAATCGGCGCGGGGTGCCGATTACCCGGCGCCTCCGGTCCGTCCGCCTTCTGGGACGTGCTCGCAGGCGAGCGCGACGCGGTCGGAGAGATTCCGCCGGGACGGTTCCCCGGCGCCGGCGGCATCGGCACACGAGCCGGCGGCTTCCTGGACGACATCGACAGCTTCGACGCCTCGTTCTTCTCGATCTCCCCGCACGAGGCGCTGCGCATCGACCCCCAGCACCGCCTGCTCATCGAGGTCACGTGGGAGGCCATCGAGGACGCCGGCATCCCTCTGCACAAGCTCGCCGGCAGCCGTACGGCGGTCTACACGAGTTGCCTGTGGTCCGACTACTGGGACCGGCTGCGCGGAGCCGGCATGTACGACATGCACGCGGCCATCGGCGGGGGCAACTGGGGCAACCTCCCCGGCCGCATCTCCTACCTGTTCGACCTGCGGGGCCCGAGCATGAGCGTCGAGGCCACCTGCTCGACCTCCCTGGTGGCCGTCCACCTCGCCTGCAGGGAGCTGTGGGCGGGCCAGACCGACATGGCCGTCGTCGGCGGCGTGAACCTCCTGATGGCCCCCGACATCTACCTCGGCCTGTCCGACGCCGGCATCCTGTCGCCGGAGGGCCGCTGCAGGTTCGGCGACGCCGACGCGGACGGCTACGTGCGCAGCGAGGCCGTCGTCTCCCTGCTGCTCAAGCCGCTCAGGCGCGCGCTCGCGGACGGCGACCGCGTCTACGCCTCCATCGTCGGCACCGCGGTCAACAGCAACGGAAGGGGCGCCGGCACCCTCATCGCCGCCGGAGTGAGCGGCCAGGAGGCCATGCTGCGCGAGGCCTACCGCGACGCGGGCGTGCGGCCCGGGCAGATCGACTACGTCGAGGCGCACGGCCCCGGCACCCCCTCGGGCGACCTCACCGAGCTGACCGCGCTCGCCCGGGTCATGGGGGAGGGACGCGAGCCCGGGCAGCGGTGCCTGGTCGGCTCGGCGAAGTCCAACATCGGCCACGGGGAGGGCGCGGCGGGCCTGGTCGGGCTGCTCAAGGCCGCCCTGGCGCTCCGGCACAGGACGGTCCCCGCGACCCTGAACGTGCGCAGGCCCCACCCGCTGTTCGAGCAGCCGGGCATGCCTCTGGAGCTCGTCCGCCGCACCCGGGAATGGCCCGAGCGGTCCTGGCCGGCGATGGCCGGCGTCAGCTCCTTCGGCCTGTCGGCCACCAACGCCCACGTCGTGCTCGCCGAGGCGCCGCCCGTCGCGGCGGCCCGCCGTCGCCGGTCGGGAACATACCTGCTGCCGCTCTCGGCCAGGGACGAGCGCGCGCTGCCCGACCTGGCCCTCCGGTACGCCGACGCACTGCAGCCGAGCAGCTCCTCCCCGCACGACGTCTGCTTCAGCGCCGGCGACCGCCGCAGTCACCACGGGCACCGGGTCGCGGTCGTGGGCACGAACGGCCGGGGGATCGCGGCCGCGCTGCGGTCGTACGCCGCCGGGGCGGCCCCCCAGTCGGTCGTCACCGGGACGGCGAGGGCCGGCGCGACGCCCAAGGTCGTCTACGTCTTCCCCGGGCAGGGCGCGCAGTGGCCGGGCATGGCGAGACACCTGCTGGACGACAACCTCGTCTTCGCCCGGCGGCTGCGGGAGTGCGACAGGGCGATCCACGACGAGCTCGGCTGGTCGCTGATCGACCTGCTGCGGGAGGGCCGCCCGCTGGCCGGGACCGACGAGATCCAGCCGGCTCTGTGGGCGATCCAGGTCGCGCTCGCCTCCGTCTGGGCCGCCTGGGGGATCCGCCCCGATCTCGTGATCGGCCACAGCATGGGCGAGATCGCCGCCGCGACCGTCTCGGGCGCCCTCACCGTACGGCAGGGCGCCGCCGTGGTGTGCCGCAGGAGCCGCCTGCTGACGCGGCTCGGCGGATCAGGTGCGATGTGGGCGGTGCAGGTCGGCGAGCTCCACGCGCGCGAGGCCATCGGCGAGAACGCCGACAGGGTCTGCGTGGCGGTCGTCAACAGCGTGCACTCCTGCGTGCTCGCGGGCGACGCCGACGCGCTCGGCGAGGTGGTCGAGCGGCTGCGCCGCGACGGCGCGTTCTGCAAGCAGGTGCAGGTCGCCTACGCTTCGCACGCCCCCCAGATGGATCCCATCCGGGACGACCTGATCGAGGCGTTGGCGGAGCTGCGCCCCCGGTCCGGGGCCGTGCCGATGCACTCGACGATGCTCGACGACATGGTCGACGGCTCCCAGCTCGACGCCGGCTACTGGATGGAGAACCTGCGCCGGCCCGTGTGCTTCGCCTCCGCCGTGCGCGCCGCGCTGCCGGACGAGGGCCCGGTCCTGTTCGTCGAGATCAGCCCGCATCCGCTGCTCGCCTCGGCGATCGAGGACGAGATCGCGGCGGCGGACGGCGCCGGGACCGTGATCCCCTCGCTGTGCCGGGACGAGCCCGAGCTCGAGTGCATGCTGCGGTCCCTGGCCGTCGCGTACGTGCAGGGCTGCGATCCCGACTGGAGCCGGTTGTATCCCGGGGGGCGGTTCACCCCCCTTCCCGGGTATCCCTGGCAGCGCCGGCGGTTCTGGGTCGATCCGCGGGACTCCGCCGCGCCGGCGTTCGCCGCCACGGCCCTGCCCGCCGTGACCGGGCCGTACACCGTGCCGGGTGTGGAGGCGGTCCCGGGCTTGGAGCCCGTGCCCGGCCGGGACGACGTGACCGTGTCTCCCGTGCTCGTGTCCTCCGCGTCCGTGTCCTCGGTGTCGCCCGTGTCCTCGGTGTCGCCCGTGTCCTCTGTGTCATCCGTTTCCTCTGTGTCCTCGGTGTCCTCTGTGTCCTCGGTGTCCGTGGGGGACGTCACCGCCGGCCCGGCCGCCCTCGTCGGGCCCGGTCCCGTCGCGGCCCTGCCTGCCGTCCCCGTCGCCGAGGCGGCCGCAGCCGGTGCGGACGGGGACGGCAGGGCGGACCCGCCGCTCACGGACAGGTCGGCGGCCGCCGCGGCGATCACCAGATACGTCGTGATGCGCTCCGCCGGCATCCTCGGCATGTCGCCCGACGAGCTCGACCTGGACTCCCCGATAACCGTGCACGGTCTCGACTCCGTGCTCGCCGCCAAGCTGAGCGCCCAGATCCAGGCGGACCTCGGCGTGCACGTGCGGGTCGGTGAACTGCTGCGGCACCGCCCGCTGAGCAACCTGACCGGCGAGCTGTACGAGGCCGCCTCGCTCCGCGCTTCCGGCCGCTGACGCGGAAGACCCGCCCGTTTCGCGGGCGGGTCTGGTCATCCCGACGAGCGTCACGCCTGGCGGCACATCCCTGTGGAGAGGACGCCGCCACGCGTCATACGGCGGAGTGCGGCGAACGGGGCCGCCTCGTGGAGCGCGGCCCCGTGCCCGCCGGTACCGGTCAGTGGCGACCCGCGCCCGGGCCGGACCGGTGCGGCGCGCCCGCGGCGAGCGCCAGGTCCTGCTGGAGCACGTAGTACTGCGACTTGGGCTGCAGGTTCCCGTCGTAGAACAGGGCGGCACCCTCCTGCGGGTCGTCGAACCAGCCGGGAATCCAGGAGTACGTGTCGGCGAATCCCCACGGGGTGAACGAGATGCACTCGCGCACCGCCAGGCAGGCCTGCAGGGCGCGGGACCAGTAGCTCTCCTGGGCGTACGCGGCCAGCGGGCTGGTGGGGGTGTTCTCGTTCGGCGGGGCCTGCGTGAACGTGCGGACGTCCACCTCGGTCTCGGCCACCTTCAGGCCGAGGTCCGCGAAGCGCTGCAGGTTGTTCTGCAGGTCAGGGAAGCCGTACTGGGTGTCCAGGTGACCCTGGAATCCGACGCCGTCGATGGGCACGCGCTGCGCCTTCAGGGTCTTGACGAGGTCGTACACCGCGTTGCTCTTCGGCCCGGTGAACTCGAGGTTGTAGTCGTTGTAGAACAGCAGGGCCTTGGGGTCGGCCTCGTGCGCCCAGCGGAAGGCGTCGGCGATGTAGCCCAGGCCGCCCCACGCCTTGTACCAGATGTCCTGGCGGGGCTGCCCGTCGTCGTCGAACGCCTCGTTGACCACGTCCCACTGCCAGATGTCGCCCTTGAAGTGCTTCACCTGGTCCTGGATGTGCTTCTTGAGCAGGGCCTTCAGCTCGTCGTTCGACAGGGTGGTGGTGTAGCCGTCGGAGGAGAGCCAGGTGGGCAGCTGGCTGTGCCACACCAGCGTGTGGCCGCGCACCAGCTGCTTGTTCTTCTTCGCGAAGGCGACCAGCCGGTCGGCCGCGGCCCAGTCGTACGTGCCGCGGTTGGGCTCCACCAGCTGCCACTTCATCACGTTCTCGGGAGTGACGGTGGAGAACTGCTCGGCCGTGATCCGGGTGTAGTCGGCGTTGCTGCCCAGTTCGTCCGTGTTCACGGCGGTGCCGATGCGCAGGCCGATCCGGTCGCCGAGGGCGCGCAGCGAGTCCGCGGGGTACTTGACGGCCTGGGACTGCGCGGGGGCGGGGCCGGGCTCGGCCGAGGCAGAGTCGGCGAGAGTCACCCCGCCCAGCAGGACCGTGGCGCTCACGAGGCCGATGGACAGTGCGGGACGAAGCAAGGGAACTCCTCGGGTTGGGGGGAAACGGGGGTGACGCCCGAAAGTTTCTGCGACATTACGAAAGTAATGCAGACCATAGGAACGCGCTTGTGGTACGTCAAGGGGTCAAAACCGCTCGTAAGTTCACGGGCGGCGCGGCGTCGGTCGCGTGGCACGCGAGAGTCGGCCTCCCTGCTGCCCCAAATCACTCGACAGCTCTTCCGAAACTTTTCGGCGATCGGAGGAAGATGATCCCAGGAGGCGGCCTGCCGGCGGGGTCGCCGCATAGTCGCGCCGGGCCGGGTGGCCGGTCTCGTGGGTCCGACGCCCACGCTCTCCGCCCGAGCCGCCAAAACGGCGCCCGACCTGGGGATTCACCCGGTCGGGCGCCGGCGTCGAGATGCAGGCCCGAGACGCGGCCAGGTCACGCCGGCGGCGTCCACCAGTGGGGGTTGGCGCGGTACCAGGCGACGGTTTCGGCCAGGCCTCGGCCGAAGTCGACGGTCGGCTCATATCCGAGCGTTTGGCGGATCTTGCTGTCGTCCAGTGCGTAGCGGCTGTCGTGCCCCTTGCGGTCCGCCACCCGCTTGATCATGGAAGCGTCGCCGCCGCACAGGTCCAGCAGTCGTTCGGTGATTTCCAGATTGGTGTGCTCCGCGCCGCCGCCGACGTTGTAGATCTCGCCGGCGCCGCCTTTCGTCAGCACCAGGTGAACGGCTCGGCAGTGGTCCTCGACGTGAATCCACTCGCGTCTGTTGGCGCCGTCGCCGTACAAGGGCACTTTCCTGCCTCGCAGGAGGTTCGTGACGAACAGCGGAATGAGTTTCTCGGGGTGCTGCCGGGGGCCGTAATTGTTGGAGCACCTGGTGATGGAGACGTCCACGCCGTGAGTGCGCCAATACGCGCGGGCCACGAGGTCGGAACTCGCCTTCGAGGCCGCGTAAGGCGAGTTGGGCAACAGCGGCGCCTCCTCGGTCCAGGCCCCGTCGCTGATGGACCCGTACACCTCGTCCGTGGAGACATGCACCACACGCGCGACACCGCAGGCGAGCACGGCTTCCAGCAATGTCTGCGTGCCGAGGACGTTGGTGTGGAAGAACGCGGACGCGGAGTCGATCGAACGGTCGACGTGGGATTCGGCGGCGAAGTGGACCACCGCGTCGTGGCCGGGCAGCGACTCGCGCAACAGTTCCGCGTCACAGATGTCGCCGTGAACGAACGTGAGCCGCGGATGTTCGGCCGGCAGGTTGGCCCGGTTGCCCGCGTACGTCAGCTTGTCCACAGCGGTCACCCGGGCCGATTCCAGCCCGGGAAACGCGCCGCCCAGAATGTTTCGAACATAGTGCGAGCCGATGAAACCGGCGGCGCCGGTGACCAGGATTCGCATGACGTCCTCTCCGCGTACGAACGGAACGAAAGGGTCCTACACGGCCGCGAGCTCTTTGGCGATGGTCATGATGTACTGGCCGTAATTGGAATTCGCGAGCCGCTCGCCCAGCGCGTAGCACTCGTGTGCGGTGATGAACCCCATGCGCAGCGCCACTTCTTCGACGCAGGCGATCCGCACGCCTTGGCGGTTCTCGAGCGTCTGCACATACTGACCGGCCAGCAGCAGCGACTCCGGTGTACCGGTGTCCAGCCAGGCGAAGCCCCGCCCGAGGTCGACGAGCTTGGCTCGGCCATGCTCGAGGTATCGCTGGTTGATGTCGGTGATCTCCAGCTCGCCCCGCGCCGACGGCCGGAGATTCTTCGCGATGTCCACCACGGCGTTGTCGTAGATGTAGAGCCCGGTGATCGCGATATTGGATCGGGGGCGAGCGGGCTTCTCCTCGATGGAGATCAGGTTGCCGTGCGCGTCCTTCTCCCCCACCCCGTATCGCTCGGGATCGTGCACCGGGTAGCCGAACAGCACGCAGCCCCGCACGTCCCGGGTGTTCCTGGCCAGGACCTCGGAGAACGCCGGGCCGTGGAAGATGTTGTCGCCCAGCACCAGCGTCACGCTGTCGTCGCCGACGTGGTCCGCGCCGATCACGAACGCCTCGGCCAGGCCGTTGGGCTCGGCCTGCTCGGCATAGTCGATCCGCAATCCCAGGTGCGCGCCGTCGCCCAGGAGCCGCCGGAAGTGCGGCAGGTCCATCGGAGTGGAGATGAGAAGGATGTCGCGGATTCCCGCGAGCATGAGCACGGAGAGCGGGTAGTAGACCATGGGCTTGTCGCCGACGGGTAGCAGCTGTTTGGACACCGCGAGCGTGATCGGGTGCAGCCGGGTGCCGGACCCGCCGGCCAGGATGATGCCTTTCATCGAAGCTCCCGTCCTGAGTCAGTACGGCCCGACGAAACCGGCGGTGATGTCGGTCATCTCGCGCATCGGGAGGGTCGGGTCGCCGCCCAGCACGTCCAGGCAGGCGGCCGCGATCGTCCGGGCATTCGGGTGGAACGCCTCCTCCAGCGGCCATGAGACGGGGGCCGGGCTGTCCGGCAACGTCACGCGCCGGACGGGGCCCAGCAAGGCGCCGTGGACGTTCTCCGCGACCACGGCGGCGACCTCAGCGGCGAGGCCGTAGCGCGCCCAGCTCGTGTCCGCGACGACCAGCCGCCCGGTCTTGGCCACGGACGCGCAGATGATGGCCTCGTCCAGCGGCCTGATGCTGCGCACGTCCACCACTTCGGCGCTGATCGCCTGCTCGGCCAGCAGCCCGGCGGCGCGTTCCGCCTCGTGGACCATCAGCGAGGCAGCCACGATGGTCACGTCGCTGCCCGTACGGACGATCCGGCCCTTGCCGAAGGGCACCGGCTCCGGGTTCTCGGGCACCTCGCCCTCGATCTCGTACAGACCGCGGTTCTCCAGCAGCACGACAGGCGTCTCGTTGCGGAGCGCGGACACGAGCAGCCCCTTGGCGTCCGCGGGACTGGCGGGGGTCGCGACGTACAGGCCGGGGAAGTGGCCGAAGACGGAATGGAGGTTCTGCGAGTGGGTCGCGCCCTGGCCCCAGCCCCGTCCGACGATGCCGCGCATCACGACCGGCACTCCGCCCTTGTCGCCGTACATGTAGCGCCATTTGGCCGCGAGATTGATCAGACCGTCCATGGCCAGGAACATGAAGTCGGCGCGCGCGTGCACCACCAGCGGCCGCATCCCCATGGACGCGGCGCCGACCGCGATGCCGGCGACGGCGTTCTCGGAGTTGGGGATGTCCAGCACCCGGGACGGGCCGAATACGCGGAACGCGTCGGTGGTGGTGCCGTGCCCGCCCTTGTGGTCGTCGACGTTCTGGCCCGCCAGGACGATCCGGGGATCGGCCTTCATGCACTGGACGGTGGCCTCCCCGATGGCCTCCCGGTACTTGAGCTTGCGCATCCTCGAGACTCTCCTTGTCAGCTCTCGTAGGCGCCCTGCAGCAGGTCCGCCACCGCGGGGAACGGGTCGGCCTTGGCCGCGGCCACCGCGTCGAGCACCTCCTGGCGGAACTCCCGCCGCCAGCCGGCGACTTCCTCGTCGATGTCCGGGTGCGCCGCGCCGAGGCCGGCCGCGGCCACCTTGATGGGGCAGCGCTCCATCCAGGAGTCCAGCTCGGCCTTGGTCCGATAGCCCTCGTCGTAGTCCCAGTTCGGGCCGACGTGCTCACGCCAGCGATAGGTCCGCAGCTCCAGGAAGTACGGCCCCCTGCCGTCCCGGCACCATTCGACGGCTTCCCGCGCCGCGGCGTGCACGGCGAAGACGTCGTTGCCGTCGAGCTGACGGGACGCCATGCCGTACCCGCGGGCCCGCTCCCAGATGGTCGTCCCGTACGGCTGACGCGCCCGCAGCGGCGACGAGATGGAGTATCCGTTGTTCTCGCAGACGAACAGCACCGGAACCCGCTGCGTCGCGGCGAAGTTCAGCGCCTCGTGGAAGGCGCCCTCCTCGGCGGCGCCGTCGCCGAAGAACGTGATGGCGACCCGGGGCGCCCCTTCGAGTGCGAACGCCCACCCCGCGCCGACGGCAAGAGAGATCGACTCGGCCAGGATCGCCGTGGCGCCGATGAACCCGGTATCCGGAGAGGTCAGGTGCACCGACCCGCCCCGGCCGCCCGCGCAGCCGGTGGCCTTGCCGTACAGTTCGGCGACCATGGCCCGCAGGTCGCCGCCCTTGGCCAGGTACGGTCCGTGGCTGCGGTGGCCGCAATAGGCCACGTCATCGGGCCCGGCGGCCGCGCACACCCCGACCGGCACGGCCTCCTGCCCGATGGAGAAATGGGTCGGGGTCCGCATCTCCTGCTCGTCGCGGTAGAGGTCGGCCAGCACCTCTTCGACGCAGCGGATCCGGACCATCTCGCGCAGCAACCGCTTACCGGATTCCACGCGTTCCTCCTTCCGGCTACGTGGTTTTCGAGTCGACAGTTCGCGAGTCCACAAGGGATTCGAGAACGGGGACGATCTCCGCCGGCGACGGCGTCGCGGCGATCTCGGCGCGGACCCGCTCGGCCGCCTTGCGGTAGCGGGGCTCGGTCAGCACTTCGGTGACCGCGTCTCTGATCGCGCCCACGTCGACCCGGGCGGCCTCTTCGACCAGTCCCAGGCCCGCGCCGCTTTCCGCCACCGTTTCGCCGACCTGGACCAGCATCGGCCCTTCCTGCGCGACCACGACCTGCGGAACTCCGTAGGCGTAGGCGGTCAGCGACCCGCCACCGCCGCCGTGGTGGACCAGGAGGTCGGTGTCCCGCATGACGGCGCTCACCGGCAACTGGCCGACGACCCGGATCGTGTCCGGCACGGTCCCCAGATCGGCGTGGTACTGCTCCGGTGCCAGCAGCAGAACCTCGACGTCGTCCATCCCGCGGGCGGCCTCGTGGACCCCCTCGATGACCGCGTGCAGGTCACCGCCCTGGGCCAGCGCCTCGCCCGACCACAGGCCGAACGACATGCAGATTCTGGTGCCCGCGCCGCGCTTGACGGCCCACTCCGGGACACCGGCGGTTCCGTTGTACGGCACCCACCGGACCGGCGTGCCGGGAACGAGGTTCGACGACACCATGCTCGGCGGGCACGGGTCGAGGATCAGCGCGGGGTCGGCCATGCCGTTCTCCGCGCCCAGCCGCGCACACGTCTCCTGCAGTGCGTGCTTGGCCGGCTCCAGCAGGGTCGACGTGAAGGCGTCGAAGCCCCACCTGTGCACGACACCCGGCACGTCGAGCGCGGCCGCAGCCACCAGGCCGCTGAACTCCATCGGATCCGTCATGATCACATCGGGCGACCACGCCTGGGCGAACTCCAGGTACTCGTCGATGAAGATTTCGATCCTGGCCTTCCAGCGGCCCGCGATCGCGGTCGTCCGGGCGTCCTGGGGAGGCGGCGGTGCCTGTTTGGACCCCGGCGCCCAGAAAGGGTCCTTCTTCTTCACCGGCGGCCGCCAGCGCCCGACCGAACCGGCGTCACCGGACAGCCGCCTGGTGAGGATCCCGGCCTCGTGGGCGCTGTGCGCGGTTTCCTCGTATCCCAGGAACAGCACCTCGTGGCCGGCGGCCCGCAGGGCCCAGGTGAACGGCACCATCGGCAGGAAATGGCTCGGTGCCATCGAATTGACCAGCACGCGCATCGCGCTTCTCCGTCCTCGCAGGCTCGAAGGGCAGGGTCAGGGACCGGCGAGCTCGACCAGCCGGCCGTTGATCGAGTCGAGCATCAACCTGGGCGTGCTGAAGGTGTCGATGTCGTCGTCGGAGATCTTCACTCCGAGCTCGTCCTGCAGACGGGTCACGACCTCGTACACCGCGAGGGAGTCCAGGCCGAGCTCGTCCCACCTGGTGTCGAGAACGGAGTCGTCGACCCTGGTGGTGCTGCCGTCGGTGCCCACACAGGCGTCGACGATCGTTCTGAGCTTGGCGACGGTAAGTTGCTTCATTCGGCGGGTTCCCTTCCTTCGCTGCTGCACGCACTCTCGTCAGCCGCCCTCGAACGGTGGTCGAAGCCAACTCGGAGCCCGTGTGGTTCGAGCCCGGCTCCGGCCGGTTTCGAGTCGTGCCGGAGACCGTGAGCGGGACATCCAGTGAGGAAGGAGATGCCGTGGCCGACCTGCGCACGACAACGCCTACGCACAGCCGGATCCTCGGCGTCGGTACGTACCGGCCCCGCCGCGTTGTGTCCAATGAGGAGGTGTGCGGCCGGATCGACTCGACCGAGGAGTGGATCGAGACCCGCTCCGGCATTCGCACCCGCCGGTTCGCCGACGCCGACGAAACCCTGTGCGACATGGCCGTGCTGGCGGGGCAGGAGGCGCTCAAGCACGCCGGCATCACCGCCGACGAGATCGATTGCGTCGTCCTGGCCAGCATGTCCAATCTGGTGCAGACCCCGCCCGCCGCCGTCGTCGTCGCGCACGAGCTGGGCGCGGCCAATGCCGCGGGCTTCGACATCTCGGCCGCTTGCGCGGGTTTCTGCCACGCCCTCGCCGTGGGAAGCGACCTGGTGAGGGCCGGCAGTGCGAGGCACGTGCTGGTGATCGCCGCGGAACGGATGACCGACATCGTCGACCCCACCGACCGCACCATCGCGTTCATGTTCGCCGACGGCGCCGGCGCTGTCGTGGTCGGGCCGTCCGGCGAGCCCGGCATCGGCCCTGTCGTGCGGTGGGCCGACGGCTCGGCCCGCCACGCGTTGCGGATGAACACGACCTGGGGCGAGTTCAGGGACGATCCCTCTCTGGAATGGCCCGCCATGAAGATGGACGGGCGCAGGGTGTTCCGATGGGTCGTGGAGCACGCCGTACCCGCCGCGCGGCACGCACTGGACCGGGCCGGGATCGGCGTCGGCGACCTGACGGCGTTCATCCCCCACCAGGCGAACCTGCGGATGATCGAAGTCATGGCCGACCTGCTCGGCCTGCCCGCGCACGTGGCGGTGGCCACCGACGTGGTGACGGCGGGGAACACGTCGGCGGCCTCCATCCCGTCGGCCATGGACAGGTTGCTGCGCGAGGAGAAGGCGCCGCCGGGCGGCCCCGCCCTGCTGATCGGGTTCGGCGCCGGCTTGAACTACGCGGGTCAGGTCGTGCTGCTGCCCGAGGTGAGGAAGACCGATGCCTGACCCGTCGTTCATCGGCCGCACGTGAACCACGCACCCGATGCGCCGCCCGGCGTGCCACCTGGCCGTCGGAGCTCGTTCGAGTTGGCTTCCAACATGGCTCGACCACCGCTCCCTAGCGTCGTGAGGGTGCACGACAAGACCGAGGTGAGAGCATCCGACCAGCGGCGCGTGCTGGTCCTGGGCGGCACCGGTTTCATCGGGACGTACGTCTGCGCCGCCTTCGCCGAAGCGGGGTACGACGTGCTCGCCGTCGCGCGCAAAGCGGCGCCCGGCGTGGTGCCCGGCGTCCGGTTCGCCACGCTCGACGCCGCCGACGGCGCGGCGGTCACCGGCCTGTTACGCGTCGAGCGTCCCGACCTCGTGGTGAACGCGGCGGGCGCGGTGTGGGATCACGACGAACGCAAGGTCCTGTTCTCGAACGTGACCCTGGTCCGGCGACTGGTCGCCGCGCTGGCCGCGCATCCACGGCCGATCAGCCTGGTCCACCTGGGGTCGTCCACCGAGTACGGTCCGCAACCGCGTGGCGTTCCGCTGCGGGAGGACACTCCGGCCCGGCCGGTGAGCCAGTACGCCCGGGGCAAGCTGAAGGCCACGGAGGTCGTGCTCCGCGCGTTCGAGGAGAGCGGCCTCGGTGGTTCGGTCCTGCGCCTGTGCCAGGTCATCGGCCCGGGGCAGCCCGCGCAGAGCCTGCTCGGCCAGGTGGCCGACGCGCTGGCCACACGCGACGGCCGCGGTGTGGAGCTGACCCTGGGTTCGCTCCGCGACGAGCGGGATGTCGTGGATGTTCGAGATGTGGCCGGTGCGGTCCTCGCCGCGGCCGAGATGGCGCCGGCCCCGCGCCGGGTGGTCAACATCGGGCGGGGAACGGCGGTGAGCGTCCGGGATCTGGTCGAGCGGCTGATCGCCATCGCGGGCGTGCCGGCCACGGTCCACGAACTCGAACACTCGCGTGCCACCCGGTCCGCCGGGATCGCATGGGAGCAGACGGATGTCACGGCCGCGCGGGAGATCCTCGGCTGGACGCCGCGGTGGCCGGTCGACGAGACGCTGGGAGATCTCTGGCGGACCGCGGGAACGCGGCCTTCGAGCGGGCATCGAGGGGCCTTCCAACCGTTGCCGCAACACTGAAGTCCGGTACGGCAGGGACGGCAGGGAGGTGTGTCATCTTCCGCGTACGCCGGACCCGCGCCACGAAAGTGGGAGTGGGAGACAGTCACGATGACGAGCCCGATGGCGAGCGACACCAGGACGCTGATCCTCGAGCAGGTCCGCAAATACCATCAGCAGATCGGCACCAAGCCGTTCGTGCCAGGAGAGACACCGATCACCCCGACCGGAGCGGACCTCGACGAGGACGACCGGGTCGCGCTGGTGAAGGCGGCGCTGGACATGCGGATCGCGGCAGGCGCCTACTCACGGCGGTTCGAGCTGGCGCTGGCCAAGACGGTCGGCCTGCGCAAGGCCCACTTCGTCAACTCCGGTTCGTCGGCCAACCTGGTCGCGCTGACCGCGTTGACGTCGCCGCTGCTGGGCCGCCGGCGGCTGCTGCCGGGCGACGAGGTGATCACTGTCGCGGCGGGTTTCCCGACCACGGTCAACCCGATCGTGCAGAACCGGCTCATCCCGGTGTTCGTCGACATCGAGCTCAGCACGTACAACACGACCCTCGAGCGGGTCGCCGAGGCCATCGGCCCGAAGACCAAGGCGATCATGATCGCGCACGCGCTGGGCAATCCGTTCCCGGTGGCCGAGATCGCGGAACTGGCCAAGGAGAAGGGGCTGTGGCTCGTCGAGGACAACTGTGACGCGCTCGGCTCGACCTACGGCGGCCGGTTGACCGGGACGTTCGGCGACCTCGCGACGCAGAGCTTCTATCCGGCGCACCACATCACCACCGGCGAGGGCGGCAGTGTCCTGACCGACAACCTGCAGCTGGCCAGGATCGTGGAGTCGGTCAGGGACTGGGGGCGCGACTGCTGGTGCGAGCCGGGTGAGGACGACAAGTGCGCTCGCCGCTTCAAGTGGACGCTCGGCACGCTGCCGCCCGGCTACGACCACAAGTACATCTTCTCCCACGTCGGCTACAACATGAAGGCGACCGACCTGCAGGCCGCGCTCGGCGAGACCCAGCTGCGCCGGCTGCCGGAGTTCGGGGCCGCCCGGCGTCGCAACTGGCGGCGAATGCGTGACGGCCTGCTCGGCGTCGAGGGCCTGCGGCTGCCCGAGCCCACTCCGGGCAGCGATCCGAGCTGGTTCGGCTTCGTGCTGACCGTCGAGGAGGGCGCGCCGTTCGAACGCAGGGACATCGTGGCCGTACTCGAACGGGCCGGGATCGGCACCCGCCAGCTGTTCGCCGGCAATCTGACCCGCCACCCGGCCTACCGCAACGAGACCTACCGGGTCGCCGGCGATCTGACCAACAGCGACATCGTCACCGAACGTACCTTCTGGATCGGCGTCCACCCCGTGATCACCGCCGAAATGATCGATTACATGACCTCAACCATCCGTGAGTTCGTCGCGGGCTGCGCCTGACGTGCGAGCCGACCTGTCCAGCGGACAGACCTAGTCAGGAGGTGCACGTGGTGCAAGTGCCGGCCAACGCCTTGCTCCGGCGCGAGAACCGGGAGCACGACTACCGCTTCACCGAGTCAGGGTCCACGAGCGACAACCGGCTGATGCCGACGGACCAGTTCCACGAGTGGTTCGCCGAGCGAGCCCGCGCCGGTGTGCTGGAGGTGCGCCGAGTGCCGTTCGCCGAGTTGGACGGATGGGACTTCGATCCGGACACGGGCAACCTGGGGCACGTCAGTGGGCGGTTCTTCACCGTCGAAGGCCTGGAGGTGCAGACCGACTACGGTCCCGTTCCGCGGTGGACGCAGCCGATCATCAACCAGCCCGAGATCGGAATTCTCGGGATCCTGGTCAAGCAGATCGACGGCGTGCTGCACTGCCTCATGCAGGCGAAGATGGAGCCGGGCAATCTTCCGCTGCTGCAGTTGTCGCCGACCGTCCAGGCCACCCACAGCAACTACACCAGGGTCCACAGGGGCGGCAACGTGCCCTACCTGGAGCATTTCGTCGGCGACCGGCGTGGCCGTGTGCTGGTGGACGTGCTGCAATCCGAGCAGGGCGCCTGGTTCCACCACAAGCGCAACCGCAACATCGTCGTGGAGACCACCCAGGACGTTCCGCTGCACCCGGATTTCTGCTGGCTCACCCTGGGCCAGCTGCAGGAGCTGCTCCAGCTGGACAACGTGGTCAACATGGACGCGCGGACGGTCCTGTCGTGCATCCCCTTCGGCACGCCCGGCGGCGCCGGCACCGACTCCGGGTTCCGGTCGGCGTTGGTGCGGTCGCTGGCGCGGGACGAAGGAACGCTCCACTCGATGGGAGAGATCCTCAGCTGGGTCACCGAGACCAAGACCCGCTACCGGCTGGCCGTACGGCGCATCCCGCTGAACGACGTCACCGGGTGGCAGCGCGGCGACGACACGATCGCGCACACCGAAGGAAAGCACTTCGAGACGATCGCGGTGTCGGTCGAGGGGAACACGCGTGAGGTCGCGAACTGGACGCAGCCGCTGTTCGCGCCACGCGATCAGGGGGTGATCGCCTTCCTCACCAAGCGCATCGAGGGCGTGCTGCACGTGCTGGTGCACGCCCGGATCGAGCCCGGCTATCTCGACATGGTCGAGCTCGCGCCCACCGTGCAGTGCACCCCGTCGAACTACGACGGGCTGCCGGCCGGCAGCCGACCGGCATTCCTGGACGAGGTGCTGACGGCGCCGCCGGAGAGGATCCGTTACGACGCCGTTCAGTCCGAGGAAGGCGGCCGCTTCTACCGGGCGCGAAACCGTTACATGGTCGTCGAGGTCGACGGTGACTTCCCGCTGGCCGCGTCCGAGGATCACCGCTGGCTCACCGTCAGCCAGCTGACCGACCTGTTGCAGCACAGCCGCTATCTCAACGTGCAGGCACGCACCCTGACCGCCTGCCTTCATGGTCTGTGGTGAAACGCCGATGACCGAGGTTCTTGTCGTCGGCGCGGGCCCCGCCGGTTTGACGATGGCGCATGAGCTCGCTCGCCGCGGCGTCCGGGTCCGGGTGGTGGACGCCAAAAAGGCTCCCGCGGAGACGAGCCGGGCGATCGCGACCCATCCGCGCACCCTGGAGATCTACGAGCAGATGGGAGTCGCCGGCCGGATGGTCGGGCGGGGAGAACGCGTGCAGGCGTTCACCTTGTTCCAGAACGGGCGGAGGCTGACTCGGCTGGAAGCCGACTATGACGAGATGCCGACCCGGTTCCCGTTCACCCTCTGCATCGACCAGGTGCTCACCGAGGAGGTGCTCAGGGACGCGGTGCGCGCTCAGGGCGTCGAGATCGAGTGGGGTGTCCGGCTGGAGGACTTCGAGCAGGACGAGCACCGGGTGCGTGCGGCGCTGGGGCACGACTCCGGTGCGTCCGAGGCCGTCGCCGTGGACTACCTCGTCGGTTGCGACGGCGGGCACAGCACGGTCCGCAAGAAGCTCGGGCTGGAGCTGATCGGGGAGTCCGCGGAGACCTGGTTGATCGCGGACGCGACGATCGACGTGGACGTGCCGAGAAACAGCATCTACTGGGTCCGCAACCGCGGCCTCACCATGATGATGGCGCCGATGAGCGGCGAGCGCCGGTGGCGGCTGCTGGACACGGTGAACGTCGAGCACGGCACCGACCCGGCGACCGTCGCCGAGCGCTTCAGCCGCGAGCTGAGCGCGGGGCTGGGGCGACGGGTGCGTGTGGACGAGCCGACCTGGACCTCGGTGTTCACGTTCCAGCAGCGGATGGTCCCGAGAATGCGGGTCGGCCGCTGCTTCGTCGCCGGCGATGCCGCCCACGTGCACAGTCCCGCCTCGGGCCAAGGAATGAACACGGGCATCCAGGAGGCGTACAACCTCGCCTGGAAACTGGCGATGGCGCTGCGCGGGCGTGCCGAGGACAGGCTGCTGGACACGTACGCCGCCGAGCGCGTCCCGGTCGGTGCGGCATTGCTCAAGTCGACCAAGAAGGCCACATTCCTGGTGCAGCTGAAGAACTCCGTCGCGGGCTGGCTGTTGCCGATCGTGTTCACCGTGGTCCGTACGGTGCCGCCGGTGCGCAAGAAGCTGCAACGGGAGATCCTGGGCGGGATCTCCGGGCTCAACCTGACCTACGCCGGCAGCCCGCTCACCGTCGCCGGCCCGGACAGGGACGGCGGCCCCCGGCCCGGTGAGCGGATCACCAAGCTGCCCGCGGATGTCACGTCCGGCCCGGAGTGGCCGCAGATGCAGGCGGACCTCGCCGCTGCCCGATGGCTGCTGCTCGCCGGGCCGGACTCCGCCGATCTCGCCGACGAGCTGTCGGCGAAGGCGGGGGAATGGCTGACGGTTCGCGTCCTGCGGCCTGACAGCAGGCTCGGCCGTCATCTCGGCATCGCCGCGGGCGGCTGGGTGCTGGTCCGTCCCGACGGTTACGTGTGCGCGGCCGGTGCGGAGCTGACCGCCGGCCGGCTCTCCGCCGCGCTGACCTCGGTGGGCGTCGCGGCCCCGTAGCGAGAAGTAACGAGAACAAGCCCTTGTGGAGTTGTCCACAAGGGCTTGTTCCACCTGTGCTCTCTTACTGTGCCGTGGCCTCCAGCTCGATGGTCAGGGTCACCTCGCGTCCGACGAACAGCTCGCCGCTGTCGAGGGGCATGTCGGTGACCATCCCGAAGTCGTGCCGGTCGATGACCGTCTCCGCGCTGAATCCCGCTTTCGTGTTGCCCCACGGATCCACCCGGACCCCGTTGAACCGCAGGTCGAAGCGGACCTCCCGGGTCGTGCCATGCATGGTCAGCTCGCCGGTCAGCACCGCGGTGGAGGGGCCGGCCGGTTCCAGCCTCGTCGAGCGGAACGTGGCGGTCGGGTATTTCTCCACGTCGAGGAAGGTCGCCGACCGGATGTGCTCGTCGCGTTTGGGGTTGCGGGTGTAGACCGACGCGGTGTCGACCTCGACCTCGATCGACGAGGCCGTCAGTTCCGGCGCGACGTCGATCGTGCCGCTGACCGCGCCGAACGAGCCGCGGACCGCCGCGATCATCATGTGCCGCACCGAGAACGACACCTCTGAGTGGGCGACGTCGATCGTCCAGAGGCCGGCGGTGAGGCCGGGTGCCGACAGGGTTTCCGTGGTGGTCATTGCTGGGTTCCTTCCGCTGGCTGAGACGCGAGGTCCGGCTTGGGAGGACCGCCGGGACGGCGAATCGTCACCGGACGCATGAACAGGGCGGACAGGCCGGCGAGGACGGCGCCGGCGAACCCGACCGTGGCCACGGTCATGGTGAGCGCGTCGCTCATCCCGGCCAGTGGGCCGGCCGTGGTCGACTGGAGCAGTGCCGAGAACATGGTCTGCCCGATCGCCAGGCCGAGGGTGTGGCCGACGGTCTTGGTGAGCATCAGGGTGGACGTGGCGGTGCCGATGTCGGTCGGCGGCACCGAGTTCTGCGCGAGCAGGCCGACGCCGGCCATGGACGGCCCGATGCCCACCCCGATGAACGTCAGGTAGAGCACGACCAGGACGAGCGGCGTTTCCGCACTGACCGTGAACGACAGCGCCGAGCCGACGCCGAGCAACGCGGCCGCCGCGACGAGAACCGGCTTCGCCCAGGTGGGGCGCCACATCATCGGGACGCTGTACCGGTTGCTCAGCACCATGCCCAGGAGCAGGGGGAACAGCAGCAGCGCCGACACGGTCGCCGAGATGTTCCGCACCTGCTGGAAGTAGAGCGGCATGAACAGCACGGCGGGGAACATCGCCATGGAGAAGAAGCCGCTGGCCCCGAGCACGGCCGAGAACGTCCGGTTGTGGAAGAGCTCAAGCGGCAGGAGGGGAACCCGCGTGCGCCGCTCGACCAGTACGAAGACCCCGATCAGCACCACCCCGAGGACCAGGCACCCGGCCACCGGCGGGCTGAGCCAGTCGTACATGACCTGTCCGTCGGCCGTCCTGCCCTTCTGGGTCAACCCGAAAAGGATCAGCGACAGGCCGCTCATGAACAACAGGGCGCCGCGCACGTCCGCCTTCCCCGACGGGACGTCGGCGGCGCGGAAGCGCGGCATCAGCAGCGCGACGACCGCGATGATCGGCGGCACCAGCAGCAGGTTGATGAAGAACACCGAGCGCCAGCCGGCGAAGTCGGTCAGCAGACCACCGACGTACGGCCCGCCCATCAGGCTGACCGCGATCATCGTGCCCATCGCCGACTGCAGCTTGCCGATCGCCTCCATCGGGAACGCCTCACGGGCGAACGCCATGGCCACAGGGAGCAGGCCGCCGGCCCCGACGCCTTGCAGCGTCCGGAAGACGATCAGGAAGGGGAGCGACTGGGCGAGCCCGCAGAGGACCGATCCGAGGAGGAAGAGTCCCAGCGAGATCAGCAGGGCCGGCCGGCGGCCATGGAGGTCGGAATATCTGCCGTACAACGGCGCGGTCACCGTGGACGTCAGCAGATATCCGGTTACGGTCCAGGTGTAGAGCGTCTGGTCGCCGTTGAGCTGTTCAACGATCTTGGGGAGCGCCGTACCGATGATCGTCGCGTCGAGCAGGCTCAGGAACGCGGCGGCGAACGTGCAGATGAGCACGATCCGCTGGGCCCGCGGGTCCATCCGCCCGAACACGTCGCGTATGGTCGGCCGCTCGCTGCCGGTGGAGGCGGCGGGGTTGCCGAATTCCGCCACAGTGTGCTCCTTCCTGTGCTGGGAATGGAATGACCGGTGAGGACGTGCGCTGCCGGGCCGAGCGGGATACCCGGCTGCGAGGTGGCGTCCCTGAACTGCTTCACGTGCGTGGCACGGCCGGCGTCGCCATCCCAAGATACGGAGTGAGCACTTACTCCGTCAATGGCCGGAGAGCGCGGCGGTGGCGCGCTGGACGGCGGCGAGCACCACGTCCGCGGTGTCCGGCAGGGCGTTCACCGCCCGCAGATAGTCCGCCCGGGCCGACGCGTGCCGATCGCGGATCTCGGGGTCGTACAGCGCCCCTTCCATGGCGGCGACGGTACCGGTCTCGTCCAGGATCTCCGCCGTGATCAGCGCGTCCGTGTACGGGTTGTCGGTGAACATCGGCTCCTGGACGAAGTAGGCGCCCTTCGGCCACAGGCGGAACGGGTCGATGGGCGCCGCTCGGCCCAGCCAGTCGCGCACCGTGCCGGTCAGCTTCACCTCGGCGTCGACAAGCGCCACGTCCGCGTCGTTGTGCACCCGGAACCGGTTCTGCACGACCATCGCGGTGCGGTTCATCAGGACCGAACGGGCACTGGTCGCGCTCGTCGGGCTGAACACGATGGTCAGGTCCGACGTGCCGAGCAGTGTGGTGAACCGCTCGATCGAGCAGGGCGGGATGACGTGCAGACGCTCGGCGGGCAGGCCGAGCAGGGCGGGCGGCGGCTCGCCGATCACCAGGAAGTGGGTGCTGGCGGGCAGCCGGCCGAGATAGTGGACCAGCAACTCGGGGACGCGCTCGGCCAGTCTGGCGCTCATCTCACCGGACATCCGGCCGCCGGGCTGCTGCCACGACGAGACCGGGATCAGCACCAGCCGGTCGTCGCGGCGCAGGCCGAACTCGTTGAACACTCCCGCCCTGGCCAGGTCGGTCACGGGTGGCTCCGGTGCGACGACCCGGTAGGGACAGCCGCTGCCGCCCGCTCCCGCGTCCAGGTGGGCGGTCGGGACGGGGCGCAGGTGGGCCGGCCAGTCCAGGATCTTCTTGCTGACCGGTACGGGATCGCGGCCGACCAGGTCGATCTCGAAGGTGGTGTTCTCCCATTCGCCCAGATCGATCGGCAGGATCGGCAGGCCGTACTCCTCGATGAACCACGGGTCGAGCCGCAGGTGGAACTCCACGCTGCGGGAGTACGAGCCGTAGTCCGACAGCACGATCGCATCCGGTTCCACGGTTTTCACCAGGTCGTCGATGAACGCCCGGGCGGCAGGTCCCTTCGGACAGGTCGCGTAGTCCACCACGGTGTGCTCGAAGCCGAAGTGCCGTACGGCGGAGGCGGTGACCGGCGGCACCACGAAATGGTTGTCCATGCCCGCCCGGCGCAGCTGTTCGGCCAGTGACAGGCCGATGAACGTCTCGCCGAACGCGGCCGCGGAGAGGCTGAAGTACAGCAATCTCATGGGAACTCCCGTCGTGTCGCTGCTACCGGCTGCCGAGACTGCCGACGCCTGCTCGAGGCGGGTTCGAACCGTCCTCGATCATCGGTGCTTACTCAGTCGGTCAGGCACGCACTGAGGAGGTTCGCGATGACGGCGCCCAAACCGGTGGCCCTGCTGTTGCCGGGACAAGGCTCGCAGCAGGCGTTGATGGCAGCCGGCCTGTACGGCCACGAGGAGGTGTTCACCGAGGCGATGGACGAGGTGTTCGCGGCCTTCGAAGACCAGGGCCCGCGGTTGCGGGACGACTGGCTTGCCGCACGTCCTCAGGTGTCCATCGATCACATGACCCGGTCCCAGCCGTTGCTGTTCGCGGTCGACTACGCCCTCGGCCGGCTGGCGGGGAGCTGGGAGCGCCCCGCGGCGCTGCTGGGACACAGCATCGGCGAGATGGCGGCGGCGGTCCTGGGCGGTGTCTTCGACCTGGCCGACGCCGTGCGGCTGCTGCGGGAGAGGGTGCGCAGCCTGTCAGGGGCGGTGCCCGGCGGGATGCTGGTGGTCGCGGCCTCGGTGCGGGAGGTGGAGCCGTTCCTGCGCTCCGACGTGGTGGTCGGAGCGATCAACGCGCCTCGCCAGACCGTGCTCGCGGGCGCCGAGGCGCCCCTGCTCGCGGTGGAGGAGGCGTTGCGCGACAACGCGTTCACCTGCCGCCGCGTGCCCGCGACCTGCCCGTTCCACAGTCCGCTGCTGGCGTTCTCGGTCGCCGGGGCGGAGCGCGCCTTCGCGGCGGTGCCGGCCCGGCCGCCGAGCATCCCCGTCTACTCCGGCTACACCGCCGCGGTGCTGACCGCGGAGCAGGTGGCCGCCCCGGCCTTCTGGGCGAGTCATCCGGTCGCTCCGGTGCTGTTCCGGCCCGCGCTGGACGCGCTGCTGGCGAGCGGGGACTTCCTGCTCGTGGAGGCCGGGCCGGGGCAGGGCCTGGCCAGCCTGGCCCGGCGTCACCCAGCGGTGCGGCCGGGCGGCAGCGAGGTCGTGGCCATGTCGCCGGCGCGGGCCGGCGACCCGCGGGCCGACCGGGACGTGGTGCGGGCGGCCATGCGTCGCATCCGGGCGACCACCCGGGCTTGAGCGGGTCTCGAGGCGCGCTCGCCATCGTCGACGGAGAGTCCACCAAGGGGAGTTCGGATGAAACTGTTGCACTTCAGCCTGCCGGTGCTGGGTGGGTACGGCGAGACCTTCGTCGGCCTGTCCCTCGCCGACCAACTGGCCGACGGCGGGGTCCAGAACCACTTCGTCACCACGCAAGCCGTGGAGCCGCTGTTTCGCGCGGGCAGGTATCCGTTCCACATCATCGACGGCGACGCCCGGCCGGTCGAGCGGTTCGTCGACGAGGTGATCAAGGATGTCCGCCCGGACGCCATAGTGCTGGCCGACTACACCAACTTCTGGGGCCACATGGTCCGCAGCGGCGTGGACGACCCATGGTTCATCGAGAAGCACGGCGTTCCGTTGCTCCCCATCGACATGTGGGAATGGGAGAACACCGTCTTCGCCTACGACTTCTGCGGCCGGGGCTGGGGGCGGGAGTACGACAGGCACATCCTGGACATGGACGTCCATCTCCGGCCGGTTCCGATCGCGCACCTGGACCCGGGGCCGTCCGGCCGCGGCTACCCCTACCGGATCGTCGCCCCCGAACCAGGCCGCGACGAGCGCACCAGGGCCAAGGTGTTCGCCGAGCTCGGCCTGTCGCCGAACGACCGGTTGGTGCTGATTCCGGTGTCGAGCTGGCAGCAGCCCAAGGAGGTCACCCGGCAGACCACGGACATGATGGTCCGCCTGGGCGAGCGGGTGCCCGAGCTGCTCGCCCACTATCTGCGCCAGCTGCCCGACAGCACCCACGTCGTGGTGGTCGGTCCCATGCTGGAGCCCTTCACAACCCTGCCCGCGGAGCGGCTGCACGTGCTCGCGCCCACCACACCCGACCGCTATCACGCGCTGCTCAGCTCCGCGGACCTGCTGCTGTCGCTGAGCATGAACGCGGTGACGCTCGCTCGCGCCGTGCTGATGGGCACGCCGGGCATGCTGCTCACCAACCGGTTCACGTTGACCGACGAGCAGAGCGTCGCCGGCATGGAACAGGAGCTCGGCGGTCTGTCGGACACCGTGCGCTCGTGGCTGGGCGAGGTCGTGCCGATCGATCCGTTCCGGCACTGGCCGAAGGGGCTGTATCACTTCGTCGAGCCGCTGGTGCAGGGCAACGAGTACCTGACGGCGATGGCCCACGAGCAGCTGTTCGATGAGAAGGCCGTGGTGGAAGGGATGCGGGGCATCCTGTACGAACCCGCGGTTCGTGAGCGGTTGGCCGAAGCGCAGTCGCGTTACGTCCGGTTGGTCGACGACCTGCCGCCCACTCACGAGGTGATCCGGGCCGCGGCCGGCAAACTCGGCATCAAGAACGCCTGACCCGAATGCGAGACCCGTGGGCCACCGGTGGCCGCCCACGGGTCTCGCCGTTCAGACCGTGGCGGGCTGAGGGACGCGCCTCGGCTGAGCCATGTAGTGCGCCGCCGTCTCGTGGTTGTCCAGGTGGTCGTGGAAACCGCGACGAGCGGTGAACGCGAACGCCGTCGGCCGCTCCGTGGGGCCGGACGTCACGGTTTCCGCCCAGTTCGCGAGGGCCTGCTCCACGTCGTACGGCAGGCACACGGTTTCGCTCTCGTACCCGTCGTCACCGGCGAGACGCCAGCCGGCCGGTGGATCCTCGCCCGGCACCACGTACACCGGGCGGGACCAGCGCTCGTACTCGTAGAGGGCTTCGGCGAACCGCCGCCACCGGGGCGGGAACCGCGGCACCATCACCTCCCGCCACCACCGGTGTACGACCGCCTCCAGTTCGGGCCGGCCGTACAGGGAACGCAGGGCGCCGGCGATGGCCGGTGACTCGGCGAGGACGGGAACGGCGTTGAGCAACGCGATCGCCGAGGGGTGGTCGGACTCTTCGAAATACTGCTTGAGGCTGCTGATCACCTGCGACTGCGTCAGCCCGGCCAGCTCCCGGGCCGCCTGCCAGACGTACCGCAGGTACTGGTTCTCGCCCAGTATCCGGGCCCAGAAGATGAACCGCTGCATCTCCAGGTTCTCGGTGAGAGTGAAACTGCGGTTGGCGAGCACGTACTCGAAGTCGTCGTCCTCACCGCGGATGGTCACGAACCCGTGCACTTCCCTGTGCTCGCTGTAGGACGTGTTGGGCAGCAACAACATCGGGTAGACCGCGATGCGCGACAGTTTGGCGGCCAGTCTGTCGTAGCCGGCGAGGAACGACGCGGGCGTCTCGCCCGGAGCGCCCCAGATCAGCTCGGCGTAGCAGTCCAGTCCTTCCTCGTTGAGCCAGTCGACCAGGCTCTCCCACTGGTTGACCTTCATGTTCTTGCGCAGCATGCCGGTCAGCGCCTCATCGGAGAGAGTCTGCAGGGCCAGCGTGAACGAACTCTGGAAACCGTGTCGCTGCAGCTCCTTGACGATCTTGTAGAACCGGGCCGACTTGTTCTTGGCCCAGCTGGTCTCCAGCGCGCGCGGGTAGCCGTGCCGCTCCCTGGTCTTGATCAGCATTTCGACGAACTGCTCGTCGGACTCCAGCAGCCCGAAATTGGAGTCGCACAGCACGATCGACGGAGCCTGGTGGAAGCCGAACACGTCGAGCTCCTCGGCCAGTCGTTCGGCGGAGAACGATCGCATCTTCTGCCCGACCGCGCCGCCCCAGTAGCAGAACGAGCACTTGTACGGGCAGCCTCGGTTGGTCTCCATCAACGCCACGTCATAACGGAAGTTCCCGGCCGAGTCGGTCATCGGGATGGCCCCCGTGAGGAAAGGCGAGGGGATGGTGTCCAGGTCGGAGATCCGCTCCCGCTCCGGCGTGGTGTGCGCCGAGCCGTCCGGGCGGCGGAAGGAGCAGCCGGCCACGCCGACCGGGTCCAGGTCGCCGCGGCGGCCGAGCAGGTATGCCACCAGCTCGCGGAAGGTGTGCTCGCCCTCGCCGTTGACCACGATGTCGACGTGCGGGAACTCGCGGAACACCCGCTCGGACTGGTACGCGACGTGGTTGCCGCCGAAGATCACGGTCCCGTGCGGGTTGAGCTGCTTGAACATCTCGGCCAGTGCGCCGAAGTTGCGGTAGTTCCAGCCGAGCACGGAGAACGCCAGCACGTCGGGAGTCTCGTCGAGGAACAACCGGCGGGCCATCTGCGTCAGCGTCCGGCCGCCCCGGAAGTTGCGGATCCGCACGGTCGCCTCCGCCGACAGATCCGGATCGGCGTCGACCACCGCCTTGAGGTACCCCGCGGCGAGCGGCATCGAGTCGAGCGGCATGTCCCATGCGCCCTGCTGAACGAGGCTGATGTTCACCATCGACCGCCTTTCCTGTCCTGGAGTCTGTGGGGAACGGTCAGGCGGTCCGGTGCAGGAGGGCGTCGAGGATCCCGGTGAGCTGCTCGCGCGGCTCGGGGTGGGCTCCCGTGGCACGCCAGGCGACGAAGTTGTCCGGCCGGACCAGCAGCGCGCCCTCCTCGCCGATGCCGGCGACGGTGGCGAACCGGCTGCCGGGGTCGTCGATCTCGGCGCCCGGCCCGATGCGGTAGACGCCCAACGGCAGGCCGGTGTGCTCGGCGACGGCCTGCCCGGCCTGCTGCCAGCCGGTGGCGTTCGGACCGGTCAGCAGCGCGAAGCCGGTGCCGGCCAGGTCCAGGGTGGAGACCTTCTCCCCCTTGCGCTCGACCCACACGTGCGGCACCCGGCTGCCGGGCGAGCCGTCCAGGTTCTGCTCGACGTCCTCAAGGGAGGGCAGCTCCTCGCGGGCATCGATCACGGCGCCCTCGGTGTACTGGTAGCCCGAACTGGTGACGAGCGGATCGGCGATGCGCAGCATGTTGCGCTCCTGCTCGGCCTCCGGACGGGGATCCCAGTGCAGGGCCATGTACCGCAACCGCAGCACGGCCTGGTCCCTGGTGAACTCCGCGATCGGCAGCCGCTCCTGGGAGTAGGTGTCCAGCAGCCCCGGCCCGGCGTGGCCGCGCAGCACCATGGCCAGCTTCCAGCTCAGGTTGTAGGCGTCGGCGATGCCCGTGCTCATGCCGAAACCACCGATGGGCGGGATGACATGAATGGCGTCTCCGGCCAGGAAGACGCGGCCGTCCCTCACCGCGTCGGCCACTCCGGCCGAGATCCGCCACGGCAGCATGGCCAGGATCTTCACCGGCAGGTCGGGCAGCCCGATCGCGCCCTTGATCAGCTCAAGGCAGCGCTCCTCCGGATAATCCGCCACGGACTCCTTGGTCTCGTCGTAGCTGCGGTGGAACACCCAGCGGTCCCTGTTGTTGATCGACAGCAGCAGTCCCTCGTAGTCCGGGTGCCTGATCTCGCAGAAGTTGAACTCGTTGCCCCGGACGAGATCGCCGAGGTCCGCGTCGAACAGGATGTGGATCATCGGGTTGCCGAGCCGATCCTCGATCTCCATGGGGATGCCCAGCAGCTCCCGCACCCGGCTGGAGGAGCCGTCGGCGCCGACCAGATAGTCGGCGCGTACGGTGTAGCGCTCGTCGGTCGCCCGGTTGAGCAGCGTCGCGGTCACCCCGGACTCGTCCTGGGTCATCGACACCAGTTCCGTGGAGAACCGGACGTCCACTCCCCGCTCGGCGGCGGCGGCCAGCAGCACCCGGTCGATCTGGTCCTGCGCACAGGGGTTGACGTCCGTGGGACTTATCCGCCGGGTCGCCGCGACCACGTCCTCCGGCGGAGTCGGGATCCGCTCCACTTTCGACAGGTCGTCGCCCGCGAGCGTCGTCACGCTGAACTTGGTCAGGCTGCTGGCCAGCACCGCGCTGGCCTCGCGCATCTGGGCGTCGAGACCGGTGCTGCGGAAGAACTCCCGGGCCGGCGGGTGCAGCCCGGTCGCCCGCGGGTGGATCAGCGTTCCGTCCCGGCGTTCCACGAGCATCGGACGTAGTCCGTGCTGGGCAAGGGCGACGGCGGTGGACAATCCGACGGTGCTGCCGCCGGTGATCAGAACGGGAACGTGCTCGACCGGCATGAGTGAACCCACTTCCTCGCTTGTGGACGTCGCGGAGAGTTGTGCTGGGTCAGGTCACTGTGGTGGCGCCGCCTTGACCTGCGATCCATCCCGGCTCGAAGGGCTCGCCCCAGCGGCGGATCGAGCGGGCTTCGAGAGGCGGTCCACCGAGGATGGCGACAGTGCCTGTCGACGACCCGACGTGGAAGGACGTGTTCATGGCGCTGGCAGAGTTGACCGGCACGAGCGATTCACCGACTACCGCCGTCAAGTTGTTCCAGTCGATCACGGCGCACCATGTGTCCAGCGCGGTGCACGTGGCCGCCAGACTCGGCCTGGCCGACCTGGTCGCCGCCGGGCCGGTCGGCTTCGAGCAGCTCGCGACCGCCACCAAGACCGACGCGTTCGCGCTGCGCAGACTGCTTCGGCTGCTGGTCAGCTCGGGCGTGTTCACCGAGCCTGAGCCGGGCCTGTACGGGCTGACCCGGGTGGGCGAACACCTGCGGACCGACCGCCCCGACTCGCTGCACTCGTTCGCGCTGATGATGGCGAACCCGCGCAACCAGCAGCGCTGGGGCGAACTCGCGGACTGCGTGCGCACCGGCGCGTCCCGGGTGCCCGAGGAGCACAAGGGTGATCCGTTCAAGCAGATGCCGCCGCACATCCTCGAACTGCTGGGCAAGACGATGACCTTCTTCGTCTCGCACACCGCTCAGGCCGTGGTGCAGGCCTACGACTTCGGTCGATTCGGCACCCTGGTCGAGCTCGGCGCGGGCGAGGGCATCCTGATCTCGGCCATCCTGGCCGCCAACCCCGGCCTGCGCGGGATCATGTTCGACCTGCCGTACATGGCGGAGAACGCCAGGAAGCGGATGGCGGGCAACCCCGTCGCCGACCGATGCGAGATCGTCGGCGGGGACTTCTTCGACGCGGTGCCGGCCGGCGGTGACGCGTACCTGCTCAACAACGTGATCCACGACTGGGACGACGAGCGCAGCGTCGAGATCATGACCAACTGCTACAACCAGCTCAAGCCCGGCGGCAGGCTGCTGGTGGTCGAGACGCAGTATCCCGAGAGGTTCGACGACTCGATCGCGTCCAGGATCGCCGCCCGCAGCGACGTCAACATGATGGTCAACGCCAACGCCAAGGAGCGGTCGGCCGCCGAGTTCCAGGCGCTGGTGTCGGCGGCCGGATTCCGGCCCGGACGGATCATCGAGATCAGGCCCGCCTGGACCGGCGTGCGCTCCAGCATGATCGTCGAGGCCGTCCGCCCCTGACCCGGCCCCCTCCTAGCTGTCCTCCTCACCAGAAAGGCCTTGTCATGGCGTACGAACACGTTCCGGTGCTGATCGTGGGCGGGGGCACCGTCGGATTGTCGACGGCTGTCGCGCTGGCCCGCCACGGGGTTCGATCACTGGTGGTCGAGCGCCGCGCCACCACGTCCATCCATCCGCGGGCCACCGGTGTGCAGCCGCCGGCGCGTGAGTTCTTCCGCGCCATGGGGCTGGAGGAGCGGATGCGCGAGGCCAGCGCCGACCTGGCGCCGAGCATGAGCAAGGTCAACCTGTCGCCGTCCCTGGCCGACAGCGACCTGGCCGCGGCACCGCGGTTTCCCACGCCTCCGCTGGACGTGCTGGAGGTGACCAAACGGATCAGCCCGACCGACATCGGCCCATGCTCACAGGACCAGATCGACCGCATGCTCGTGGCCGCGGCGGCGGACCGCGGGGTGGAGGTCCAGTTCTCCACCGAGCTGGAGTCGCTGACGCAGGACGACTCCGGAGTCACCGTGACGCTGTTGAACAACGAGACCGGCGAGCGCCGCGACGTGCGGGCCGGCTACGTCGTCGGCGCGGACGGCGCGTCCAGCCGCACCCGGCGTTCGCTGGGGCTCACCATGAGCGGCTTGGACAAGCTCGGCGAGCCGATGATCAACATGATGTTCCGCGCGGACCTGAGCGATCTGGTCGCCGGCAACGAGTTCGCGTTCGCCGAGATCCGCACAGGGGAGATCGAGGGCATCCTCCTGACGATCAACAACAAGGACCGCTGGGTCTTCCACTTCACCTACGACGCGGACAAGGAGTCGCTGGAGGACTACCCGCCGGAGCGCTGCGCGGAGATCGTGCGCAAGGTCGTCGGCAGGCCGGACCTCGAGGTGGAGGTCCTGGCCCGGCTCGCGTGGCAGATGTCGGCACGCGTGGTCGACAAGCTACGGGTCGGCAGGGTCCTGATGGCCGGCGACGCCGCGCACACCATTCCACCCGTCGGCGCCTTCGGCATGAGCACCGGCATCGGCGACGCCTACAACCTGAGCTGGAAGCTGGCCATGGTGATCAACGGCGAGGCCGGGCCGGGGCTGCTGGACACCTACGACCAGGAGCGCCTGCCGATCGCGCAGTTCACCTGCGAGCAGGCCAGGCTGCGCTTCCGGTTCATGGAGTTGCACTGGGACAACAGCCCTGAGGGCGAGGCGGAGAAGGCGAAGCTGCGGATCGCCGACCCGCTGGTCACCGGCTTCGGTTTCCAGTACACGCGGGGCGCCGTGATCGATGCCCGCGAGGAGCTGCCCTCCCTTGAGGACGTCGAGCAGAACCTGGACGGCTCGCCCGGCAGCAGGTTGCCGCACGTGTGGGTCGAGCGCAAGGGGGAGAAGGTCTCCACCCTGGACCTGGCCGGTGCCGGTTTCGCCCTGCTCCTGGGGCCGAACGCGGCCGGGTGGCGGCAGGCCGCGGACAGGCTGAACAGCGAGCTGCCCGTGACGGTGTACCGGCTGGGGCCCGACGGCGACGTCAAGGACGCCGACGACAAGGTGATCGAGCAGATCGGCATCACCGCCGAAGGTGCGGTGCTCGTCCGGCCGGACAATTTCGTCGCCTGGCGCAGCACAGGAGCGCAGCAGGACGCGGGCGAGCGGCTCGCCGGCGTTCTCAACGGTCTGCTGGACCGCTCCGACGCCGGTGCCGCGGCATCGGCGTGAAAGGAGAAGTGAAGTGTTCACAGAAAACGAGCTCGCCTTCCTCGGGGCGCAGCGGCTGTGCCGGCTGGCCACCGTGAACGCGAGCGGCGCGCCACACGTCGTCCCCGTGGGGTTCGACTACAACGCCGACCTGGGCACGATCGACATCCACGGCTACGCCGAGGTGATGCGGCGCAGCAGGAAGTTCCGGGACGTGCAGGAGACGGGGCAGGCGGCGCTGGTGGTCGACGAATTGGAGTCGGTCGACCCGTGGCGGCCGCGCGGCATCGAGATCAGGGGCAAGGCCGAGGCCATCGGCGCCGACTCCGACACCCCGCTGATCCGGGTCACCCCGCACCGGCTGGTGGCGTGGGGGATCGACGGTGACCGGTTCGGGCCGATGAACGCGAGAGACGTGTGACCGTCGGCGAGGACTTCCACAGCAGAGGAGTACGCATGGTCGAGATAGAGGTCGCGGGCGGAACCGATGCGCCGACGTCGGCGGTCGAGCTGTTCCAGCTGATCACGGGCCACCACGAGTCGAGCGCGGTGCACGTGGCCGCACAGCTGAAGATCGCGGATCTGCTGGCCGACGGCCCGCGGCCGGTGGACGAACTCGCGGCCGCGTCGGCGACGGACGCGGCGTCGTTGCTCAGATTCCTGCGGCTGCTGGTCAGCTCGGGGGTGCTGGAGGAGCCCCGGTCCGGGGTGTTCGGATTGACCGATGTCGGTTATCACCTGCGCAGCGATGTGCGGGATTCGCTCTACGCCGTGGCGATGACGCTGGCCAGCCCGGAACATCTGGAGCGCTGGGCAGGTCTGGCCGACGTGCTGCAGACCGGCAAGACGGCCCTGTTCGAGAAGGGGTCGGCGGTGTTCTCCGAACCGCCGCCCGAGGTCATCGCCCTGCTGAGCCAGTCGATGACCTTCTTCTCCACCTACACGGTCGGCTCGGTGGTCGACGCCTACGACTTCAGCGGATGTTCCACCGTGGTCGACGTGGGCGGCGGCCTGGGTTCGCTGCTCGCCGCGGTGGTGGCGGCCAACCCCGGGCTGCGGGGGATTCTCCTCGACCAGCCGTTCCTGCTGGAGGCGGCGAGGTCGCACCTGGCCACGACGGAGGGCGGCAAGGACATCGAGATCGTCGCGGGTGACTTCTTCGAGTCGGTGCCCGCCGGCGGCGACCTCTACATCCTCAAGAGCGTCGTCCACGACTGGGACGACGAGCGCAGCGTGCAGATCCTGGCCAACTGCCACAGAGCGATGAAGCCGGGTGGCCGGCTCCTGCTCGTCGAGACCGTGTGCCCGGAGCGGTTCGACGACTCGGTGGCGTCGAAGATCGCTGCTCGCAGTGACGTGATGATGTTGCTGAGCAGCCCCGGCGGCAGGGAGCGGACCGAGGCGGATTTCCAGAAGCTGCTGGAGCGTGCCGGGTTCGAGCTGTCCAGACTCATCCCGGTGCGTCCCGCGTGGACCGGCGTGCAGTCGACCACGATCATCGAGGCGGTCCGCCGCTGACCTGTCGCCTTTCGCGGCGGTGCCGTACCGGCCCGGCTTCCGCGAGCCGGTCCGGCATCCGCCGTGCGCTGGAAACCCCGTTCTCCTTGCTTTCGATCGGACGGATGACCACAGGAGCCCGCGTATGACGACGACAATCCCGCGATCGGAAACCGGCAGCGAGAACACCCGGGACCCGCGTGTCCGTGTAAGGAAACTGCTCGACCAGGATTCCGTGGAGGAGTTACGGCCGGCCGACGACAGCGGCGCCTACGCTGTCCGCGGGCAGATCACGGGCCTGCCGGTGGTCGTTTACTGCAGCGACGCCACGACGATGGGCGGCGCGATGGGCACGGCGGGCTGCGACCACATCGTCGCGGCGATCGACACCGCCGTGCGGGAACGGTGCCCGGTGATCGGCCTGTGGCACTCCGGCGGCGCCAGGCTCGGCGAGGGGGTGCAGGCGCTCGACGGAGTCGGCAGGGTCTTCGCGGCCATGGTCCGGGCGTCGGGCAAGGTGCCGCAGATCTCGGTGGTGCTGGGCCCCGCCGCGGGCGGCGCCGCCTATGGCCCCGCGCTGACCGACATCGTCGTCATGGCGCCCGAGGCGCGGGTCTTCGTGACCGGTCCTGACGTCGTACGCAGCGTGACCGGGCAGGCGGTGGACATGGTCACGCTCGGCGGCCCCGAGCTGCACGGCAAGGACTCGGGCGTGATGCACGTCGCCGCCGACGACGAGGCGGACGCCTATCTCAGGACACGCCGGCTGACCGGGCTGCTGGCCGGCGCCGGTGACATCGATCTCGACCTGCTCCCCGAGCACGGCCCCGACCTGCGCGCACTGCTTCCTGACGAGGCCAGACGCGCCTACGACATACGTTCGATCGTCCACGAGCTGCTCGACCCGACGATCTCCCCGGACGCCGAGCTGCGCAGCAGCTTCGAGGAACTTCAGCCCAGATGGGGGCCGAGCATGGTGGTCGGGCTCGGTCGGTTGGCCGGCGGCACGGTGGGGGTGGTGGCCAACAATCCACTCCGGCTCGCCGGTTGTCTCGACTCGGTCAGTGCGGAGAAGGCCGCACGCTTCATCCGAATGTGTGATTCCTTTGGCATTCCACTCGTGGTTCTCGTCGACGTGCCCGGATATCTGCCCGGGCTCGGACAGGAACGCGGCGGTGTGGTGCGGAGGGGCGCGAAGCTGCTGCACGCGTTCGCCGAAGCCACCGTGCCACGGGTCACCCTGGTGCTACGCAAGGCGTACGGCGGCGCGTACGTCGCGATGAACTCGCGGGCTCTCGGCGCCACCGCCGTGTTCGCCTGGCCGCAGGCAGAGGTCGCCGTCATGTCCGCTCAGGCCGCGGTCGGGATCCTGCATCGCCGGCGGCTCGCCGCCGCCGCCGAGGACGAGCGGGAGGCCTTGCACGATCGGCTGGCGGCGGAACACGCGCGTGCCGTCGGGGGCGTGGACCGGGCGGTGGCGATCGGCGTGGTGGACGAGGTGATCGACCCGGCGTCGACCCAGCGCCGGCTCGCCGCCGCGCTGGCAGCCGCGATCGCCACACGCGGCGGCAATTCGACAGGACGACACGGAAACATTCCGCTGTGAATGAACATCGGCGGGAATCGATATATCAAGGCTACTTCGATGAATTATCAACCAATTCGGAGGGAACGCATTGGTGATCACAGGCGCGAACGGCCGTTGTGATCGACACTATGTGTGACTGGAGCTAACCAGAAGTGGTCAAGACGGGCCTCGACCGACTGTTGACACGAGAAGAGCGGGCGATCGATGCCGGGCCGTTGCCGCAGGTGGCGCCTGTGCCCTCCTTTCGGTCCGGCCGGGATTGCGTGCAACGGTGGTTTTGACCCCGGGTGACCTCTTGATCCCCTCTCGAAGATTTGCCAGAATAAGTAGCGCACGGGGCGAAATTGTGCAGTCTGCTTGTAAAGCCATTTCGCAAAGCAGGGTTCGATGGCTGCAGGCAGGATCTTGGGCGCTTTTTCCGTGGGCCTTCATGTCGCGCGGAGCAGGTGACACCCGGCCGTTCATCCCGTCGTTTCCTCCTGGGCGAGGTATCGGCGCGACCATGACCTGATCAGTGAGATCGGAGGCATGAAAGGCGTGAGGGATATGTCGAAAGCCTGGAACGGGATTCTTGCCGATGGCGACGGCTCGCTCGGAACACGCCTGTAGCGCCTGTCCGGATCAAAGACTTTCTCTACTGATGTGCGCACGCCGGGAGAAGGCTTCTGGGCGAAGTTGAGATCGCATGTGCGGTGGTGTGTCCTGCCGGCTCGGTGATCTCATTCTCCGGCGATGCGAGAAACGGGGGATCAATGTGAGTCACATCATCAGGTGATCTTCGGCTCTTGACTGGGGACCGCTGCGACGAGCGGTCATCCAACTCCCTTGTCTCCGGTAAGCCGGCATCGGCGTGGGTGTCCAGCCGCGCGCCCTCCGGCGGCTTGCCCGTGTCCACGTGGTGGGGTGCCGCGTGCCCGAGCCACTTTGTCGATCATCGCTGCGAGGTCAACTTATGCGGTTCACATTGCTCGGTCCGCTGGAGATCGTGACATCGGAGGGCTCGCTGACTCCCTCGGCGCCTATGCTCCGGCGCGTCCTCGCCCTGTTGCTCTTACGCGCCGACACGGTCGTACGCAGTGGCGCGTTGGTCGAGGAGCTGTGGGGTGACCGGCCTCCGAGGAGTGCCAGAACGACGCTGCAGACGTACATATACCAGCTGCGCAAGCTGTTCGGCAGTTTCGAGGCAGGCCAGGACGCCTGCGGCTCACTGGTCCTGCTGACCAAGCCGCCCGGCTACGAGCTGCAGTTGGGCGAGGGCGACCAGGTCGACGTGTACGAGTTCGAGGCGCTGGTCAATCGCGCGAAGGCCTGCCGCCACGAAGGGCTCATCGAGGACGCGGTCGCCGCGTTGAACGAGGCGCTCGGTCTCTGGTCGGGGGCGGCGCTGACCGATGTGGAGAGAGGGCCCCTGCTCGACGCCGAGGCGACTCGGCTGGAGGAGATCCGCAAGGAGGTCCTGGAGCTGCGGCTGGAGCTCGACCTGCAGCTCGGCCGGCATCACGAGGTCGTCAGCGAGCTGCTCTCACTGGTCAGCGCGAATCCGGCACACGAGGGTTTCGTGGCCAAGCTGATGCTCGCGTTGGTGCGCTGCGGACGCCGGGCCGAGGCGCTGGACGTCTACCAGCGGACCAGGGCCGAGCTGGTCGCCGGGCTCGGCCTCGAGCCGTCCACCGAGATCCAGCGGCTGCACCACTCGATCCTCAAGGGCGACGGGGAAGTCGGCCACCAGGTGTCGGCCATGGCGCCCGCCTCGCCCGCACAACTGCCGCCCGCGATCACCGATTTCGTCGGCCGTACGGGGGAGACGAGGAGACTCCGGTCGGCCGTGGCCGGTGACCGTGGGCTGAGCATCGTGCAGGTCCTCGGTCCGCCCGGCGTCGGCAAGACGGCGTTCGCGCTCCAGGCGGCACACGAGCTCCGGTCGTTGTTCCCCGACGGCCAGTTCTACGCGAGCGTGGGCGACCTGGGCGACTGTGGGCGTGGGCTGGCGGACATCCTGGCGGGCTTCCTCCGCAGCTGCGGGATCCCACCGGACCGGTTGCCCCCCGGGCTGCGGGAACTCAGCAACATGTTCCGCACCTGGACCGCGGACCGCAAGGTTCTGGTCGTACTCGACGAGGTCCTCGCCGCCCGGCACATCCGGGAGCTCACCCCCGGGGGCTCGTCATGCGCGATGCTCGTTGTGAGCCGGACCCGGCCGACCGCGATGCCCGGCATGGTCAACATCAGCCTGGGGCCGCTGCCCGAGGACTCGGCGCTGGAACTGCTGGGCCGGCTGATCGGTCCCGAGCGGGTCGAGACCGAGCCCGAGGCCGCGCGGACGCTCATCCGGACCTGTGACCGGTTGCCGCTGGCCCTGCGTGCGGTGGCCGGCCGAATCGCCGCACGGCCGCACTGGAGCCTCGACCGGATGATCGGCCGGTTGAGCCGGTCCGACAACCTCCTGGTGGAGCTGGGGGAGCACGGGGACGAACTGCTGGCCAGCGTCGAGGCCAGCCGCCGCCAGCTGAGCGGAATCACCCGCGACGCGCTCGACCTGGTGGCCGGACTGTGCGGGCAGACCGTGACCCCGGCCGTCGTGGCCGACCTGCTCGACGTCCGGGTGGCCGCGGCCGAGACGTTGCTGGAGCAGTTGGTGGACGCCAGCCTGATCGAGGAACAGACGTCCACGCGGGAGGGCCACGAATCCGGCTACCGGGTTCCCGCGCTGTTCCAGGCCGCGGTCCGGCAGCTCGTGGAACCCTGGGATGTGCCGCAGGCCAGACCCGCCGGGCCGAGCACCAGCCCGCTCCGGGAGCCCGCTGACGTCTGACGAACGGCACGGCCACAAGCGGCACGTCACCCACTCATCGGGCGACGTGCCGCTTGTCGTCCTGCGGGGCGAATTCGGTGGGCTTCGAGTCCCGCTCTAGGCGCTTCCTTCAGCCTTACACCGACCACAGTTGGTATCCCTACTTTCCCCCGCTAGGAGGCCGTGGTGAGCCAATGTCGCGTCGTGATAACAGGGATCGGCGTTGTGGCGCCGGGCGGAATCGGTAAGAAGGCGTTCTGGGAGCGGATCACGTCGGGAATCAGTGCGACCCGCCCCATCACTTCTTTCGATCCCTCGCCTTATCGATCCCGGATGGCCGCCGAGTGTGATTTCGACCCGAGGCAGGAAGGCCTTCGCCCACAGGAGATCCGGCGAATGGACCGGGTCACGCAGTTCGCGGTCGTCGCCGCCAAGGAGGCGATCGCCGACAGCGGTTTGGACATCACCTCCGGTCAGGCACACCGGGCCGGGGTGAGCATCGGGTGCGCGGTCGGCTGCACGCAGAGACTCGAGGAGGAGTACGTCACCATGAGTGACGGCGGTCGTCATTGGCTGGTGAACCACACCTATGGCGTGCCGCATCTTTACGACTACTTCGTGCCCAGCTCGATGGCCGCGGAGCTGTCGTGGCTCGCCGGGGCCGAAGGGCCGTCGACCGTCGTCTCCGCGGGCTGTACGTCGGGGATCGACGCCATCGGATACGCGTGTGAGCTGATCCGCGAAGGCACCGCGGACATCATGATCGCGGGGGGTGCGGACGCGCCCATCGCGCCCATCACCGTCGCCTGCTTCGATGCGATCAGAGCGACCTCGCGGCACAACGACGACCCGGCCGGGGCGTCCAGGCCGTTCGACGTCACCCGCAACGGCTTCGTCCTCGGCGAGGGAAGCGCCGTGCTGGTGCTGGAGGAACTGACCGCGGCCGTGGCCCGGGGCGCGCACATCTACGCGGAGATCGGCGGATTCGCCGGCCGCAGCAACGCCTATCACATGACCGGTCTCCGCCCGGACGGCGAGGAGCTGGCAGCCGCGATCACCGCGGCACTGGACGAGGCGCGGCTGAACCCGGAGTCGGTCGACTACGTCAACGCACACGGCACGGCGACCAAGCAGAACGACCGCCACGAGACAGCCGCGTTCAAGCGCAGTCTCGGCGAGCACGCCTACCAGGTGCCGATCAGCTCGATCAAGTCGATGATCGGCCACTCTCTTGGGGCGATCGGCTCGATCGAGGTCGCCGCGTGCGCGCTGGCCATCGAGCACGGTGTGGTGCCGCCCACCGCGAATCTGCACTCGCCTGACCCGGAACTGGGCTTGGACTACGTGCCGCTGGTCGCCCGCGAGCGGCAGGTGGACGTGGCGCTCACGGTCGGCAGTGGATTCGGTGGGTTCCAGAGCGCGATGGTGCTGGCGCGGCCTGCGGAGGCGGCGGCATGACCAGGACGGTCGTCACAGGAATCGGGGTCGCCGCACCCAACGGAGTCGGCCTCGACACGCACTGGTCGTCGACTCTGCGCGGTGAGAACGCGATCCGGCGGATCACCCGCTTCGACCCGAGCCCGTATCCGATCCGGCTGGCCGGCGAGATCGACTTCGAGGTCGGCGGCCGGCTTCCGAGCCGGCTGATCCCGCAGACCGACCGGATGACCCAACTGGCGCTGGTCGCCTCGGACTGGGCACTGGCCGACGCCGGGGCCGACCTGGCCGGCATGCCTTCTCTGGACGCCGGGGTGATCACGTCCAGCTCCGCCGGAGGGTTCGAGTTCGGCCAGCACGAACTGGAAAAGCTGTACAGCAAGGGGCCGAACCACGTCAGCGCCTATATGTCGTTCGCATGGTTCTACGCCGTCAACACCGGGCAGCTGTCGATCCGGCACGGCATGCGCGGTTCGACCGGGGTGTTCGTCACCGAGCAGGCAGGCGGTCTGGACGCGGTGGCGCAGGCTCGCCGCAAGATCCGCGGCGGTCACCGGCTCATGCTCACCGGCGGGATCGACGCCTCCCTGTGCCCGTATGGGCTGGCGGCCTACCTGGCGAGCGGCCGGGTCAGCCTCGGGGACGACCCGGACGCGGCCTACCTGCCGTTCGCGCAGGAGGCGACCGGAAGCGTGCCCGGCGAGGGCGGAGCCATCCTCGTCCTTGAGGACGCGGACGCGGCGCGGCGGCGTGGGGCCGAGATCTATGGCGAGATCGCCGGCTACGGCGCGACCTTCGACCCCGCGCCCGGGTCCGGCCGTGAGCCGACGCTGCGGCGTGCCGCCGAGATCGCCCTCGCTGACGCCGGCGTGCGGACCGAGGACATCGCGATGGTCTTCGCCGACGCCGCGGCGGTTCCCGAACTCGACCGGGTCGAGTCGGACGCGATCGTCAAGCTGTTCGGTCCGCACGGTGTTCCCGTCACCGCCCCCAAGAGCATGATCGGGCGACTGTCCTCGGGTGCCGCCGCACTCGACATCGTCGACGCGTTGATGGCGCTGCGAGACGGCGTCGTGCCACCGACCGTGAACGTCCGGTGCCCCGCGCCCGGCTACGACATCGACCTGGTGATCGGGGAGCCGCGCCCGGCCAGGGGGACGGCGGCACTCGTGCTGGCCCGGGGATACGGCGGTTTCAACGCGGCAATGGTCGTTCGCTCAGCCGGTTAACAGATCAGGAGGATCTCAATGACGACGTTCACCCTCGAGAACCTGGTGCGGATCATGCGCGAGTGCGCGGGCGAGGACGACGCGGTGGACCTGGACGGCGACGTCGCGGACATGGAATTCGAGGACCTCGGCTACGACTCGCTGGCGGTCATGGAGACCGTGAGCCGGATCTCCCAGGAATACCGGGTGTCGCTGCCCGAGGAGTCCGTGTCCGAGGCCAGGACGCCCGCCGAGCTGGTCGCCCTCGTCGCCGAGCGCCAGCAGCAACCGGCACAGGCGTGACGGGCGAAGGGGAGGGTCCGGTGGCGGACGAGCACGTTTCCGTACTGATCGTCGGTGGTGGCGGGGCAGGCCTGGCCGCGGCGCTGTTTCTCGCCCGCCAGGGTGTCCGGCCGCTACTCGTGGAGCGGCACGCGCGCACGTCGATCTACCCGAGGGCGACCGGGCTCGCGCCGCGAACCAGGGAGCTGCTGCGTACGGCCGGGCTGGACGAGGTCGTGCTCGCCGCCGGCAGCGTGATGGCACGCAACGGCGGGAAGGTGGTGGTGGAGCGGCTGGCCGGCACCGACCTCGGCACGGCTAAGCGCATCTCCCCCGTCGCCGACGACGCCGACGCCGTCGACGTGGTCGCCTCGGTCAGCCCGATCACCAGCACCAACGGCATCTGCCCGCAGGACGAGCTCGAACCGATCCTGCTCGCCTCGGCCAGGGAGCACGGCGCCGAAGTGCGCTTCGACACCGAAGTGGTGGATCTGCGGCAGGGCGAGGACTCGGTCACGGTCACCGTGGCCGACCGGGCGGCCGGACGGACATCGGTGATCACCGCCGACTATGTGATCGCGGCGGACGGTGCGAACAGCTCGATCCGGGAGCGGCTGGGCATCGGCACGACCGGGCCGGGTCCGCTGGGCGCGCCGATGATCACCGTGCTGTTCCGGGCCGATCTCACCGACCTCGTTCGCGGCCACGAGTTCGTGGTGTGTGAGATTCGCTGCCCGGGCGCCGAGGGGCTGCTGCTGGCGATCAACAACACCGACCGCTGGGTGTTCTACATCTCCTGTCCCCCGGACAGCGGATTGACTCCCGAGGACTTCCCGCCGGAGCGCTGCCTTCAGGTCGTCCGCCAGGCCATCGGACTGCCGGACCTGGACATCGAACTGCTCGCGGTGATGCCATGGCAGGCCGCGGCGTTCGTGGCGGACCGCTTCCAGCGGGGCCGGGTGTTCCTCGTCGGCGATTCCGCGCACGTGATGCCGCCCAGCGGCGCGTACGGGCTGAACACCGGTATCGCGGACGCGCACAACCTGGCGTGGAAGCTCGCCTTCGCCCTGCGGGGGAAGGCGAGGGCCGGGCTTGTGGACAGTTACGAGCGGGAGCGCCTGCCGGTCGGCCGGTTCACCGTCGAGCAGGCCATGCTCGTGCAGCGCAACCCGCGGCTGCACTGGGATCTGAAGTCCTCGCTCGCCGAGCGGGAGCGGTTGGGCATGGCGCACCCGGTGGTGGTGTCGCTGTGCCCGCAGTACGACTCCCCGGTGATCGTCTCGCCCCGGTCAGGTCTGCCCTCGATCAGCGATCCGGGGCTCAACCTGGACGGGCACGCGGGCAGCCGGGTGCCGCATCTGTGGGTCGACGGGCCTTCCGGTGCGCGGATGTCCACGCTGGACCTTGTCGAGTCCGGTTTCGCCCTGCTGTGCGGACCGGCAGGCCAGGTATGGCAGGAGGCGGCCGAGCCCTGGGCCGACCTGCCGCTGGCGGTCCACCGGCTGGCGGAGGAGGGTGACCTGGTCGACGAGGAGCGGCGCTGGCCTGCCGTCGCCGGCATCAAACCTGATGGTGCCCTGCTCGTCCGGCCCGACGGATATGTGGCCTGGCGCGCGCCGTCCGGTGACGACGCCGCCTCGCTCGACGCGGTCATGCGTCAGGTGCTGGGCGGATAGCACGGCGCCCCCGGACCGATGGCACGGCTGGACGGACGGCCCGGTTGAACAAGGGCACGGCTGGACAGCCGGCACGGCGCCCCTGGACGGTGGTGAGCGAACGACCACCGGCCAGGGGCGCCTTTGTTCATGACCCGACGGCTTTCTCGTCATCGAGGTACGCCGACGCCTGCAGGGTGAACAGTTCGGCGTATCTGCCCTCGAGTCGCATCAGTTCGGTGTGGGTGCCGTCCTCCACGAGCTTGCCGTCCTCCAGGAACATGATCCGGTCGGACTGGCGGACGGTGGAGAAACGGTGCGAGATGTAGAGCGTGGTCTGCCCCGCGGCCAGGGCGCGCAGCCTGGTGAACAGATCATGCTCGGCCTGCGCGTCGAGCGCGGAGGTCGGCTCATCGAGCACGAGGATCGCGGACTTGCGCATGAACGCTCTGGCCAGCGCGATCTTCTGCCATTCACCGCCGGACAGACTGACGCCCTGGTCGAACCACCGGCCGAGCGGACTGTCGAAGCCCCGGGGCAGCCGCTCGATGCGCTCGGCTATCCCGGCCCGCTCGGCCGAGTCCACGATCGCCTCCCTGTCGTCGAGCTGCGGCAGGTTGCCGAGGCCGATGTTCTCGCTCGCGGTGGCCTGATAGGTCACGAAGTCCTGGAACATCGCGCTGATCCTGGCCCGGTACTCCTCCGGGTCGTACTCCCTGATGTCGGTGCCGTCCAGCAGGATCCGGCCTTCTGTCGGGTCGTACAACCGGCACAGCAGCTTGATCAGGGTGGACTTGCCCGCGCCGTTGCGGCCGACCACCGCGACGGTCTCGCCCGGACGGATCTCGAAGCTGACCCGGTCGAGTGCCTTGACGTCGGATCCCGAGTAGCTGAACGAGACCTCCTCGAACCGCACGTGACCGCGCACGTCCGCCGGCATCGGGCGGGGCTGCTCCGGCCTGCGGATCGCCGGGCGGGTGCCGAGAAAGCGGTACAGCAGGTCCAGGAACAGGTTGTTCTCGTACATCCCGCTGACGCCGAGGAACAGGCCCTGGACGGAACTCTGCACGGCGGCCGCGGCACCGGTGTACAGCGCGAGATCACCCAGGGTGAGCCTGCCGGAGACGGCCTGCAGCGCGATGTAGAGGTAGATCGCGGAGCTGGTGAGGGTCGTCAGCATGCTCCAGGCGGCGGCGGCCATGTTGCGGGTGCCGATCAGCTTGCGCTGCCGTTCGTAGTAGACCTGGCCGAGCCGGCGGAACCGGTCGACGAGATAGCCGCCGAGCCCGAAGTGCTTGATCTCCTTGGCGTACGTGTCGGTGGTGACGAGTCCTGCCAGGTATTCCATCCGGCGGCGGATCGGGGAACCGAGGAAGTTGAACGCGAAGCTCCGGGCGGAGTACCGGGTTTGCGAGACGAACGCGGGGATCGGGGTGACGAGCGCCACGACCGCGAGCAGCGGGCTGATCGCGATCAGCAGGGCGATCATCGTGCAGAACGTGATCACGGTCTTCACCAGTCCGAACGCGGAGTTCATCATCGACAGCGGGCGGCTGGGCGCCTCCTGGTCGGCCTGCCGCAGCAGATCGTAGGACTGGGAGCCTTCGAAGAAGGCGAGATGCAGGTTGCTGGCGTGGTCCATCACCTTGTGCCGGATGGTGAGCACCATCTTCTCTTGCAGCAGTTGCTGGGCGATGTTCGTCAGCGACGTGATGACCGTGGTCAGCGTGAAGAGGAGAAACTGCAGCGCGGCCACTGTGATGATCTTGGTGATCGACGTCATGGCGATGCCGGGGAACAGCGGCACCGTCAGCATGACGACGTCCGGACGGTGCTGGGTGTGCACCTGGATGCCCTCGACCACCGAGTCCATCAGCAGCTTCGTCATGTACGCCGAGGCGGTGGGCAGCAGGCCGCTCACGACGGTGACCACGCCGATCACCACGGTCAGCACCGGACTGGCCTGCCACGTCAGCCCGATCACGCGCGGCAGGCCGCGCACGGTGCCGACGGAGGTCTGCCGAATCCGTCGCCACCGCGACCTCAGGTCCCTGGGCTGTTTTCGCGGTTTGGGGTCCGGAATGTCGATGGGGCCGGTCAGGCCGCTGTCGGCGACGCTGGTCGGGTCGTCCAACCCGAGTGGAAGGCGGCGCATCGCCGATTCGATACCGCCCCCACCTTGATCCACTAAGCACCGCCCCGAAACTCGGCCGGCAGTTTGCTCTCGTCGAACGCGCCGTGCAGGAACAGCCTGATCAGCGACGCCAGGCAGATCGGTTCGCTGTCGGCGTCGGGCCGGTGAGACCGGGCGAACAGCAGATCCAGCAGGACGCCCGCGAGCTGGTCGGCGGGCAGGCGCAACGCGGGCTGCTCGGGCGCGAACAGTTCGGCGAGCGCCGCTCTGGTCGCGGCGATGCCGGCGACGCGGCTGCCCCGCTCGCGTGGTTGCGCGGACGCCTCGCCCCGCTCGCGTGGTTGTGCGGACGCGTCGCCACGATTGCGGGGGCCGCTGCGGAAGCCGGAGGCGGCCACCGCGCCGAGCACGCGGCCCATTCTGTCCATGTGCGCCTCCATCGCGGAGGCGGCCTCGTGCAGCCTTTCGTGCAGCGAGATCTCCAACGGGATGGCGCGGATGGCCTCGACCACGTTGTCCGGCCGCAGCGCCTCGGCGATGCACGCTTCGAGAAGCTCGTCCTTGTCCTTGAACGCCCGGAAGATCGTGGCTTCGCCGATCCCGGCCGCCGCGGCGATCTGGCTGGTCTTCACCGCGGCGCCGTACTCGGCCACCAGCGGCAGGGTCACGTGCACGATCATGGCGCGGCGTTCCTCGGGGCTCATGCTCGGGGCCCGGCGCCTGGTCGGCTGTGCGGAGGGGGCTACGTCAGTGTCATTCGGCTTTGGTTTCGTCATGCCCCCACTGTACGAAGTGAGTGCTCACTCCGTCAAGGCGTCCTCCCCGACCCGGATCATCCGGGACCAGGCCAGCACCTCGTCGACGAGGCGGGCTTGGCGCAGGGTGTTCTCCGCGTCGAGGGCCAGGTCGCTGCCGTGCCGCAGGGCCTGCGTGAAGTGGCGCACGACGTTGGCGAACTGGTGGTCGGCCGGCAGGACGCGCTCCTCCCTGTGATCCTGGCGTTCGATGTGGACCACCGGCTGGTAGCTCTCCGGCGGTGTGAACACCCGGTCCAACAGGATCCTGCCGGTGCTCCCGGACAGTTCATAGGTCGAACGGTAGGAATGCTCCATGCCGAAGGTCAGCTGCGCGGCGACTCCCTGCGGTGTGGTCAGCAGGATGCTGCCTGAGCTCACCACGTTCCTGCGCGCGTCCCACCGCAGCACTCCGCCGGCGAAGCCGAGTTCCGGGCCGAGGAAGTGCAGCGCGGCGCGGATCGGGTAGACGCCGACGTCCAGCAGCGCGCCACCCCCCACATCGGCCTGATAACGGATGTCGCCCGCGGGCTTCGGAGGGATCGTGAAAGCCGCGGCGAACGCCCGCAACTCGCCGATCGCGCCGTCCGCCAGGAGCCGCCGCACGGTGGCGTGCTGCGAATGGTGGAGGAACATGAAGTTCTCGAACAGCAGCAGGCCCCGCGACGCCGCCAGCTCGACCAGCCTGCTCGCCTGCCGGTGACTGGACGTCAGCGGCTTCTCCGCCAAGACGTGCTTGCCCGCCAGCAGGGCCTGCTCGACCCATTCGGCGTGCAGCATCGCGGGCAGCGGCACGTACACGGCATCCACGTCGGATCGGAGCAGCAGGTTGCGATATCCGGTGACCGCGTCGCAGCCGAACCGCGCGGCGAACTTCCGCGCCTTGGCCTCGTCGCGGCTGGCGACGGCAACCAGCCGGACATCGGGCTCGGCCGCCATCGCGGGAAGCATCCGCCGCCACGCGATGTCCGCGCAGCCGAGCACGCCGAACCGCACAGGACCGGTGATGCTCATTTCGACTCCGATGGGACCCTGCCGCCGTCCAGCGACGGGCGGACGTCACGGCACTGCTGGTAGGTGGGCAGCAAGCCCATCGCGACCGCCTCGTCCAGAGTCGGTGCCACCCTGTCCTTCTCCGACATGATCGGCGGCTCGGTCAGCTTCCACGGGATTCCCAGCTCGGGGTCGAGAGCCTGCACGTCGATCATGGTGCCGTGCACGTACTCCTCCGCGCACACGTAGTTCATGCACGCGCCCTCGGTGAGGGCGAGGAACGCGTGACCGAGTCCGTCGGCCAGGTAGACCGCGATGCCGGACTCCTCGTCCTGGATCGTGGTGTCGTACATCCCGAACGTGGGCGACCCGACCCGCAGGTCGACCACGACGTCCAGCACCCGGCCGCGTACGCACGTGATGAGCTTGGCCTGCCCCGGAGGCACGGCCGTGCTGTGGATGCCGCGCAGGGTGTTGCGCCTGGAGACCGAGTAGTTCACCTGCATGACCGGAAACGGGCGGCCGATCGCCTCGGCGAGCTCGCTCATCCGCCACGCCTCGTAGAAGTTGCCCCGCACGTCCGGTATCCGTTCTGGCCGGATGCGGTAGGCGTCCGGAATCGCCATCTCGGTGATTTTCATGGCTTCACTCCAAACCTCGGCCCTTCAGATCCACCGGTAGCTCGAGCAGCCCGCGCATGATGTTCTCCCGCCAGCGGGTCGGCCCGGCCAGCGTGGCGTGCGGGAAGCGGCGCACCAGCGTGCCGATCGCGATCTGCGCCTCCATCCGGGCGAGCGGCGCCCCGAGGCAGTGATGGATGCCGTGTGAGAAGGCCAGGTGCGGGTTGGGGCTGCGCGTGATGTCGAGCCGGTCGGGGTGCTCGAATCTGGCCGGGTCCCGGTTGGCGCCGCAGAACGAGATCAGCACGACCTCGCCCGCTCGCACCACGATTCCCTCGACGTCGACGTCCTCCTTCGCGATCTGCCCGGCGGCACTGAACGAGCTCTCGTACCTGAGGAACTCCTCGACCGCCGAGTCGATCAGATCGGGTTGCGCGCGCAGCAGCGCCAGTTGGCCGGGGTTGGTCAGCAACGCGTGGATGCCGTTGCCGATCAGATTGGTCGTGGTCGCGTACCCGGCTGCGATGAGCGCGATGCCCAGCTCGATCAGCTCCGGCTCGGTCAGCGTGCTGTCGCCGTCGCGGGCCGCGATCAACGCGCTCATCAGGTCGTCGCCCGGCTGCCGCCGTTTGGCGGCGATCAGGTCGACGATGTACTCCTTGGTCCGGTCGTAGACCTCCTCGCGGTTCTCCGCGACCTCTCCGGCGAGGATCTTCTCGGTCCTGCGGCGTACGTCGGCCCGGTCGGTCTCGGCGGCGCCGAGCATCTCGCAGATCACCGCGATAGGCAGCGGGTAGGCGAACCGGTCGAGCAGGTCGACCGGGCCGGCCCCGGCGATCTCGTCGAGCATGCCGTCCACCAGGCCCTGCACCCAGGTGCGCAGACGCTCGACCCGGTTGCGGGTGAAGGCCTTGCCGACCAGCCGGCGGATACGGGTGTGGTCGGGAGGGTCGGAGTCCACCGCGGCCACCGGGCTGTCGTCCGGGCGCCGCCTGCTGAACCTCAGGTCGGCGAGCAGCTCCCTGGCCAGGTCGTACCGGGTGACCAGCCAGACCTCGCCCATGAACGTGGTCTGCACCCGGACCATGGGCGCCAGCTCGCGCAACCGGGCCAGGCCGGGATAGGGATCGGCCGCGCACACCGGGCTCTGCGCCAGCGGGATCACCGGGACATCCACATCGCCGATCACGGCAGCTCCTCAGACCAGGTCGTCGCGGGTGACGTGGCGGCTGCGGACCAGCAGGTCGTCGCCGTCCCGCACGAGCACATCCGCGCACACCGTGCTCACGTGGATCGCCGCCTGCCCGCCCTTGGGCGTGGAGATCACCAACGCGTAGCTGCGTGCCAGCACCGTCCCGTCGGATCGCGTGTCGACGCTGAGCATGCCCAGCCAGTGCCGGCGGACCAGACCGTCAAGCGCCAGCTGCTCGGTCGCCTGCCGCGCGCCGGCGGCGATGTCCGCGCGGCCGCGCACCGGCTCGGGACGTGCGTTCGCCGCGAACACCGCGTCCTCGGTGAAGGTCGCGGCCCACTCGTCGGCCTTGCCGTCGTCGAGCAGCTGCATCTGGCGGGCGTAGAAGTGCTGGACGGCGAGGTAGAGCTCCGCGGACTGCGGGGCCTGCGGTGGCAGCGCCATGAGAATGCCCTTTCGGCCAGAACGGATTCGAACCCCGAGGCTGACGACCGCTTCTCAAGCGGTGCTTGACGCGCGATGGAAGGCGGCGGCGTCCACCGGCCGTCGAGCCCGGTTCGAGTGGCGCGGATGACGCTCGGTGCCGGCAAGCCGACCGGCGGAGGAGGAGTCGTGGGAGAGCAGAGGGTCGCCGTCGTGACCGGCGCGACGCGGGGCATCGGCCTCGCGGTGACGGAGCGGCTCGCCCGTCTCGGGATGCGGGTGTTCGTCTGTTCCCGCAGTGCGGACGACCTGGAAATCACCGTGAAACAGCTGCGTGACCGCGAGCTCGACGTGGACGGAACGACGTGTGACGTCCGCTCGGCCACGGACGTCGACGCGTTCGTCCGGGCGGCGGTGGATCGCTACGGCCCGGTCGACGTGCTGGTCAACAACGCCGGCCGCAGCGGCGGCGGGGTGACCGCCGAAATCACCGACGAGCTGTGGTACGACGTCATCGACACCAACCTCAACAGCGTCTTCCTGATGACCAGGAAGGTGCTCACCGCCGGCGGCATGCTCGACCGGCAGCGGGGCCGGGTCGTCAACATCGCGTCCACCGGCGGTAAGCAGGGTGTGGTGTTCGGCGCGCCCTACTCCGCCTCCAAGCACGGTGTGATCGGGCTGACCAAGGCACTCGGGCTGGAGCTGGCCAAGACAGGGATCACCGTCAACGCGGTCTGCCCCGGCTATGTGGAGACGCCGCTCGCGGAGAAGGTGCGGCAGGGATACGCCGAGCACTGGGGGATCACGCAGGACGAGGTGCTGCACCGGTTCCAGGCCAAGATCCCGATCGGCCGCTACTCCACTCCGGAGGAGGTGGCCGGCCTGGTCGCCTACCTGGTGTCGGACGACGCCGCACCGATCACCGCTCAGGCGCTCAACGTCTGCGGTGGCCTCGGCAACTACTGATCCCTGTCCCGGAAGGACTGACCCGTGTCCCAGCTCGCGACGCATCATGACGAGCATGCGATCACCGTGCCGGCCCCGGCCGAGGTCGTCTACGAGGTGATCGCCGACGTCACCCGCTGGCCGTTCACCTTCACGCCGACCGTTCACGCCGAACGGCTCGAGCAGACCGGTGACGAGGAACTGATCAGACTGTGGGCGCTGGCCAACGACGAGGTCAAGACGTGGACGTCCAGGCGCGTCCTCGACCGGGCCGGCCGCCGCGTGCGGTTCCGCCAGGAGGTCTCGCAGCCGCCGGTCGCGGCGATGGGCGGCGAATGGGTGCTCGAACCGGTCTCGGAGGGCGAGACGCGGGTGCTGCTCAAGCACGACTTCCAGGCCCTCGACGACGATCCGGCGGGCGTGGACTGGATCAAGAAGGCGGTCGACCGCAACAGCCTGTCCGAGCTGGACAGGCTGAAGCACGCGGCCGAGGCCGCCGGCGAGCTCGCCGAGCTGACCGTGAGCTTCGACGACTCGATCCGGATCGACGGCGGCATCGACGACGTGTACGAGTTCCTCTACGAGGCGAGGGAATGGCCGCGGCGCCTGCCGCACGTCGCACGGCTCGACCTCGCCGAGGACACGCCCGGCATCCAGGTCATGGAGATGGACACCACGGCGGCGAACGGCTCGGTGCACACCACCAAGTCGGTCCGGGTGTGCTTCCCGAACAGCCGGATCGTGTACAAGCAGACCGAGGTGCCCGCGCTGATGTCCGCCCACGTCGGCGAGTGGTCGCTGCGCGCGGAGGGCGGCGCGGTCACCGCGACATCGCGGCACACGGTCATGATCAGGCGCGATGCCGTGACCGCTGTGCTCGGTGAAGGCGCCACGGTCCGCAAAGCACGCGACTTCGTGCGCCAGGCCCTGGGCAAGAACAGCATGACCACCCTCGAGCACGCGAAGGCGTTCGCGGAGAGCCGTGGCCGAGGATGACCGCCGAGAACGCGGTGAGCGCCGCGACAGAGACGGTCAGGACGGTCGACGGCCTGCTCGGCGCCGCGGCGGCCCGTGACCCGGACGGCATCGCGATCCGTGCGGAGTACGGGGACATCAGCTTCGGCGAGGTGGATCGCGCCGCGACCATGTGCGCGGCGGCCCTGCGCGGCCTGCTCGGCGAGGAACGCTGCGTGGTCGCCATCGCCTCTCCGCCGCATCCCGATTTCGTCGTGGGCTTTCACGGCATCGTGCGCAGCGGCAACATCGCGGCACCGATCAACCCGTTGCTGCCCGAGCACGCGCTGGAGCACTTCCTGTCCACATCGGAGGCGAAGCTGGTGTTCGTCACCACCGAGCTGTTCGCCCGGCTCCGCAAGATCAGGCACAGGTTGCCGCGCCTGCGCGAGGCGGTTCTGGTCGGGCCGGGACCCGTCCAGGACGCCAACGACATCCGTACGATCGACGACCTGAGCGCCGCCTACGAGGTGCGGGGAAACGCGATGGCGGCGCCGCCCGAGATGGCGCCCGACGACGTCGCCTGCATCCAGTTCACCAGCGGCACCACCGGCCTGCCGCGCGGGGTGCTGCTGACCCACCGCAATCTGACGGTCAACGCCGCGCAGGTCGCCGAGGCACACCGGCTCGACGCCGGCTCGATCGTCCTCAACCACCTGCCGAAATACCACCTGATGCACATGAACTCGGGGCTGTTCGCCGGTGCGCGGCAGGTTCCCTGCGTCGCTCCGGAGAACGCGGCCGCGATCGAGCTGGCCAACCGGGTCGGTGCCACCCACTTCTACACGATTCCGATGAAGCTCAACCGGCTCGCCGCCGACCCCGGCCTGCCGGACATGCGGCTGGAGACCGTCCGCATGATCGCTTCCGGTGGGACGGCGCTGGCGCCGCGGGTGGCGAGGAAGCTGTCCGAGCATTTCGGTGTGCCGGTGTTCCAGGGGTACGGCCTGGCCGAGACCTCGCCGCTGACCCACTCCGCGGGCCCCGGCGATCCCCGGCCGGGCACGGTGGGCCCCGTGGTCGCGGACACCGAGTGCCGCATCGTGGACCTGGAGTCCGGGGCCGTGCTGGCCGCCGGCGAGCGCGGCGAGGTGCAGGTTCGCGGACCGCAGGTGATGAAGGGATATCTCGATCCCGGCCGGCCCTCCGGCATCGACGCCGAGGGCTGGCTGCACACCGGGGACGTCGGATATCTCGACCCCGACGGCGCGCTGACCATCGTGGACCGGATCAAGGACTTCTTCAAACGGGACAACTACATGGTCTCGCCGTCGGAGATCGAGGGCGTGCTGGAGGCACACCCGCTGGTCGCCGAGTCGGCCGTGGTCGGCTACCCCGACGAGATCAGCGGAGCGGTGGCCAACGCCTTCGTCGCCCTGCGCGAGCCCGTGCCGGACCACGTCGCCGTGGCAGACGAGATCGCCCGGTTCGTAGCCGATCGGGTGCCCTACTACCAGCGCTTGGAGCACATCGAAGTGGTCGGCGCGGTGCCGCGCTCGCCCAACGGCAAGGTGCAGCGCCGCGATCTGCGGGCGGAGCTCATCACCCGGCGAGAGCTCACCGTACGGCCCGATGGCACGCAACGAGAGAGGATTTTCGACATCGTGGGCGAGAGCAAGGACCTCAGCAACCTGATCGCCGTGATCGCCAGGTTCACCACCCAGGGTGACCCCAAGGCGTTCGAGCGATTCTTCCTCGAACACGTGGAGTACATGCGGGCGCAGGAGGGGTTCGGCTCGCACCAGGCCGTGACCTTGGCCGACGACCCCTCGGTGTACGTGAACTTCGGATGGTGGCTGAGCCAGGAGGCATTCCAGCGCGTGGTGCAGAGCGACGAGTTCCGCTCTCATCAGGCCACGATGCGGTCCATGCTCGCCGACGCCGAGCTGGACCTGTGCAAGAACATCTTCAGGGTCAACGCCGAGAAGGAAGCGGGCTCGCGTGGCGAGTTCGACACGCCGCTGATGACCGTCACCCGCTACCGGCTGACCGGCTCCGCCGAGGAGTTCGAGGCCGCCTTCACCGACTACGCCAAGCACATCCGGTCGACGTACGGCTTCGGCTACGCCGACCTCAACCGGTCCATGGCCGACCGGGGCAGCTACACGGGAATCGGCTACTGGTGGGATCCGGCCGCGTACGACCGGACGGTGGAGCACGAGACCTTCCGCAGGCTGCGTGAACTCGCGGACGTGACGGTGGAGAAGGTCGACCACGTCGCCTGGAACCGCGCGCTGGGCGCCGACGAGGAGCCCGCGGCCGCGGGCAAGCGGGGTTGATGCGAGGTGGACGTCGCAGCGACACCGGGACTGGACGGACGGGTCGCCCTGGTCACCGGCGCGACCAGAGGCCTCGGCCTGGCGATCGCCAGGAAGCTCTGCGCCTCCGGGTGCCACGTCTACCTGAACTACGCCCATTCCGATGAGGACGCCGAACGCGCGGTCGAGCTGCTGTCCGGATCGAAGGGGACGGCGACCGCGCTGAAATTCGACGCCGCGGAGCCGGATGTCGCGCCGAAGCTGCTGGAGGCGGTGCGCGAGCGGCACCCGCAGCTGGATGTCTTCGTGCACAACGCGGCGTCGTTCCACCCCATGTCCGCGGTCGAACCACAGGTGGGCGACTTCTGGGACGACGTACGGCTGGCGGTGAGCCCGCTCGTGCAGGCCGCGGCCAGGCTCGGCGAGACGATGACGCCCGGCACCGGACGGATCATCGCGGTCTCCAGCATGGGCGCCAGGTCCGTGGTGCCGGATTACGTCAGCCAGGGCGTCGGCAAGGCCGCTCTGGAGAGCCTGGTCCGCTATCTCGCCGTGGAGCTGGCGCCGAAGGGGATCGCGGTCAACGCGGTGTCCACAGGGAAGCTGGACAAGGGCGCCGGCGGGCCGGACGCGCCCGCGGTCAGGGCCCTGGCCGCCAGAACCCCGGCCGGCCGGTTGACCAGGCCGGAGGACGTGGCCGACGTGGTGGCGCTGCTGTGCACCGACGAGGCGGCCTGGATCCACGGGCAGGTGATCACCGCAGACGGCGGCCTGAGCATCCGCGCGTGAACGGAGTGACAGTGGACCTCAAGGCCGACTTCTGTGTCGTGGGCGGCGGTCCCGCCGGACTGACCCTCGCGTTGTTGCTCGCCCGGTCGGGCGCCGCCGTCGTCGTGGTCGAGCGCAGCACGTCGATGGAGCGGGAATACCGCGGCGAGATCCTCCAGCCGGGTGGTCTGCGACTCCTCGCCGAGCTGGGAGTGCTCGACGGCGCCCGCGAGCGCGGGTGCCACGAGCACTCCCGGTTCCGTTTCGTCGACCGGGCCAGGGCGCTGGTGGACATCGACTACCGCCGGCTGCCCGGGCCGTTCAACTACCTTCTGAGCATTCCGCAACGGCATCTGATCGAGGAACTGCTCGCCGCGATCCAGCGGCTCGGCGTGACCTATCTGGCCGGCCACAGGGTGAGCGAGCTCATCACCGAGGACGGCAGAATCGGCGGCGTCGTCGCCGGAGGGCCGGACAGGCGGCAGGTGGTGCGGGCCCACTGCGTGGTGGCCGCGGACGGCCGATACTCCAAGACCCGGCAACTCGCCGGGATCGAATTCGATCGGCGCGACGTCTTCGATCACGACGTGCTGTGGTTCAAGATCCCGTGCCCTGCCGGTGATCCGCCGGACGTCCGGATCTTCCGGGCCGCGGGCAACCCGGTGCTGGTCTACCGATCGTTTCCCGACAGCCTGCAGGTCGGCTGGACGTTGCCGCACAAGGGTTACCGGGCCATGGCCGAGCAGGGCATCGACCACGTCAAGGCGCGGATCGCCGACGCTCTCCCGCCGTACGCCGGCCTGATCGACAGCACGTTGACCAGCCTGAGCGACCTCACGTTGCTGGACGTCTTCTCCGGCACCGCGCGCCGGTGGGCGGCGGACGGCCTGGTCCTGATCGGCGACGCCGCCCACACGCACAGTCCCATCGGCGCCCAGGGCATCAATCTCGCGGTGCAGGACGCGGTGGCCCTGCATCCCCTGCTCATGGCCTCGTTGCGCGCCGGGGACCCGAGCGCGGACCTGCTCGGGCGGTACGTCGCAGTGCGCAGGCGCGACGTCGCCGCGATCATGAGGCTGCAGGTGATGCAGAGCAAGGCGATGCTCTCGCAGAGCCCGGTGGCCGCCGCACTCCGGCCGAGGGCGGCGAAGGCGCTGTCCCGCACCCCGGTGTTCCGCAAAGTGCTGCACCGGCTCGCCTACGGCAACAAGGACATCCGGATCGCGGCGGACCTGTTCGTGACCGACTGACCCTCAGCACTGGCCCCTCAGCACTGGCCCCTCAGCACCGACCTCCTCAGGACCTGGAGCACACATGCCGCTGATCGACTTGTCGTCACCCGTCGACGCGACCTTCTGGGAGCCCGACCCGGTCGTGCATCAGGCCATGACGCCCGCGGAGGGCGCACGGCACATGAGCGCCGAGATGCGCGAGCACCTGGGGCTGGAGTTCGACCCCGCGGTGCTGCCCGACGGCGAGTTCCTGAACAATGACACCTTCACCTTGACGACGCACACCGGCACACACGTCGACGCGCCGTCGCACTACGGGTCCAAGGCGGCGTACGGCACGCCTCGGACCATCGACCAGATGCCGCTCGACTGGTTCTACCGTCCGGGCGTGCTGCTCGACCTGCGGGACGCGGAGACCGGCGCCGTGGGCGCGGACGTGATCGAGCGAGCGCTGGCCGAGATCGACTACAGGCCCGAGCCGCTGGACATCGTGCTGCTGAACACCGGCGCCACGCGGCACCTCGGAACCCCGAAGTACTTCTCCGACTTCGTCGGCCTCGACGCCTCCGCCGTCCATCTGCTGCTGGACCTCGGCGTCCGCGTGATCGGGACCGACGCTTTCAGCCTGGACGCGCCGTTCGGCAACATCATCGAACGGTTCAACGCCACCGGTGACGCGGGTGTGCTGTGGCCCGCGCACATGGTGGGACGGGAGCGGGAGTACTGCCAGATCGAGCGCCTGGGCAACCTCGACGCGCTGCCGCGGCCGTTCGGCTTCCAGGTCATGTGCTTCCCGGTGAAGCTGGCCAACGCGGGCGCCGGCTGGGCCCGTGCGGTCGCCCTGGTGGATTGAGCGGTGGACTGAGCGGTGGGCTGAGCCGTCGACTGGGCGGTCGACTGAGTGGTTGTGTGGGTGTTCCCGCGAGAGGGCTCGCGGGAACACCCACGTGTTTCTAACAGCGGATCCAGGTCTGGGCGGTCGCCGAACGCGCGGCCGCGTCGAGAACGAGCTGACCGGTGTGCCCGTCGGCCAAGGTCGGCACGCCGCCGGGCGCCTGCCCGCCGAACACCGCGAGCATGTCGCGTGCCTGTGCGGCGGCGCCCGCGTCCATGACCGCCATCAGCTCCTCGAACGACCCGGGTTCGGCGTCGCCGGTGTCGAGGCCGTCCGCGCGGACCACCGAAGGCCGGCCGCCGGGGTTCGACAGGATGACCTCGACCGGCCGATCCGAGTCGTAGGCCAGCGTTCCGGCACTGCCCACGATTTCCAGCTGGTGGTGGAAACGGCGGTACGGGCTGACCGGAAGCATCCTGCTCACGAACATCGAGGCCCGGACTCCGTCGGCGAGCCTGACGGTCAACGAGCACTCGTCCCAGTTCTCCACCTTCTTGGCCTGCCCGTCCGGCGTGGACCTCTCCGCGAAGACCGTGTGCGCGGCGGCGGTCACCTCCGTGATCTCGCCGCCCAGCCACCGCACCACGTCCACCGCGTGCGGTCCGAGGTCGCTGAGCACGCCGTAGGCGTACTCGTCGGCGTCGTAGCGCCAGTCCCAGGGGGCGGTGGCGTCCGAGGACAACGCGCTGGCCGTGCTGTAGCGCACGTGCCTGAGGCGCCCGACCGCGCCCTCGGCGAGCAACCTGCGGGCCGTCCTGATCGCCGGGTTCCACCGTTGCGTGAACCCGGCGACCGTGGGCAGACCCGCGCAGGCCGTCACCATGCCCGCCGTCTCCTGAGCGGTGCGGCCCAGGGGCTTCTCACAGAAGATCGGCAGGCGGGCGGCGGCCGCGGCTCGTACCGCCTCCGCGTGCGATGACGGCGGGGAAGTGATCACCAGGGCGTCCAGCTCGACCGACTCGAGCATGGCCTCGATCCGGTCGAACGACCGCGGCACACCGAACTCGACGGCCGCCTTGGCGGCGCGGGCGCCGTCGCGGCCGCAGAGGGCCACCAACTCGGCACCCGCGCCGGACAGGGCGGGCGCGAGATAGCGGCGCGCCCACCAGCCGTGCCCGAACAGCCCGACCCTTGTCGCGCTCATCGCGGCGCCGCTCATCCGCGCCGGCGCCGCAGGAAGTCGGCGGCGCTCTTGAGCGCGTCGAGATTGCGACCGCCGCGCACCTCGGCCACGTGCCCCTTGGCCTCGTCCATCGTCCAGCCCCGCTTGGCCACCCCCGTGGGCTTCAGCAGCTCCGTCTGGCCGGTCCTGACGAGCACGCCCTCGGGAGTCTGCGTGAACGTCATGTAGCCGTACAGCATGTCGTCCAGCGGGGGCAGGCCCTCCAGCTGGCGCCACATGATCTTCTCGTTGGGGAAGCACACCCGGGCCTGCTTGGTGGTGTGGATGGCGCCGCTCGGCACCTGCACGTCCATCACGACGACCTGCTGTAGCGGAACGTCCTCCTTGCGGCTGGCGCTCAGGCAGTGCGGTATGCGTTCCGGCCACCTGTCGGCCTCGTAGAAGTAGTTGTAGACGTCCTCGATCGGTTCGTCGATCACCAGCTGCACCTCGTAGGAGACCTCAAGCCCGGCGATGGACGACAGGCTCTCGGCGACGTGCTTGAGCCGTCCCAGCTGCATGCCGGCGCCGCGGTCGAGCATCGCGGCGGCCTGTTCGGCGTCCGGGTGCGCCGGGTCCACGGTGAACTCGTGCCGCAGCTCGATCTGGGTCGTGTCGCCGGACGGGGTGAACGACCATTCGCCGGCGACATCGAGCATCGGCGGGTTGGGGTTCTCGTGCCGGAACCGGATCCGGCCGGCCTCCCGGTCGAGCTCCCGGCGGGCCCGCCAGCTGCGGACCGCGTCGAGCTGCCGCTCCCACGACCACCGTTCCACCCGGTCGGCCGACTCGCCGCGCTCCAGATAGGCGGTGTGGATCACTGGGGTGAAGATGCGCTTGAGCTGGTCCACGTCGGCGATCAGGTCGAAGACGACGGCCGCGGGCGCGTTCACACTGATGGCCTGGACGGAGTCTCTGGTGCTGGTCGGCACGGCTCCGCTCCTTCCTTGGAGTTACCGTTCGCGCTGGAAGAATGACGATTCGAATCTCCCCAGGGGCGCTCGAACCCCGCTACATGCCCGATCGATCGCGTCAGCTGGATCGCGGTTCTAATCCCGGTCTAGCCGCCGCGGCGATGGTGGCGGAGAGCCGGTGCCGTCGGACGGAGAGATCACGTGGAGCGCAGAAAGCTGGGAGCGGACGGGCTGACCGTGTCAGCCGTCGGGCTCGGATGCATGGGCATGTCCGGTGGTTATGGCGCGGTCGATCGCGCCGACTGCGTCACCACCATCCGGCGTGCCGTGGATCTCGGTGTGACCCTGCTCGACACGGCGGACTTCTACGGGGGCGGGGAGAACGAACGGCTGGTCGGCGAGGCCGTACGCGGTCGCCGTGCCGATGTGGTGATCGCGACCAGGGGAGGAGTGCGGTCGGAGGTCCCCGGTGGGCCGCCGCGCATCGTGGACGGCAGTCCCACCTATCTCCGGCAGGCGTGTGACGCCTCACTGGCCCGGCTGGGAGTCGACCACGTCGACGTCTACTACCTGGGCCGGGCCGATCCGCGGGTGCCGATCGAGGACAGCGTCGGCGCCCTCGCGCAGCTGCGGACGGCGGGCAAGATCCGGCACATCGGACTTTCGGAAGTGTCCGCCGAGGTGCTTCGCCGGGCGCACGCCGTGCAGCCGATCAGCGTGCTGGAGAGCGAGTACTCGTTGTGGGAGCGGCACATCGAGGCGGAGATCCTGCCCGCCGCCCGCGACCTCGGTGTCGGCCTGGTCGCGCACAGCCCGCTCGGCAAGGGTTTCCTGACCGGGACCCTGCCGTCGCCCGAGCACTTCGGCGAGGGGGACCAGCGGCGCAACCATCCGCGCCTGCAGGGCGACAACTTCCGGCACAACCAGCGGATGGTCACGCAAGCCCGGCCGATCGCTCAGGAGCTGGGCGTGCCTCTCAGCCGGCTCGCGCTGGCGTGGTTGCTCTCGCGCGGTGACGACGTCGTGCCGATCCCGGGCAGCCGGAGTCTCGGACACCTGCACAGCAACGTCGCGGCCGCCGAGATCCGGCTGACCGAACGGCACATCCGCCTGCTCGAGGAGAGCTTCCAGCCCGGCCGGGTGGCCGGATCCCGCCACCCCGCGCATCGCCGTGCCGCCGGGGTCGACAAGGACGGCTGACGTCAGAGTGACCGGGCGAGCCGAAGCCCGCCCGGTCACCCCGGGTTCTCCGCGTGCTGTCAGGGCGTGCCGAACCAGGTGCGCAAGGCGTCCGGCAGGGTTGCCGTGTCGCCGTCGCCGGCCCACGCGACGTAGCCGTCCGGCCGCACCAGAATCGCGGCGGCGGGCGGCTCGTCGCAGGTCGCGGTCACGGTGTCCACCCGGGACGACCACGCCTCGCCCGCGCCGGCGACGTCGCCGTCCCCGGCCAGGTCGAGCAGCACGCCACGGCCCGAGCGCAGCAGCGCCACCAGGCTCTGTTCACCGTTGCCGGTCTTCAGCCGCGTGTCCCCGGCGAAGGAACCGACCAGGGGGTGCGCGCCTTCGCCCGGCTCGTAGCGCAGGCCGGTGCCCGTCGCCTGTTCGGCCAGGAGACGGTTGACCTCGGGGATCTCCAGCAGTGAGCCGAACAGCGTGCGCAACGCGGTGACGTTGCGGTGCGGATCCAGCAGCGCCAGCTGTGTCCTGCTGTAGTCCAGCACCGCGGCGGCGGCGGGCCGCCGCTCGGCCTCGTAGGAGTCCAGCAGCCCTTCGGGGGCTCGCCCCTGGATCTGCGCGGCGAGTTTCCAGCCGAGGTTCACCGCGTCCTGGAGGCCGAGGTTCAACCCCAGGCCGCCGTAGGGGAAGTGCACGTGGGCCGCGTCGCCGGCCAGCAGGACCCGGCCCGCCCGATAGGCGTCGGCGAGCCGGGTGGAGTCGCCGAACCGGGTCATGAAGGTCGGCTCCACGATGTCCAGGTCGCGGCCGAGGATCCGGCGGACGGCCCCGCGGAACTCCTCGATCGTCACGGGCGCGTCCCGGTCGGAATGCGGCCGGCCGAACTCGGTGGTGACGATCCGGACCACGCCGTTCGGACGCGGGTTGATGTTCACGGTTCCGTGGGGAGTCCTGGTGATGCCGCGGCGTTCCTGCGCCATGGTCGGCAGCGTGCAGTCGCAGAGCATCCCGCCGACGGTCGGTTCCGTTCCGGCGAACTCGATGCCCGCGAGCTTGCGTACGACACTGCGACCGCCGTCGCACCCCACGAGGTAGGAGGCCTCGAACCGCCGGGTCTCTCCGAGGGAGTCCCTGACCTCGACAACGACGCCGTCGGCGTCCTGGTCGAACCCGGTGACGTCGTGCTCGCGCGCGATCGTGACGCCCAGTTCCCGCGCCCGCGCCTCGAGGACCTCCTCGACCCGCGTCTGCGGCACGTTGAGGATGTACGGATGGTCGGAGGTCAACGCGCTGAGGTCGAGCAGCGGCCACATGCCGGCGAACGGCATCTTCGGCCAGGCGGCCTTCTCGTGCCACAACGCCTCGACCAGCCCGCGCCGATCGAGTGTCTCCACGGTGCGCGCGTGCAGTCCCCACGCCCTGGCATGCGGTGATCGCTGTGCGGTGCGCTCGAACACGGTCGCCGGCACACCGGCCAGGCCGAGTTCGCAGGCGAGCATGAGCCCCACCGGGCCGCCGCCGGCAATTGCCACGTTCACACTGGTTCCTTGTCGGTTCTGGGAGCAGGCCGTCCGGCAGACTCCTGAGTGGGTGGCCGCCCGGCCGGGAGCACCCGGACCTGAGTCCGCCGCCGGCCGGCCGGAAGAGGTCGAGCGAGGTCAGGCACGCCGGCCGCTGACCACGCGGAGCGGCAGGCCGGGCTTCTCGTGCGTGTCGAGGTCGACCAGCCCGGCGGAGGCGAGCATCTTCTGGTACATCAGCGGCGAGTGGAGCTCGCCCTGGCTGGTCCACGCCAGCATCAGCAGACTCAGCATGTGCGCGTGGTAGTCCTGGGCGGGCGGCCGGTCGCCGGTGGTGAACCCGACGATGAGCACCTGGCCCCCCGGCTTGAGCGCGGACGCCAGGCGGCGCAGCAGGTCGATCCCGCGGCTGGGCGGGAACTGGAAGAGGAAGTTGCCCAGGATGATCACGTCATACCGCCCGTCGAGCGGGACCTCGAACGCGTCTCCCGGAAGGTAACTCACCCGGTCGCCGACGTGAAGCCGTTCGGCGTACGTCCTGGCGACGTCCAGCACCTCCGGCCAGTCCAGACACGTCACCGTGGCGCGGGTGTCGCGGGCGGCCACGGAGAAACCGAAGAGACCGTGTCCGCACCCGACGTCGAGCACGTCCAGCGACGCCCGATCCTCGGCCCACGGCACGAGCAGGTCGGCGACGAACTCGGCGCCGGGTTTCGTGGCGAAGGTCAAGTGTGTGGCGAAGTCCACCCAGTAGGGGAATCCCGGCGTCTCGGCGTTGACGTCGAGCAGGGTGCCGCCATGCCGTACGACGTCCGCGAGGTTCTTCATCGCGTCCCATTCCCAGTCGCTGGCCGCCACCCGCACCACCCCGCCGCCGTACTGCGGGCTGGAGGTCACCAGCAGCTCTCGCGCGCCGCTGACGAGCTGGAACTGCTCGCCGTCCATGTCCAGCAATCCGGCGGCGGCCAGAGCGCGCAGCAGAATCCGGGTGGCTCGGGGATTGGTGCGCAAGATGGCCGCGACATCGTCAGGATCGGCGGGCCCGTCGGCGAGCGCGTCGAAAATCCGCAGCTCAATGGCGGCACGCAGCAGGTAGGTGGATTTGAACGCCGTCATCATCGCCAGCAGCCGTTCCCGGCTGACCCCGCGATCGGTTCCCGACATAGCGCTCCTTCGTGTCGAACCAGGCGGACAGGTGCGACGCTGGCAACGGTGACTAGAAGCGCGGTAGATGCCCGGTGGAGGCCGAGCCCGACGTCGCCGCGCTCGCCGGCCTGTGGGACAACCGGTGGGACGCGTGGGTTTCCGTCCTGTCACCTGACCGGGAATTCCGGTCGCAACACAACGGGCGAATCAGACGTGAATACGCCGAACGGATGAGGCGTTTTTCCGTCTCCAGTCGGATTCCCGTATTGACATGAATTGCCCACAATTGGTGCTCCATGTTGTCACTCGATAATGGAGGCCGTGTGCGAGCGCGATTAGCCGTCGTCGTCTCATCCCTCATCGCCGCCCTGCTTCCCCTCTCGCCGGTCGCCGCGGGCACCGCCGAGCAGGGCGGAGGCGGGCCCGCCGCATCCGTCACCTGGACGCCCTGTACCGACGACCCCACCGCCGACTGCGGCACGCTGGCCGTGCCGATCGACTGGGCCCGGCCTCGCGGCGCGACCGTCGACCTCGCGCTCGTCCGGCGCAAGGCGACCGACCCGGCGGCCAGGGTGGGTTCGCTCGTCATCAATCCGGGCGGCCCCGGCGGGTCGGGCGTGGACGCCGTCCTCGAACAAAGGCTTGCTTTCAGCGCGGAAATCACCCGCCGTTTCGACATCGTCGGCTTCGACCCGCGCGGCGTCGCGCGCAGTCACCCCGTCGTCTGCTCGGCCGCCCTCGCCTACCAGGCGCCCGACCCGCTCGCGTTGCGAAGCCAGGCCGACTTCAGCGCCCTCGTCGCCTACAACCAGCGGTTGCGCGAGGACTGCCGGGCGCGCACCGGGCCGTTGTTCGACCACGTCGACACGCTCAGCGTGGTGCGCGACCTCGACGCCATCCGCGCCGCCCTCGGCGACGAGAAGCTGACCTACTACGGGGTCTCGTACGGCACGCTGATCGGGCAGCTCTACGCGGAGCGCTTCCCCGGCCGCGTACGGGCTCTGGCGCTCGACAGCAACATGGACCACAGCCTGGGCACCCAGGCGTTCCTCGACACCGAGACCGCGACGGCGCAGGACTCGTTCGACGAGTTCGTCTCCTGGTGCGACCGCACCGAGACCTGCGCGCTGCACGGGAAGGACGTGCGGGCATTGTGGGCCGGTCTGATCGCCCGCGCCGACCGGGGCGAACTGCCGTTCCCCGGGGACCCGTCGGTCTCCCTGAACCGGACCTCCCTGCTTTCCCTGGTCTTCGGCGCCTTCTACGGGCCGGCCTGGTCGCAACTCGCGGACGTGCTCGTCGCGCTGGACACCGGCGTCCAGCCCCCCGCGCCGCCGGCCGAGCCGCGCCGGCAGGAGGACGAGGTCGTCGAGAATCCGGCGCAGGTGTTCTGCGAGGACTACTTCCTGCCCGTGCGTGACTTCCGTGAGTACGCCGCTCACGTGAACCGGGCGGCGAGGATCGCGCCGGACATGCGAATCAGCCCGCTGGCGATCGCGATGGTCGCCGCCTGCCTCGGTCAGCCCACGCCGATTCCCGACCCGCAGCATCAGCTCCGGGTCGCCCCGAACGCGCAGGTGTTGCTGGGCAACGCGGTCCACGATCCGGCCACCCCCTACATCTGGGCGGCGAGCACCGCCAGGCAGATCGGCCGCGCCGGCGTGTTGCTCACCTACGAGGGCTGGGGACACCGCATGTACGGTCGCGGGGACTGCACGACGGGAGCGTTCGACCGCTACCTGGTCTCGCGCGCACTCCCGGCCCGGGGCACCCGCTGCCCGGCGGTGCCGCCCGCCGAGGCCACGCTGCGCCGGGCCCCGTGGCCCGTGCCGTCCGGACCCGTCCCCGGCCTGCCCGGCTGGCGATTCCGGCCCTGACCGATGACACCACCCGGGCGCGGGCCGCACGGCCCGCGCCCGGGATGGGCCTCGGCCCGGCGGCCGTGACTAGACTCGGTGACGTGACGTTCGATCTTCACGGGCGGACGAGGCGGCTGGAGCTGACCGACCAGGGCCTGCGGTCTTTCGAGGCCGTCGTGCTGGAGGCCACGCCGGACGGGATCGTCCTGGACCGATCGGCCTTCTACCCGGGCGGCGGAGGCCAGCCGCCGGACCACGGCGTGCTGCTGTGGCAGGGCGTCGAGACCCGCATCGAGGGCGTGCGCAAGGGAGACGACCTCTATCTCGTCCCGGCGGCGGACGACCCGATCCCGCCCGCCGGCACGGTCGTGCGGGCGGCGGTCGCCGACGAGCGGCGTTCCGCGCTCATGCGCACCCACTCGGGCCTGCACGTGCTGTGCGGCGTCGTGTTCCGCGACTACGGGGCCCTGGTCACCGGCGGGAACATGGAGCCGATGACCGCGCGGATGGACTTCAACCTCCCCGAGGTGCCGCCCGGCTTCAAGGAGGCGATCGAGGACGCGTGCAATGCCGAGATCGCCGCCGACCGCAGGATCGACGTACGGGTGCTGCCTCGTGCGGAGGCCTTCGCGATTCCCGACATCATCCGCACCGCGACGAACCTCGTGCCTGAGGGCATCCCCGAGGTGCGGATCGTCGACATCGTGGGCCTGGACACCCAGGCCGACGGGGGCACGCACGTCGCCTCGACCAAGCAGATCGGCAGGATCAAGGTCGCCAAGATCGAGAGCAAGGGCCGCGGCTTCCGCCGCCTCCGCATCGCGATCTCGGACTGACCGCGCCGAACCCCGGCGGGACGGTCAGAAGTCGATCCGTACGACGGCTCGCCTGAGGGTCGGCCTGCTCACCTCGGTGAACCCCGCGTCGAGGAAGACGTCGCGGCTGCCGACGTGGAGCTCGCCCCAGGTGATCTCGACGCCCGGTCTGGTGATCATCGGGTATGCCTCCAGGGCCCGGGCTCCCCGTTCTCGCGCGAAGTCGATCGTGGCACGTGCGAGCGCGTACGTCACCCCACGCCGGCGGAAGCCCTTGCGGGTGACGAAGCAGGTCACGGCCCAGACGCTGTCGTCGGTCTCGTCCTCCTGCCGCCCCCTCCAGGGGACGCGGGTGCGGGTCAGCTGGGGGTAGGCCGTCCGGGGCTCGACCGCGCACCACCCGACCGGCTCACCGTCCAGATAGGCCACGAGACCGCTGGTCGACCGGGCTCCGGGGGTTCCGCAGCCGGTCTGCTCGCGCAGCCGCGCGGCACGCTCGGCGTCGGAGACCGAGCCCCACTGGTACGTGAAGATCTTGTAGCGCTGGCAATGGCAGTCGGTCGTGCCGAAGATCGCTTGCAGGTCGTCCCACGACGCCCGGTCGGCGGGGACGATGACAAGCCGATCGGCGGGAATCGGCTCGGTGACGTCCTGCCTCATTCCGCCGGCTGGTCCTCTCCGACCAGGCCGTCGACGGACTCGCGGATGAGGTCGGCGTGCCCGACGTGGCGGGCGTACTCCTCGATCATGTCGATCAGCAGGCGGCGGAGGCTGGGCGACTCGCCGCGGGAGCCGGTGTACACCGCGAGCCGTCCGAGGCCGCCCTCGGCCAGCGCCTGCCGTACGCCGGCCCGGGAGCGGGCCACCGCGTCCTGCCACAACGTCGTCAGCTGCTCGGGAGTGTCGTCGGCGGCCGTGCGCCACTCCCAGTCGGGGTCGGCGCCGAAGTCCACCGTGTCCCACGGCGGCGCCGGCGGTCGCCCGAACAGCTTCTGGGAGAACATGTCGTCCTCCACCAGGGCCAGGTGCTTGAGCAGCCCTCCCAGGGTCATGGACGACGCGGCGGTGGTCGCCCGCAGGCCGGCCGCGTCGAGCCCGCCGCACTTCCACGCGAAAATCCGGCGCTGGCGGTCCAGCGAGCCGAGCAAGGTGTCGATCTCGTCGCCAGCGACCGGCGGCTCATAAAGGACGTTTTCGGTCATGGGGGACAGGCTACGGTGCATTCCGGACGATCCACTTCCGGAATGTGACGGCTGGCCGAATGACACACGACGAGAGCCCGACCGCGCGGGCGCTCCTGCTCCTCGAACTGATCCAGAGCAGCCCCGGCATCACGGCGGAACGGCTGGCCGGCCGGCTCGGCGTCTCCGAGCGGGCCGCCCGGCGTTACGTCGGCATCCTGCGTGAGGCCGGCATACCGGTCGAGTCCGTTCGCGGCCCCTACGGGGGTTACCGCGTCGGCCGGGGGCTCCGGCTGCCTCCCCTGATGTTCACTCAGGCCGAGGCGCTCGGGCTGGTGATGGCCGTGCTGGACGGCCACCACGACTCGGCGGACCCGGCCGATCCCGTGGGCGGCGCGCTCGGCAAGATCTTGCGGGTGCTACCCGAGGCGGTCGCCGGGCCGGCCGCGGCGGTGCGGAGCCTGAGCACGAGACACCCCGAGCCCGGGGCCAGGACTCCCAGCCCCGAGACCACCGCCGTCCTCGTCCAGGCCTGCGCCGGGCACCGGCGGCTGCGGCTCGGATATCGCATCCGCCCCGGGGAAGAGCGAATCATGGAGGTCGACCCGTGGGCCGTCGTCGTACGCCGCGGTCGCTGGTATCTGCTGTGCTGGTCGCACACGAAGAACGCCCGCCGGGTGCTGCGGGTGGACAAGGTGGCGGGCGTCGAGGTGCTCGACGTGCCGGCCGTCCCTCCGGCCGATCTCGATCCGGCGGAGATGCTGGAGGACCATCTGTCGGCAGGGTGGCGGCACGAGGTGGAGGTCGTCGTCGACGCGCCCGCCGAGGCCGTGGCCGAGTGGATCCCGCGCAGCCTGGGCCGCCGCGAGGCGATGGACGCGACCACCACGCGCCTGGTGGGCAGCACGGACGAACCGGACTGGTACGTCCGGCAGCTCACGGCGATCCGGGCGCCCTTCCGCATCGTCGGGTCACGCGAACTGCGGGAGGCCGCCGAAGCCCTCGGACGGCGTCTCCTCCAGGCCGGTGCCTGACCGCTTCAGGAGGGCATGACGATGGTGGACAGCAGGCGCCGGGTGCGGCCGGGCGCGGGCTGGTTGGCGAACCTGGGCGCGAGCACTTCTCGCAGGTCCCGCAGGAAGTCCTGGAACTCCTCGTCGCTGAGGTACATGGCCGCCTGCCGGAATCCCACTCCGTCGCGCCCGAGGTCGACGTCGTCGCGGGTGAGGTAGCGGTCGAAGTCGGCAAGCAGCAGGGCGACGAACGTCATGAACGCCTGACGGTGCTCCTCCGCGCTCAGCCCGGCGGCCTCCTCGGCGCTGACGTGCGCGTTGGCCGTACGCAGCCGGTAGGTCCGTTCGAAGGTGCCCCGCACCTTGCGCTCCGCCGCGACCTCGAGAACCTCGCCTTCGACCAGCGCCGCGACCTGTCTGTAGAGGGTCGCGGGCGGCACGTCGGGGAGCTCCGCGCGAAGGTCGGCCGTCGTCAGCATCCGCTCGCCCAGGAGCGCCTGGACGATGCGCAGCCGGATCGGGTGCAGCAGCAACTCGGCCGTCGTCATGGCCCCTACGTTCTCACATTTGACATCATTCTCACAACCGAGAACAATCAGGCTCACCGAAGCGACAACCTGTGAGGGATGCCATGAGCACCGTGACCGTCACCGCCGACGCCGTCGAAGTCCGCCTCACCGCCGCGGAGAAGGCCGCCGCCCTGCGTGCCGACCTGCGCGTCCCGCGCTCGGCGGTCCGGTCGGCCGAGATCGTGGACGACGCGCTCGGCGCGGCCCGGGGCGTGCGCACCGGCCTCGGCGTGCCCGGGTGTCGCAAGCTCGGCACGTGGCACAGTCGGTCGGGCAGGGAGTTCGTCGACGTGCGCCACGGCCAGCCGGCGGTGCGGATCCACCTCGACGGACACGGCTACTCCTCCCTGCTGCTGGGCGTGGACGACCCGCGCGCCGTGATCGCCACCCTCTCCGGCGCCTGAGGAGGACCGGCACGATGCGCGACATCGACCTCGCCTTCGCCTCGGGCGGCGAACGGCTCGGCGGCACGCTGACCCTGCCCGACGGCGACGGGCCCTTCCCCGCGGTGCTGCTGGTCCCCGGCTCGGGACCGGTCGACCGTGACTCCGACCACCGGCGCCTCCCCCTCGGGGTGACCCGTCAGCTGGCCGAGGCGTTCGCGGCCGCCGGGATCGCGTCCCTCCGATACGACAAGCGGGGAGTGGGGGCCAGCACCGGTCGCTTCCTGGCGGCCGGGTTCCGCGACAACATGGACGACGCCGGAGCCGCGCTGGCCGCGCTGCGCGAACGTCCGGAGATCCACCCCGGCCGCGTGGCGTTGACCGGGCACAGCGAGGGCGCGCTGATCGCGGCGAACCTCGCCGCCCACGACCCCGCGGTGGCGGCGGTCGTGCTGCTGGCCGGCACCGCCGGGAGCGGGGCGGAGACGCTGCGCTGGCAGGCCGCGCGTCTCGCGCCGACCCTGCCGGCGTTCGTCCGCGCCGTGCTGCGCCTCACCCGCACCGACCTGGTCGCCAAGGTGACGAAGAACCACGAGCGCATCCGCCGTACGACGACCGACGTCGCCCGCATCGGCGGGGTCCGGGTGAACGCCCGGTGGACCCGCGAGTTCCTCGACTACGATCCCGCCGCCGATCTCGCCGGGATCCACGCGCCGGTGCTGGCCGTCACGGGAGACAAGGATCTCCAGGTGAACCCGGAGGATCTGGCCCGCATGGCGGAGTTGGTGCCGGGACCGATCGAGACCACGTGATCCCCGATCTCAGCCACATCCTGCGCAGGCAGCCCGGGCCGCCGTCGCTGCGCGCCTACCGGCGTGAGGCGCGCGAGCCGATCGACGCGCGGGTCGAGGAACTCGTCACCGGCTGGCTCGCGCGCACGCTGCCGGCCCCGGCGAATCCTGTGCACCCGACGAAGCTGTGATGTGGGCCGGCGGCCGTCCGCGCCGGCCGCGGGCGTCGCGTGTCGTGCGATCCGTTCACCGGGAAACGGCCACCTCGACCCGGGCCAGGCCGCGCCCCTGACACCTGACGGCGGGGGCGCGGCGGTTCACCGGTTGTCGCTCGGGGCGGGCGTCAGCGCAGGCCGGCGAACAGGTCGTCTTCCTGGTCGGGAGCGGCGACCCGGGACGTCGTCCGGATGAAGTACTCGCGCGAGAAGGCCTGGTGCTGGGCCTCCGGCGGCATCCTCAGGAAGGGGATGTTCTCGCCCTGGCTCGCGTGGGCCTGCAGGGCCTTCAGCTTGTTCTCCACGTACGGCGAGACGTCCACGACGCTGCTGATGAGCTCGTCGGGCGTGCCGAAGTCGTCGGGCAGCTCGAAGTCGGGGGCCATGCCGTTCGCCCGCATGAACTCGAACATCTGCCGGATGGCCTCACGCGGCACGGCGGTGTAGTAGAACTTGTCCGGAATGCCGGTCTTCTCGGCCGCCGCGACCGCGATGCGGTGGGCCTGGATGTGGTCGGGGTGCCCGTAGTTGCCGTTCTCGTCGTAGGTGACGATCACCTGCGGGCGGTAGCGCTCCATCAGCTCGGCGAGCCTGGCGGCGGCCGTCTCGACCGGCACGTTCGCGAACGCGTCGGCGTGGCCGTTGCCGTCCCAGCCGTCCATGCCGGAGTCGCGGTAGCCCAGCAGTTCCACGTGATCGATGCCGAGGTGGGCGACCGACTCGCGCAACTCGGCCAGCCGCCGCTCGGCGACCGCGGCGTCGTCGTGGCCGGGCTCGCCCGGCTTCACCCCGCCGGGGCCGTCCCCCTGCTCGCCGTTGGTGCACGTCACCAGGACCGTACGGATCCCTTCGGCGGTGTACTTCGCCAGGATCCCGCCGGTGCCGATCACCTCGTCGTCGGGGTGCGCGTGCACGGCCATCAGGGTGAGCTCTCGGTCCATTCCGTCCCCCGGAGTGTCGTTTACCGTCACCTGGACGACCCTATATCTCCCCTTGATTCTCGTGCGGGCGCGCGTCGTTTGAGCCGGGCCCGGCCCGGTTAAGCGACCGCTATGGGGATTTATCGCGACATGGCGGCGGGAGCGGTCGCGGGAGCGGCCGGGACGACCGTGCTCAACACGATCAGCTATCTGGACATGGCGGTGCGCGGCCGGCCGGCGAGCTCGCTGCCGGAGCAGGCGGCCGGCGCGGTCAGCGAGCGGCTCCACGTCCGTCTCGGGGAGGAGGACGCCCGCAGCAACCGGGAGCAGGGGCTCGGGCCGATGCTCGGCATCCTCACCGGCGTCGGTGTGGGCCTGGCCTACGGCCTGTTCCGCCACGCCCTACGGCGGAGGGTCAGCCTCCCGGCCGCGGCGACCGGGGTGGGCGTGGCCGCGGCGGTCGCCGGCAACGCGCCGATGACCGCGCTCGGGCTGACCGACCCGCGTGAGTGGGGCGTCGGCGGCTGGATGTCCGACCTGGTCCCACACCTCGGGTACGGCCTCGCCACGGTCGCCGCGTTCGAGCTGACCAGATCCCGCCGCCGCTAGGAAGCGGTGCGGGGGGCCGGGTTCATGCGGCCCACCACGAGCCACCAGAAGAGCAGTTGCAGCAGGGCGAGCGCCACGGCGAAGGGCGGCAGCGTCCAGACCCCGACGCCCTGCGCGATCGCCCCGGCCAGCCACGGGAACACCGCCCCGCCGACCACCGACACCCCGTTCAGCAGCCCGATCGCCGTGGGCACCAGCCGGGTCACGGTGAGCCGCGGCGCGACGGCCATCGTCGTGGGGAAGATCGGCCCGAGCCAGAAGCCGAGCAGCACGAAGCTCACGCTGGCCACCACGCCGCCCGGCGCGATCCACGCCAGAACCGAGCTGACGGTGATGCCGGCCAGGCAGACGAAGGTCATCCCGGTCGCGGTCATGCCGAGCCTGGTGGCCGCCGGGCTGATCAGGAAGCGCCCGAGGGCGAGCCCGAGCCAGTAGCCGGAGACGGTGTATCCCGCCAGCAGGCTCCCCTGCCCGTGCTCGTCCACCAGGAAGGTGAACCCCCAGTTGCCCACGCTGATCTCCAGGCCGACGTACACGGCCAGGAACACCGCGCCCAGCAGGACGGCGGGCTGCCGCGACGCGGTGGCCAGCAGGCCCGGACGCTCCGCCTGCTCCTCGGCCGACGCGGGCGGCGGCGCCTCGCGGGCGGGCAGGGTCAGGTGGAAGCCGACCAGCAGCGGCAGGCACACCAGGGCCAGGACCAGCCACACGGCCGTCCAGGGCAGAAAGGTCAGGATCCAGGTGGCCAGCAGCGGCCCGAGCAGTGCGCCGACGCCGAAGAACGCGTGCAGGCGGTTGAGCAGCGTCGTCGCCCCGGGCAGGTCGGTGAGGTAGGCGTTCAGCACCGATTCGAGGATGCCGGTGCCATATCCGGCCAGGATCTGGACCGCCACGAAGGCCAGGAACGGCGGGCGCATGGACGAGTAGAGGCCGGCCAGCACGAACGTGCCGCCGCCGACGATGAGCGAGGCCCGGATCCCGAAGCGGTGGATCAGCAGGCCGGCGGTCGATCCGGCCAGCATGAACCCGGCGGAGAAGGTGAAGAACTGCGTGCCGATCGTGGCCTTGTCGAGGCCGTAGTCGTCGATCTGCGCGGGCAGCAGCACCCCGCCCACGCCGGCGCTCAGGCCGACGAGGATGAAGGTGGCATAGGAGAGGGCGACCGGCGCCCACAGTCCACGCCGCAGTGCGGACACCTGACCTCCCGCGGTACGAGCAGCCTCCGGCCACCCGGCATGCGGGATCGGCCGTATCCGTGATCAACGGTGATCCCGTTTTCCGGCGTCATGGTACTTGGTGTGCCTGTTGCTCCCATAGGGGTTTATCGGGGTTATATCGTCGCAATGTGACGGATCATGTGGTGGTTCAGGCCAACGGCGTCGGGATCGCGTACCGGACGTACGGCCCGGACGCCGCCGCGCCGCTGATCCTGCTGCACGGCCTGGGCGAGGGCATGGCCGGCTGGGACGGCGTGGCGGGGGCGCTGGCCGCCGACCGGCACGCGTACGCCCTGGACCTGCGCGGCCACGGTGCCAGCGACTGGCCGGGGGACTACGGCCTGGAACTCATGCGCGACGACGTCCTCGCCTTCCTCGACGCGCTGTCGCTCGACGCGGTGGACGTGATCGGGCATTCGATGGGCGGCGTCGTGGCCTACCTGCTCGCCGCCGAGCGGCCGGGCCGGGTGCGGACGCTGGTCCTGGAGGACGTGCCGCTCCCGGTGCCGCGCGACCCGCCCCCGCTCGTACGGCCGGAGGGACCGCTGTCGTTCGACTGGGCCATGGTGGAGGCGGTCAGGCCGCAGATCGACCACCCCGACCCGGCCTGGCTGGAACGGCTGGGCCGGATCACCGCGCGCACGCTCGTGATCGGCGGCGGGCCGGACAGCCACATCCCCCAGGACCGGGTCGCCGAGATGGCCCGCCGCATCCCCGGCGCCGCGCACGTCACGATCCCGGCCGGGCACCTGGTGCACGAGAACGCCCCCGACGCCTTCGTCCGCGAGGTCGCGGCCTTCCTCGGCTAGAGCACGGCTAGTGCTGTGACCGGAAACGATCAGGCCCAGGCCAGAATGCGCCGGTTCTTGTGCGCCGACAGGTTGTCCAAGATGACGTGGATGGGTCCGCCGTCGGGGCGGGCGGCCCGGATGGAGCGCAGCGCGGCCCAGGTGTGGTCGATGCCCTTGCGGCGCCGGACCATGCCCCACAGCAGGTCGTCGCCGACGGAGTAGCAGCCGTGGAAGTAGGTGATCCCGTGGGCAGGGCGGATGCCCGACGGGCCGAACTCATCGAAGGCGAAGGTCCGCTCCGGGCGCTGGGTGAGGGCGCACTCGATGCGGTCCAGCTTGGCGTCGACGTCGGGGTCAGGGGAGTCCTTCCAGGTCTTGGTGCGCTGGAAGGTGACCCCATGCCGGGCCGGCAGAGCACGTAATGCCTCCCGGCCGATAATCGGGTTACGTCCACGGGAGTGGTGTAAGAGTTTCCGCTGGTAGAGGCGTGGCGTCGGGTCGACGCCCTGCAGGCGGCATTCGAACACTAGGTCTAGACCGACGGCGGTTGCGCCGGCAGGGGCGATCAACGAGGCCGGCGCCGCCCCGGAGACCGGCGTCACGAGTACGCCGCGACGTACTGGGTCTTCAGTCAGTCGAGAAGTCCTTCGGTCCTTGTGTGGCCCGGTGGCGAACCGAGCAGGACGTCGAGCATGCTCAGGGGAGCTTTAGGTGGTCGAAGTAGGGCGCTGGCGGGCGGTTCCGCGATGGTGCAGGACGGCTAGCATCCGTCACCTTTCCTATACGATCCGAGTGATCGTCAGCATGCAGCAGCGTTGCGACCGATGTCAACAGGTTCGCGAAGACGCCCGCCTACGCCATGCGCCGACACATCCTGCTGTCCGGCGAGCGGTTCCGGCGATTGTTCGACGAAGTCAAGGGCGCGGACGGAATGGCGTAAAGGCTTGACGGGCGGGCCGGGCCGAGGAATGCTGACGCAACCGGATCGGATCGGATTGGATCCACCTCACCCGCTCCAGATGCGAGGAGAAGCAGGTGCCCAGAGCGCTGCTCCTTACCGGCGACGCCGCCGAGGAGCTCGACACCATGTATCCCTACTATCGCGTGCAGGAGGGCGGCTGGGACGTCGACGTCTCGTCACGGACGATGCGTGACGTTCAGCTGGTCATCCACGAGTTCGACCCGAACTCCGACGCCTACGTGGAGAAGAACGGCCGGAAGCTGCCGGTCGACGTGCCCTGGGCCGAGGTCGACGTCGAGCGCTACGACGCCCTCATCATCCCCGGGGGACGTGCCCCCGAGTGGATCCGGGTCGACGCCGACGTCAGGCGCATCACCGAGCACTTCTTCGCGCGCAACCTCCCGATCGCGCTGGTGTGCCACGGCGCGCAGGTGCCGGCGGTGTACGGGCTGCTGAAGGGCCGGAAGACGGCGTGCTTCCCTCCCATCACCGGTGACATGGAGAACGCGGGCGCGACGGTCATCGACGCTCCCGACGTCGTGGACGGAAACCTCGTCTCCTGCCGCGGCTGGCCCGACATGCCGCAGTTCGGCAGGGTGATGATGGAGGTCTTCTCGAAGTCCATCGACTCCGCCTCGGCATGAGCACACCTGGCCTGTCCCGGTGACGGCACTTCGGACCGTCACGGTCGACGGATCCCCCGTCCACGTCCTGGAGAGCGGCACGGGGCCCGCGGTGCTGATGCTGCACGGCTCCGGACCCGGTACGACCGGATCCGGAGCCTGGGCGACGACGGCGCAGGCGCCGGCGACCGGCGCATGATGCAGGCGGTGGCGCAGGTCGGCCAATGGCTCGGGCTCGGCGGCTCGACCGTGGCCAACCTGTTCAACCCGCGAGTGATCGTCATCGGGGGCTACTTCGCCTCACTGGCCGAGTGGCTGCTGCCCCACGCGCAGGATCAGCTGCAGCGGCTCGTGGTGGCCGCCCCCGCCGCCCAGTGCCGATTCGTCGCCTCCACGCTCGGCTTCGGCGCCGCTTCCCGCGGCGCCGCGAGCATGGTGGTCAACCGGATCATCGACGACCCGACAACGATCATGGATTCACTACCCCGGCCGACAGCCTACTGACGGTCCCCACAGACCTGGAGGCGGCACCTCTCCAGCAACCCTCCGTATCCGCAACCAACGCCAACAAGCGGCAACAAGCGCGGCGGCGCGCGCCTTGCCTGACGTCCCCCCGGTCAGGAAAGGGTTCCCATGTCACCACGTCATCGAACGTGGGCCAGGCTGCTCGACGCAGCCCTGCCAGAAAACGGACGACGCCCGAGACGTCGCACCGCGACCACGACGGCCTTAGCCCTCGTCGCCCCTTTCATCACGCTCCTCGCGACGCCGGTGAGCGCCGAGGCCCCCACGGCGGCTGAGCCCGCTTTCGTCGCTGCACCGGCGCTGCTGCAGCCGTCCGCGTCTGCCGCCAAGGCCGCACCACCAGACGCCGGCTTCAAGGTACTCGTGGTGCGCAGCACCCAGGACGCGGTGTCGTCGGCCGGCCTGGCCGCGATCCGGGATGCGGCCAGAACCGGTGATTTCACGGTCGTGGCGCCCGGGCCCGCTGACGTGGGCGACCAGTTCACGAAGAAGAAGCTGGAGCAGTACCGCGCGGTCGTGTTCTTGGACACGGGTCACGCGAGCCCGCTCACGGACGCGCAACGCGCGAACTTCGAGAGCTACTTCCGCGACGGCGGCGGCTTCGTCGGCGTCGGCTCGGCGGTCGAGACCGACGAGTCCTGGTCGTTCCTGACTGACCTCCTGGGGACGCGTGCGTCCGGCAGGACCGACGTGCAATCGGGTGACGTGAAGGTCGCCGACCGCGTCCACGACGCGACCAAGGATCTGCCGCAGATCTGGTCGCGGACCGACAACTGGTACAACTTCACGAAGAACGTCCGCGGTGTGTCACACGTCCTCGACACCGTCGTCGAGGACCCGTTCGGGCCGCAGCCGCAGGGCGCCGACCTCGACGGGATCGCCGGGGGCACGATGGGCGCCGATCACCCGGTCTCGTGGTGCAAGGACTTCCAGGGCGGCCGCTCGTTCTACACCGGCCTGGGCAACACGGCCGCGAGCTTCGACGCCGGCCTCACCAAGCACCTCAAGGGCGCGATCGGCTGGGCCGCGGGCCAGGCCGACCCGGTCTACAGCGATTGCGGCGCGACCGTGCTGGCCAACTACCAGCAGACGAAGATCGGCTCGCCGCCGAACCTGCAGGAGCCGATCGGCTTCGACCAGCTGCCGGACGGCCGCGTTCTGCAGACGGACCGCCTCGGCTCGCTGCGCATGCACGACTCGACCACGGGCGTCACCACGGTCGTCGCCAACTTCGCCGATCCGAGCCTGCCGATGACGCAGCAGATCTACTCCGCGGGCGAGGACGGGCTCTATGGCCCGGCGGTCGACGCCAACTTCGCGACCAACAAATGGGTCTACCTCTACTACTCGCCGAAGGAGGTCACCGACGTCAAGCTGAGCGACGGATCGGTCGTCACCCAGATCACGCCGAACACCACCCCGCCGAACGTGGCGGCGTCCAAGACCGCGTGGGATCCGTACGTGGGCTATTTCCAGCTCAGCCGCTTCAAGTTCGTCGACGCCACCGACAGCACGCCGGCGCACCTCGACATGGGCTCCGAGCAGCAGATCATGCGCGTGCCGGTCAACCGCCAGGAGTGCTGCCACGTCGGGGGCGACATCGACTTCGACAAGCACGGCAACCTCTGGATGGTCACCGGCGATGACACGCCCGCTGGCGGCATCAACGGCGGCGGCTACGGGCCGTACAACTCGCAGAAGACCGACGAGCAGCAGACCGTGCGCGTCACCGACGCGACGGGCGGTACGTTCACGCTGACCTTCGAGGGCCAGACGACGGAGCCGATCGCGTGGAACGCGGATCGCAATGCGATCGACGCGGCGCTCGAGGCGCTCTCGAACATCGAGGCGGATGAGATCCAGACCAGCGGCGGCCCGGTCAACACGTCGAACGTCAACGTGTTCTTCCGCCGCGGCAAGCAGCAGTCCGATCAGCCGCAGATCACCGCCGACGGCGCCGGCCTGACCGGCACCGCCACGCCGGCGATCGCCACCAACACGGCGCAGGCGGGCGGCTGGTATCAGCGGCTCACCGGTGACTCGCGCCGCAGCGCGCTGAACACCAACGACCTGCGCGGCAAGATCCTGCGGATCAAGGTCAAGGGTGGCGACATCTCCGCCGCCGACGCCAACAAGGCCGACTTCGGCTCCGGCACGGGCGCCTACTCGATCCCGTCGGGCAACCTGTTCCCGCTGGTCGCGGGCGCGCCGCAGGAAAAGACGCGGCCGGAGGTCTACGCGATGGGCTTCCGCAACCCGTTCCGGATCCAGGTCGACGAGAACGACGTGGCCTACATCGGCGACTACTCGCCCGACGCCCAGACACCGCAGCGCTCGCACGGCCCGGCGGGCACCGGCCGCTACGAGATCGTGCGCAAGCCGTCCAACTACGGCTGGCCGACGTGCTACAAGCGCGACCTCGCGCACTACCAGTGGAACTTCCACGAGTTCGCGCCCGGCACCACCACCCCGGGCACGCCGCTGAACAACCCGCCTCAGAAGTTCGACTGCGACGGGCCGACGCAGCGCAACGACTCGCTGTGGAACATTGAGGGCGGTCCGACGGTCGAGCCGGGCCTGAGGGACGTCCCGCCGGTCACCGACCCGGACATCTGGTACTCCTACCGCGACAACAACCCGAACGCGCCGCTCGGCACCCCGTGCGAGGCCTACTACGCGCCGACCCCGGGCCCGATCGCGCCCGGCTCGACGACCGAATGCCCGCGGCTGTTCCCCGAGCTCTACACCGGCGGCGTCGGTCCGCACGGGGTCACGAAGTACCACTACGACCCGGAGAACCCGAACCCTAACAAGTTCCCGCCGTACTACGACGACTCGGTAATCATCAGCGAGTGGACGCAGGACACGCTGCGCGAGGTCAAGCTCGACAAGCAGAACAACCACATCCAGAAGATCAACAACTTCCTGGATTGCGGCAGCCGTGCGAACGCCGGGGCAGGCAGGTTCCGGTTCGAGTGCGACAACCCGATGGACTTGCAGTTCGGTTCTGACGGCGCGTTCTACCTGCTGACCTACGGCAACGGGTTCAACGTCATCAGCCCTGACGCGGGCATGTACAAGTGGGAGTACGTCAAGGGCAAGCGCGCGCCGAAGGCCGTGCTCACCACGGATCGCACCGACGGCTCAACGCCGCTGACCGTGAACTTCTCCAGCGCCGGCTCGCTGGATGAGGATCCCGGCGACTCGATCCGCTACGAGTGGAACTTCGGCGACGGCTCGGCGATCGAGACCGACCCGAACCCGACTCACACCTACACGCAGTCCGGCCGCTACACGGCCGTGCTGACCGTGCTCGACTCGTCCGGCAAGAAGACCTCGACCAGCACCCTGATCACCGTGGGCAACACGAGCCCGACGGTGGTCGTCAATACGCCGGTGGAGGGCGGGACGTTCGCGTTCGGCGACGACATCCCGTTCTCGGTCACGGTCACCGACCCCGAGGACGGGACGGTGAATTGCTCCGAGGTGCAGGTGACGTTCGTGCTCGGCCACGACTCGCACGGCCACGCCGAGGAGTCCGTCAACGGCTGCTCGGGCGTGCTCCACACGGAGGCCGACGACGTCTCACACGGCGGCACCGTCTCCGGCGTGGTCCAGGCGCGCTACACCGACCACGGCGGTCCGGGCGGCGTCCCACCGTTGACCACGACCGGCCAGCACCAGATCCGCCAGAAGCACCAGGAGGTGGAGTTCGTCGTCAACCAGTCCGGCACCAACACGGCGACCAACACCGACGGCGGCACCGGCGTGCACCGCGGCAGCCTGGGCTCGGGCGACTGGCTCCAGCTCAACGGCCCATTCAACCTGACCAACATCGATTCGATCACGTTCCGCGTGGCGGACGCGGCGAGCGGCCGCACGCCTGGGTCGCCGCTGGCGGCAATCGAGGTCCGTCAGGACTCGATCACCGGGCCGATCCTGACGACGGCCAACCTCGTGTCCACCGGCGGGACGGGAACCTGGACAAGCCAGACGTTCCCGGTCTCGATGTCCGGGACGCATGAGCTGTTCCTGGTGTTCCGCTCGGTCACGGGTGGCGCCACGGGCGGCAACCTGTTCAACCTCAACTGGGCCGAGTTCGTCGGCACCGGCATCGGCACCTAGCGAACCCGCCCGTGCCGACGAACCCGAGTTCGTCGGCACGGGCATCGGCACCTAGTGAACCCGCCCGTATAGCGGCAAGAAAGAGAAGACACTCATGCGGAGAAGATTTCGCACATCGGCAGTGGCCGCCTTCCTGACGGCGGCCGCACTCATCCCCGCGGCACCGTCGTGGGCAGAGGAAACGACACCGCCGACGATCAACGTGGCGACGCTGTCGCCCTCTGCGCCGACCGGCCAGAACAACTGGTACCGCGGCCCGGTGACGCTGAACATGTCGGCGACCGACGACGTCGGCATCGCCAAGTTCCAGTACTCGCTCAACGGCGGCGCCGCCTACATCGACGTGCCCGTCGAGGGGGCGCCGGCGTCGGCCACGGCGTCGGCGGTGATCACGCAGGAGGGCAACACCAACGTCCGGTACCGCGCGGTCGACACGGCCGGAAACGTCGCGGCGTTCCGCTCGATCTCGGTCCGGATCGACACGCGCGCGCCGGCTGCATCGTACCCGGCGATCACCGACGGTCACGTCGGTCATGTCGCCACACTTATCCCGACGCGCACGGACCCCGCCCCCGGCTCGGGCGGAGTGGCTGTGCTGAACATGTACCTCGACGGCAAGCTGGTCCCGCCGCTGCCGGTGCAGACCTCCGACCTGTCGCTCGGCGTGCACACGCTCGCGGTGCATCTCTCTGACGCTGCTTCCAACAGCGCGAAGTACACGCAGACGTTCATCGTGACGACATCGTTCGCGGACGTCGGTACGCTGATCACCCGGTTCGTGACCGCCGGCAGCGTCCCGGCGGAGGTCGGCGCGGCGCTCCAAGCCAAGCTCGACCAGGCGAAGGCGCTCGCCGACGCCGGTTCGGCCAAGCGCGCGAGCCAGGTCCTGAACGAGTTCGTCTCGATCGCCGGCGACCGGCTCGCGCCCGGCTCGGCCCGCAGCACACTCGTGGGCGATGCGCGTTACCTGATCGACCAGCTCAACGGCCGGCTCGCGCCGGAGCCCGCGACGGGCCTCGAGTCTGAGCCCGCGGAGGGCCCGAAGTTCATCCCGGACCCGGTGCTCGCCCCGCTCCCGCACAACCCGGACGCCGACTACAACGTCCTGGTCTTCTCCAGGACGACGGGCTTCCGGCACGACCACATCCCGCACACCGTGGCCGCGATCCAGAAGCTCGGCATCGCGAACAACTTCAACGTCGACGTCTACGACCCGCAACTCCCGACCGTCACGCTGCCCACGAGCCCGTTCCTGAGCCTCGACACGCTCAAGCAGTACGACACGATCGTCTTCGAGTCCAACGTCGGGCACCCGGGCCCGCTCAATCCGACCACCGAGCAGCCGAACTTCGAGGCCTACATGCACCAGGGCGGCGGCTATGTCGGCATCCACGGCGCCGCCGACTCGTTCGAGATCGGCACCTGGCCGTGGTACGGCGACCTCGTCGGTGGGTTCTTCACCAACCATCCGAACGGCCAGAACGGGTTCGGCCAGTGCGGCAGCTGCATCCACACCGAGGTGGTGACCGAGGACAACACGCACCCGGCGACCGCCCATCTCCCTGACCGGTGGATGACGGTCGACGAGCTCTACAACTTCGACCGCAACATGCGGGCCGACGTGCACACGCTGCTGAGCCTCAACGAAAACAGCTACCAGCGCAGCCTCAACAGCGGCAACGCGGCCACCAACCCGCTGCGGCTGATGAACGGAGACCACCCGATCGCGTGGTGCCAGAACTGGGGCGGTGGCAAGGCGTTCTCGAACATCCTCGGCCACTTCCGGACGCAGTACTACGACGACTCGTTCATGCGGATCATCCTCGGCGGGATCGAGACGACCGCCGACCGCAAGGGCGCCAACTGCTCGTCCTACCGTGAGACCAGCTTGCTGATCGAGGCCGACCGAGCGGCCGGGCTGCTGACCGCGGCCGCCGCGGACGCCGCCGATGCCGCCCTGGACATCGCGCGGGACAGCTACCTGGCAACCAACTACACCACCGCCATCCCGGCGCTGAACTCGATCGTCGACCTGGCGAACGACGAGGCCTCCGGCGACGCTGCGGCGCGTTCCGAGCTCGCGCGGCAGGCGCGCGAGCTGCGGGAGTGGATGCAGAACCTCAACCGCCGCTGACCCGTTAACGCGGCGGGGGCGGTGGATCGCCGCTCCCGCCGCGCTGACACTGGGTCGTGAAATGAGGACGGCCATCGCGTGATCCTTCGTGATTGCAAGTCAAGATCGAAGGAGAACCAAAGCGATGGCCGTGAACGACAGTGTGGACCCTGGCGCCTGGCTGGCGAAGCAGATCGAGGTCGGTGACCCGGATCTGTTGCGATCACGGTGAAGACCATGGCCGAGGCGTTGATCGGCCGAGGCCGACAGCTTGTGCGGCGCCTCCTACGGCGAGCGCAGCAGCGAGCGGACCTGTACGGCACATCCAATCGGCGCGACGGACTACACGCGGTGATCGTTTCCGGTCACAGCACCAGAGCACGGCTAGGCCGTGGACGGCAGGGCGAAGACGGCGAACAGGGCGGGGTCGCCGAACACGACGTTCCGCGCGATGCCGTTCTCGGCGATCGTGAGCACCTGGAGCGAGTGCGCCCGGAAGACGCCGTCGCCGCCGTCCAGGTAGGCCGCGAGCGCCGGCTGCCCGTTGGCGCGCGTGGGGACCATCCGCCAGGGGCCCCGGGTGGCGCAGACCCAGCGGATGAAGCGGCCGAACGCCTCCCGCCCGGAGAACCACGACAGGTAAGGCGGCATCTCCAGGACGGCGTCCTCACGCAGCAGCCGCTCCAGGGCCTCGACGTCGGCCTTCTCGAACGCCGCGACGTACCGGTCGAGCAGGTCGCGGCAGGCCGGGTCGTCCGGCTCGGCCAGGTCGTCCTCGGCGGGAGCCACCCGGGCGAGCTGGGCACGGGCGCGCTGCAGGGCGCTGTTGACCGCGGCGACCGAGGTCTCCAGCAGGTCGGCGACCTCGCTCGCCCGCCAGGTCAGCACCTCGCGCAGGATGAGCACCGCCCGCTGCCGCGGCGGCAGGTGCTGCAGGGCCGCGACGAACGCCAGCCGGATCCCGCCCCGCGACGCGACGACCGCGGCGGGGTCCACCAGCGCGTCGGGGACGGGCTCCAGCCAGGTCACCTCCGGCAGCCGCCGTCGCGGTCCCGCGTCCGGGTCGTCGCCGGGGCCGGTGAGGTCGGACGGCAGGGCCCTGCGCCCGCGCTGTTCGAGTGCCGTGAGGCAGGCGTTCGTCGCGATGCGGTGGAGCCAGGTGCGCGGGGAGGCCCGCCGCTCGTCGTAGTCGCCGGACGCCCGCCACGCGCGCAGCATGACCTCCTGCAGCAGGTCCTCCGCGTCGTGCACCGAGCCGAGCATCCGGTAGCAGTGCGTCATCAGCTCACGCCGGTAGGGCCCGGTGATCCGCTCGAACTCCTCGTCACTCCACATGTGCTCTCCCGCGTCGCGTCGCCGTCACCCGTATCTACCGCCGCGCTCGGCGGAACTCATCGATGAGTTCTCCGCCCAGCGCCGGTATGTACCGGCGGACCCACTGCGGAAGGACAAAGAGTGACGATCAGCCATACCGTCCGCCCCGCCGCCCCGGCCCGTGCCGTACGGCCCTGGCCGATGCTGGCGGTGCTGCTCGCCGGCCAGTTCATGGGGCTGCTGGACCTCTACATCGTCAACGTGGCGATTCCCAGGATCGGCGCCGACCTGGGGGCGTCCGGGGCCGCCCTGCAACTGGTCGTCGGCGGCTACATCATCGCGTACGCGACCCTGCTGATCACCGGCGCCCGGCTCGGCGAGCTGTACGGCAGACGCCGCATGTACGTGATCGGGGTCTCCGGCTTCACCGCGGGCTCACTGCTGTGCGGGCTCGCGCCCGACGTCGGGACGCTGATCGCCTTCAGGTTCGTCCAGGGGGCCGCGGCGGCGGTCATGGTCCCGCAGATCATGAGCGTGATCCAGACCCGGTTCACCGGCGGGGCGAGGGCCACCGCACTGAGCGCGTACACCGCGGTGCTCTCGGCCGGTTCGGTCGTCGGGCTGGCGCTGGGCGGGGTGCTGGTCGGCGCCGACGTGGCCGGCACCGGCTGGCGGCCGGTGTTCCTCGTGAACGTCCCCGTGGGCGTCCTGCTGACGCTCGCGGTGCCCCGGCTGGTGCCGTCGGACCCGCCGTCGGACCCGCCGTTGGACCGGCCGCGCGGCTCGCGCCGGCTCGACCTGCGGGGCCTCGCGCTCGCGCTGCCCGCCACGCTGCTGGTCGTGCTCCCGCTCGTGCTGGGCCGGGAGGCCGGCTGGCCCGCCTGGACGTACGCGTCGATCGCCGCGGGGGTCGCGCTCGCCGCCGTGTTCGTCGTGACGCAGCGCCGTACGGCGGCACGGGGCGGCGACCCGCTGCTGAACCTGGACGTGCTGCGCGCGACCGGCATGCCGTCGGGCCTGACGACGCTGATGGCGCTGATGGTGGCCTACGGCGGGTTCCTGTTCACCTTCGCCGTGCACCTGCAGGGCGTCCTCGGGGAGAGCCCGCTGCGTGCCGGGCTCACGTTCCTGCCCATGGCGGGGGCGTTCGGGCTGGGCAGCTTCTACTGGCGCAAGCTTCCCGGGCGGATCCACCACCTGCTGCCACCGGCCGGGCTGGCGCTCAGCGTCCTCGGCACGGCGGGCCTGGCCGTCTCGGCGACCGGCGCCCCGGTGATGTGGGCCGCGCTGGTGGTGTACGGCGCGGGGCTGGGCGTCTCGACCAGCCTGCTCACGCACGCCCTGGTCCACGTGCCGCCCGCCCGTGCCGCCGACGCGAGCGGCCTGCTCACGACGACCATGCAGTTCGGCCAGCTCAGCGGTGTGGCGGTCTTCGGCGCGGTGTTCCTCGCCCTGGCCGACCCGCCGCGGCCGGAGGCGATGGGCACGACCGCCTGGTGGCTGGCGCTGGCCGCGGCGGCCGGCGCGGCGAGCGCGGTCGCCCTGGCCCGCGCCGCGCGGCCCCGGCCGGCGTGACCCCTGACGCGCCATGCCATGTGGACCCCGGGCTCACCGGGGTCCCATGGCGTGTCGTCCACGACTCCAGGGACGCCGCAGGCGCTTCACACGTTGCATCCGGCGGTGTTGCGTCTCCTGCGGACGGCCTTTGCCATGGCGGCGTTACCGTGGGTGTACGCCCTGGGGAGTGATCCGCCATGCCTGACGGCCGACAGCTCGCGGACCGCGTGCTGGACGCGGTGAACGCTCATGACCTGGACCGGCTGTCGACGTGCTACGACCGGCACGCCGTCCTGGCCACACCCCTGGGTGTGTGCGAGGGGCGCGAGCAGATCGTCCGATACTGGGAGAGCATGTTCAAGGGCTTCACCGACATGGCCATGACGGTCTGGAACAGGGTGGAGTGCGCCGATCCCGGCTTCAGCGAGTGGACGATGACGGGCACGCACACCGGGTCCTTCGCGCTGCCGGACGGCGGTGTCGCGGGCGCGAGCGGCCGGCGGATCACCGTACGCGGCTGCGGGGCGTGTCACGCGAAGGACGGCCTCGTGGTCGCCCACCGGGACTATTTCGACCTGCTGGAGCTGTATTCCCAGCTCGGGTTCTCACTCGTCGCCGGCTAGCTAACTGCACCCCGCTTTCGGGTTATTTGTGGTGGTTTACGTAGCCTGAAAGCCTGGGAGAGGGGAGGCGTCATGCCCGATCCAGCGGACGCGACCGTGTTCTTCGTGGGAAACGCCACCATGATCATCCGTTCTCACGGGTTCACTGTGCTGACGGATCCGAACTTCCTGCACAAGGGGCAGCGGGCCCATCTCGGCTGGGGGCTGAGCACCCGCCGCCGCACCGAGCCGGCGATGGAGATCTCGGAGCTGCCGCCCCTGGATCTGGTCGTGCTGTCGCACCTGCACGGCGACCACTGGGACAGGATCGCCAGGAAGGGCCTCGACAAGGACGTGCCGATCGTCACCACCCGCCACGCGGCGGCCCGGCTGCGGCGGCAGGGGTTCGGCCACGCCGTCGGCCTGGAACCCTGGGAGTACCACCACGAGCGCCACGGGGACGGCACGCTGACGGTGACCGCCACGCCCGCCCGGCACGCGCCGGGCCCGGCGAACGCGCTGATGCCGCCGGTGATGGGGAGCGTGCTCGACTTCGCCCACGCCGGCGAGGTGGACCTGCGCCTGCACATCAGCGGCGACACGATCATGGACGAGTGCCTGTCGGAGATCCCGCGCCGCTTCCCCGACATCGACGTCGGCATCGTGCACCTCGGCGGCACGCGGATCCTCGGCGTCACGGTGACCATGGACGGCGCCCAGGGGGTGGAGTGGCTCGGGCTGATGCAGCCGGAGTCGGCCCTGCCCGTCCACTACGACGACTACGAGGCGTTCGCCTCCCCACTCAAGGACTTCCAGCAGCACGTCCGGCGCTCGGGGCTGTCGCACCTGGTCCACTACCTAATGCGCGGCGAGACCTACCGCCTTCCCGTACGGCAGGCCGGCGTACGCCCGCACCGCCCGGTCATCGGGCCCGGCTGACAGGTCGAAGTCAAGACCTATTGACAGCCCGTGCGGTAAGGGTGTTGCATCTTAATTCAAGCTCTAAAGCTTGCCTGAAGCGCTGGACACGCCGGCGCGCGCCCCCGCGGACCGCGACGGCGCGGGCCGGAGATCCTGCTGGCATCCCCCCACCAACCGGAGATCTCCATGCGCAAACCCCGGCTCCTCATCATGGCCGCGGCCATGGTCGTCACCCTCGGCGGCGGCCTGGTCGCCGGAACGGGCGCCGACCGGGCCGAAGCCGCCATCGGCCCCGTCACCTGGTCGGACGAGTTCAACGCCGCGGCGGGAACGCCCGTCGACGGCTCCAAGTGGAAGTTCGACGTCGGCGGCGGCGGCTGGGGCAACAACGAGCTGGAGTACTACACCGACTCGACCCGCAACGTCTACCACGACGGGCAGGGACACCTCGCCATCACCGCACGGCGGGAGAACCCGTCCAACTACCAGTGCCACTACGGCACCTGCCAGTACACCTCCGGCCGCATCCTGACCGCCGACAAGTTCAGCCAGGCGTACGGCCGCTTCGAGGCGAGCATCAAGATTCCCAAGGGCCAGGGCATCTGGCCGGCGTTCTGGATGCTCGGCGGCGGCAACTGGCCGAACACCGGCGAGATCGACATCATGGAGAACGTCGGCAAGACGCCCAACACCGTCTACGGCACCGTGCACGGCCCCGGCTACTCCGGCGGTAGCGGCGTCGGCGGCAACCGGACGATCGGCGCGCCGCTCGGCGACGCCTTCCACACCTACCGCGTCGACTGGTCGCCCAACCTCATCGTCTGGTATCTGGACGGCTCGGAGTACTTCCGCGTCACGCCGGCCGACATCCGCGGCAACCAGTGGGTCTTCGACCACCCGTTCTTCCTGATCCTGAACGTGGCGGTCGGCGGCTACTGGCCGGGCGACCCCGACTCCACCACGTCGTTCCCGCAGACGATGCTGATCGACTGGGTCCGCGTCTCCGCCTGGACCAGCGACGGGGGAGGCGGGACCGGCAGCGCGCTGAAGTCCAACCTGAACGGCCGCTGCATCGACATCCCGGGCGCGAACCCCGTCGACGGCGCCCGGCTGCAGATGTACGACTGCAACGGCACCGCCGCTCAGCAGTGGACGATCAACGGCGACGGCACGGTCCGCGCGATGGGCAAGTGCATGGACGCGGCGGCGGCCGGCACCGCCAACGGCACGCCGATCCAGCTCTACACGTGCAACGGCACGGGTGCCCAGCGCTTCACGCTCACTCCGGCCGGCGACCTCGTCAACACCGCCGCCAACCGATGTGTGGACATCGTGGACGTGAACCCCGCCAACGGCGCGCCCCTCCAGCTGTGGGACTGCACCGGCGGAGCCAACCAGAAGTGGACCCGCGGCTGACCGCGTGCCGCATCGCCCTCGCTCATGGGCTCGCCGCCAGGAGCAGGAAGGCGGCGAACAGCGTGAGATGGACGCCCGCCTGCAGGAGGGTGGCCCGTCCGGGCACCACGGTCAGCGTCGCCACGACGATCGTCAGGCCGAGCAGCACGATGTGCGTCGGGCCGAGCCCGAGCAGCAGCGGCCCCTTCAGCCACAGCGAGGCCACGGCGATCGTCGGAATGGTGAGCCCGATGCTGGCCATGGCCGAGCCGAAGGCGAGGTTCAGGCTGACCTGCACCCGGGCCCGCCGGGCCGCGCGTACGGCGGCGAGGGTCTCCGGCAGCAGCACCAGCAGCGCGATCACGACGCCCACCGCGGACTGCGGGAGGCTCGCCGCGCGTACGGCCGTCTCGATGGCGGGGGACTCGATCTTCGCCAGGCCGACCACCGCGATCAGCGCGCTCAGCAGCAGCGCGAGGCTGGCCGCGGCGGCGCGTGTGGTCGGCGGCTCGGCGTGCTCGGCGGTGTCCGCGCCCTGGCCGCCGGGCTCCACCGGCAGGAAGTAGTCGCGGTGCCGCAACGTCTGGGTGAGCACGAACAGGCCGTACAACGCGATCGAGGCGAGCGCGGCGAACGCGAGCTGGGCCGGGGTGAAGGCGGGCCCCGGCCTGCTCGTGGTGAACGTCGGCAGGACGAGACTCAGCGTCGACAGCGTGGCGACGGTGGCCAGCGCGCCTCCGGTCCCCTCCGCGTTGAACACCGCCACCCGCCTCCGCAGCGCCGCGACCAGCAGCGACAGGCCGACGATCCCGTTGCAGGTGATCATCACGGCGGCGAACACCGTGTCGCGGGCGAGTGACGACGCGGCCGGCCCTCCGGACGCGGTGAGGCTGATGATCAGCGCCACCTCGATCACCGTGACCGCCACGGCGAGCACGAGTGACCCGAACGGCTCGCCCACGCGATGGGCGATGACCTCGGCGTGGTGCACGGCCGCGAGTACGGAAGCCGCGAGGAAGACCGCCGCGACCACCACGACGACGGGAGGAAGGGCCCGCCCCCATGCCAGCGCGAGCACTGCCACGGCGAGGATCGGAACGGGCACGGACCAGGTGGTGGCCAGTCGGCGGAAGAGCAGGATCACATGCTTCATCCTGCCCAAATAGGACGAACGGTATAAAAGTCTCGGTTCAGAGCTGCTGGAGCAGCCAGCGAGGACCGGCGACCAGGGCGCCGAGGGCCGTCACCCGCTCGCGCAGCCCTCGGTCGGCGGTGACGACGAGGGTGGTCTCCCAGGGCCGCGCGTCGCGCACCGCCTCCACGATCGCGTCGTCTCCGCTGCCTCCGGCCACCATGACCGTCAGGTCCCCGGTCACCGGCCCCGGGTCGGCGGCGCCGGCCGCCGCACCTTCGAGAACCGCGACCATGCGCGGGAACCATCGGGTCAGGGCGGGCACCCCTTCCGGCATCTCGCCGAGGCCCTGCCCGCAGAGCGGGATCAGCTCGTTGAGCAGGCGGTTCGCGGCACCCGCACGGTCCTTCCACCAGCCGTGCTCCGCCCGCGCGCCGATGATGTTGGCCATGTCGAGGACGACGACCACCGGGCTCAGCGCGGGCCGGATCCTCGGCCACGAGTCGGCGAAGCCGGGATGCAGTTCCTTCGACACCACCTCGTCGGCCTCCACCCAGCGCATGTCCGCGCTCTCGCCGTTGGCGGGCCCGGCGTCGAGCAGCCCTTCGGCCTCCGCGATCACCGTCTGGAACGACCAGCCGCCGTGGTCGTCGACGTAGAGCCCGCGCACCCGGACGAGATCGGCGTCCAGCGCCGCCTCCTCCCGGGCCTCGCGCAGCGCGCCGGTGATGGCGTCCTCGTGGCTGTCACGCGCGCCGCCCGGCAGCCCCCACGTCCCGCCGTGATGACTCCACCAGGCACGCTTCTGCATCAGCACGTACGGCATGCCGTCGAGCGTGTGGTGCACGGTGAGCAGACCGGCGGCGCCGTACAGTCCCCAGTGCTGGTGCCCCAGCGCGCACAGGGCCCAGCCGTCGCCGTCCTTCGCCGTCATGCATCCATCTTGCCGCAGCCCGCCGGCGCGCTCTGATGGTCACCAGTGTTCGAGGGGGACCTCCACCCCGGCGACCAGGTCGAAGAGGGTCGCTCCGTCCTCGATGCGGACGACCTGGATCTGTGTCGCGAAGCGTACGTCCCGAAGGCGAGTGGCGGCTTCGTGGGCGGCCTGCGGAAAGTGGTAGCGATCGGCCGCGGCGCCGTCCGGGACGGGCCGGGTCGAGCGGACCTCGAACCGGTCCGGCGGCCATGCGGGGGGAAGGGGAGCGGAGTGCTGCCAACCGGACATGTCTCTCCCGTCATGCCGTCTTCACAGCAGTTGACCTGTGAGACCTGGTTGATCGCCAGTGCGTGATGGGGTCGTAGGCCGATCGTTATTAACCGGTAAGCGATCCTTTCCAACCCGGAGTCCGGAGCCCGTTAGCGTTTGAGCCCTCACTCGTGATTCCCCCTTTGTCGCGGAGAATCAGGAGATGTCATATCTGGAGAGACGCCCGCTTCCTGCGGCCGGAGGAGCGGGCGTTGTCCTCCCCTTTCTCTCCACCTTCTCGCGCCGTCGCCGGTGCGGGTGGTGGCTGTCGCCGATCGCCGTCTTCCGCGGCTCGGCTCTCTCCCCCTGCCGGTACATCGGTATCGGCAGGGGGTCGCCGCCGTCATGGGTATGAGGGGCGGCGCCGGTGTCAGGCCGGGAGGGGTCTTCGGCAGCGGTGGCCCGACGAACGCCGGGTCCGACTGCGGCTGCCGCCCTGTTTTCGAGTGCTCGCCTGAACGTTTCACTCGATCCCGCATCTCGTCCGTCGTCTTCTGTGGTCCCTGTGCAAGTGAGAGCCGTCGTACGCGGAAAGCCGCCGTGGCGTGTCGTTGACCGGTGATCGATGGGCTCGTAACTTGATGCGCGATGTTCCTGTAGATGAACGTTGTTCAGGTGCATGAAAACCCTTGTGGGGCCAGGAATCAATCCTCGGTCAGGGGCCCTGCACGACCTGCAAGGAGCTCGGGTTTGAAAAGCAGAACCAGAACAGGCGCCGGACTGATCGGCGTCCTCGCCGCAGCCGCCGCCCTGGCCGGCGTGACCACCACCGGAACGGCGCAGGCCGCGACCGGGTGCGCCGTGACCTACACCACCAACGACTGGCCGGGTGGCTTCACCGCCGCCATCACGATCCAGAACCTGGGCAGCGCGATCAACGGCTGGACCCTCGGGTTCACCTTCCCCGACAGCGGCCAGAAGGTGGACACCGGATGGTCGGCCACCTTCAGCCAAAGCGGGCAGAACGTCACGGCCACGAACGTGGACTACAACGCCGCCATCCCCAGCGGCGCGTCGGTGTCCATCGGCTTCAACGGCACCTGGTCGGGCTCCAACCCCAAGGCCACCGCGTTCACCCTCAACGGCGTCACCTGCACCGGCTCCACCACCACCGCCTCCCCCAGCCCGCTCACCACCCCCACGCGCTCATCCTCCGCCTCGCCTTCACCCTCACCCTCGGCCTCGGTCACCCCCACGCGCTCGCCCTCACCCTCACCCTCGCCTTCGACCACGCCGTCGAGTGGCGCGTTGTACGTCTCGCCGAGCGGCAGAGACGGCGCGTCGGGGACGCAGTCGGACCCGACGACCCTCACTTCGGCGATCAGCCGCGTCGCCCCCGGCGGGACGATCTACCTGCGCGGCGGGCGGTACAACTTCGCGCAGACGGTCACCATCGCGCCGGGCAACAACGGCACCTCAAGCGCCCGCAAGACGCTGTCCGCCTACCCCGGTGAGACTCCGGTGCTGAACTTCTCGGCCCAGAGCGAGTCCTCGTCGAACCGCGGGCTCACCGTGAACGGCTCGTACTGGCATGTGTACGGCGTCGTCGTCGAGCGTGCCGGCGACAACGGAATCTACGTCGGCGGCAGCAACAACATCATCGAACGCACGGTAACCCGGTTCAACCGCGATACCGGGCTGCAGCTCGGGCGGATCGCCTCCGACACCCCCCGCGACCAGTGGCCGTCCAACAACCTCATCCTCAGCGCGGAGTCGCACGACAACGCCGACTCCGACGGTGAGGACGCCGACGGCTTCGCCGCCAAGCTCACCACCGGCACAGGCAATGTCTTCCGCTACGACGTGTCCCACAACAACATCGACGACGGCTGGGACCTCTACACCAAGACGGACACGGGAGCCATCGGGCCGGTCACCATCGAGGACTCCCTGTCCTACAACAACGGCACCCTCACCGACGGCAGCCAGGCCGGCGCCGGCGACCGCAACGGCTACAAGCTCGGCGGCGACAGTATCGCCGTCAACCACGTCGTCCGGCGTAGCATCGCCTACCACAACGGCCACCACGGGTTCACCTACAACAGCAACCCCGGCACGATGTCGATATCGAACAACGTCGGCATCGACAACGCCGAGCGCAACTTCTCCTTCGACGCCGGCACCTCGGTGTTCCGCAACAACACCTCCTGCCGCAGCGGCAGCGGGAGCAACGACAAGATCGTCGGTAACGCCGACAGCTCCAACCAGTTCTGGTCGGGCTCCAACGGGTCCCGGTGCTCCTCCTACACCGGCGCCTTGGGCTGGTCCTACGCCTCGGACGGCCACCTGGTCGTGACCTTCGGCGGCAAGCCGGTCACGCCGTAACCGGTCGTCTCGTCACCCGGCATTCCTCCCCGGCGGACTGACCTCTCCCAGGGTCACCGCCGGGGCGACCCGCCCACCGTGCCGCACACGGTGGGCGGGGGCCCTGGCTGAACGTCGGCGGCCCGGCCGGGCCGGCGCTCGAAGCGCGATCTTCGAGTTCATCGAAAGCTGGTACAACCTCCGCCGTCTCCACAGCAGCCTCGGCTACCGGCAAGCGATGACAACAAACGAAAGTGTTTTTGCAGGTCGCTTATGATGTAGTGCGAATCCGTGCACGTAGCGAGCATGTGGAATTCGAACCCGGCCCACGGGCCAACTCGTCCACCTTCAGCCCATCTGAGGTCGGTGACGATAACAGGCTGTATCGGGCGATCGAGCGCCGCCCATGCCGGATGCCTCAGGGTAGAGGTAGGTCTACCCGACGCCCCAAGCCGAACTCCCCGGCCTCATCGTCAGTGACCATGGCGAAGGCACCGTGGGGCACCCCACCCAGGGTCACGGCACGAGAAGCGACCCTCAGGAGCGTGTTTTCATCCGCACCGGTGATGAAGAAGACATACACGTCCCCGAACTCCTCGCCATCGTCGAAGACCTTCGCCTGCCCTTGCTCCTCTATCTCGAATAGAAACTCGTCGATCTCGTCGATCCAGGGGAACGCATAAGCGGTCTCCGGGAGTGTCTCACTCTCATGCAGCGGGACGTGGATCTCCACAACAGGGCTGGCCATGGACTTACCTCCAACAGGCCGTATACGCGATCATGCGGTCATCGTCATTTCAGGAATCTCTGCATGGACCGCTGATTTGCGACTACCTACCGGATGCTTCGACGAGCGGGCAGGGGGAGATTCCGGACTATCTGGGGTGTGACGGCTCGTTCGTGCTGATCCTTCTTGTGGGCATCGTGATGCTCGACTTGATCTCCGTGATCGTAATGGCGTACCTGAGCGTACGTGTGCTGCGCTACCGCGTGGAGCTCTGCGGCACGGTGCTCGTTATGCAGGGGGCGCTGAAGGCTAAGCGGTTCGAGCTGTCGTCAGCCGAGGTGGACATGGATGCCACAACCATCCGGCGAATCCCATACGTGCGGATCTACGATCCCGCCTCCGGCCGCGGCCGACTCTTCCTCCGGGATGTAGGCACCCCGCTGATGCCACCAGGCGATCTTCTGGTTCTCGCCGACGCGATCGAGTCCGGTAGGCGGCCTGAAGCCTTCGCCGAGCAGGCGACTCGGACGGCGACGACCCTTCGTCGTCTGGCCACCGACCCCGTCGCCCGCGTGAGCGCTTGAGCCACCCTGCCGACCTGACCTGCCTCCAAAGGGGGCGGCCCAACTCCGCGCGGCGGGGACGGAACTTCTACTGGCGAGGGCACAACGGAGGCACACGAAGGTGCGAGACGCCCGGAAACGTCGAGAGACGATAAGCGGCCGAATCGCAGGTCAAAGGCCTGTCCGTGATATCGGCTCCGGTCTCAGCGGCCGTTGACGGAGAAGTGCTGGTAGTCCTTGGCGCCCGACCAGGAGCCGCCCCAGCCCCAGCCGATCTGCTCGAAGGCCCGCACCACGCGGTCTCCGCTGTTGATCACGCCGGGCTTCTTGAGCGGCCGGTCCACGAACGCGTCCGCGTTGCGGTGGGCGTTGGAGCCGTTCGCGTAGACGTACGGGTTCTCCCGCGGGTTGAGGTCCACCGCCAGGCCGTACGCGTGGTTGGACCAGCTGCCCGAGCCGGTGGCGTTGCGGCAGTTGAAGGCCGAGGTGTTGTCGGCGTCGATGGAGTCGGAGTCGCTGCCCTTGTAGACGTCGACGGGCTCCATCCGGCGGATGGGGTAGCGCATGTCGTAGAGCTTCCCGAAGACGGAGGCCACGTCCTCGGCCACCTTCTTGTTGACCACGAGTGTGCCGGTGTGCGCCTGGTCGTCGAAGCCCCAGTAGGTCATGGTGATCTTACGCAGCCCGCTCAGCGGAACCGGGCAGCCCGGACGCCAGGAGTGCCGGACGTCGTCACGGGACACCTTGTCGATCTTCGCGGAGAAGGGAGGCGGCCCGCTCGGGCTCGGCGTGGGCCCGTTCCCGGGCGCGGGCGAGACCGGCGCGGACGAGGGCGTGACGGACGACGGGGTGGCGGACGCGGAGGAGGCCGGCCCGGTGGGGGGAGCGGCAGGCGTGGACGAGCCCGGTGCCGGTGACGCCGCTGCGGGCACGGACACCCGGGTCCGGGCGGTGGCGGACGCGCCGGCGTCGCCGACCCCGGCGCAGCCGGTCACCCCGACGAGCGCCGCCATCACTACCGTTGACCTGCGGTTCCACAAGGTGGTCATAGGCGCAGATTACCCGCGGCCGAGGCGTGCGCAGGCGGTCGCGCACGCTCCTGTGGACAGCGGGACTCCTGTGGACAAAGCCCCGGATGGTTGGCTGGAACCGCCGTAGGAAAGGGGCGCAAGCCGTACAAATTGACGATCGGAATCGTCGCGGTCCGCCGCTAGGGTGGCGTCGTGCTTGAGCAACTGCGTTTCGGCGGGGTGACCGTGCCGACCCACGCGTTCTTCGTGGGTCTCGGCGTGGTCCTCGCGAGCGTGGTGTTCGTCCTTGAGGCACGGCGCCGGGGGGCATTGCGGGAGGAGTCGCTCGTCGCCGTCACCGGCGCGCTGGTGGGCGGGGCGATAGGCATGCGGCTGTCCGGCTGGGCCGAGCATCTCGACCCCGCGCTCAACCCCGGCCTTCTCGAGGCGTGGATGTTCGGCGCCCGGAGCATCCTCGGTGGCCTGACCGGCGCGTACGTCGGGGTGCTGGTGGCGAAACGGCTGATCGGCTACCGGGAGCGGACCGGCGACCTGTTCGCGCCCGCCGTCGCGCTCGGCATGGCCGTCGGCCGCATCGGCTGCTTCCTCACCGAGGCCCCCGGCCGTCCCACGAGCCTTCCCTGGGGCGTCCACGCGCCCGCCACCGTTCCGGAGTGCCCCGGCTGCGTGTCCGGGCAGGCCATGCACCCGTCGTACCTGTACGAGACCGTCTTCCAGCTCGCCGCCTTCGGCGCGTTGCTGTGGGCGCGGAGCCGGGTCGACAGGCCGGGCGAGCTGTTCACCCTGTATCTGGGCGCGTACGCCGTCTTCCGGTTCCTCGTCGAGTTCACCAGGGCGAACGAGACGGTCTGGCTCGACCTGACCCGCCCGCAGTGGTTCCTCGTCCCGGGGCTCACGCTCCTCGCCGTCCGCCTCGGGCTCGGATATCGCAAGGGTTTCTACGATCGGCTGCTCCCCCGGCGGGGCGAGCGGCGACCGCTGTTACCGGCCGCCCGGCTGTCGCCTGCCGGCGAGGAGGAGAGATGAGCACACCCCCCGAGCCGCCCGAGCGGCCGAACGACCCGCAGCCGGGCGATCCTCCCGGCCATCCGCCCGTGCCGCCGCCTCCCGGCCCGCCGTACGGCCCGGCCGGCCCGCCGCCGTCTCAAGGTCCGGTCGGCCCGCCCTCTCAGGGCCCGGGTGGGCCACCCCTTCAGAGCCCGGGAGGGCCGTATGGGCCCGGTCCCGGCGGGCCGTACGGCCCGGGCGGCCCGCGCGCGTGGCCGCCGCCCCCGCCACCGAACACGACCGGCGTGGTCATCGCGATGACGATCGTGGGGATCGTGGCCTACGTGGTCGTCAACTTCGTGCTCTTCCTCGCGACCCTCGCGGCGGCGGACGGAGTCGCGAGCGATCACAAGAACGTCGCGCTCATCGGGGGATCCGTGATCCTGGCCGTGATCGCGTTCGGCGGCGGAACGCTGCTGCTCCTTCTCCGCAAGCCCTGGTCGCGGGGGCTGGGGATGGGTCTGATGATCGGCTGGGCGCTCATGACGATTTTCACCGCCGGCTTCTGCACCGGCGTCAACCCCTCGCTCTACACGGACGGTGCCCTGTGACCACGGGAATGCCCCTGCGTGGAGATCGCATCCTCCGCTACGTCAACGCGTTCTGCCCCCGCTGTCACGACGAGCGGCCGGACCGTCCGCTGGCGGAGGTGCCGCGCCTGTCCGGCTGGCTCGCGGCCCGCGACGGCCGGGTCTACCTGGAGCGCGGCTGCCGCACCCACGGCATGGTCAGGACCCTCTACGACGAGGACCCGGAGATCCTCGCCTACCTGGAGGAGTGGACCGCCCCCACCAAGGCGCATCTGCCCGACGTCGCGGGGAACTTCGATCCGGTCCCGGAGGCGTACCTGCGGGGGCTGCCGGAGATGCAGACCCAGCACACGTGCATCCTCCTTGAGGACGTGGCGGAGGCGTGCAACCTGCGCTGCCCGACCTGCTTCACCGACTCCTCGCCCGATCTGCGGGGAATTGTGCCGGTCCGGGAGGTGCTCGCCAACGTGGACCAGCGCCTGGCCCGCGAGAACGGCCGTCTCGACGTGCTCATGCTCAGCGGCGGCGAGCCGACCCTCCACCCCGATCTGCCCGAGTTGCTCGCCGAGCTGACGGCCCGGCCCGTCACCCGCATCCTGATCAACACGAACGGTCTCCTGGTGGCCCGGGACGACGCCCTGCTCGACCTGCTCACCGAGCACCGCGAGCGCGTCGAGGTCTACCTGCAGTACGACGGCCTGTCGGCCGAGGCGTCCCGGCACCACCGGGGTGGCGACCTGCGGCGGCTCAAGGCGGAGGCGCTGCGGCGGCTCTCGGAGCGGGAGATCTTCACGACGCTGGTCATGACGGCCGCCCTCGGAGTGAACGACGCCGAGATCGGCGACGTGGTGCGCCTGGCCCTCGACACGCCGTACGTCGGAGGGGTCTCGATCCAGCCGCAGTTCGGCTCGGGGCGCTCGGATGCGATCGACCCGATGGACCGGCTCACCCACACCGGGGTGCTCAAGCGCCTCGGCCCCCAGACGGACGGCCTGGTCACCTGGCGCGACCTGACCGCCCTGCCGTGCTCGCATCCGCACTGCTGCTCGGTCGGCTACATGATCAAGGACGACTCCGGCCAGTGGCGCTCGCTGACCGCGTTGATCGGGCACGACCGCCTCAAGGAGAACCTCGGGCTCGTCTCCAACCGCATCGCCGACTCCGAGATCCCCCACCAGCTCCGCATGGCCGTGCAGGAGTCGCTGCTCGGCCTGCTGTCGGAGCAGTCGTCGCTGTCCCACCCCGAGATCGGCAAGGTCTGGCGGGACATCTGCGAGAACTGCGACCTCGGGCTGACGACCCTGCTGACGCTCGCGTCCTCGGCCCTGCCCGGGCGCAGGCGGCGGCTGCGGCGGCTGCTGGGCGAGAGGGTCGTACGCATCACGATCAAGCCCTTCATGGACATGTCCACGATGCTGGAGGAGCGCCTGGTGCAGTGCTGCGTCCACGTCGGCACCCGCTCCGACCAGGACCAGTGCGCGCCGTTCTGCGCGGTGCAGGCATGGCCCGCGCTCGCGCGTCAGCGGCTGTCCGCCGTCGCCGCGGCCGACGCCGGTGTACGGCTCCCGCTGCTGGAGATCACGTGAGCCTCCCGCACGGGGAGCCCGGCGACGGGGAGACAGGCCCGACCGGCGTCGCGTACGAGCAGGCCCTCGCGGCCCAGGCGTCCGACGGCGGGCAGGCCAAGCCGTACGATCCGCTGAAGCTGTGCGTCTACGCGACGGTGGCGCTGCTCGCCTGGCTGTTCGGGGCGTGGGCCGTGCTCGGGTTCGCGGTCCTCGGGTTCGCCGGATACTGGCGGGCCCGCCGCGCGGGGCTCACCAGGAGCAAGTGCTATCTCAGGGACACCCGGCTCGTCCTCGCCTACCTGGGGCTGATCACTCTGGTCGCCGCCGCGGCCCTCGTGCTCCCGCACACGCTGCGTTAGGCGTCCCGACCACGGGCGCTACATCAGGATGCGGAGCAAGAGCTTCGTCAGGCGTCGGGACCGGGCCCGCACCGAATGTGGCCGAACTCGTCCGCCGGATAGCGCGCCTGTTTGCTCTCACAGAGGCGTCGATGGAAATCGTCCATCACCGCCGCCGTTCCCGCATGCCTGTCGAGGATCACGGCGGCGGAGGCGGCGACGCCGGAACGCCTGTCGCCGTCGGCCCAGCCCCGGACGAAGCGCCGCCGGTCCTCGCCACCGCGAACCCGCTCGGCGAGGTGCTGGTTCACCAGGTGGGCCATGACGTAGTCGTGGTCGTAGTCCCGATGCGTGCGGTGGAAGTCCGACTCCGAGGCGGAGAGCTCGAAACGGGAGCTGAGCGCGAGACCGAAGTCGGAGAAGTACAGGTGGTCTCCGTCCGTGAGGACGTTGCGGAAGTGCGCGTCGAAGTGGATCAGGTGCCGGCTTCTCATGAAGGCGGCACCCTCGGCCAGTTCCCTCTCCACGCGGGGGAACGCCGAGACCTCCTTGCCGGCGAGCCAGGAGCCCAAGGTGTGCGGGATGTGCTCCAGGAAGACGGCGATGCTCATGGTGGAGCGTTCAAGCGCCTCCAAACGCCTTCGGACGGCTGGTACGCCGTCCCAGTGCGCCACGGCGCCCTCCAGGCCGCCGAACTCCGAGAACAGTCCGGTGGGAGGGGCAGGGGCGGGCAGCACCCGCCAGTGGTACGCCAACGGGAAGCCGGCGAACTCGCCGGCCAGGACCCAGTTGGTCGCCATCTGATGGACGGCCAGTTCACGCCAGGCCCCGAACCCCGCCGACCCCACGCCGTACTGGTAGAAGCCCGGCAGCCCGAACACGTTCCGGGTGGACATGCGGTTGCCGGGGTGAAGTTCGAGGTCGGTCAGAGGGATCCGCTTGACGAAGATCCGTGCGCCCTCGACGTCCAGGACGGCCGACGCTCCGCCGATGCCGGTGCCCAGCGGGGTGGCCTCCAGCAAGAGCGCGGCGAGCCGGTGGTCGCTCATCAGGGCGAGCGCGGTGGACACCTTGGCATAGGCGGCGACACGTGCCAGGCGCCGCCGCTCCGGATAAGCCATCGGTGCCCCTCTCCACATCGGCCCCCTGACACTGATCGTCGCACTGTCGGCGGGGTCGAGGGCCGGGGTCGCCGCTATCCCGTGAGCCCGAGTTCGCCCGCGCGCACCCCGGCCTGGAAACGTGAGCCGGCCTCCAGCGCGTCCATGAGCTCCGCGACACGCCTGCGGTAGGTACGCAACGACAGGCCGAGATGCCGCGCCGCGGTCTCATCGGTGTAACCCGCACCGAGCGCGCGCAGGACGGCCCGGCTGTCGTCGTCGAGGTTCGGCGCGTCGCCGCGCAGGTAGGCGGTCAGCTCGGTGGCGGCGTCCCAGGCGGCCGCGAACAGGGAGTACACGCCGTTCACCAGGGTGGGTGAGGTGGTCACGGTGTACTCGCGGGGGCCGGGCGCGTCGCGTCCCGCGAGGATCATCACGCGACGGTCGATGACGATCGTCTCGTGCGGCAGCGGTGTGGAGCTGATGCGCACCTCGACGCCGGCGGTCATGACCTCGCGCAGGTGCGCCCGTGCGGCCTCGTCGGCGAGGGCGACCGGGGTGAACAGCTTCTTGACGGCCAAGCCGGAGGCGCCTGGGCCGGGCATCCGCCGGGCTATGGACCGCCGTGCCTCGGGCTGCGACCACGTGTCGAGGTCGCGGGCCGCGCACACGAACTCGTGCCGGGCACCGGTGAACAGATGACCGGCGCGGGCCACGAGCTCCGCATCGCCGCGGACCATGATGACCTTATCGGCTGTCACCCACTCATTATGACCCCGCCGGACGTGGCAGCTTGCTGCCACCGCGTTGGCCGCCGTCCTCGGCCGCACGAGGCTGACGGGTATGACGACGAACACGAACGCCGCGCTCGGCGGCACATTCCTCCTCGGCGGCGACCTTCCCGTTCACCGGCTGGGCTTCGGGGCCATGCGGCTGCCGACCGGCACCTTCCTGGGCGCCGTCCGCGATCCGGAGACGGGTGTCGCCGTGCTGCGCCGCGCCGTCGAGCTCGGCGTGGACCACATCGACACGGCCTGGTTCTACCGGAGAGGGGGCGTGGCGGCCAACGACCTGATCCGCCGGGCGCTCGCACCGTACGGGGACGACCTGGTGATCGCGACCAAGGTCGGGCCCCTGCTCGACGAGACCGGCGTGCCGAGCGGCGAGGCCGGCCCGGCCGAGCTGCGCGGGCTGGTGGAGGACAACCTGCGCACCCTCGGCGTGGAGCGGCTCGACCTCGTCTACCTGCGGGTCGGCGGCATGCACCCCCCGGGCGGCGCATCGATCTCCGACAGGTTCGCGGTCCTCGCCGAGCTTCGCGAGGAGGGGCTGATCCGGCATCTGGGCGTCAGCAACGTCGACGCCGCCCAGTTGGACGAGGCGCTGGCGATCGCCCCGGTGGCCGCCGTGCAGAACAGTTTCCACGTGCAGGACCGGGGCGACACCGAGCTCCTGGCCAGGTGCGAGAAGGACGGCATCGCGTTCGTGCCCTTCTTCCCGCTCGGCGGCGGGTGGCGGCCCATCGACCAGACGCGCCTGACGGAGGTGATGCGGCGCCACGGGGCCACCGCCGCACAGATCGCGCTCGCGTGGCTGCTGGCGACCTCGCCCGCGGTGCTCGCGATCCCCGGTACGGGGTCCCTCGACCACCTGGAGGAGAACATGGAGGCGGGACGGATCCGGCTGACGCCGGAGGACTTCGCCGCCCTCGAGTCTTAGCCCCGCGGGGTCGGTACGCGGTCTGGGGGAGCCGGTGAACGACGGCGTTTGACGGTGCTTTCGCGGAAAGCTCGCGCAGGTGTTCGATGACGCGCTACAGTCATGGCCATCGGATCGAACACGGGTTCGGTCGAGTCCTGGCAGGTAAGGGGTGTGTGATGGCTGTGCCCACGGTGTCCACCGCCCCCGTCTCGGCCCTCGCCGTTCCCATGGCCTTCGATCCGGTCGTGCCCTCCCCGGCTCCGCCCGCTGTCGTCCCGGTCGTCCCGGTTCAGGCTCCGCCCACCGCCGGGCGGTGCGTGCCGCGGCCGCGCCGGGCGACACGCCGTAGCGCTCTCTACGGAAATCTACGACGGCCGCTATATCCCGTCATAAAGTCCGAGAGCGTGGACCCCGTGCGCAATCCCTACGCCCCCGGCGCCGGCCAGCGCCCCCCGGAACTCGCCGGACGCGACCGCGAACTGCAGCAGTTCGAGATCGTGCTGGAGCGGGTGGCCCGGGGCCGCCCGGAGCGGAGCATGGTCCTCACCGGCCTGCGTGGCGTGGGCAAGACCGTCCTGCTCAACACGTTCAAGTCCATGGCCATGCAGCGGCTGTGGGGCACCGGCAAGATCGAGGCCAGGCCCGACCAGTCGATCCGCCGCCCGGTGGCCGCCGCGCTGCACATGGCCATCAGGGAGCTCGCCCCCCGGCACCGCGCCCCCGAGCGCATCGAGGAGTTCCTCGGCGTGCTCAAGGCGTTCGCGATGCGCGATCCCGCCGCGGCGAAGGGCACCTCGCACTGGTCGCCCGGCATCGACGTGCCCGCCGCGCGCGGCCGGGCCGACTCCGGCGACCTGGAGATCGACCTCACCGAGCTGTTCGTCGACGCCGCGGGCGTGGCGACGGACCTCGGCGTCGGCATCGCGCTGTTCATCGACGAGATGCAGGACGTGCAGGCGCCGGACGTCTCGGCCCTGTGCGCGGCCTGCCACGAGCTGTCGCAGAACGGCGGCCCGCTGATCGTCGTCGGCGCCGGCCTGCCCCACCTGCCGAGCGTGCTGTCGGCGAGCAAGAGCTACTCCGAGCGGCTGTTCCGGTACGCGCGCATCGACCGGCTCGACCGGGACGCCGCCGATCTGGCGCTCATCGCCCCGGCCGCTCGTGAGGACGTCGAGTTCACAGCCGACGCGCTCGACGCGTTGTACGAGGCGGCCGACGGCTACCCCTACTTCGTCCAGGCGTACGGCAAGGTCGCCTGGGATCTCGCCCCGCGCAGCCCGATCACGGCCGAGGACATCAAGGTGTCCGCCCCGGAGGCCGAGGAGGAGCTCGCGGTGGGCTTCTTCGGCAGCCGATACGAGCGGGCCACCCCCGCCGAGCGGGACTACATGCACGCCATGGCCCAGCTCGGCGACGACCCGGTGCCGACCGCCGAGGTGGCCGAGGCGCTGGGCCGCAAGCCGTCGAGCCTGTCCCCGGCCCGCGACAGCCTGATCAAGAAGGGCCTGATCTACAGCGCCGAGCGCGGCGTGATCGGGTTCACCGTTCCGCATTTCGGGAGGTTCCTCCGCGCGCAGCCGCTGTGAGCGGCGCGCCCATCGACCTCTCTACGGCTTTCTAGAGGGGAAGCTAGAGAGCCGTAGAGAGTTGAAGTGAAAGTCCTCGATGCGGGAATCTACGCTTGTATAGCGTCAGGCCGATACAGGCGTAGATTCCCGCAGAGAGGCATCGCCGCGATCGTCGAGCGCGGCCATCTGGCCGTCGGCGCCGACCACGACGGCGCGTACGGCGGGACGCCGGCCGCCGAGATGCACGGCGAACACGACCTCCGCGTCGCCCTGGGCGGGGAAGACGAAGAAGCGCCAGCACAGTTCACGCCACATGTCGGACGGCTCGTCCGCCAGCAGTGACCCGGCGTGAGCCCGCCACTCCGCGCTGGTCCGCAGGCGCGACAGTGCCCGTCCGGGCGGCATGGGCCGCTGCTCGCACGGCGCCCGGTGACGCAGGCGGGAGACGACCCCGTCGATCTCGGGTGAGCAGGCGAGCAGCAGGGCGACCCCTCCGCCGATCCAGGGCGCCGTCTCCGCGGTGACATGAGGCAGTCCCATGACGCCCGCGGCCGCGACGAGGGCCGCCATCGCGGTCAGCGCCGCGGCCCGGCCGATCGACCGCAGCCCGACCGGGGTGTCGCTCACATCTCCGAAGCAGCCGCACCCCGCGTCCGGCCGCCGCCTGCGCAGGTCCCACAGGACGTACGTCGCCATGGCGAAGAACGCGACCGGCAGCCACCGGGCGACCGGGTGATCCACGACCAGCAGATCGGCCGCCAGCGCGAACTCGGCCAGGGCGCAGGCGATCATGGCGGGTCTGGCGAAGCGCTCGGGCATGAGCACCGCCGGGCCGAGCCGGGCCAGCGCGCCCGGCGACGCCTCGCGCCCGACCGTGGCCAGCTTGGCGACGCCGCCCAGCGCCAGCGTCACCACGAGGATCGGCAGCGCGGCAGCCGCGATGATCGAAAGCACCGGTCACCCCAATCCGACGCGGGCATTGAAGCAGCCCTTGGTCAAGTCTCCACCGAGCGCGACGTACGAGCACGCGGCCAGTTCCACGATCCTGCCGCGCGGGGACGTGCCGCATTCCAGGCATCGGTCGCAGAACCGCCCCGCGAGGCACCCGCACGCGACGATCGGCAGCGCGTCCGCCCGGCCGTCGCACACGTTGCGTACGCGCAGCAGCGAGCCCAGCGCGAGATATGGCAGGCCGGCGCAGGACACGCCGGCGTCGTCGCAACCGGTGTCCTCGCGTTCGAGCATGGGATAGGCGACGCCCTCCGTGATGCCCTCCTCCGCGAGGTCCGCCAGGTCAGTGAAGTCCGCCCACACCGCCGTGCCCGAGATGCCCGCCTCGCTTCCTCCGTACGTCACCGTGGGCGGGGGCACGGCCGTGGCCCGGTAGGGCGGCTGCGAGGTCGCGGGCAGATGCGCGAACGACGTGCCCTGGTCGAGCAGCCCGATCGCGTCGAACAGGTAGCCCGGCTCCAGCTTGGGATGCCGCACCCGGATCCGCCCGGAGGAGCGGTAGGGCACGACGATGGAGCGTTCCCGGCGATGGGGACCGCAGTCGAGCTCGACGGTGAGGTCACGCCGCCCGCTGACCTCCCGGATGACGCCGGTGATCCGGGTGATGTCGGCCCAGATGCGCTCGGCGACCGTGCCGCCGCGCAGCGCCCGGACGACGACCCGGGCTCCGGCCGGCAGATCGGCGGGCGCCACCGTGCCCCCGCGCCACGCGGTCGCCCACGGCGCGATCACCAGGCGCCGCTGCCCGCCGTCGGCGGTCTCGATGATGATCAGGTGCGGGCTCACGTCGAGGAGGTCGCCGCTGACCACGTCGAACGGCTCCGTCTCCTCCCGCGACCGCGGTGCGGGCCCGGGGTCGCGGCCGAGAACCGCCGCCGCCAGCTTCCGCCTGCGCTCTCCGGCCTGGTACGGCATCGCCCCTTCCACGCTCTCCAGCCTCACATGCCGGACAGGGATGGAGAGGCGGTTTTCCGGGCGATGGTGGCGTCCGGGATCAATATTCCTCCTCCCGGTGCAAGGCGTTGCCACCTGTTTCGGGCAAACCACTGCCCGACAGGACGTACGGCACGCGTGACGGGCCGCCACCCGGCTTGCCCGCTCTTTGCCCAGGCGGGTGCGAAACCTGGATTTCGGTTCAGCCGGATCCAGGGGCGCGGCTGCGATTCTGGCACGAGATGCCTCTCTGGCCGGGTTGGTGATCCCTGATCGTGAACCATGAGGAGTTCCGCACGTACGTCCAGTCTCGCGGGGCGGCCCTGCTCCGCGTGGCCAACCAGTTGACCGGCAACCCCAGCGACGCCGAGGACCTCCTGCAGACCGCCCTCGCGCGTACGTACCTCGCGTGGGACCGCATCCGCGACCGGTCGTCGCTCGACGGCTACGTGCGGAGGGCGATGGTGAACATCAACATCTCCTGGTGGCGGCGGCGCAAGCTGGAGGAATACCCCTCCGAGGAGCTTCCCGACGTACCGGTGCAGCAGGACGCGCGGCACCGGTACGACGAGCTGGAGCAGGCGCTCGACCGTCTCCCCGCCCGGCAGCGTACGGCGATCGTGCTGCGCTACTACGAGGACATGACCGAGCCCGAGATCGCCAGGACCCTCGGGATCAGCGTGGGCACGGTCAAGAGTTCGGTCTCGCGCGGCATGGCCAAGCTGCGCGGCGACATGGTCGTGCCCGACGCCCGCAAGAGGGTCAACTGACTGTCATCTTTCGCAGACCACGCCGTCGTTGTCGCGGTCCTCGTACCACACGTACTCGGGGTCGGTCCCGCGGTAGTACGGGCCGTATCCGTTGGCGTTCGCGTCCTCACAGGTGTCGTACTTGGGGTCGAGCGACCCGTTCGAAGCACTGGGGCTGGGGCTGGGGCTCGGCGAGGGGCTGGGCGTGGGGGTCGGGGAGGGCCGCACCGTGGCGACAGAGCCGGGGGTGGCCCCCTGCGGAATGGGCTCGAGGGAGTACGTCGTGCCGGGCGGGGCCGGGGACGCGTCCGCCGGCTCGATCGGCGCCGGGGTGGCGGCGCCGGTCCCGGACGGGACCTTGACGCTCTCACGCTTGTCGTACGTGTCGGCCGCCCAGCAGCCCGACCACAATCCCAGCTTGTCGGTCTGCGCGCGCACCTGCTCCCAGTACTGCCAATCGGTGTAGCTGCGCTCGGGGAAGGAGTTCACGGTCTGTGCCAGGCCGCTCCTGACCATGTCGCCGTTGACGTAGACGCCCGTGGACGACCACAGGTAGATCAGGATGCGCCCCTGCTCGGGCACCTGCTCGGCGGCCCGGACGTAGGCCGGCTTGCCTGGCGGGAGCAGGGTCATCAACCGGGCGAACGCCTCCTCGGACCAGCAGACGCCCTTGGCGGGGGCGTCCGCCTCCAGCAGGCCGATCCGAACGGTCCTGCCGCTCTCGGTGACGACATCGGCGGTGTCGCCGTCCACGACCTTCTTGACGGTCACCTGGACGGCGTCCTTCGGCACGGATTTCGGTCGCGGCGTCTTGGCCGTCGTGGTCTTCGTCGTCTTGGGGGTCGCCTTAGGGGTGATCGTCTTGGTGACGGTGACCACCGGCTGCGGGCTCGGGCTCGTCGCGGCGGGCGTCTGCGTCTGTGTGGGCGTCGGGCTCGGGCTCGGGCTCGGACTCGGGCTCGGGCTCGGGCTCGGAGAGGCCGCGGCCGCGGCGAACGCGGAGGTGGAAGCGGGGACGGGAACCGCGAGGGCCGCGGCGGCGAGGACGGCGAGTGCGTGTGAGGGGAAACGCACGGGCGCTCCATGGGCTCGGGTACGGGGGACTGCGTCGGCTGTCGTGGAGCCGTTTCCTGAATTACGGAGTCCACCAGAAATCGATCGTTTACGCCAGTCCGTCCGGTCAGTTCCCTCTAATCCCGATTCCGGCGGGCTCAGCCCGTCTTGGCCCGAGGTGCCCTGCTCGCCTCCCGTACGCCTGCGGTCGCGCAGGGCCGTACGACGTCGCGGATCACGCGCAGCGCCTGCAGGAAATCGGCGAGCTGGTTTTCGGTCAGCAGCCCGGTGAACCAGGTCTCGATGTCCTCGACGTGCTGGGGGAGCACCGCCCGCAACCGTTCCGCCCCCGCCTCGCTCAGCACCGCGTAAGAGGCGCGGCGGTCGCTGGCGCAGGCATGTCGCTCGACGAGCCCGTCGCGTTCCAGACGGTCGACCACGCGGGTGATCCCGCTCGTGGACAGCGAGGTCTGGGCGGCGAGGTCGCTCATGCGCAGCCGTCGTTCGGGCGAACGGGCAAGGCGGATCAGGGTCTCGAAGTCGACCTCGGAGAGTCCGGCGGCGGCCAGCGTCGGGCTGGTCTTGCTCGACAGCCCGGTGTAGACCTCCGCGAACAGGCCCATCGCCGTGAGCCGGGGGTCGTCGAATGGGTCCATGACCCAAGTCTACGGCACGATAGTTGACGTGAGGAATATTTTTCGGGTAGACATTTGCTTAGTGAGACATCCGCACAGCAACAATCTGGGGAGCAGCCATGAGCATCCGTGAGTGGGAGGGCCTGAAGGTCCCGACGGCCGGCGAGTTTGCGCTGGACAAGGCCCACACGCGCGTCGGTTTCGTCGTCAAGCACATGATGGTCAGCAAGGTCCGCGGCCACTTCGCCGACTACGAGGGCAAGATCGTCATCGCCGAGAACCCGCTCGAGTCCAGCGTGGACGTCGTCATCAAGGCGGGCACGATCGAGACCGGTGCGGCCGACCGCGACGGCCACCTGCGGAGCGACGACTTCCTGGGCGCCGACAAGTTCCCCGAGATCACCTTCCGCAGCAAGCGGGTGACCGACCTGTCGGGCAACGAGTTCACGCTCGTCGGCGACCTCACGGTCCGTGACGTGACCAAGGAGGTCAAGCTCAAGGTCGAGTTCAATGGCGCAGCCAACAACCCGTGGGGTCAGGAGATCTTCGGGTTCGGCGCGGAGACCGAGATCGACCGCGAGGAGTACGGTCTGACCTGGAACCAGGCCCTGGAGACCGGCGGCGTCCTCGTCGGCAAGAAGGTCAAGATCGAGATCGAGGGCGAGGCCGTCCGCCAGGCGTAGCCTGTGCCGACGCTGAGGCGGGTTATCCACACTGTGTGCACAGTCTTTGTCCACATCCTGTGGACAAGGACTGTGCATCGATCCAACCGCCCCGCAGCATGGATCCTCGGTGTGATCCAGTGCGGCACTCGGCAATCCGCTTTGCCGCCTTGGACGATCGCCGGTACGCTGTGCTGAGCAACGCGCTACCAGGAGGCTTCGCCTAGTCAGGTCTATGGCGCCGCACTGCTAATGCGGTTTGGGTCTTAAGCCCATCCGGGGTTCAAATCCCCGAGCCTCCGCAGATCAAAGCCCCTCTCGCTGGCTTCAGCGAGAGGGGCTTTTTGATCTCCACAGGGCCTCTAGTTGCAGTTCTAGTTGCAGTTGCCTTCGGTCCCTTGTTCTCAGTCCTCGCCCCACAGGGCGGCGCCCATGCGCTCGCTGGCGTCCTTCACCTGGGGACTGGCGATGTGGGTGTAACGCTCAGTGGTCGTCACCCGCGCGTGGCCGAGGATCTCTTGCACGACCCGGATGTGGACGCCCTGCTCGACGAGGAGTGTCCCGGCGGTGTGGCGGGCGTCGTGAAGGCGGGCCTCCCTGACCCCGGCCTGGCGCAGGAGCGCCTTCCACATCTTGTAGTCCTCGCTGCGCTCCATTGGCCGGCCTTGCCTGGTCGGGAAGAGCAGGTCGTGATCCTCCCAGAGCTGACCGGCCTCCGCCCGTTCGGCGTCCTGGCGCTTCTTGTGCTCACGGAGGATCGGAAGCAGCTCGGGCGGGCACTGGAGAGTCAGCCGACTGCGCCCCTTGCGTTGCCGAAAGACGATGCCGCCGCCCGTACGCTTCGGGCACCTGTCGGCGTGGCCGGTGCAGTCCTTCGCGCATGTCCGCGTCGGGCAGACGTGGCCGCGCTTCGTGCAGTCCTGTGGACAGTCAGGCTCGTGCTTGTGGACCCTGCACCGCGGCTTGCATGGCCAGCGGTGCCACTCCTTGCCGCACTCGTGGGGGTCGTCGCAGCCGTGCTTCCACGGTGACCGCTGTGCCTGGTACCAGGCTTTGATCACGCCGGTTTCGAGGTCGACGAAGGACCACCGAAGGCCGAGCGCTTCGCCTTGGCGGATGCCGAGGGCAAGGGCCACCGACCAGCGGGCCGCGTTCCTGCGCGACTTGGCCGCCTCCAGGATCTTGCGTGCTTCGTTCCGCGTCAGCGGCTCCAGGTCAGGATCGGCCGCGACGGGCGCGTCCACCAGCGTGGCAACGTTCCGGGTGACCTTGTTCCGGCGTACGGCGATCTTCAGGGCGCGGGACAGGATGCGATGCACCTTGAGGACGGTGCTGGACGAGCGGCCCTGTTCGAGCATCGTCGCGTACGCCTTGTCCAGGTGCTCAGGGGCGAGCCGGTCGAGGCGGTGACGGCCGAGGAGCGGAATGATCCAGTGGCGAGTCTTGGACCGGTAGTCGTCGAGGGTTCGAGGCGCCATCTTGCCGGACGCGACGAGCCGGTCACAGATCGCGTCGAGGTATTCGGTCATCCACTCGGCGACGGTAGGGACCTTGCCCGGCTTGGCTACCTGCCCGGTCTCGCGCTTGCCCTCCAGTTCGCGGACCTTGCGCGTGACCTCCGCCTCCGACTTCCCCATCCGGTGACGTCGATCAGGGGAGCCATCCGGCTTAATGCCCACGGTCACCCAGCCGTGCCAGTAGCCGTCCTGGCCGAGGTAGATGGACGATCGCCCGTTCGGCTTGCGGTCGGCCATCACGCCGCCTCGCTCAGACGCCGGGCGAACTCCTGAAGGGCGTCAGCCGGGACGAGGCGGTATCCGTCGTACTTAATCGAGCGAAGCTCACCGCTCTTGATCAGCCGGAAGACCGCCGTACGGCTCATGCCGAGGACGACCGCCGCGTCTTTGGGTCGGTAGAAGAGTCTGTCCATCACGCTGCCCTCCCTTCAGTTGCCGAAAGAACTTGTCCGTCTGCCTCGGCCTGGAGCCGGTCGAGGTGGTTGCGCCAGCGCTGGCGTTCGTGGACCGAGCGGAGCAGGCGTACGCCGATGGGGGCCAGGTCGGGATCTCCGGGCTTGACCGGTCGCCAGATGTAGCGGTGGGGGTCGACCGGCTCGTCTTCGACGCCGAGGGCTTCCAGGACCCAGGTGCGGCGGTCCTGCTTGTGCTCGGTCAGGGTCTTGTTCGACCACTTGCGCGAGACCAGGACGCGGCGGCCCGCGTAGCCGAGGTGATCGGGCTTGTGCGCCTTGCCCTTGCACCGGCCAGGAGCCATGCCGGGCTTGGCGCCCTTGGGCTGGATGCCGTAGCGCAGCCAGTTCGGGCAGGTCGGCGAGCACGGCTCGAACCGCAACGCCTCCAGCAGCCGTTCGGCGTGGGCCTTACGGCGTGGGTCGTCGGTGCCGAGGGCGTCGCCGAGGGACTTGGTGAGGTACTTGGAGAGGTACTGGATGAGCTGGTCGGCGTCCGGGGTCCCGGCAAGGACGCTCTGAATGTCGAGCTGGTCACCGAAGCGCAGCACGTGCAGGGGTTCGGCGTCCTCGTCGGCATCGAGTCGGTCGAGGGCCTGGTCCCAGGTCGGCAGGACTTCCCCGGTATCGGGATCGAGGTAGCCGGCCCCGTCCTCCCAGACCGGCAGGTGGTCCCCCTCGAACCGGACTTCGTCGGTCGAGGGCCACCACACCTGGTGATAGGTAGCGGCGATGATCTGCCGCAGCTCAGCACGGGGCAGGGTGCCGCGGATCGCCATATGGAGATGAGGTGCGAGCCGCTTTTGAGGCTCGACGGTCGCGAAGTACTGCACGTCGTAGCCCGCCACGCGGCGGAGGTTCTGCACGAAGCGGTCCACGAGCTTGGAGAAGTGCAGGGCGTCGCGGGCCGCCCGCGCGTAGTCGTACCGGTCCGGGTCCAGGGGCGCGCCCTCCAGCACTCGCCCGTAGGAGGGCAGGGTGAGGGTGACGAACATTGAGGGCCGGTAGGTTTTGCCGTCCGAGCCGGTGAAGGTCCGCCCCAACGTGGTCTTGGTCATCTGCCGCTTGGGCAGATCCGGCGCGTCCTGCCGCCGCTTGGTCGAGCGTGAGCGCTTGCCGGAGGTGCGGCCGAGGACGTTGCCGCGCATGCCCGCCCGGCTGATCTCCTCGTCCAGGTCCTCAATGGCCGCATCGAGGTCGGCGGTGTCGCCGCCGGCCTTTTCCACCTCGTCCCGCCACACCTGCGCATCGGCCCGCAGCTCCACCAGGTGACGCTGATACTCGTCGGCGTTATCGGGGAGGTTCACGGGTTCGTGGTCGAGGTGCCAGCCCTCCCGGCACTGCGCCCGACGGAGCTGCCGGTTGCGCTTGGCGCACGGCGGGCACTTGCTCTCCAGCGTCGCCCCGCACGGCACGTCGATGACCTCAACCTGGCCGGTGAGGATGTCCTGCCGCCGGAGCGGAACCGGCCGGATGCACACCCCGTACTGCTTGGCGATCTCCTCGACCACGTCCCGCGCGAGCGGTTGGGCCATACGGACGGCGCGGGGAGTGGACCGGTCGTTGAGCCGAGCAGGGGAGATTTGCTGGTCTCCCCCGGCCTGATTGGTGTCGATCAACTGTCCTCCTCTGCGGTCTCGGGGATGGTGAGGGCGGTCTGGCCGCATTCGTGGCACTCGACCAGGCCGCGCAGGGGGTCGAGCCACAGGACGTTGAGCGCGCCGCAGATGGAGCAGCGCAGCCCGTCGAGGAAGTGCGCCAGACCGTTCATGCGGCCTCGCTTCGACCGCCGTACTCGGCGACCATCTGGCGTATGTCGGCATCGGAGACGTAGGCCGCTCGGACCCGCACCGGGTCGGGGGAGGTCTCCAGCCGGACGTATCCGACGCCCGCACCCTGCTCGGGGACGGGTGAGATGTGATCGGCCAGCGCTCCCCGGTCGCGTGCACCGTCGCCGAGGACCATGTCCACCTGTTCGGACTCGTCGAGCCGAAGTGCGATCTTGTCGGGGAACAGGTTGCGGATGTTCATGACCTCCTTGCGCGGGTCCTGGAGCGCGGCCATCACGCCGACGCCGACCGCCCTGCCTTGCGTGGTGAGCGTGGCCAGGGCCGCCGTGATGCGCTGGCGCAGGCCCTTGTCCGATTGATAGGCGGTCAGGAACGCCACCTCGTCGACGAGCACCAGGACGAACGGGTCGTCGACGGTCGGCGTGTGGGAGCGCTGGAGGCCGGCGAACCGGTCGGCCCGCTCCTGCATGACGGAGACCGCCTCGTCGAGCAGGTCGGCGCACTCCTTAGGGTCGGCGGCATACCTCGCGCCGAACAGGGCGCGGCCGAAGGACAGTTCCATCCGCTTGGGGTCGAGCGCCCAGACCTGGACCAGGCCCGCCCGCATCGCGGGGAGCAGGCCGCGGATGGTCGACCACAGCCATGAGCCCTTTCCGGCCCCGGTCGCGCCCGCGATCAGGACGTGCGTGCCGTGGACCTTGAGCCGGTACGGCGTGCCGTCCTCACACCGGCCGACCTCCACCGGCCCGACCTCCGCTGACTCGGGAACCGGGACGGCGGGCAGGGGTTCGGCGAGCGGGTCGCGCCGGGGGAAGGTGAGCACGAGCCGCCCAGCCTTGGCGACGGCGACGCGGCAGGAGGGGGAGCCGAAGCCATGGGCGAGATGGTCGGTGCGGTCGGCCCAGTCCTTGACGGCCTGCCCGGACAGCATGCGCACGGTGACGCGGTCGGCCCAGCCGTCGCACTCGACCCGGAGCAGGCGGGGCAGGTAGTCGCGGCCCTGAAGGTGACGACCGAGCCCGGACACGATCATTACCGGTTGCCAGTGACGGCGGTAGATCCAGAACCGGCGCCAGAAGGCCAGCAGCCGCCAGCCCACGAATCGCGCGAACGATGCCCGATCGGCCAGCACCCAGCCGAACAGCAACGAGAGCGGAATAGTGGCGGTGGCCACCGCCGTGGGCCAGCCGTACCGGACCCAGATCACACCGGGCACGGCGAGCACCGCCACGGCGATGGGGTGGATGAGGAGGGTACGGACGAGACCGGCGACCAGGCGGCCGAGGAAGACCAGGACGGTGAGGATCGCCGGGGTCTGGACGACGGCCGGTTTGAACACGACCGCTGTGTCTGGAGTGGTGGACACGAGGTTGCGGACCTCGCCACCGGGAAGGCGCTTGAGCATAAGCTGAACTCCTCTCTTGTGATGCGCAGTCAGGGAGAGACCGAGGGGCCGCCGGAAGTTGCCGCTTCCAGCGGCCCCGCTTGCATCTCAGGCCGCCGAGTCGCAGGCCTGGGCCTGTTCGGCGTGGATGCGTTCGCAGTCGGCCAGGTACCGGGCGGCGGCGTTGAAGATCTGCCGCGCGATGTCCAGGTCCTCGGCGGTGATCGGGCCGGCCCCGGTGGTCGAGACCGTCACGTCCGCCTCGTCGGACTCCAGGACCAGGTACGGCCGCCCGGACTCCAGCACCCGAGCCCGCGCCCGGTTGATTGAGGCGCAGAACGAGATTCCGATGCGGGGATGCTGGCCGGGGTCGATCGACATCGACACGTGGGTGCAGGGGCCCTGTGCCATCAGGCCACCCCCCGGCCGTTGGCCAGGCCGTGAAACCGCCGCTCGACCGACCGGGCGAACGAGGCCGCCTCACGGGCGAGTTGCCGGGCGAACTCGACATCGGCCGGGCTGACCTGGTCGCTGTCCGAGGTGCTCACGAGGACCGAGGTCGAGCCGAAGTCCAGCGCCAGCACCGGCGTCCGGGCCGGGTATGGCATGGTCTTGGCCGAGGCGCCGCACCCGGTGTTGAGGCTGATCACGGCCGAGGGCCGCACCGTCCGCCGCCCCATCACGCCGCGTCCTTCGCAGCGTTGCCGGACTTGCCGGCCCCTGTGCGGGGAGCCCGCATCACCCGAGCCGAGATCGAATAAGCCAGCCGCCCCGTCGCCTGATGCACGTACGGCTTGACCTCCAACCCGTCGAACTCGGCCGGGGCCAGCGGCACACCGGGCAGCGACGGCGGGACGACCGGCTGCACCTCCGACAGGATCTTCACGGTCACCGTCTTCTGCGCGGCCTTGAGCGTGGGGTCGGCGTCCATCACCGGGACCTGCCAGATCGGAAGGCCGGTCGCCTTGTCCTTCGCCTGTACATCGCGCTTGGCGTCGAAGTCCTTCGCCGCGGTCACCTCGCCCACCACGTAGCAGCCGTGCGGGAACAGCAGCTCGAAGCTGATCGGGATGGGTCCTTGCAGTGCCATCGTTCACCACCTCCTTGTCCATCCCCCTATACAGCGGCGGCAGTCCGCGACGGGAACTGTCTAGGGGGCTATGCGATAGACGGTAGCGGACGTCCTCGCATCTGTCCAGGGGGGTAGACGCAGTGGATCGATCGTCTCTCATCTGGCGACTGGCTGCGAAGGGACAAGGTGAAGCGATACGTTTACTCGCGTCGGCGGCGGCCGGGTAGAGGCCCTTCTGCCTCTACCCGGGATCTAGGGGTTAGAAGAATCGCCAGCTGATCACGAACCCTCGGCGGCGCTTGGCATGCTTTCGCCGAGGGTTCCAGAAGCTGAACTCAAACTTTCCCGCCATGCGGGTATCCTTCCTCTGCTCGTTGTCCGCGCGCTTGTCGTGCGGCACGTGCATGAAGGTAACGTACTGCCGTCCGCCTCGGTGTCAATTCTCGGAAATTGCGTACACGAATACGCATTCCCCCAGGTCAGCGGCTACTACGCGTTGGCGCGGCCGACATCTCTCCGGCTGGCTTTTAGCTTAGATGGCTTAATCTCTAGTGCTTAAGCATAATCGCCTAGTGAGGTTGTCATATTTACTGCAGTACTTATCGCATAAGCATAGATGCTAAGTGGGATAGTAATAATTCTTGTGAGAGACTTCTAAGCTAGGTGGATAAATAATCTAGCTGGAGGTCTCTACCTCCGCTAGGAAGAGACTGAGCGGGTTGCAGCATGACAGCTAGATGGAAGCGAAGACCGCAGATGCGTCGTCGTGGCTTTTGCTGCGTGGCCAGCGTTCGCCGTGGGGGTCGGATCGCTCGGCCTCGCGGACTCTGCGGATTAGTGCAGCCGGACCGTCCTGCGTAAGGACGTCGAGGAGTTGCCGCCAGGTGATGAGGCGGTAGCGGCTGACGGCGTCGGCGGCTCCATCGGTTAGCAGGGCCGCGGCGCGTACCTGGTCGGTGGGGATGGTGCCGGTGAGTGCTTGGTCGGCGGCGAGGGGATCGGTGGAGGCGACCCAGAAGCCCCCGTCGCGGTTGCGGTACTGGCCGAGGATCTCGACGTACTCGCGGCGGGCTTCGGCGTGTTCGGGTGTGCCGCCGCGCAGGCTGTCGAGCCGGGCGCGATGGGGTGCGGCGACCTGTTCTAGCCGGTCGTCGCAGATCACCATCGGCTCGGGTGCGCCGGTGTCGAGGACAAGGGTGCTGTCGCCGAGGACGAGCCAGTCCAAATGGTCGGCGACTTGGCGGAGCATGACCACGGTGGCGGAGGGGGATCCGCCGTGGGTCAGGTCACAGGTGAAGTCGTGCAGTGAGGTGACGTGCTTGATGCCCTGGGCGAGGAGTTCGGGCAGGGGGCCGGCGCTTTGGGTCATCTCGGCGAGCAGGGCGGAACCGAGAGTGTGGGAGTACCACCGCACGCTGTGCGAGCAGGTCGAGGTGACACCTGGGGGGATGCTGGCGCCGTCGAGGAGGACGACGGCGTCGGCGGTGGCGCCGATGAAGTCTTCGTTGGGCCGGTCGGGATAGGCGGCTTCGCTGGCGAAGGCGACGCGCATCAGGTGTCCTCGTGCCGGTAGAGCGGGCTGGCCAGTTCCGCCCGCACTGGTTCCCCGCTTTGCGGGTCGTATTCGACGCCGACCACGCAGGAGAAGCGGCGGTCGCCGACCTGCCCCCACAACGCGGCGATCTCGCTGGCGAGCAGGTGGATGACGCCGAGGGAGCCGTTGGGGTGGATACCGGCAATGGCCAAGAACGAGCCGTTGCCGTCCGGGCGGGGCAGCCGGCCGAGGAAGGCAGAGTCGGTCGGCTCTGCGGGGTCGAGCTGCGAGCCGGACCGGTACTCGCGGCCGGTGCGAGTGTCCACCAGCTTCCACCCCTTGTCGTCGCGGCCCCAGCGGATGACCGGGTCCGCCTCGTACGCCTGGCGCATGGCCTCGGACATGCGGGGGCCGCAGATGACGAGCAGCCCTGGGCGGTTGAGGTCGATCTGCCCATCGACGGTGACGTTGTCGGTGGCCACAGTCAGGCCGAAGGTCCGGGCGAGGTCTTCCAGCCGCTTGCCGGCGCGCATGTCGTCCAGGGCAACCATGGAACGGCCAGTCGCGGCATCGTGCCGCAGCGGGGTCACCACGGTGACCGAGCCAACGCCGAGGAACGCGCCTTCGGGGGCGGGGCCGGTATGACGGATCTGGTGAATACGCCCGCGAGACAGACCGGCCTTCTCCGCGATCTGCGCATACGACATGCCCTGGGCGTGAAGCTCTTGGATGACGCGGCGGCGAAGCCGGGCCAGTTCGGTGACTTCTTGCTGGGCGGCGTTGAGTCGTTCGGTGGCGACCCGGAGCAGCAGGTAGGGATCGTCGATCGCGGCGATTTTGTCCAGGTCACTCGGTGGCACGGTTCCTCCTTGATGGTGCGCACCCGAGTCTAGGCCCCTAGACGAAATGCCGTCTATCCCTCTTGACAGTACGATTTTGATGGGTTTGCCGGTTGCTGGGTCCACGGCCCGGATAGCTGAGCGCCGGTTGGGGACACCTCGTGGGCTCACCGTGCCATTCCCGTCAGCAGGGCCGCCCAGACCTCACGTGCCTGGGCGATGGGCCAGCGGTGGGTCTCGCAGATCTCGGGTGCGTCCTCGTGCTGGAGGGTGCGCCTGATGAAGCCCTGCCCGCTCGCCTGGCACAGCTCGTACACCATGGCTAGGCAGTCGCAGGTCCAGGCGATCACTCGTACTCGCGTTCCGTCCGAGGGCTCGAACCAGGCCAGTTTCTTGCAGCCGGGCTGCCGGCGATCGGGGACGTGCGGACTCACGCAGCTCATCACCGAGACGTCGCCTGTGCGGCGGCTGCGATGGGGTCGACCTTGAGCAGTGCCCAGACGGTGCGGCCGGCCTGATTGCCGTACACGCCCCAGTTGTCGGCCAGGGAGGCGACCAGCAGCAGGCCGCGGCCGCCCTCGTCGTCGGTGGGCCGGACGAGCCGGGGAAGGCCGGGGCCGCCTTCGTCGGTGACGCCGATCCAGACCTGATCGGGTTCGGCCTGGATGCTGACGATGAACTTGCCGCCGAAGCGGGCCGAGGCGGTGTGCCGGACGGCGTTGGTCGCCAGCTCGCTCACGATGAGCTCGGCCGACTCGACCACGGGCCAGGCGCTGAGGGTGGCGGTGATGAAGCGGCGGGCTTCGGTGACCGAGGCGGGACGGCCGAGGAAGTACCGGGACAGGCGCCATGGGGGCATGGGACACGCTCCGTCGTATAGGGGGCTAGACATGGCTTTCGACTGGAGCGTATGACCAACGCTAGAAGGTTCTCAAGGAATACGACGCATAAATGCGTCAGTTGTCGAGCTGCTTCGCCAGCTCCCGGAAGTCCGCCGCGACCTCACCCAGCAGCGCCCGCAACTCGTCGCCGTACACGGCCGCACTCGCGAACGCCTCGAACGCCTCTTCGTGAGCGCCGATCTCGGCCGCCTCCGTCAGCGTGAGATCACCAGTCAGGCTGTCCACCACACTCACCGACCCGTCGAAGATGGTGAACCCGTGCAGCGGGAAGGCCGGAGCCTCCACCTTCCACGGCACGATGCCGAGCCGGACATGCGGCAACGTCGACACTTGGGCCAACCGGTCGAGCTGAGCCAGCATTAACGACGGCGACCCCGGCCAGGTACGCACCGCGCCCTCGGTCAGCACGAACGCGAACCGCCGGCCCTCCTCAAACAGCACCGCCTGTGCGTCGACCCGTACGGCCGCGGCCTTGGCCGCATCGTCCTCATCGGCATCGCGGCCTACCGCCACGGCCAGCCGCGCATACTCCGCCGTCTGCAACACGGCCGGAATCATCGCCGAAGAGAAGGCCGCCACCCACTTCGACGAACGCATACGCGCAGCGTTCGCCGCCTCCCGGCCAGCCAAGCCACCCTTCAGCCGGGACACCTCGTCACGCAGCCGCACAAGCAGCGTGTCCAACTCAGAGCGAGCGTCGTCATCGAGTTGGAGAGCCGCGGACACTCGCTCAACCGTCTCCGGCGTAGGCAACAACCTGCCCGTCTCCATCCGCGAGATCGTCGGCTGAGCCACCCCGGCCCGCTGCGCCAGCTCCTTACCTGTCAGCCTCGCATCCTTACGCAGCCGCCGCAGCAGCTCGCCCAGTTCCCGCAATCGATCCTGCCGCTCCTCCACCTCAGCGTTGTATCACGTGGCCGCGACTCCGAGAGGCATCCGCCGAATTCGCCAGTACGAGCCCGCATGCCAGAGCTAGAGCTATAGAGCTAAGGAATCGGGGTGGGCCATGGGAGGGATCGAATTACCCCGACGGTGATATGCCGACATCGAATTCGTTCATCCAACCATGCCGCGACTTCGGGAGACTGAAGTACTCTCAAGAGCTCGAAACAGGTATCAGTGCCACCCTTTATCGGCTTCGCCGTTATCACGTGGTTGTCAACCGCAACGGGTTCATCTCCCACCACAACAACGCCTCCGCTACGCAATCCACCGCCTACGCCTTGTCCTGGACGGGAGGTTCGCCGCATAGCCACGAAAGGTGGTTCTAATAAGCGGCCGGCGTACCGTCGACGGCGTACTGGTATCCCCATTTCGCCAGCGGCTGGCATTCCTTTCGCTGTAAGGTAGGGAGCTTCTGACCCCTCATGAGGGTCACGGTTGTCTACGACAGGGCCAACACGTACGTCGAATATATGGCCAACTTGATTACTCGAGGCTAGCTCTGGCCACCAGTGAGAGCGTATAGGTGCACTGTGACCAGGGTGACGGCGGCGGCCACGGATCGTAAATACATCGACGTCTGTGTGGGGGTCGAACTGACCGTAGGAGCGAAGTTCCTCAATATCGAGGATTGAGTCAACTGCGTTTCGCCAAGCTCTATAGCGGCTGCCGCTACGTAGGACATCGGGGAGTACTGCTGTCACCTGCCGAGAGGCTGACAATGCGGTTGCGGCGGTAAGATAGAAAACGCCGGCCTGAGAAGTCAATCCTGTCGCCCACTTGCACGTCCGTTCCACCTCCATCATGCCGAATGGAGGGTTTAGCAACAGGTGGCCCCGGAATTCGGAGGTATTGGCAAGGCGAGCAAGGCCGTCGCCGGGCGAAATCTTCGATAACTTGCTCAAGCCTACATCTAGACTGACTGTCCTAAAATCGCCTAACTGCCTATGCCGCGCCGCAGCCGCGATAAATAACCGAAGTTGTGCCACCTCTACAAAGCTGGCTTGTAGATCAGTCCCGCATAGCCGCTTGCCCCAACGAACAAGGGTCTCCCTTATCGTACGCCCAAGAGGAAGTGCCTCACTGGCGGCAAGCAAGAGGTCGCCAGCCCCACATGCTGGATCCCAGTAGGTTGTTCCGACAGGGTCTCGTCCTAGGTCCGCGACATGTGCGAACTGGTCACGCAGCCTGCCGCTAGTGAAGAAGGCACCGTCCTGTCTGCGCGCAAGAAGCGGAACAAGCGCACGCACTTGTTCGGCCGCCTGTCCATTGAGGGCAGCGTGGACGTCTTGCTGGATCGGACGCCATGCACCTCGTGCGACATCCGCGGCGAGCAGCTGTAGCTGGGCTGCGTATCGCTTGTACTGAGGTGAGCCCATCGACGCTCCTCCAGCTGGACACCGTCACTCCTTGATGATCTATCAGAGCCATTCTGCAGGAGAGGTGCGCTTGCGCGCGACCATCCTCGGGATACCAGGGGAGTGCTTGCGGGCAGCCGCCGCATGCAACTGCGGGAACCGCCGAAGTAGAAAACGGCCAAAGCTGCCAAGTAGGTACATCTCGTGACAAATCAGGCTAGAGATCGATCGCAAACAGGGGTATAGCAGGAGCAGGAACATGGGAATAAGGTGAGTCTGGCACTCACTAAGCGGCTCCACCTCCCGCCTAACGGAGAGCAACTAAGATGGCGCACTTCCGGTTTGCATCCGAGATACTGAGACGTCTCGGCGAGGAGTTGAATCCTGGAGTCGACCAGAGCATCCTTGAGTTGGTCAAGAACTCATATGACGCCGACGCATCCTGGTGTGAAGTCAGGTTTGAGGGAGTGGACCGCCCCGGAGGTCGGGTCCTGGTTCGGGACGACGGTGTAGGCATGCATCCGGCTGACATAGCCTCCGCCTGGTTAGTGTTGGGTCGATCCTCGAAAACAACTACCAAGTTGACGGGTAAGAACCGCACGTCGGCCGGTAATAAAGGTCTGGGACGGTTGGCTGCGCTGCGTATGGGTCAGCGTGTCATTCTTAGGACCAGACCGCAAAATTCGCCACAAGTATTCAGTGTGACGATCGATTGGAACACCTACGCTGATGCGCAAACGGTCGAGGAAGTTGATCTCCCAATCGCGAAGGCGCCGGCTGGTGATTTTGACTATGGGACCGAAGTAGTAGTCGACGGACTATATAAGGCGATCAGTCGCGGCGAAGCGCGAAAGCTCGCGAGGGCGATGCTTCTATTGGCAGATCCTTTCAGTGATAGCCCGGACTCGTTTCGGCCTCGGATAAGCTCAGAAGAGTTTGCAGACCTGGCAGAGATAGTATCCCGTTCATATTTCGATGAAGCGGATTTCCATCTTTCTGCCATCCTGGATGACAAGGGAATGGCTTCTGCCGAGATCTCAGATTGGCAGGGTAACGTCCTATGGACCGCCAATCACGAGACTTTGGGCGCACCCACGAAGCACCACAACAGGCCATATAATGCACCTCCCGCGCATTTCGACTTCTGGGCTTTTCGACTCAGCTCAGAATCGTTTAGCGTGCGATCGTCGTCCCTATCAGAGGTGCGACAGTGGCTCCGGGCCGTGGGTAACGTGCACCTATACATTAACGGTCTGCGGATTGCGCCATATGGCAATGAAGGCAACGATTGGCTGGGACTGAACGCGGCCCGGGTTGCTAGCCCAGAAGAACGGCCGTCAACGAATAACAGCATTGGTCGCGTTACTGTAGTGGACCCGAGCGAAAAGCTGCGACAGAAGACCGATAGAAGCGGAATCATTGAAAATGATGAATTTGAAGAGCTAAAAGCTTTTGCGGCAAATGCTCTCTCCTGGCTCGCCCGAGAACGCATGCGGCAAGCGGAGAATCGCCGGCGTGCACAGCGAGAGGCGGCACCGCAGAAGACCAAGAACGCGAAGGAGATCATCAAGAAAACTCTCAATAACATGAGTTCAAGTGAGGCGAAGCCGCTTATTAAGCAGTTCGAGCAGTACGAACGTAGCGCGGCTGAAGAGATTAGCTCTCTTCAGCGAGAGGTGGATTTGTATAGAACCCTCGCCAGCGCTGGCATCACCGCTGCCACGTTCGCACACGAAAGTCACGGCGGGCCGTTCAAGGTGCTCGATCAAGCTGTTCCCGCCATTGAACGGCGTGCAAGGAAGCTTTTGCCTGACCTCTACGATAAAGAGTTTGCGGAGCCTATCGAAGACATCCGCAAGTCAATGAGCGGATTGAGAGTTCTCGCGATCGCGATTCTCCGAATGCTGCGTAAGAGCAAGCGTCGTCGAGGATATATCGACGTGCATCAACTTATCCGAGAGGTGCTCTCCACTTATGAGCCTTTCCTGAATCAACGACATGCTCATGTTGTCTTCGAGGAATCGTCTGCACGAGCCGTACTCCTGGGCACCCCCGCCGGAATGGAATCGATCATCTCCAATCTTCTTACCAACAGCTTGGCGGCATTTGAACGCGCGGAAAGCTTCGATCGAACAATCAAGATAACGACGAGGGTGGACGTAGGTTCGCGACCGAGCGTCACTATAAACGTAGCCGACACCGGGCCAGGCATCACAGATCTGCCACTCGATGACATATGGCTACCCGGCCAGACCTCAAATCCGGAAGGCACCGGCCTGGGACTGGTTATTGTGAAGGATTGTGTCTCTGACTTGGGTGGCCAGGTCGCCGCGCACGAAAGAAGTGAGTTGGGTGGCGCAGAGTTCGTCATTCGACTGCCTATCCTTGCCTCAAGCGACAGAATTCGAGCGGCTGCATCTGGAGGGCAGCGGCGATGACTGTACGCTTCCGAGAGCGCGTCCTTGAGCGGGTGGCTCTAGTCGACGACCAACCTACTGTTCGATCTGCTTGGAAATACCCGGTGCAGGATGCTGATCTACGGCCAATCCCTATTAATGATCGGCTTCCTCCTCTCGCTGACTTCATACAACAGGCACCAGATCGATTTGATGCAGTCCTTGCAGATCACCGGTTGAGGACAACAACCTATTCAAGTTACAACGGCGCAGAACTTGTCGCCGCCCTTACGAAATCAGGAATACCGGCAGTCCTGTGCACGGCCTGGGAAGAGCAGCACGGCGATGAGATTAGGCCGTTTCGCCCTTTCATCCCCGCACTGATTCCAAGCCGGCATTTGAATCCTGATTCTCTTGTTCTCGCTCTTGAGAGGTGTATCCGTGAGATAGAGGGAGATCCGCCCTTTGATAGGCGGCCTTGGCGTACACAAGTTGTGATCGAAAGTTACGACGAAGACCACGTACAGATAGACCTGCCCGGTTGGCCTGTGGGAGAAATAATTAGGCTCCCTATGTCCCTCGTGCCAGTTTCAGTTAGTCAGTTGAAGTTGCCTTTCAGATGCCACGCGAGAGTGAATATAGGCGCTGAACGGGCAGGTGAACTATTCTTTTCGGATTGGGAGGTATAGCAAGCACGTGACTGACGGTCTCCCTCCACTCTTACCGTCGCGCTACCTTGCAATTCTGGATGTCGGGCACGGAGCCTGCGCCGTGGTAAGGGATGGTAGTGCAGTTACCCTTGTAGATGCTGGACCAAGCGCTGCTATTCTTGAGTTCTGCCGTCGTCATGGGGTTAAGTCCATTGATCGCGTGATTCTCACGCATGCTGATGCGGATCATATAAAGGGCTTGGTGCTGCTTCTATCGTCCGGTGAGATAAAAGTCGGCGAAGTTCTACTAAACTCTGATGCCCAGAAGGGTAGCAAGGACTGGAGCGCACTGGTTTGGGAGTTAGATCACTTAGAGCGTGATGGCCACGTACAGATGATCGTAGGAGTACGTGAGGGGGAATCTTTCCCTGTCGGCACTTCTATACATCTCCGTGTGCTCGCTCCGAGGCGAGGGCTTGTTGCTATAGGCCCTGGAGGGCGAGACAATGAAGGACGCCTGTTGCACGCCAACACGCTGAGTGCCGTACTTAGGGTCGACGTCGAATCCCGATTAGGAACTGCGCTGTTGACGGGAGACCTGGACGAAGTGGGGCTCCAGCACCTCATCGATACGAGAGCTGCTGACCTCAAGGCCGATGTGCTCGTATTTCCCCATCATGGTGGAAATGCCAAACCGAGTGCTACTCCGGCACTGAACTCCGAATATACTAACACTCTTTTAGATCATGTTCATCCTCGCTCTGTGATTTTCTCAATCGGGCGAGGCCGTCACAATACGCCTCGTCCGGAGATTCTCGCAGCTATTCGCTCGCATGGGAGCGCTCCAAGGGTAGCCTGCACTCAAATGTCGGTACACTGCGCAGTAAATGTCACTATCCAAGGTAATCATCTACTGCCGGTATTCTCCGTAGGGCGAGAGCGGAAAATCTGCTGTGCCGGTACTGTTATTCTCGACTTGGATAAGGGTGGCGACCCAAGCCCTTTGGGTACCCCGTATGATGCTTTTCGTCGTGAGGCTGCGCCTACAGCGTTATGTCGACTCCCTATCCCAATGCCTCCTGCTGACGATGGTGCATCAGGTGTCAATTAGAAATTCGTGTGATGTTTGCTTTGCCGAATTGCTCTAGTAGACATCAAGGACGGCGCTGCGCGCCGCCTCGCGGCCCTACGCCCGCTCGCCGGCCGGGCGTGCGGCCTGGGGGCCGGTCCCGGCCGGCGGCAGCTCCGGCCGCTCGTGACAAGCGCCGAATTGGCCTTCACACTGACGGCGTGGTCGCCCGAGAACAGTACGAACGCCTGGCCCGCCATCTCCAACAAGACGGACGCGAGCACGTCACAATGAGCTTCGCCCAGGTCGCCCGCGTCATCGGCGAAGAGCTACCTGCCAGCGCCTACAGGCACTCAGCCTGGTGGGCCAGCGACCCCAAGCACACGCAGGCCGTATGGCTCGATGTCGGCTACCGAGCAAGGCCCGACCTCGCAGTAAGACAGGTGACATTCATCCGCGGCTGACCAAGGCCGCCTCCGGTGGGGGCCTCCGGCTCCAGGATGCCGTCCGAGCTGCAGAGCGCGGGCCGCAAGTGGGCTGAGGTAGGAGCCGCGCATCCCTTCTGCCATCGACCCAGGCAGAGCCCAGCAGACCGGCTCCTCCGGCTCAAGCCCGTCTGTGACCCTTGGCGTCCAGTGGCCGAGGAACGGCGACCGGCTAAGGTACACGCGAAGACGGGCTTGCCCCTCCGTCGCCGGCCCGCTGCCGCTTCGCGGTGGGTCGACGGCATACGGGATGCGCAGAGGGCGAGCAGTGCGCGTCCGCGCAGGTCACGAGCCCGCTCTAGTTGCAGTTTTAGTTGCAGTTCCCCGCCGTCCCAGGCCGTTCCAGGAGGACCGCCGAGCGGTATTGGTCCAGGTGGAACGGATCTGGACGGCCAACAGCCGAGCTGCTAATGCGGTTTGGGTCTTAAGCCCATCCGGGGTTCAAATCCCCGAGCCTCCGCAGTTCAAAGCCCCTCTCGCCGACTTCGGCGAGAGGGGCTTTTTGATCTCCACAGGCCCTCTAGTTGCAGTTGCCTGCGGCCTTCGCCCCACAGGGCGGCCCCCATCAACGGTGCCACTCCTTGGCGCACTCGCGGGGACAGGATGCGATGCACCTTGAGGACCGTGCTCGACGATCGGCCCTGTTCCAGCATCGTCGTGTACGCCTTGTCGAGGTGCTCAGGGGCGATCCGGTCGCGGCGGTTACGGCCGAAAGCGGGATGCTCAAGGGCGGCGCTCCGCGCCGCCTCGCATTCGAGTCTGCCCAGGACGCACCAAGGCCCCTCATCCGCGGGACCGCAGCTAAGCAAGCCCTTCAAGCTGCTCGACGACCTGCGCTATGGGAGCACGCGCGTCGATCTCCATGGTCGCGGTAGCCCTCAGCAACGGCTCGACGACGCGAAGGTTCTCCAGGATCGCGTCTCGGTCCTCTGGCCGCTTGCCGTACGGATTGTTGGTCCGCGCGGTGACTCGGGCCAACAGCACCTCTGCGGGTGCGCTCAGCAACACGACGTGGTCGAACTGTGGATAGAACTTTCCCTGGTTGCTCTTACAGCCGGCCACGAACAAGGCACCCTGCTTGTGGCCGGCGAGCAGATCAGCGATCGCCTCCTCGCGCCATACCCAGTCCGACGAGCCGTCGGGCAGGTTGATCCAGCGGCTCCAATGGCCGTAGTCCGTGTCCACAACCCGGTGCCCTCGCGAGCCCAAGATCTGTAGAGCGGTCGATTTGCCGGTGCCCGACATTCCCGTAATCAAGATCTTGGGCATGACATGACCCTAAGCGAGATCGACTGCCGTTCTTGTGGCCTGAAGTTTCGGAGCTCCCTTGGCTCTGAAGTTCCCTCAAGACATGTCTCCGACAGGGGCGCTCCGGCTCGGAATCGCGCCGAGTTGGGGAGTGCGGGCTTACGTGGCTGAGGTAGGAGCCCGGGCAGTTGCTTTCACTCCTCGCCTCAGCGGGCGGCCCGCATGCGCCAGACGCTCAGGGGCGAGCTGGGGCAGGGCTCTCCCAATCTACGGTGATGCCTACCACTCCACTTAATGAGCGGAAACAGCTTCCGGCGCCCCAGCGGCCGCGCAATAGCATCCGAGCATGGACACGCCGTCTGATCTCGACCGCGCGTTGGAGGCTCTCTACGCGGCCTTCTCTCGGTATCCGCTTCCAATCAAGACGGACGTGTGTGACCACTGCGTGTCCGATGAGCGGGTTCGCGCGGCGCGTGCCGCACCCCTCCGCATGCTCACCGCATCCGCTCTGGAGCCCTACGCCTGGAATGCCCTGTACACATGGGGAGACGTCGAAGAGTTCAAGCACTATCTGCCCCGGTTACTGGAGCTGCTCATCCTCGAAGAGCTCGACGGCCTTCACGCCCGCTCCTTGATGCTGCGCGTCGGCGTCAGATGGCAAAGCTGGAGAAAGATCGAGCGGGAAGCCGTCATCGGCACAGTCGGCGCATGGTGGCGGCACACCCTGAACCACTATCCGCGTGACGTCGACGGCATGGATTTGATCGAGATCATCGCCGATGTCCTGAAGTTGGATCTGGCTCCCTGCCTGTCCGAGTGGGAGTCGAACACCACCGAGGCGGCGGCCCGTCACATGGCGTGGCTCATGCACGACTTCACCGTCAGCGTCGCCCACGACGCCGAGTGGTACGTGCTCCTGGACAACTGGATCAGGGGAACGGCACCAGTGGCGATCCTGGAGCGCGCATTCTTCTCCGCCGGCTCGCCGGAAGTGGCCCAGGAACTCTCCGACGCACTCGAGACCCACCGCATCTGGAGCCGGCACTGAACCGCGATCCACAGCGTCTCTGGCGGGGGCTCCGGCTTCGGGACGGCGCCGAGCTGGAGAACGCGGGCCGTGAGTGGCTGAGGGAGGAGCCCGATCAGATCAAGAGCCCGCTCTAGTGGTCACATCCTCGGGGCTGGCTGCGGGCGGGAATCCCGTGCTGGCCCCCCACATCTCCGCGAACCGGCCGTCGTCGATGCGGAAGATCTCGAACAGCATGGGCTGCGCGTCGCCGTCCGGAGCCGTGATCCCCTCGACGGTCGAGCGGACGGCGGCCTTGTCGCCGTCGACCAGGATGTCCTGGGCGACGACACGTATGCCGGGAAACCGGGCGACGAGCGCACGCCAGGCGTCTTTGCCCGCTTCGAACCCCGGTGTGCCGAGCGGATGGCTGAAGAAGGCGGGGGTGTGCAGGTCGGCGGCCTGGTCGAATTGCCGGCTGTTGAAGCACTCCTGCAACCGCCGCACCAGGGCGGTCGCGTCCTCGCGTGTGGTCATCGGCGTGGTCTCCTCGTAGCCGGCGGATCGGGTCATGGCGAGCGGCGCGAGTGCTAACCGGTGCGCCGCCCCGGTTGTGGCCATACTATTCGGTGCGGCGCCCCGGTTATGCTGATATCGACATGTCCAGCCAGCCACCTCAACCAGCCCCGGCGAACCCGGCGGCAGCTCACGGGAGCGACCGGGAGCTACGGGCCGACGCGCGCCGCAATCGCGAGCGTGTCCTGCGAACCGCGCAGCAGTTGTTCGCGACGGAGGGTCTCGGTGTCTCGCTCGATGAGATCGCCCGCCGCGCGGGCGTCGGCCCCGGCACCGTGCACAGGCACTTCCCGACGAAGGAAGCGCTCTACCTCGCCGTCGCGACCGACCAGCTCAGGCGACTGGTGGCGGAAGCACAAGCACTTGCCGCCACCGGCGATCCCGCGGCCCTGTTCACGCTGCTGTCCGCGATGATGGCCAGCGGCGCCGAGAACGTAGCGGTGAAGAGCGCGCTGGTGGCGGCCGAGTTCGACCTGCGCACCGCCGCCCCGGACGTCGCGGCAGATCTCACGCGCCATGTCGCCAACCTGCTGGATCGCGCACACGCGGCCGGCGCCGTGCGTCCGGACCTCACCGTCGACGAGGTGATGGCACTGGTCGCCGGCGCCTTCGCCGCGATCCGCCACGCCGGCGCGGAAACGAGCCGCGAGCGCTCCGCGCACATCGCCCAGCTCATCCTCGACGGGCTACGGCCCCGGCCACGGTAAGCGGCACCGAAGGGAGTGGTTCTTCCATTCCGTGGTGTCGATGAGTCCGGACTTGCTCAGGCGGGGGTTTCGGCGGTCGCGGTCAGGACCGCGCGGCCGAGGGTGTGGCCGGCCATGGTGAAGCCGAGGAGGGCCGGGGTGGCGTCGGCCGGGACGCCGATGGACTCGACATCGAGGGCGTGCACCACGACGAAGTAGCGGTGCGGGCCGTGCCCCGCCGGCGGCGCGGCGCCGATGAAGCGGGCCGCGCGGACGTCGTTGGGCAGTTGGAAGGCGCCCTCGGGCAGGCCCGAGCCCGTGTCGTCGCCGGCGCCCTCGGGCAGCTCGGTGACGGCGGCGGGGATGTCGGCGACCGCCCAGTGCCAGAAGCCGGACCCGGTGGGGGCATCGGGGTCGTAGACGGTGACGGCGTAGCTCTTGGTGCCTTCGGGGGCGCCGCTCCAGGACAGCTGCGGGGAGATGTCCTTCCCGCCGGGGACGCCGGAGGAGAACTGCTCGGGCGGCCAGGCGGCGCCGTCGGTGACGGTGGTGCTGGTGACGGTGAAGGAAGCCGCCTCGGGGAGGCGGGCGAAGGGGTCGTTGGCGGTCATCGCGTCGTTCCTTTCCGGTCGTGCTGCGAGGTGACGGTGATGCGGCCGACGGAGAGCCCGCGGTCCGCGAAGAGGCATGTCGGCGTCTTCCGTCGCAATCGACCATAACACGGATAATCGATTATTTGTCGAATCGTCTATGCTGACCGCATGACTCGGACGGCCCACCCCCTGACCTCCCCGGGCAAGCAGATGCTCTCCGAACAGGTCTACGCACACCTGAGGGACGCGATCATGCGCGGGGACCACGCCCCTGGTGACGCTCTCAAACCGCAGGACATCGCCAAGGAGCAGGGCGTGAGTCTGGCCGTCGTGCGCGAGGCGCTCGTACGGCTCGTCGGCGAGGGCCTCGCCGACCGGCTGCCCAACCGCGGCTTCGCCGTCCCGGCCTTCTCCGACCGCCGCTGGCAGGAGATCGCGGAGGCCCGCCGGACCATCGAGCCGGTCGTGCTGCGCATGTCCATCGAGCGTGGTGACGTCGACTGGGAGGCCCGCGTACGAGCCGCCCACCACCGTCTGGCCCGCACCCCGCCGTTCGTGCCGGAGGATGGCGAGTACTACAGCAGCGCATGGTCCGAGGCCCACCGGGTCTTCCACCGCACCCTGCTGGAGGGCTGCGGCAACCCGGTCCTGCTGGAGACCTTCGACCGGATGTGGACCGCGAGCGAGTTGGCTCGCCGCTGGGCGGCGCAGCGCGATCCCGATCGGGACGCCGTCGGCGAGCACCGCCGGCTGGAGGAGGCGGCGCTGGCCCGCGACGCCGACACCGCGGCCGAGGTGCTGGCCCGGCACCTCACCCTGACCGCGGCCGCGCTGACCGGCTGTTCCCGGCAGGCGAAGGAAGTCTTGTAGGCCTCCCGGGCTGTCGCACACCGGTCGTCCGCACGAGCCACAGCGATTGGGCGGCCAGCGAGATCATTTTTCTCATCACGGCGCAAATAGTGATGATGATCTATATATGGGTCATCGGGGTATGTCGTTCGCCGGCCACGTAGATCTCGATCCACGAAAGGGGCGGATGTGGGCTCTTCGTACGTTGTCACCGGGGGTGGCCGCGGCGTCGGACGCGCGCTCGTCGAACGACTCCTTCAAGACACCGACAGCGTCGTCGTGATCGAATTCGACCCGTCGGCGCTCGAGTGGACCCGCACCCACCCGGCCGGTTCCCGGGTGATCGCGGTGGCCGGTGATGCCGCCGACGAGGCCGTCACGGAGCGAGCCGCCGACCTGGCGCAGGCGGCGGGCCCGCTCGCCGGCTGGGTCAACAACGCCGCCGTGTTCCGGGAGGCCTCACTGGACTCCCCGTCGGCGCGGGAGGTCCTGGATCTCATCGGGGCGAACTTCAACCCGGCGGTCGTCGGATGCATGACCGCGATCCGCCGCTTCCTGGGCGCCGGTGCGGGCGGGGCGATCGTCAACGTCTCCTCCCACCAGGCGCAGCGCCCGGTGCGCGGCTCCCTGCCGTACGCGACGGCCAAGGCCGCCGTCGAAGGACTCACCCGTGCGCTCGCCGTCGACTACGGACCGCGCGGCGTGCGGGTCAACGCCGTCGCCCTCGGCTCGATCAGCACCGAACGCTAGGAGGCGTTCCTCCGCGGCCAGGAGCCCATGGCGGCCGCACGCGTCGAGAACGAGATGAGCCTGCTGCACCCGGTCGGCAGGGTGGGACGCCCGGAGGAAGTGGCCGCCACCGTCGCCTACCTGCTGTCCGATGAGGCGAGCTTCATCAACGGCGCGACCGTTCCGGTCGACGGAGGCCGGTCGATACTCGGACGCGACCCCGAAGAAGCCTGAAAACCCGGCTCATCCGCCGCGATCAGCGGCCGAGGCCGGCGTCGCGGGCGCGAATGATCGCCTCCGCCCGGTCGGCGGCCTGGAGCTTGGTGAGCACCGCGTGCACGTGGTTGCGTACGGTCTTCTGGGACAGGAACAGCCGCGCGGCGATCTGGCTGTTCGACAGGCCGGCGGCCACCAGGTCGAGCACCTCGTGTTCCCGGGCGGTCAGGGTCGGGAACGGTGAGACGCTGCCGGCCTGCGGTCTCGGGGCCAGGAAGTCGGCGATGCGCGAGGCCAGGACCGCACCGAACACGACGCCGCCGCCGGCCACCGTGGTGATCGCGCGGACGACCTCGTCCGGCTCGGCGCCTTTGAGCAGATAGCCGCGGGCACCGGCGCGGAGCGCGTCGAAGATGGTGCCGTCCTCCTCGGACATCGTGAGCACCACGACGCCGATCTCCGGGTGCTTCTCGAGGATGCGACGGGTGGCCTCGATGCCGTCCATGTCGGGCATCTGCACGTCCATGACCACCACGTCGGGCTCTCGCTCGGCGGCCTGCCGCATGGCCTCGACGCCGGTCGAGGCCGTCCCGGCGACCTCGACCTCGTCGATGCTGCTCAGCAGTGCCGCGAAGCCTTCACGGAACACCGGATGGTCGTCCACCACGAGGACCGTCACCGGCCGCTTACCGGTCATCTCCCACCTTTCCTGTAGCTGTGAGCACGGGCGTCTGCCCGGACGGCGTGACGGGCAGCCGCGCCCACACCCGCGTACCGGCCGGCTCCGCGGAGGTCACGGTGCACGACCCGCCGAGTTCGGCGGCCCGTTCGCGCAACGACACCAGTCCCACGCCGGCCACCGCCTCGGCGGCGAGGCCGACCCCGTCGTCGACGATCTCCACGTCGAGGTGCCCGCCTTCGACGTCGCGGGTGAGCGACACCACGCACTCGCCGGCCCGCGCGTGCCGGACCACGTTGGTGATCGCCTCCGACGCGATCCGGTATGCGGCGACCTCCACGGCGGCCGGCAGGCCGGTGAGGTCACCCCGCTCCTCGACCCGGACGGTCAGCCCGGGGGCGCGCAGCCGCTCCGCCTGCTGGCGGATCGCCCCGACCAGGCCGACGTCGTCGAGCGCGGGCGGGCGCAGGCCGTGCACCAGCCGCCTCACCTCGGCGAGCATCCCGGTGAGCTCCTGACGAGCCAGGCCGAGGATGCGGTCGGCGTCCTCGTTCGACCTGCGGGCGGTGATCCGGGCGGTGTCGATCCGGGACGCGACCGCCGCGAGGGCCGGTCCCAGACCGTCGTGGAGCTCGCGACGCAGGCGGCGGCGCTCGTCCTCCACGGCCGACACGATGCCCTCACGACTGCGCTGCAGTTCCTCCGCGAGCCGTACGGCACGGGACGCCGCGGCGGCCTGGCGGATCAGGTCGGCCAGCAGCCGTTCGTCATTGGACGTGAGCCGGCGGCGGGCGGCCCGGCGCGGCAGCAACAGCCGCCCGATTATCTCGCCCCGATAGGTGATGGGAAGCGCCTGCGTCTCGGCGGGGCGCTCGCCGTCCTCGACGAGTAGCACCTCGCCGCTGACCTGGGTGATCTCCACGCCCACGTAGGGCGTGCGGAAGGCCCGGGCCACCGTTTTGGCCAGCGTGACGAGTTGCGCCTCCGAATCGTCGGTCCGCTCCAGCCGCTCGGCGAGCCCCGACATCACGTGATAGGGATCGTCCCGATCGCCGACGATCCAGCGTCGCACCAGACGCCACAGCCGGTGCCGGAGTTGCGCGTACAGGATGGCGACCGCGAAAACGGCGATGACCAGCCGTTCCCCCTCGTTCAGGCGTGGCCCGAGCAGCCGACCGGCGCTGCCCAGGACCAGCAGGTCGAGGACGAACGTCAGGGCGAGCAGGAGGCCGTACACCAGCGTCCCGCCGAGCAGCCGGTCGACGTCGACGAGGTCAGGCCGCACGATTCCGATCGCGACCGATGCGGCGGTGAGCACCACGGCGACGGTCAGGCCGACGGCGCCGAACCAGCCGGGCAGCAGCCGGAACGTCAGCATGACCAGGAGGTCGACCACGGCCGCCCACAGCAGCCAGCGCATCCGGGCGCGGTCGACGCCGGTGACCGTGCGGTAGCGCCGCACCACCACGACGAACGGAGCGACCAGGCTCAGCGGGAGGCACAGCTGTGCCACCAGCAGCAGACCGGTCCAGACGGCGTCCGGCAGCGGGAGATAGAGGGCCTCGAGGTTCAGCCTGCGCAGTGGCGCGGGCAGCGGGGTGGATGCCGCGGTCGCCTGGGCGATGCGGGACGGCGCCGCGAGCAGGGCCAGCGGGAGCAGGCTCGTCAGTCCGAGGCTGAGCAGCGAGGCGACCCGCCACCACCCGGAGGGCAGCTTCCCGTCCGGGAACAGCAGCAGCACCAGGGGGAGCAGCAGCACCAGGCCGGCGCCGAGCCGCTCGTAGACGATGAAGGCCGCGGACGCGCCGGGGAGAGCGGGATCGTGCGTGGTGGCGTAGGCGAGCCACGACGACGTCACGCCGTCCAGCGCCCACCAGGCGCCGAAGGCCGACATCAGGCGGCCGAGGGGATGACGCGGATAACGGCGGAGCACCACCATGCCGGCCGCGGCCAGTGCGACACCCGCTATCGCGTCGAACCCGCCCGGCTGTAGTTCGAGCACGGCACGGTGGGCCTGCGGCACCCGCAGATCGATCAGTGCTGCCACCGGTGTGGCGGTCACGGCGATCGCGAAGAGCACAGGCCCGAGGCTCAGGCGCGAAGGCCGACGAACCGTCACAATCTGCACCAGGAAAGTGTGCCCCAGCAGGTGGCCGATGTCCCTAGGACGCGGGTCCCACCTGCTCTGGGACACGAGAGATGCCCGGAATCGGGACACGATGCCCTGACCGTCTGGGTCGGTCATTCATGAGGATCGTCCTCGTTGCCGCGGCGACCGCCGCCGCCTCCGAGCCTCTCAGCCAAGGAACAACGATGACCGAGACCTCGTCCGTTCACGCCCAGCGCAGTGCCGGCACCGCCGGTGCGTCCCCGTCCGCGCCGCTCACCGAGACGACCGTACGCCGGCTGGCCCTGGGCCTTTCCACCGGGGCGCTGGCCTGGTCGGCCGTCAGCTTCGTCTACGGCTTCAACCCGGCGACCGAAATCGGAACCAAGATCACGGACCTGGGCGGTCTGGCGTTCCAGTTCGGCGCCTTGTCCCTCCTTGCGATCATGGGTCAAACCCGTGCGACCGGCGTGAGCCGCGTGGCGCGCGCCATGCTGCAGGTCGAGCGGGTGCTGCTGGCCCTGGCCATGGCGTGGAGCGTCTCCCACGCCTTCCTGCCCGCCGCGCGTGACAGCGTCTGGATGGGGATCCTCGACGCGTTCTGGCCGCTGTCGATGCTGGGCATGTTCGTGATCGGCGTCAAGGTCGCCATCAGCGGACGGTGGCGCGGAGCGGCCCGCTTCTGGCCGCTCGTCGCCGAAAGCTGGGCGGTCGTGACCCTCCCGACCATGGCGATCCTCGGCACCTCCGTGTCGGACGTCGTCGGTGCGGCCCACCTGCTCGTGGGCTACACGACGCTCGGCCTCATCATCGCGTTCCGTCCCGAGCTCGTACGCCGCGAGGACTGAACGACGGAGCCGTCAAAATCGCGGGGCCGTGACACCGGCGACGCGGGTGAGGTCGAGCTTGGTCTCGTCTTCGCTGCCGGGGACGGCCGTGTAGACGACGATCTTCAGGTCGGTGTCCGAGTCGGAGAGCACATCGCAGTCGACGGTGATCTCCCCGACCGCCGGATGCCGGATCGTCTTGCGTTCCTCGGCGTGCCTGCCGACCGCGCCGGAGTGCCACAACCGGGCGAACCGCGGGTTGCCGTCCAGCCTCCGGCGGATCAGCCCGCTGAGGCGCGCGTCCTGTGGGTAACGGCCGGAGGCGCGGCGCAGGTCGGCGACGATGGCCCGGTCGGTCGCCTCCGCGTTCTCCGAGACGATGGGCCATGCCGCGAGGTGCCCCCGATCGGACGGAACGGGAAAACGCGAGCGCACCAGATTCCGCTCCTGCGGCGCGAGCACGGAGGGGTCGCCGAGGAGCGCCGCCCAGCTGCGGTTCCACCACAGCAGCCGCCAGTCCGCGGCGAACACGGCGACCGGCGCGTCGCCCAGCCGGGTGAGCACACGCTGCATCCCGGGCGGGATGTGATCACTGATCACGCCGTCCGGGGGCGGCTGCAGCCCGGCGAGCCGGTAGAGATGATCGCGCTCGGCGCGGTCGAGCTGCAGCGCCCGCGCCAGCGCGGCGGCGACCTGCGCCGACGGTGTGGTCGCCCGGCCCTGCTCCAGCCGTACGACGTAGTCCACCGAGACGCCCGCGAGGTCGGCCAGTTCCTCGCGGCGCAGCCCGGCGGCACGGCGTACGCGGCCGGCGGGCAGGCCGACAGCCGCGGGGGAGAGCCGGTCGCGCCAGGCGCGGATCGTCGCGCCGAGGCTCGTCTCGTCTGTCGTCATGCGCTCATTCTGCGTCGGCGCTGAGACCGGCGGTGAGACGCCAGGGTGGTACTGCCTTTCCTACCGGCGAGCTCTCCCTGGTTGCCCGCGCCCCGAGGGCCGACGCTCGACACATGACCATCACCTTCATCACCGGGGCCAACAAGGGCCTCGGGTTCGAGACCGCCCGCCGCCTCGTCGACCTCGGCCACACCGTCGTCCTCGGCGCCCGGGACACCGAACGCGGCCAGGCGGCGGCCGACAAGCTCGGCGTACGCTTCGTGCGGATCGACGTCGGCGACGACGCGTCCGTCGCCGCCGCGGCGGCCGACGTCGCCGCGCACGAAGGCCGCGTCGACATCCTGATCAACAATGCCGGGATCCTCGGCCCGCACGTGCCCGCCGACGAGCTGACCGCGGACCACGCCCTCGAGGTCTTCCAGACGAACGTCGTGGGCATCGTCCGCGTGACGAGTGCCTTCCTGCCTCTGCTCCGTGAGTCGGAGCACCCGGCGATCGTCAACGTGAGCAGCGGCACGGGGTCGTTCGCGCTGACCCACGACCCGCAGCGGGTGGAATCGACGGTCGTGGGGCCGCTGTACACGTCGTCGAAGGCCGCGGTGACGATGCTCACGACGCAGTACGCGAAGGCGCTGCCCGGCATCCGGGTCAACGCCGCCGACCCCGGCTACACCGCGACCGACCTCAACGGGCACAGCGGCCCCCAGACCGTGACCGAGGGGACCGACGCGATCGTGACGCTCGCGACCGAGGGAGCCGACGGCGGGACGGGCCGGTTCATCGACCGCTTCGGGCCCGTGCCCTGGTGACGGCAGGGCCGGAGCCGGCTGAGCGGTCGAGCGGTTTCCGGTGGCGGCACCGGCCGAATCGGCGTGCCACCGGCTGGACGAGATCGTCTTGAGCGGCGTTGCGGGTGATGACTACCGTGTCCCGATGATCACCTTGGCTGACGTCCTCGCTCGCGCGGCCGGCGGGCACCTGCCCGAGCCGGGTGCCGGGCCGACCATCGTTCCGCAGCCGTCCGCACGTCATGCGGGAGTCATCGCCTTCACCGCGCACAACGTGATCTTCGCCGATGTCGGCGAGGACTGGATCAGGTCCCGGCTGCCCGACGACGATCTGTCGGCGCCGCTCAACCCGCCATTCCTCGGAGACTTGGAAGAACGCACGGGACGCCGGGTCAACAACATCGACATGCTCACCCTGGCCGCCCCCGCCGAAGGTCCCCCGCCCATCGAGTTGGTCGAGGTCACGGACGCGGCCCATCCACGCGTCGAGCGCGCCCGTCGCTACCGCGACGACGTACGCGTCTGGACCCGCCCGGGAGGGCTCGTGCTCATCGGACGGGGAGTGGGCGGGCGATGGGAGGTCGCGCTCGAGGTCGAGCCGGAAGGCCGCGGGCGTGGCCTGGGCCGCACCCTCGCCCGTGCGGCCCGGCATCTCACCCCGCACCCGCTCTGGGCGCAGATCGCTCCGGGCAACGCCGCGAGCGTACGGGCGTTCCTCGCCGCGGGCTACGTTCCCATCGGCGCCGAGGCACTCCTCGTCCCGCCTTCCGCCTGACGATCCACGGATCAGAGGTGGAGGGATCTGTCGGATATATGAGTGTTGTCCAGTGGTCCGTCCGCCCAGAAGGACATCAGGACTCCTGACGCGGGGACTCGCCACCAGAACTCGCCCGGTGCGTACGGCGCGCACTCCTCAGCGGCTTCGCCTCGCGACGCCAGATCGCGGAGCAGGGCGTCCTTCGCGGGGGCCTCGATCGGTCCGGGACCCATCGGCGCAGGCAGCGTGATGCGGGAGCCGGATGGTTCGATCGCGATGTACCACACCATGTGGTGCCCCGAGAGCCCGATCTGCAGGTCGTCATAGCACCACATGACCGGCTCCCCCTCCGGCTGTCCCGTGGTGCCCTGGGGCGGACCGAGTGCGGCGAGGAGTTCCGATCGATGCATGCCCAGCCTCAGGGGGCCGAGGGCTCCCCTCACGGCGAAGTTGATGATCGGATCGGGCATGGCCCCGTTCTCCCTGTGTCCCAACGGCCGGGGAATCGTACGGGCGATCAGGGCAGGGCGTCGATCAGCCGGTGGCGGAGCCGGGGTGCGTGGGCGGGGTCTGTGTGGAGGGTCAGGGTCAGCCCGGCCTCGGCGGCGCCGGCGAGGACGGTCAGCAGGGTGGCGAACTGCCCGGGAGGTTCGGCGTCGAGCAGTTTCTCGGCGTGCTCCACGGCCAGGTGGACCGGCCCGATGTCACGCAGGGAGTCGGTGAGGGCGTCCCAGTTGCGGCCGAAGTACGCCGGGAGGCGCAGGGCCCGTGCCACCTCGTCGAAGAAGGCGGCACGGGTCCGGCAGGCCCGCCCGTCGACGACCGCCGGGGCCGGATCGGTGGTCACCGTGAGCCACGGAGGCAGCGGACGCGCGGCGGAGGCCATGACAGGTCCTAGAGCCTGTAGAAGTCGGTGTAGTGGTTGGGCGAGAACCAGGTCACGCCGGTGCTGCGGTTGACGACGATCCGGTACGCGTCACGCGAGGCGCCGAGCGCACGCGAGTAGACGTCGTACTCGTAGTAGGTGGCGCCGCTGGGAAGCTGGCCCTCCCGGTTGTAGAAGCGCCCGCCGGTGTAGTTGTACTTGCCGTCCGGCCAGGAGTACCAGCCGCTGCTGGTGGGATAGCCCTTCCCGGCCCAGATCGCGTTCGCCGAGCGGGCGTCGGCACAGCGGGAGATTGTGCAGGAGCTGTAGACCGACGCGTGGGCGGGGACGGTGCCGGTCACTCCGGTGAGGGACACGATGGCGGCGATCACGACGGTGAGCCGTCCCGGCCAGGACGGCCGGGAGCGTCGCGGAGTCTGCACGAGACCTCCTTGTGGGGGCGAGGGGACAGACATTCGCCAGCATCACCTCGAAACCGGTACGAACCAAGGTAGAGATTGATGAACTCCCGTCGTCTTTTTCCGTATGCCCCGGGGTGTGCTTCGTTCCTCTAAAGATCGATCCAGGATTGACGCATGAGCGAAGCCACAAACGGTACGTACGCGCCGGACTCGACGACGAAGGCCGGCTACGTGCTGGAGTTCGAGGACACCTTTGACGGGGACGGGCTCGACGAGAGTCGCTGGATCCCGCGCTATCTGCCCCAATGGACCACACGCGCCGCCTCGGCGGCCCGATATCGCGTAGGTGACGGTCGCCTGCGCCTGCTGATCGAGGAGGATCAGCCGCCGTGGTCGCCGGAGACGGAGGGCCGGATGCGCGTGTCCTCACTGCAGACAGGCGTGTTCTCCGGGCCGGTGGGCAGCGTCGTCGGCCAGCACGGGCGGGGCGGCCGGGCCGTCGTCCGCGAGGCGCAGGACGAGGCGCGGCTCTACACCCCGCACTTCGGCCTGATCGAGATGCGTGCCCGGGCCACCGACGATCCGCGCGCCATGGTCGCGCTGTGGATGATCGGCTTCGAGGACGCGCCCGAGCGGTCCGCGGAGATCTGTGTCTGCGAGATCTTCGGGCGTGACGTGCGGCCGGACGCGGCGGCGGTCGGCATGGGGGTCCACCCGTTCGGCGATCCCACGATCACCGACGAGTTCGACGCCGAGGTCCTCCCCATCGACGCGCGCGAGTTCCACGTGTACGCGGTCGAGTGGACCCCGGATCGGGTGACGTTCTTCGTGGACGGCCGGCACGTCAAGACCATCCGGCAGTCGCCGGACTATCCGATGCAGCTCATGCTCGGGATCTACGAGTTTCCGGACGCGGAGGGGCTCGAGCGGGTGGGGCCTTACCCCAAGGAGTTCGTGGTCGACTACGTGAGGGGCTATCGGCCCGTGACGGATTGAGCAGTACGAGAGGCGCGGCTGATGGGTATGAGGCATTTGAAGCGTCATGCCCGGATGGTCGAGGCCGATCAGCCGGTGCTCGGCCGTCCGGTGAAGGATCGGGGGATCTGATGCTGAGATGGCTCATCGTCCTGGTGGCGGCCGTGGTCGCGGCGCTGTCAGGGGTCACCGCAGGGTACGCGGCACCGCCGGATGTCAGCGACAAGGACAAGGCATTCCTGGTCGGTGCGCACCAGGACAACCTCGCGGAGATCCAGGGCGGGCAGCTCGCCGAGCGGCAGGCCGGCAAGCAGTCGGTCAGGGACGCCGGCAGGAAGTTCGTGGAGGACCACACCTCTCTCGACGACCAGCTCAAGCGGGTGGCCGAGCAGTTGGGCGTGGACCTGCCGAGCCGGCCGAGCGAGGAGCAGCAGGCCGAACTGCGGCGGTTCGCCGCCAAGAGCGGCACCGCGTTCGACCGTGCGTGGATCGACGCGCAGGTCAAGGACCACCGCAAGACCCTGGACTTCCTGGACAAGGAGATCTCGACCGGTTCTTCCCAGGACGTGAAGAACCTGGCCCGGGACGCCAAGCCGGTGGTCCAGGAGCATCTCAACCTGGTCGAGAGCATTCAGAGCGGTGAGTGACGACCGGTGCCGGCCGGGGCTGGTCTTCGGCCGGCACGTCCCCTCCCGCAGGCTCACCCGAACAGCTTGACCAGCAGCAGGATGATGAGCGCCCAGCAGACGAGACCCGCGACCACGACCGCGATGAGTCCGCGGAGCCGATACCGCTTGCCGGGTGAGCCGGGTTGCTCGTCCACGTCTCCTCCACGTCGGGGTGTGTTCCGGCGTGCACCCCGCCTTGTGCTGATACCCCGCAGGTCAGGACCCGTTCGTCACTGACAGTTATGTGTATGTTGCCTTGAGTGGCGACCCTTGCTCGCTCCCCGATGGAACCAGTGTGGACGGCAACGCGCTCCGAGTCCCCCGATTCCTGCCGGTCCCGGGTTCGCGTGAATAGGGTGCGGTCATGCGGATCTTCACGAACCTCGCCGAACTCAAGGCGGCCAAGGGCGAGCATCTCGGGTACAGCGACTGGCGAGAGATCGGTCAGGAGAGAGTGAACGCCTTCGCCGACGCGACGGACGACCACCAGTGGATCCACGTGGACCCCGACCGGGCGAAGGACAGCCCGTTCGGCGGCACCATCGCCCACGGATACCTCACGCTCTCGCTGCTGCCGTCGTTGCTCGGGGAGCTGTACCGCGTGGACGGTCTGCGCATGGCCATCAACTACGGGCTGAACAAGGTGCGCTTCCCTCGGCCGGTTCCCGTCGGGTCCCGCGTGCGGGCGGGGGCGGAGGTCACCGACGTCAAGGGCACCCCCTCGGGTACCCTCGCGAACCTCCGCGTCACGATCGAGGTCGAGGGAGTCGACAGGCCCGCGTGCATCGCCGACACGCTCACGCTCTTCGTTCCGCAGGAGTGACTCCGCCGCGCCCTCGGTCCGTCCGCTCGCCGCGCTCCGATGCGTACGGAGTCGGCCTGACCGGGGGCGGAGCGACTTATTGGCGCAAGCAGGGGTGACGGGTCTGGTAGAGTTACACCCGTTGCAGGGCACCGCAGGTGAACAGGCAGCAAAGCGGCCGTAGCTCAATGGATAGAGCATCTGACTACGGATCAGAAGGTTAGGGGTTCGAGTCCTCTCGGCCGCGCACATCCTAGAAGGCCCGTGACCAGGGAAAACCTGGTGACGGGCCTTAGTGTTTTCGGGCTTCACGCGGCCTCTTCCGCGTCTGTGGGAGCCATTTTTGGGGCCACCCGTTTCGGCCGGCCCAGTAAAGCGCTCGAAACGGCCTCCGTCGCCGACCAACGTGAGAGTACGCCGCCCAGCACGCCGTCAGCGATGTTCAACGCGGTCATCGAGCCCACGTCGAACCGCAGGCCCGGATATGCCTGTCGAGCCAACTTGATCATCGCGGGAGAGACATCACCCCAAAAGTCGCCAGCCCCAGCTCGTCTAGATAAGCGGTGACATGGCCAGGCCCACACCCCAGGCCCGCGACCTGACCGTCCCCACTCGCACGTACGACCTCGGCGAAGAGACCCAACATCGCGCGGTCCAGGGGACTGTCACAGCGAAGTCGCGGAACAGCTGAGCGTAGGTGGAGGCGGCAGCGTCGTAAGCCTCGCGGGCCACTGACGGCATCGTTTTCGATCATGCCCGCGACAATAGTTCCCGGCACCGGAGGTCAGAGGTCGGAGGGTCGCGTACCGAGATCTTCCGAACTGGTGGACCGACGACCGCGCGACGGCCGCCTTCTAGACTGCGGAAGTGATCGAGTTGGGTTCGCGAGAGCGCACGCAGCCGCCGCCGCCCCACATCGTGTGGGAGAGCCTGACCGAGCCTCGGCGACCTGGCGGGAGGCAATGGCTGGACCTGCACCCCGATGAAGTCGAGCCGCGCATTCTCCGGGCGGTGGAGCCGGAACTCGTGGTCTGGTCGTCGTTGTGGCCGGAAAGGCCCGATGACGAGATCCGGTTCGACATCCGGCCGACCGAGGATGGCGGGTGCTCACTGCGCTGGACGCTGCTGACACCTACAGAAGCTCCGGAACGGTCTGTCGTCGGCCGTCTGCGTCACCGGCTCAACTTCCTGATCAATGCCCAGCTCAGGTTCTCTTTCGGGCAATGAGGGCTCTGGGCGGACACGTACTGCGACAGGGTCTGAACGATCCTGGACGTCATTCGGGGACCTACGGATCAGAGGGTCAGGGGTTCGAGTCCTCCCGGCCGTGGACCTCCTAGAAAGCCCGTGACCAGGGAAAAACTGGTGACGGGCCTTTAGTGTTTCCAGGGAATCATCCGGTCTCTTCCGTGTTTGCCGGAAGCCATCTCGGGGCCACCCGTTTCGGCCAGCCCAGGAAAGCGCTCGAAACGGCCTCCGTCGCCGCTCGCTTTTGGCCCTCCAACAGATGCCGTAGACGTCCATCGTGATCGTCAGGCTGTGCGTCTCGCTCGCCATGGGATTGCCTGTCAGGCGGCGCGTACGCCTGTACGGGAAGCCCGCCGGACAGGCTGACAACACGATCTCGTTGTGGACAGCGCGAGCGATCCGAAAGCGTGGATCCGCCGCAGGAATCACCTGCCGGCGTTCGACACCAGGAGAAACGATGAAGCTGCCGCCATGCGCCGCCGCCCTCGGGGCGGCCGCCCTGCTCGCTTGCTTGACCGGAGCGTCCGGGATGTCGGCGGCACAGGCAGCCGACGCCGGCGCCCTTCCGAGCGTGAACATGGAAGCCACTGTCAAGGCGGCCCAGATCGACCCGCGGCGGTCTGACGACACGCTGACCCCGGGCGCCAAGGCCGGTGTGCTCCTCGTCGAGCAGGCGCTGCGCGACCGGCACCTGCTCGACGCGAAGTGGGTGGACGGCTATTTCGGCACCACAACCGTCGTCGCCTTCTCGAAGTTCCAGAGGTCGCTCGGCCTCACCGGCCTCGCCGCCAACGGCCTTCCGGGCAAGGCGTCGCTCACCAGGCTCGGAGCCGGCCGTTTCACGGTGACCCACATCATCGGGCCGGGTGCTCGCGTGTCCGCTGACGGCGCCGTCATCGACACCCGCACGCGGAGCATGCTGGCCGAGGCGAAGCGGCTGCTCGGCCGCGACCTCGTGCTGTTGCAGGGGTCGTACAACCGCGGCGGCGACCCCACGTCCGCGGGCACCCACGATGGCGGCGGCGTCGTCGACATCTCGGTCAAGGGGATGAATTCCGCCACCCGCGTCGCCGCCGTCCGTGCGTTGCGACGTGTCGGCTTCGCGGCATGGGTGCGTAGCCCCGATCAAGCCGACTGGCCGTGGCACATCCACGCCGCCGCCATCAACGACACCGACCTCTCCAGCCAGGCCCAGCATCAGATCGGTGACTACTACCTCGGCCTGAACGGGCTCGCCGGCCGTGGCCCGGACGACGGCCCGAAGGTGACCATCCGCACCTGGGAGGAGTACCAGCGCCGCTGACCATCCGAAACCCAGGCTGCACAGACACGAAGGAGAACACCATGGGAACGCTCAACAAGATCCTCACCACTGCCGCCGCCGCGATGGTGGTCAGCGGGGCGGTGCTCGCCACCGCTTCGCCCGCCTCGGCGGCCACCCGCAACGGCGTGTGCGAGGCCGGCGAGTTCTGTTACTACTTCAACAGCAACAACCAGGGATCGGTCTCCGACTTCACCGGGTCCGTCGGCGACTACGGCACCCGGCAGCCCTCCTGCTTCGACTTCAAGGGACCCGGCGCCGGCAAGGGCAAGTGCGTCAAGAACGCCGCCGCCTCGGTCTGGAACCGCAGTGGCAAGACCGTCCGGGTCTACTTCAACAGCAACTTCGGCGGCAGCGTCTACCAGGACTTCGCGCCCGGCGCCAGGGGCAACCTCAAGCCCGGCCTCAAGAACCAGAACGCCTCCCACCAGTTCGGCCCGTCGTCATCGGCGCGTGCCAACATGTCGTACGCGCTGTACCAGACCGGCGGCGGCTACATCAGCTGCGGTTTCGACGGTTACGTCCACACCTCCGGCCGGCATGAGGGCATCGACATCAAGCGCAGCGTGGGTTCGACTGTCCACGCCCTGGTGAGCGGTCAGATCATCAACGTCGTGTACGGGCGCAACGGCGGCTCCGGGCTCTCCACGATCGCCGTCTACAACGCCTCGCTGAACAAGACGATCATCTACCTGCACTCCGCTCCGCTGTCCTCGCTGCGTGTGGGCCAGCAGATCTCGCGCGGCCAGATCATCGCGAACGAGGCGTGGCACGGGGTGTCGTCCAAGAAGGCCGCGCACACCCACGTCGAGATGCGCCCCGGACGGCAGACGCTCGCCGCCAAGAGCGTCGGCGACCCGCATCTGAGCAACCCGAACCCGAACTCGTTCTGGAACTCCCAGGGCTACAACGTCCGCTAGCGCGGCGCGGCCCCTGACGAAGAGGAAGGCAACTGTGTCTCCACGAACTGCACGGCTGATCTCGCGGCTCGCCGCGGCGGCCGCCGCGATGGTGGTCGGCGGGGCGGTGCTCGCCACCGCTTCGCCCGCCTCGGCGGCCACCCGCAACGGCGTGTGCGAGGCCGGCGAGTTCTGTTACTACTTCAACAGCAACAACCAGGGATCGGTCTCCGACTTCACCGGTTCCGTCGGCGACTACGGCACCCGGCAGCCCTCCTGCTTCGACTTCAAGGGACCCGGCGCCGGCAAGGGCAAGTGCGTCAAGAACGCCGCCGCCTCGGTCTGGAACCGCAGTGGCAAGACCGTCCGGGTCTACTTCAACAGCAACTTCGGCGGCAGCGTCTACCAGGACTTCGCGCCCGGCGCCAGGGGCAACCTCAAGCCCGGCCTCAAGAACCAGAACGCCTCCCACCGGTTCCTGAGCTCCGCACCGCCGACCGGGTGCAAGACCGACGGCACGGACAGCAGACTGCCCACGACGATCCTCGTCTACCGGGAATCCCTCAATCGCGTGGACCGGGTGGAGTTCAAGACCTACATCAAGAACGTCCTGCCCAACGAGTGGCGGTCGCACTGGCCGAGGGAGTCCCTCAGGGCCGGGGCGATCGCGGTCAAGAACTTCGGCTGGTACTGGGCGCTGAGGTCGGCGAGCAAGACGCCGAGCGGCCAGTGCTACGACGTCACCGACCACACGTCCAGCCAGATGTACAAGCCGGGCTCCGCGACGGCGGCGACGAACGCCGCGGTGGACGCGACGTGGGGCATCCGGATGACGCGCAACGGAAAGATCTTCAAGGCGCAGTACTGCTCCACGACGACGGCCTGCCGCCATTGGGTCACCGGTGACTGGATGTCGCAGAACGGCTCTCGCGACAAGGCCGAGGCGGGCTGGAGCTACTCCAGGATCCTCAAGTACTACTACAAGGGGATCGTTCTCACGTCCTGAGCAGCGGGAGGTGGTCCGCTCCTGGTTCCCCGCCGTGTGACACACGGCGGGGAATCGCTGTCAGCCGACGATGACCTGGAAGTTGAGCGGCCGGCCGCCGGGAAAGGCGACCCGTCCCGAACCGTCCATCATTTTGAACCGCACGTAGCACAAGCCGGGGTTCCTCGGCGTGGTGATGTCGGTCCGGATGTCGACGATCTCTCCGGGAGGCGTGTCCCTGATCGGCACGTCGGAAATGGTCTGGCATTGATCAGGTCGCTGCGGGAGGTCGAGGCGATGCAGCGAGTATCCCTTCCACGGCACGGTTCCGGCGTTCTTGAGCCGCCATACCTTGGTCTTGGTCTGGCCTGGGCCGACGCGAGTGCAGTCGGGCAGCGTGATGTCCCCGATGAACTTGGCAGAATCACCTTCGTGCGCGGGCGGGCTCCACGGCGGGTTGGTGGCGCGCACCGGGCAGTCGGCTGCCGACAGCCCGGTCTTCGACGGGCTCTCAGACGGGTTCAAGCCGTGCCCGTCGCTCCCGGAGCCACGATTGACGGCGACCGCGATGAGGACTGTCGCCACACCGACGGTCGTCACTGCGAGCGCGGCCGCAGCCGCGCGGGTCGGCCGTAATCGCCCCCGGCCCCCTGGCGCGGAGGGGCCCGGCCGGACGTCGCCCGCGTACTCGCCGGGCGGTGGCGTGGGCAGAGACGCCGGGGTCTCACCAGCCCACCGTGGGGCTTGCGACCCAGTGGCGCTGTTCACGGTGCGACCTTCCGCGACGTCCGTGGCGGAGGCTTCGAATCCATCGGGCGGACGGGCCCCCAAGGTGCCCGCGCGGCTCGAAGGATCTCCGGCGCTCGCCGATCTGACCGCTAAGTTCGCCTTCTCCCAGCGTTCGCGGTACGCGGCCGGGTCTGCGCCGCACGCCTTGACGAACTCGACGGTGGTCTCCCAACTCGGGAGCCGGTTGCCCTTCGTGGCTTCGTGCAACGTCGTGTGTGAAATCGCCCCCGACCGGCCAGACATTTCTCGGAAAGGTGGGTTGCCGACCGATTTGCGAAGTTCTCGCAGTGCCGCCGCGAAGTCCTCGATCGCCTCCGCCCGTGCAGGCATGTCGTCCACCGGGTGAAGCTAACAGTGCCCACGGTAACCACTCAACCTTATGGAGCATCTCGCATACGTCCTCACGCGCCTCGCTCGCCGCGGCAATCAGGGGTTCGAGTCCTCTCGGCCGCTCGAAGAGGAGCTCGCGCGCCTCATCGACCGAGAAGAGAGCGGCCGGCGTACCAGGCTTCGGCAATGGCCCCATGTAACGCTTCGTCCCGCTTCTTTCAAGTAGGGGTGTAACGCGGGAGGACCACGAAGGGGAGCTGGCCGGTGCGCCTCAAACGAAGGGGATCAGTGGAGATCTCCACCGATCCCGTGGCTTTCGAAGCGTTCTACAGAAGGCACGTCGAAGCCGTCACGCGGTTCATGGCCCGGCGGGTCGATGATCCTCACACAGTCGCCGATCTGGTCGCAGAGGTCTTCATGGCAGTGCTCGACTCGGCGCACACCTACCGTCCCAGTTTGGGCAGTGAGGTCGGTTGGCTGTACGGCATCGCACGCAACATGCTCTCCGCCGAACGGCAGCGCTCTGCGCGTGAGTTCCGGCTGACTGAGCGGATCAGTGGCCGCAGGCTGCTCGACGCCGACGATCTGTCGCGTCTTGAAGAGCGCCTGGACGCGGAGAGTCCTGCGCGACGGGCGCTCGCCGCCATGGCTGTGCTGCCCGAGAGCGAGCGGGCCGTCCTGGAGTTGGTGGCCATCGACCAGCTCACCGTAGGAGAGGCGGCAGCGGCTCTCGGGATCGGACAGGGGGCCGCCAGGGTCCGCTTACACCGTGCCCGTCGATCATTACGCCAGGCTCCCGGCGTGATGCCTCCCGCCGTCTTGGAAGGACTCCGATGAACTTCGAGGAGAGGCTGCTCATGGAGCTCAAGGCCGAGATGGCTACGCGAGCGACGCAGGAACCTGTCCGTAGGTCGCGAGGGATCATGACCCGCGCACGCATCCTCGCGGTGGCGGGGATAACGGCGGCCGCTGTCGCGATTCCCCTGACACTGGGGGGAGGAACGGCCGCCTACGCGGTGGTGAAGAACCCTGACGGCACACTCATCGTGACGGTCAAGGAGCTGCAGGACCCCGAAGGTCTCCAGGCTGAGCTGAACGCCCAGGGCATCAGGGCCGATGTCACCTACACCCCGCGGGATAAGAAGTGCGCGCCCGGACGATTCATCGGTGCGGACTACGGCTACGTCTCGCCCAATCCCAAGAACATGACCGCAGAGCAGCTTGAGGAGTTCAACCGGCCGGAGCACTGGCGTTCCAGGGATGTCACCCGTCCCATCACCAGGGACAAGTTCATGATCTCACCGAAGTTCATGCAGCCTGGAGAGACCTTGGTCTTGGAGTTCAGGCTTGGCAACGCCCCGGGAGTGGGCTGGAGCCTGGGAACCTATCTGGCGAAGCCCGGCAGCCCTGTGCGGCCTTGCACGCTCGTCGATGAGGGAGGGACCGACGCGGAGCAGGCGAGAGAGATGGCGGGAAGTTAAGAAAAGGAGCTTCTCGTAGCGAGCCGGCCTCTGGCGAACTCACCTGCCCCGGTTCCCGGGAGCCACCTGGAAGAAGGCCCGTGACCAGGGATCACCTGGGAACGGGCCTTTGTGGTTTCGAATCGCTGAGGCTCGCGCCCCGACACCTCTGCCGACAGCAGCGGTGGCCGATGAAAGCCTGAGGACCCACGGCTTGTGAATTCCTCGGCCATGCCCTCGCTCTACGCTCGTTGACCGTGGTTGTCCTTCGGTCTACGTTTGTTGAGCCAGAACTGCGCCGATGAAGGGGGCGGGATGCCCGCGACTCCACGTGACCTGCTCGACCGCTTCCAGCAGGCGATGCTGGACTTCTCGCCTGACGCGCTGGCCGATCTGTTCGCCGATGAGGCGATATATGAGTTCGTATTCTGGGCGCCGCACCGCGGCCCGTCGCAGCGGTACGACGGGCGCGAGGAGATCCGCGCCGGCTTCAGGGCGGCATGGGGATCGGTCTCCGATCCACCGCTGACCGGAGTCCGCGAGGTGTGCGTTCACGAGACGGCCGACGCCGAAGTGGTCATCTCTGAGGGTGAGATGGACGCTGTCAACCATGCGACCGGGCGGCCTTTCACCTCTCGATTCGTGCTCGTCCTGCGCGCCCGTGACGGCCGTATCGTCCACCTGCGCGACTACTCGGACGTGCTGCGGACCGCGGCGGGGCTCGGGCGTCTGACCCAGCTCTTCGACCAGGTGCACGCCGAGTCCGCGCCCTGAGAAGCCGCTCTGCCGGTCCGGCCTGGTGCGGCCGGTGGGCGGCACGGATGTGCCACGCGAAAACCGTTTGAGAGGTGCAGGGCCGCCCTCTAGGGTGGCGCGGTGGCGACACAGGTGATTGTCCTCAACGGCGGCTCCAGTTCGGGCAAGTCGGGGATCTCCCGGTGCCTGCAGGCGGTCCTGCCGGATCCGTGGCTTGCCCTCTCGGTCGACACCATGGTCGATGCGATGCCTGCCTCCATGCGGGCATCGGATGCGGGGATCACTTTCGCATCGGACGGGCGGGTCGATGTCGGGCCGGCGTTCATGGCGCTGGATGCGGCGTGGACGACGGGGATCGCCGCGATGGCCATCGCGGGCGCCCGGGTCATCGTGGACGACGTGTTCCTCGGCGGAGCGGCGTCCCAGCAACGCTGGCAGAAAGTCCTTGCCGGGCTTGAGGTGCTCTGGGTCGGTGTGAGGTGCGACAGCGCGGTCGCCGCAGGGCGAGAGATCGCGCGGGGCGACCGTGTCAGGGGGATGGCGGCGTTGCAGGCGGAGGTGGTTCACGAGGGCGTGGTCTACGACCTCGTGGTGGACACCACGCACACGGAGTCCCTGGCGTGCGCGCAGACCATCGCCGCCCGGGTGCGCTGCTGACGCCGGCCTGGACGCCGTCGCCGCCAACACGAACCGATTCCACCTGCGCGCATGGATGATCGATAACCTGGACCCCACGGGCTCACCCCTCGTGAACCCCGATGCCCTCGCCGCGGACATCCTTGCGGCCCTTCCTCTTCGATGTGAAGACGCCGCAGAATGGGCCCCCCGCTGGCGACAGCGGTCCCACGCGGAGATTCTGGCCCTCCGTCAGTGCAAGAACCTGTTGGCGCCGGCCCAGGCCATTCGTCATCGTCTGTCGGTGAGGCCGGCAATGAGAGTGCTTGACCAGTGGCTGGCTCTTCGCGAGCGACTTCCCTAGCCGATTCCGCGGGTCGGCGTGGGCAGTGCCCGCGGCCTGGCCCGGCTGTACGCCGCCGTCATCGTGCGCTACCGGCCGGCCAGGGACGACGCGAGCTTCAGCCAGCTCTCGAGGGTGGTGGCGGCGGCACCGCTGTCGACGGCGCGGCGCGCGTCCTCCAGGCAGGTCGCGAAGGCGTCACGCAGGCCCCCGCCGAAGCCGCGATGAGCGGCGAGGGCACCGGCCGCGTTGGCGAGGACGGCGTCACGCGCGGCGCCCGCTTCACCGGCCAGGACCCGGTGGACGACCGAGGCGTTGTAGGTCGCGTCACCGCCCCGGAGCGCGTCCTGCGCGCTGCGGGCCAGTCCGAAGCCGGCGGCGTCCAGTATCTCCTGCCGGACGCCGCCGCTCTCGGCGATCCAGACGCTCGTGGGCGCGGCGGTGGTGATCTCGTCGAGGCCGTCCTGCCCGCACACGACCAGGGCGCTCGCGCCCCGTTCCGCGAGGACGTTCGCCAGGACCGGGGCGAGGGCGGCATTGGAGCAGCCGACCAGGGCGGCACGGGGACTGGCGGGGTTGGTCAGCGGCGCCAGATAGTTGACGGCGGTGGGGACGCCGAGCGCCTTGCGCACCGGACCGGCGTAACGCAGCCCCTGGTGGAAGCGCGGGGCGAAGGTGAAGCCGATGCCGACGTCGCGCACGCACCGGGCGATGTCGTCGGGCGTGAGATCGAGCGGCAGGCCCAGGGCTTCCAGGACGTCGGCGGCACCGGCCTTGCTGGATGCAGAGCGGCCGCCGTGCTTGACGACCGGGGTGCCGGCGGCGGCCACGACGATCGCCGCCATGGTGCTCACGTTCACGGTGTGGGCGCCGTCGCCGCCGGTGCCGACGATGTCGACGACCTCCGCGCCGTCGACGGGCAGGGGTACGACCCGTTCCATGAGGGCGTCGAGCATGCCCCGGAGTTCCGCGGTGCTCTCACCCTTGGCCCGCAGGGCGACCAGGAACCCGGCGAGTTGGGCGGGATCGGCCGCGTCGTCCATGACCTGCCGCATGGCCCATCGGGTGTCGTCCGCGTCGAGATCGTGCCCCCGCAGGAGCGTCGCGAGCAGGCGGGGCCAGGATCGGGACGGCTCGGTCATCAAGGTCCTCTCGACATGGGCACGGCGGTCGGGCGTGCTCGCTCCCAGCGTAGTGACCGGCATCGTGAGTCCTTGGCACAAACCTGTGACCTGGCCGAACTTGATGGATCTGGGCGAGCGCCGGCCGTTTCCGGGTAGCGGTGACACGAACGCGAGAGACGGAAGGCTGCCCTGCGAGCGACCTTGATTGACGGCGCCGGCGACGTGCGGGTGGAGAACGTGCCCGACCCGGTGATCGAGCAGCCCACGGACGCCGTGGTGCGGGTGCTGCGCGCCTGCATCTGCGGCAGCGACCTGTGGCCCTACCGGTCGCGGGCCGCCACAGAGCACGGCGACCGCATCGGCCACGAGTTCCTCGGCGTGGTCGAGGAGACCGGCTCCGAGGTGCGCGGGCTGAACCGGGGCGACGTGGTGGTCGCGCCGTTCGTCTGGTCCGACAACACCTGCGACTTCTGCTCGGAGGGCCTGCAGACGTCGTGCCGGCATGGCGGGATGTGGGCCAGGAACGGCGGCCAGGGCGAGGCCGTGCGCGTGCCGCAGGCGCAGGGCACGCCGGTGAGGCTGCCGGTGAGCGAGGACTCGGCGTGCTCGACGGCACGATCGAGCCGGGTCGCGTGTTCGACCGCACCGTGAACCTGGAGGAGGTGCCCGACGGCTACCGTGCCATGGCGGGCCGTCAGGCGCTGAAGGTGCTCATCACGCCCTGACCCGTCCCCTGTGCTGTCCCGGCTCCGCGGGGGGTAGCGTGGCTCGAAGATCGAGTTGAGGGGAGCGGGACCGGTGCTGCCGATCGGCGAGATGCTGCGGGTGCTGAACGCGCTGGAGGCCGCCGGATGCGAGGTCTGGGTCGCCGGCGGCTGGGGGATCGACGTCCTGGTCGGACGCGTCACCCGGGACCATCATGACCTCGACCTGCTCCACCGGGCAGAACAGGAGCGGCTGGTGATCGGCGAGCTGGAGTCGTCCGGGTACGTCGAGCGGCCCGGCGCGGTGCCCGGGCGGCCGGCCAGGTTCGTCATGACCGACGGCCACGGGCACGAGCTCGATCTCCATCCGCTGCACGTCGCCGAGGACGGCTCGGCCGTGCAGCACCTGGACGACCGCGGCGCGGCGCTCCACTACCCGGCCGCGGCCTTCGTCACGGGAACTATCGAGGGCGTGCGGGTGCGCTGCCTGTCCGTCGGTCAGCAGGTCGCCTTCCACCAGGGCTACGATCCCCGCGACCGTGACCTGCACGACATGGCGAGCCTGCGCGCGGTGTTCGGCGTCACCACGCACTTCTGAAAGGCGGGCGGTCAGGTCGCGTACAGGAGTGACAGCGGTTGCGTCGGCTTCCGATCGCCCAGCTGCGTGGCGGTCCGCCCGATGTAACGGCTCAAGGACCGAGCCAGGTGCGGTTGGTCGAAGTATCCGAGCCGGTGGATCACGTCGTGGACCGGCACGCCCTCCTGGATGAGGACCGCCGCCCGCCTGGCGCGGTCGATCTGCCGGACCGCGCCGCGGGTGAGCCCGGTCGCCGCCTGGAAGCGCCGCTGCACGGTGCGTTCGGACACGTCCGGCGGCGCGCCGCGGAGCACCGCGGCGACGAGCGGGTCGCGCTCCACGACACCCTCGCGCACCAGCCGCTGCACGAACGCCTCGGCGTTGTCCCAGTCGGGCAGGTGCCAGGTGGAGCCCTTCAGCCAGAAGGACCTGTGCGTCGTGTCGGGAATCTCCGCGGACCCGTCCACGAGCCGGCCGAGGGGAAGATGGGGCATCGCGGTGCCGAGGGAGAAGCTGATCCCGAAGAACGTGGCCTCCTCGGGAACGGGGGCCTGGCTCGCCCTCGTCTCCGGCCCCTGGACGGAGGCGCTGACCTGGCTGCGGTGCTCCCAGAAGACCAGGTCCCAATGGGCCGTCGCGACCGCCGTCATCTGTTCCACGTCACGGCTGCTGCTACGCCACACCCGCTCGATGTAGGGCGAGTCGGACGATCTACTCTCGATGTGCAGGCCCATCCGGTGGCTCCCCCCTGACTCGCGGAACATGGTCATGCGGGCCCTGCCCAGGCCGTTTACCCGATCATGGTACGTCCCCTGGACGACAGAGCGACGAGCAGGCGGCACCCGCCGAACGCGTGCCGCCGGTCATCCGTGCGGGCCCGGGTCGGAACGCTCCCGCCCGGCCGAACAGGACGATCTCGAAGAAGCCCCGCGCCCCGGTAGGCGCCGAGGCCGGGGAGCGCCTGCGGCACGTGCGCCGGCGAGGTGTCCGAAGGGTGGGCCGATGCCGCTCTCACACGGGGCTGATCCGGGTGTTGCGGATGTGCTCGTAGACGATCGACGTGCGGACGTCGGCGACTTCGGGCCGTTCGGTGAGCTTGTCGATCACGAACGCGTACAGGCTGGCGTTGTCCGGCACCGCCACGTGCACGATGAAGTCCTCTGTGCCGGTCGTCACATAGACGCCCAGGGTGTCGGGGAGCGCGCTGACCCAGTTGCGGAAGCCCTCGATGTTGCGCCGTGAGGGGGGACGCACGCGGATGGCGATGAGGGCCTGCACCGGGCGCCCGATCTCCGCCAGGTCGACGTCGAGGATCGCTCCCCGGATGACGCCGCGCTGACGGAGCGCCCGCGTGCGGTCGAGTGCCGTGGTCGGCGAGACCCCGACCGAGGCGGCGACGTCACGGTTGGTCTTCCGTGCATCCGACTGCAGTTCCGCCAGGATCGCCTTATCAAGTTCGTCCATGCCCGCCCGCACGCCCTTACTTCCGATATAAATACGGACTCCTTGCAGCTCGATCGTACGGGTGCCTAGCATCAAGCGCGTACGCCCGAACGCATGCACAGGAGGACCGAATGATGGCCGACGAACAGACGACCTCGGGTGTCGGGTTCGCCCCCGAGGAGATCGACCCGGCCCTCCCGACCCGGGCGGCCCGCCTGAAGTGGGTGATCGTGGTCGACCGCGACCTTCCCGCGGGCCGTGCCGTGAACGCCGCCGTCTGCGTGGCCGCGGCGACCTCGGCGACGGTGACCGGGCTCCTCGGCGACGACGCGGTGGACGCCGACGGCGGCGCCCACCCCGGCCTGCCGTGGGCGGGCTGCTCGGTGCTGGCCGCGGACGCCGCCACGCTGCGCGTCATCCGTGCCAAGGCCGCGTCGTCCGCCGGGTGCTTCGTGGCGGACATGCCCGCTGCGGCCCAGCGGACGCGGGTCTACGCCGACTACCTCGCCACGATGAAGGAGACCACGGCCGACGACGTCGAGTACTACGCGGTCGGCGTGGTCGGGCCGCGCAACCGAGTCGACAAGATCGTGGGAAAGCTGCCCCTGATGCCGTGACCCGGCATGCCGGGACGGTGGCGGCTCGAGGCGAAAGCCGTCAGCGGACGGCGGGGTGCGTCCTAACTTTTCAATATCCTCCCTGAAAGTTTCAGCCGGTACTGGATCCCGTCCGTCGTCTTCTGTGGTCCCTGTGCAAGTGAGAGCCGTCGTACGCGGAAAGCCGTCGTGGCGTGTCGTTGACCGGTGATCGATGGGCTCGTAACTTGATGCGCGATGTTCCTGTAGATGAACGTTGTTCAGGTGCATGAAACCCTTGTGGGGCCAGGAATCAATCCTCGGTCAGGGGCCCTGCACGACCTGCAAGGAGCTCGGGTTTGAAAAGCAGAACCAGAACAGGCGCCGGACTGATCGGCGTCCTTGCCGCAGCCGCCGCCCTGGCCGGCGTGACCACCACCGGAACGGCGCAGGCCGCGACCGGATGCGCCGTGACCTACACCACCAACGACTGGCCGGGTGGCTTCACCGCCGCCATCACGATCCAGAACCTGGGCAGCGCGATCAACGGCTGGACCCTCGGGTTCACCTTCCCTGACAGCGGCCAGAAGGTGGACACCGGATGGTCGGCCACCTTCAGCCAGAGCGGGCAGAACGTCACGGCCACGAACGTGGACTACAACGCCGCCATCCCCACCGGCGGATCGGTGTCCATCGGCTTCAACGGCACCTGGTCGGGGTCCAACCCCACACCGGCCTCCTTCACCCTGAACGGCGTCACCTGCACCGGCTCCACCACCACCTCCTCACCCACACCGTCACCCACCCCCACACTCTCGCCCTCGGCCTCGCCCACACGCTCACCCTCCCCCTCACCCTCACCCACGCGCTCCCCCTCACCCTCACCCTCGCCGTCGCCCACCAGCGGGAAGCCCACGGTGGCCGCCGACGGGACCGGCACGTACCGGAGCGTGCAGGCGGCGATCGACGCGGTGGCCTCGGGCAACTCCAGCCGGAAGGTGATCACGATCAAGCCGGGCACGTACCGGGAGATCGTCACGATCCCGACGAACAAGCCGTACATCACACTGCAGGGCCTGGGCTCGTCGCCCGGGGACGTCGTGATCGTCGACAACCACTACGCCGGGGGGAACGGCGGCACCTTCAACAGCGCCACCGCGTTCGTGAACGGCCACGACTCCGCCCTCACGAACCTGACGATCTCCAACGACTACGTGGAGGACGGCACCACCGTCAACCAGCAGGCCGTCGCGCTGAACCTCAACGCCGACCGGGCGGTCCTGTCGAACGTCCGCCTGCTCGGCGATCAGGACACCTTCCTGATCAACGACTCCGCCCGCACCTACGTCAAGAGCTCCTACATCGAGGGCACCGTCGACTTCATCTTCGGCGGCGGCACCGCGGTTCTGAACGACTGCGACATCTACGAAAAGCGCAGCAGCGGCGCCCCCATCACCGCCGCCAGGACCGACGCCGCCAAGACCTACGGCTTCCTCGTCTACCGGTCCCGCATCACCGGCGCGGCCGGAAACACCACCCAGTTGGGGAGGCCCTGGGGCCCCAACGCCCAGGTGCTCTATCGGGAGTCGTCGCTCAGCTCGACCATCAAGATCTCCCAGCCCTGGACCGACATGTCCGGCAACTCCTGGAAGAACGCCCGCTTCTTCGAGTACAAGAACACCGGCGCGGGCGCCACGGTGAATTCCAACCGTCCGCAGATGAGCGACTCCCAGGCGTCCAACTACACGCCGCAGAAGTACCTGGCCGGATCCGACGGCTGGAACCCGATCGGGTGAGTCCCGGCTGAGACATACGGTTCGCATGCCGTCCGGGACACCCGGATGACCGACGACGTCGAGCGCTACGAGTCGGGTGTGCGGAGGTGGCGGGTGTCCACCCGGTGTCCCGCCTCCTCCAGGACCGTGATCGCCTGCTTGATCCTCGGCTCGGGCACGAGGACCAGGTCGGCGTGGAACGTCGAGGCGACGAACACCGGGACGGCCGCCTCGGCCAAGGGGTTCAGGATCGCCGCCAGCATGCCCGGGACGTCGAGTTCGTGCCCCGTGCCCCCGCCGTACAGGCCGATCCACCGGTCGCCGGACCCCGTCGGCCAGGCCTCGCGGATCACGGTGAGGCCCTCCGGGGCGCGGACGAGCGCGATCCAGTCGTCGTCCTCGGGGAACGTGGCCTGCGGCAGGTGCTGGACGGCGTACACGGACGGCACGATGCCGAGTTGCTGGGCGGCGGGTGAGGTCATGACCCGTGTGTAGCAGAGCCCTCCGACAAGACGCCTAGACCTGGGACCACTCGGTGATGGAGGTGACCAGCAGCGGCCCGTCGAAGGAGTCCGGGGCGAGGGTCACCCCGGTGATCCTGGCGGCGAGCGCGAACGCCTTGGGGAGCGCGTCGTCCCACCGGGTGTCCCAGGCCGCCTTGCCGGTCGTGGCGGTCAACGGCAGCCCGACCCTGCGCATCGGCTCCTTCAGCCGATCCGGGTCGCTGCCCCAGCGGTTGACCGACGCGTGCGGGGTGAAGGCGGTGAGGATCTCGCCGTCCGCGGCGTACAGGAAGCTGTGCTCGGCGTAGTCGTGGCGTCCGACGGCCACCGCCTCGCATCCCTGCGCGAGGCGCGCCAGGTTCTCGCCCAGCGCGGTGTGCCAGCCACACGGTTCGATCGCCATGCTCCACTCGCCGATCCGGGTGATGCCGACGTATCCGCCGCCGTCGCCGCCGTCGGTCTCCTCGATGAACTCCGCGACCTCGTCGTCGAGTTCGCCGAAGCTCATCGAGCGGACCGCCGCTCCGGCGGGCTCGAAACGGGCCGCGACATCGGCGGGCTCCACCCCGTGGAAGAACGACACGGTGAAGATGTCGCCCAGCGGGTTGCGCACGTTGTCCGTCGCCGGGGCCGTCAGCCACCGGAAGGGGGCGAGACGATCGGGCACCTGGGCTCCCTTGGTCGTTTCGCGACATCGTGGCAGCCGCCGCCGACAAAACCGGGGCCATGGCCGTTCGCCGCGTTCCTGTCCTCCGGCAGCGGGACGCCGCCGATGTCAAGAGGATCGCGGCGCGCTCCTGGAACCGGCTTGGATCTTGCTGAAACCCGCGTCGTCACGGGGTGGGCACGACGGCCTTCGAGACGAGCCGGTCGCGGGCGAAGCACAGGCGGTAGGCGCGGTCGGGATCGGTCTTCATGGTGTAGTAGACGCAGTCCTGGCCGCGTGGTGGAGCCGGAGTGCCGTCCGGCGGGCCGTCCCTGGTGAACGCGGGCAGCCGGGACCGCGCGTCGTCGCGTGGTTCGCCCACCTTCAGCCCCTCGTACGTCGCCGGGTCGAGGACGGAGAACGACGAGCTGACGAAGTGCAAGGGGACCAGGAGCGTGAAGATCGCGGCTAGCACGGCCGCGGGAATCCCGACCGCCTGCGCCAGACGCCGCCGCACCCGCCGCCGGGCGAGGTGCAGCTCCCGGGTCGCCGTGGTCTCGGGCGTGCCGGGGCCGGCCGCTGTCCGCACCTGCTCGTGAGCCGCCCGGACGCCGGTGACGGGCAGTTCGGCGGCGACCTCGAAACCCCCGCCGGGAGCCGGGCCGGCCCGCAGGACGCCGCCCGCCAGGCGCACCCGTTCCGCCAGCCCGACGAGCCCGGAACCGCCCGAGGCCACGCCCGGTGGGGCCGCCGCCGGGGCGGGGTCGTTGACCACGCGGAGCGTGACGACGCCGTCGTCGGACGCGAGCCGGACGCGTACGGTCGCGCCGGGAGCGTGTTTGGCGGCGTTCGTCAGGGCCTCCTGAAGCACGCGGCGCACGGCGAGCGCGGTCATCGGGGGCAGTCCCTCGATGTCGCCCGGGTGGTCGTCGGGGTGCTCGCCCGGGTGGTCGTCCGGGTGCTCGACGACGATCGGCACACCGGAGTCGCGGGCGCGCTCGACGAGCGTCTCGACGCTCTCCTCACGTGGCGGCGCGGCGACGTCCTCGTCGTCGTCCGCACGCAGCACGCCAATGATCTCGCGCAGCCGCTCGGTCGCGGCCGCGGCGGCCTCACGCAGCTCGCGTACGGCCGTCTGCTGCCGCGAGTCCAGGCCCGGATCGAGCTCCAGGGCGCCGGCGCGCACCGCGAGGAGCGTCAGGTCGTGGCCGAGCGAGTCGTGCATGTCGCCCGCGATGCGCGCCCTCTCCCGCAGGCGGGCACGGTCGGCGACGGCCCGCTGCTCGCGCTCCAGCCGGTCGGCGAGCAGCCAGCCCGTGCGGACCAGTTCGGCGTGCTGGCGGCGCCAGCGGCCGACCAGCCAGGGCACCACCACCGCGAGCAGCAGCGTGATGAGCTGCGTGGGCCAGCCCCACAGGTCGCGCAGGACGAACGCGGACAGCGGCAGCCCGGCGAAGGCGACGGCCGCGAAGAACCACAGCGCCGGCCGGGCGGTCGCCATCCGGTGCCCGGCCAGGTAGCCGAAGACCACCAGCGCCGCCCACGTCCAGGACAGGGGGCCGAACATCTGCACGTCCAGGGCCAGGCTCACCGCCACCGGTACGGCGAGCGCCGCCAGCGGCCACCTCCGGCTCATTGCCGTGGCGGCCCCGAACAGCGGCACGGCCACGGCCGCCGCCGCCACCTGCCGGGCGTCGCCGTCATCGACGGCCAGCGCGACGGGCGGCGCGCACACCGCCAGCCACAGCCCGAGGTCGAGCAGACGGGACGGCCGCACCGCCTCACGCCTTCCGGCCGAGCGGAGCATCGGCCACGAGACCCGCCTCGTACGCGAGGATCGCGGCCTGGACGCGGTTGCGGAGGCCGAGACGGGTGAGGATCTGGCTGACGTACCCCTTGACCGTGCCCTCGACGAGATGCAGGCGCCGGGCGATCTCGGCGTTGGACATGGCGGCTCCGACCAGTGCGAGCACCTCGCGCTCGCGGTCGCCGAGCTCGTCCACGAGGGCGCGGGCGGCGGCCTCCGTGCCGAGCGGGCGTGCCCGGAGGCGGGTGATGACCCGCCGCGTGACGGCGGGGGACAGATAGGCGCCACCCGCGGCGACGGCGCGGACCCCCGCGATCAGTTCCCGTGGGTCGCCCGACTTGAGGAGGAAACCCGACGCGCCGGAACCGAGCGCGCTCGTCACGTAGTCGTCCTCGTTGAACGTTGTGAGCATCACGACGGCGACCTCGGGGAGGACCCGGCGCAGTTCGGCGGCGGCCTTGAGCCCGTCGAGCCGCGGCATCCGGATGTCGAGCAGGCAGATGGCGGGACGGTGCCGCAGGGCGAGGTCGACGGCCTCGTGCCCGTCGGCCGCCTCGGCGACGACCTCGATGTCGCCGGCCGTGGCCAGGATGCTCGCGATGCCGGCGCGGATCAGCGCCTCGTCGTCCGCCAGCAGGACGCGGATCATCGCATTCTGCCCAAAATCCGCCCTACCCCTCATGTGTGGACGTTATCAACGGCCCGTCGCCGGAGGCGTACGGCGTGGACGAGGCGGGCGGCCACGACGGCGACGGCGGCCAGCGCTCCGGTGGCGGCCCAGACGTACAGCGCGAGCCAGACGTAGGTGAGCTGGTCCAGCGTGCCGACCCGGTTCAGCAGCACCCCGGCCAGCTCCGCCAGCCCCAGGTAGAACGCGACCGGAAGCGCGTAGGGGACCAGCCGCGCGATCACCCGCCAGACGCGCCGGTGTGCGCGGCGGCCGGCCCAGCGGCGGGAGCGCAGCACTCCGGCCACGCCGAGGGCCAGGTTGAGCAGCGAAAGGCCACCCAGCCAGGGGTCCGCCTCCGTGGTGAAGGGCACCGCGCCCGCGTCGGGCCGTCCTTCGATCAGGTCCACCAGGCCGTCGCTGATGATCAGCGCGTCGTCGCCGGAGATCATCCCGGTGTTGGTGACGACCGCGATGCCCCACTCGTCCCCGGGCAGGAGGGTCTGCGCGGAGTTGTGGGTGAGCAGCCAGCCGGTGTGCCGCAGCATCGGCGCCCCTCCGGCCGTCCGCTCGGCCGACCACCCCATGCCGTACGTGCTGCCGCCCACGCCGGACGGCGTCTGGGTGGTTTCGACGAGGTCCCGGGAGAGGGCGTCGCCGTGGCCGTTCTGTGTGATCAGCCATTTGGCCAGGTCGTCGGCGGTGCTGACGACCCCGTAGGAGCCGTTGACGAACCACTTCGGGTGCGCGCGCTCGATCACTTGGCCGTACGCGCGGACGTATCCGGCGCCCGCGCCGGGCAGCTCCTCCGTGGTGTCCACCGTCCGGGTGGACGTCATGCCGAGCGGCGTGAACAGCGTGGCGGCCATGAAGTCGGCGAACGGCGTCCCCGACACCACCTCGGCCAGCCGCGCCGCGACCGCGTAGTTGAGGTTGTGATAGATCATCCTGGTGCCCGGCGCCGCGGCGAGCGGCGCGGTCCTGAGCATCGCGACGGCGCTTTTGAGGTCGTCCGGCGCGGGGAGCGTCAGCTCGGGGAAGGTCCGGTCGCTCATGCCCGAGGTCTGCTGGAGAAGCTGCCGTACGGTGATCTTCTCAGCCCGGGCGTCGGCCATGGTGAACTCGGGCAGATATCGCCGAACCGGCGCGTCGAGGTCGATCCTGCCCTCGTCGGCGAGGCGCAGCACCGCCAGGGCCGTGAACGACTTCGACAGCGAGGCGAGCGGCATGGGGGTGTCCGCGGTGATCGCCTCGCCGCCGGCCGTGTCACCGTGCCCGGCGGCGTACACGACCCGGTCGCCCTTGACGACCGTCACGACGGCACCGGGCAGGTCCGTGCGCCGGATGTAGTCGCGTACGTAGCGGTCGACGGACTCCGCGGTCAGGCCGGGCCGTCCGTCCGGGGGTGCCGCCCGCGCTGCGGCGTCCACCGCCGTCGCTCCCGTCGTGAGCAGCAGCACACCGGCCAGACCGGCGGTCGCGGCGATTTCGCGCATGCGCACCGTGTTTCCCCTCCGAGCTCTTTCCGTTCGCAGGTCACGTACGGTACGAGCGGCCGGAGGGGCGGCACAGCGGGCGATCGGGAGGTCCTCACCTGACTTTCGTCAGGTCGCGGACCGGGCGGGTCAGCGGCGGCCGAACCACCGGAGGAAGGAGCGCTTCGGGCGCTTCGAGTCTTTCGGGTCTTTCGGCGGAGCGGGCTTCTTCTCGGCGACCGGATGAAGGGCCCGCCACTCGGCGGCGACCTCGTCCACGTCGATGAGCGGCTGCACGACCGGCGGCCCGGACAGGGGCTTGCGGTAGCTGTCGCGGATCTTGGCGTTCATCTCCTCGATGATCCTGCGCGCCTCGGCCTCGGTGCGCGCGCCCAGCGCCTCCGCCCTCGCCTCCTCGGCCTCCTTGCGCAGCGCCAGCGTCCCCGGCAGCGGGAACGACAGGTTCTCCGCGCGCATCTTCTGCTTGATCCACCACATCTCGTCGTGCGGCTTGCCCTGGCCGGGGATGGGCTTGCCGGCGCCCGGCAGGTCGTCGAACTCACCACGCTCGGTGGCCTCGCGGATCTGCCGGTCGATCCACGACTCGAAACTCACTCCGAGGGGCTTGCGTTCGGTCACGGCCTCACCTCGCTCGACGCGGTCGGCATCCTCCTGTGAGGATAACTTTCCCGCGTGGGCGGCCAGGGCCAGGGGATGGGCCAGGAGACGGATCAGGGCACCCGCAGCAGGTCGATCACCCCCGTGGTGCCCTCGCCGGCGTGGCCGTCCGCGAGCCGCCGCTCCATGAGGGTCGTGAAGGGCGTGAGCAGTTCGGGGCTGACCTTCTGCTCCTCGGCCGTACGCAGCAGGGTCGCGTTGCCCCGCACCATCATCGCGAGGTTGGACGTGACGTTCTTCGTGTAGTCGCCGCTGTCCAGATGCTCGGCCATCCCGTACGCGTACGGGGTCATCGCCCTCAGCCAGCCCACGACGAGATCGGCGAAGCCCTTGGGGGGGATCTCCTCCCGGACGAGCGCGAAGGCGTGCGCCACCCCCGCGAACATGCCCGTCATCGCGCTGAGCAGTGCCACGTCGTGGAGGGCGGCGAGCCCGGGGTCCTCGCCGGTGTAGACGGTGGCGGCGGGTACGGCCAGCGTGCCCGCGTGGGCCTCGAACACCGCCGGGGAGCCGCTGTAGAAGACGTACGCCCCGGAGCCGGGCACCCCGATCATGGGCGGGACCGCCATGACGCCGCCGTCGAGGAACCGGGCGCCGCGCTCCTCGGCCCACCGGGCGCGGGCGCGGGCCTCCTCCGGAGTGCCGGTGGTGAGGTCGACCAGGTCCTTGCCGGACAGGTCGGCGACGGCGAGGGCGTCGTCCACAGAGGCGTGGTCCAGCAGGCAGACGACCACCAGGTCGCTCGCGGCCACGGCCTCGGCGGCGGTCGCGGCGACGCGCGCCCCCTCGCGGGCGAGGGCCTCGGCCCGGCCGGCGGTGCGGTTCCAGACGGTCAGCGGATGCCCGGCGGCGAGCCAGGCGCGGGCGAGCGCGCCGCCCATCGCGCCCAGCCCGAGCAGGGACAGCGGAGACTTCTCAGTGTTGTGGGTCATGCCGATTAGGCTGGTCACGAGCCCAGAGACGATCAAGTACGCACTTCGAAGTGGGTGCTTACCGCGGGGTGAGCGAGCAGCGAGGAGGGGATGGACCATGCGGACCGCGCGGCGTCCGGGAGCGGCCGAATGCGGGATCGACGCGGCGACGGAGGTGATCGGCGGCAAGTGGAAGAGCTCGATCCTCTGGGCACTGAACGAACGCCCATGCCGTTTCGGGGAGCTGCGCAGGATGCTCCCGGGCGTGACCGAGAAGGTGCTCGCCTCGCACCTGCGCGAGATGGAGGCCGACGGCATCGTGCACCGCGAGGTGTACGACGAGGTGCCGCCGCACGTCGAATACTCGCTGACCCCGCTCGGCGTCACGCTGAACGAGGCGCTGGCGCCGCTCGGCGTGTGGGGACGGGTGCACCTCCTCGGCGGACGCGACGATCACTGACCAGTGGGGTGTCCACGGTGACCGTTCGTGGACTACCGGACCGGAATCCGGGTCTCAGGGTGTGGGCTCGTGGCCGGGCTGCCCGGGTGTGCGCCGCTGCTGCTTCAGCTCGGCCTCGTAGAGGTGGCGGCGCCCTCCGGCCAGTTCGTTGCGGGCCTGGCGTTCCAGCTCTTGGAAGGTCGCGTAGTAGCCGTCGTCGTACTCCTCGACGATCTGGAAGGTCCAGCGGCCCTGGATGACGTTGCGGCCGATCAGCTCGCGTTCGATCCGGTCGGCCCACTTGTCGTGCCCGGCCTGCCGCAGCAGCCGTACGGCGTTGTCCAGCTCGAAGTCCGCCGTCCCCGTGAGCTGGTGGAAGGAGTACAGGTGGCCTCTGACCCGGTGGATCGTCTCCAGCGCCTTGCTGAGCCTGCCCAGCGCGTCGACGGTGACGTCGTCCAGCCCCTCGGGGCGGCGGTGGCTGGGATCGGGCAGGCCGGCGGGCTCCTCGCGTTCGGTCATGTCCCACCGCTACCCCTCGCGGCGGCACCTCTATCCGTGCGGTCAGCGGTGAGGACGCTCAACCGGCGGGCGTCCCGGAGGCGGACGTTTCGGCGGACGTGCGGATCGCGGCCAGCGCGCGGTTCAGATCACGCGACGACAGCAGGAGCTTGTACATGATGAGGGCCTCGAAGAGGAGCAGCAGGGCGGCCGCGCCGATCGTGACCGGGATGACCGCGCCGAGCAGCGGGCCGACGATGAACACCGCCATCTGGAACTCGATGCCGCTGACCAGGTGTGTGCGGATCCGGTGCTCGCGCAGCCACTCGCGCATGCCGGGGTACCAGGAGAAGCGGCTGCGGAACTCCTGTTGCAGGTCCACGGCCTGCGTCAGGCGGACCCTGATCTCGTCGGGGTCGGTGTCAAGGTCCTCGTGTAACAGGGACGCCGGCAGCGCGGCCGGATCACCGGACACCGACTGTTCGTAGGTGTGCCGTAGTGTGCGGCGCATCTGGCGCCGGACCTTCGCGATCTGCAGGGCGTCGACGTAGCGCAGCATGTCGAGGAACACCACTGCGATGCCGAGAAGCAGGTAGACCTCCTGCCCCGTCGCGCGGTACTGCCCCCACATGAGCGCGGCGGTGCAGGCCAGCACCCGGATCCGGTCGAACACGTAGTCGAGCCAGCCGCCGAGGACCGTCCCCGTTCCCTTGAGGCGCGCGATCTTCCCGTCCATGCAGTCGAGAACGAAGCTCACGTGGTAGACGGCGGCCCCGGCGGCCAGCCACGGCCACTCGGCCTGAAGGAAGCACCAGGCCGAGCCGAGGCCGAGCACGAAAGCGCCCCAGGTGATCTGGTTGGGGGTGATGGACGTGCGGTTGGCGGTCGTCACCACCAGCCGGCCCGCCAGGGGATCCACCAGGAAAACGGTCCACCAGGCGTCGCGCGCCTTATATGTCCGAGAGCGTACGTCATGAAGCGTGAACGTCATTTGGGGGCTTTCTAGATTGTGGGGGGATTTCAGGGGAAACGTCAGAAGTCGTCGTCCAGATCTTCCGTTTCGTCCGCGTCGTCATTCTGGTCGAGGGCGTGTGCGTCGTCGCCCAGGTGCAGGTCGTCGTCGGCGTCGAGCAGTGCCGCCATTTGCTGGAGAAGCATCTTAAGCATGTTTTTGCCCTTTGACCGGCGTTTGTTTCGCTACTGCTCATCAAAGCATCGCCCGGCATCGCCCGTCGACTTTTTCCACAGCCCCTCTGGGCATGTGAAATTATCCGAAGAACCGAATTTCGGCTTTTTCGGTATATCTACGTTTCGTCTGCGGGCCGGGGCGCGGGTCAGTCGTGCCGCGCCGGCAGGTCGGGCTCCTCGTCGCTCCAGCTGCTGTCGTCGTACGCGACGAAGGTGCCGACGGTCACCGTCCGGCCACCGGCGTCCACGCCCGCGCTGCGGGTCTCCCTCGACAGGAACAGCCCGCTGCCGGGGTCGACCACCATCGTGACGTCGGTGCCCTCCTCGCCCGCCCGGTAGGTGAGGCCCTGGCCGGTACGGCCCAGCGCGTCGGTGACCTCTCCCACGGCGGTGATGCCGGGCAGCTCGGCCAGAATCCGGTACGCCGACGCCCGCACCTCGGGAGAGACGGGCAGCCCACTGAGGATCTCCGTGCAGGCTCCCTGCAGCCGGCTGTCCATCTCCCGCCGCGGGTCGAGCGCGTGGTACTTCTTCGTCTGCCGGCTGATCCGTGCCTTCAGGTAGTCCCTGAGCTTCTGCGTGCCGCTGGGAACGCGGTCCAGCTCGGCCCAGGTGAGCCGCTGCTTGGCCAGGAGACCGGGTGAACCGATCCACCCACCGGCAAGCCGTGACCCAATGGGCTCCTCCGGCGCGGCACGGACCTCGTCCCCCGGGCCGACGTCGCCGAGGCCCTCGACGTCGTGCGGATAGCGCCATTCGCGGGGCGAACCCGCGTCGCGCCACGCCGCCTCGTCCTCGGGGGTCGCCGGCTTCACACCGAGAGGCCGCGTGATCCTCCAGCTCGGCCGGGCGGGGTCGCGGGCCAGCCACATCTCCTCGGACAGCCCCCGCTGGAGCAGGTAGCGACGATCGGGCGAGAGGAACCGCTGTATGTAGGTCGTCTTCATGCGCCAGTAGGCGCCGGGCTCGTCGGATGTCCTGGCCGTGGCGGAGGCGGCGGCGAGCAGGATCTGGCGGGCGTTCGCCGCACCGCCCATGGTTTCGGCGACCGGCGTTCCCGCCGATGCTTCAGGGGCGGGAGTGAGCACCACCCGGCCTTCAGGTGCGACGGCCGTGGTGACGATCAGGGCGGCCGCAGCGGCCGCCCCCGCCAGCAGTGCTCCCACGGTGACCCGCCGCCCGGTGAAGCGGTGCCCGGGGAAGCGGGTCTCGGGGGAGCGGGTCTCGGGGGAGCGGCGCACGCCCCTCGCCCGGGACTGTCGCAGGCCCCTCCCGAAGCGCGCCGGCTCCTGCTCCGACGGGCCGTGATCCGGCCCGGGACCCGCTCCGTCCCCGCGCGGGTCGCCGTCCAGCGCGTACGGATCGTCCAGCGCGTACGGACCGTCCTGGGCGGCGAGGGCCAGCGCGGCCATCAGCCGGGCGCGGCCCGCGTCGAAGGCCGCGGCGGTGGGTGCGGGCTCGACGAGGAGGTCGCGGACGGCGGCCAGTTCGTCGGGTTCGGAGGTCCGGGGGGAGCCCGTCCGGCGGGTCAGGTCATCCATCGGTGCCTCCGATCAGGGGGTTGACGCCTCCCAGAGCCCCGCGAAGCTTCCGGCGCACCCGGCTGAGCCGCGAACCGACGGTGCCCGCGGGGATGCCGAGGGTCTGGGAGATCTCCTCATGGCTCAGTCCGGCGATCGCCACCAGGAGAAGGACGTCCCGATCGCCGTCGGACAGCCCGGCGATCCCCGCTGCCAGCGGCCCCTGTGCGCTCGCGGCGGTGACCCGCGCCGCCACCCGGTCCTCGTGGCCGGACACCGCTCCGCGGTCCACCGGCGCCCGCTGGAACGCCTCCAGCCTCCGGCTCTCGCTCCTGCGGTGCTGGGCGACGAGATTTGTGGCGATGCCGTACAACCAGGGCCGTACGGAGCCGCGGGCGGGGTCGAAGCCGTCGCGCTTGCGGAACGCGACGAGGAAGGTCTCGGCGGCGAGGTCGTCGGCGACCTGCGTGCCGAGCCGCGCCGCCGCATAACGGTGGATCTCGCCGAAATAGCGCTCGTAAAGCGCAGCGAACAGCTCCGGCCGATGCCACGACCGCTCGATGAGCACGGCGTCGTCGAGATCCGCCGGAGCTTCCGGGGGAGCGGGCATTCGCGAGGCGTCCCTTCTGTGGGTCATCACCTCTACTCCGCCGCAGGGCCCGATCGCTTTCACGCCGGTCTTTCCGGGAGGCTCACTCCCCCGCTCCCCGGACCGGCGGCGAGGCGGGACGGCTCAGGCGGCGGCGCGGGCGAGATTCTCGAGCCACCGCTCGTGGTTGGCCCGGAGCATGGACTCCCGGTAGAAGAGCGGCAGCAGCGGACCGGCGAGCGACTCTTCCACGGTGATCCTCGTGCGCCCGCCCTCCAGCGGCTCCAGGACGTGCCGGTCCACCGCCCGGTAGCGGCCGAGGAAGGTGCCCGTCCAGGTGAGTTCCCGCTGAGGGTCGACCACCGCGAACCGCGACCGCAGGGGCACGCCGTTCAGGCGCCACCGGAAGGACGCGCCGGGGCGTACGTCGCCGAGTTCGAGGATCCGGATGCCGGAGGCCCACGACGGCCACGTCCGCAGGTCGGCCATGACCGCCCAGACCCGGTCCACGGGCACGTCCACGACCAGCCGGGACGAGGAGGTCAGCTGGGCGTCGGGGTCGACGCGTCCCCGCGCGGCGTACTCGTCGTGCAGGACGGCCAGGGACGGACCGGAATAGAGCAGCGACATGACATCTCCAAGAGAGTAGTGCTCTGCAACGAGAGCAATGCTCTCTCTTTGCCGCGGGGCATGTCAAGAGCAGTGCTCTCTGAGTTGCGCGAAATGCCGTCGACACGGCTGTCGCCGGCTGCCTAGGGTGCGGGCATGACGGACAGCTCCGGTACGGGTCGGTGCGAGTGCGGCGCGCCCGCCGGTCCGCTGGGCGAGTGCGTGGACTACTACCACGCGATCCTGGCCGAAGAGCAGGCCGATCCTGAGATGTACAGGTGGCACACACCCGTGGTCTGCGCGTATCTCCTGCAGCACCCCGCCAGGGCCCACGACAAGTACCTCGACGGTCAGTTCCGCATGCTGCAGCTCTATCTGGACAAGGGCCTCGACGCGCTGCTCCGCGTGGCGGCGCATCAGGTGGCGCGCAACAGGCACGGGGCGCGGTCGGGCTACGACATGGCCCCGCTCGCGGAGTATGCGCCGCTGCCGCGGGGCGGATCCCCCGAGCCCTTCCGCGCCGGCTTCTGCGGGTTGCCGTTCAAGGACGGCAGCCTCGTTTCGGACGGATATCCGGCGTACGGCCGCCGTGTAGAGAGCATCGCGGAGGCGACCGTGGAGTCCTGGAGAACCCTCACGACCTGAGGCTCGAAAGGCGCCGGAAAGCAGGCGGCGCTCCCACCCTGGGCCGTACGGACCGGGGGCGGGAGCGCCGTGGGAAACGGAGGGCCTATCCCTGCAGGGCGTCCTGGTCGGCGGACGGAGAGGCCGAGGGCGACGCTGAGGCCGACGCCGAGCCGGCGGGCAGCGCGCTGCCGCGCTTCCACTGGTTCCAGTTCAGCTGCCAGTAGCTCCAGCCGTTGCGCCAGTCGAGCTTGCGCTTGGTGCCGGCGACCTCGATGACGTCGCCGCGCTGGCTGATGCCGTAGAACCACTTGGCGCCCGCGGGTGTGGCGCGCACGCAGCCGTGGCTCTGGTTCGACTTGCCCAGGAACTGGTAGTCGCCCGCGCTCTGGTGGACGTACTCGCCGCTGTCGGAGATCCGGACCGCCCAGGGGATCTCCAGCTTGTAGTAGAGCGGGTCCTTGGGGTCGGTGACGCCGAGCCAGGACGAGGTCATCGTCTCGACCCGCTTCTTGCCCATCGCGAGGTGCACGCCGGTGGTCGTGAGGTAGACGTCGACGCCGCCCCGCGGCAGGCCGCCGCGGCCCGCGCTGATCGGGATGGTCTTGGCCAGCTTCCCGTCGCGGCGCACCTTCATCACGTGCTTCCTGGTGTCGACCACCGAGATGTTGGCGGTGCCGACGGCGAAGCGGCGCGAGACGTCCTTGGCGGCCTCGTTGCCGGGGATCTGGCTCAGCCCGGCGGTGAACAGGACCTTCTGGTGCGGCTTCCAGTAGGTCTTGGTGCGGTAGACGACCTTGCGGTCGGAGACCCAGCGCCAGGCGCCCTCGGCGGGCTTCTCCGCCTGGACCTGCAGCACCGCTTCCGCGGCCGCCCTGTCGCGCACCGCGCGGTCGAAGGTGACGATGATCGGGAAACCGACGCCGACCCGCTCGACCTTCTCGCCCATGGGCGTGATGTCGGCGATGCCGAGCTTCGGCTTTCCCGCCTTGCGTGCCGTCTGGGACGCCGCGCGCGGGGCGAGTGCCGCCGCCTTGGCGTCCGGGGCCTGAGTGGCCGGAGCCTGAGTGGCCGTACCGGCCGCACCAGTGACTGATGCGGCGGGAGTGGTTGTGCCTCCCGCCGAGCAGGCCGTAGCGACGGCGATGGCGGCGACGGTCAGTGTGACGTGGGCCGCCCGCCGGAGGGTATTCACGGTCTACTCCTCATTGGGGGTGTTTCACAGGGAATTGCACTGACTTGGAACGTGCGAAACCGCTGTTTTGTGCGGCCGATTCCGTAACGATCAAGTAACGCCGGTTTAGACGGCCCCGCCAGGCCCGCGGACCCGCCGCGCCGCCCTGCCGTACGATCGGCCGCGTGCTGCTGATGACGCTGGACGCCTATCCCGGCGGTCCCGGGCTGTCCGCCCGCGACGACGAGGAGGCGCTGCGGATCGCCGCCGCGGCCTTCCCCGGCACGGATCCCGTCGTGGCGGTGGACGAGGACGACCCGGGCGCATCCCTCCGCTTCCTGCGCCGGGACGTCTCCGGGGCGTTCGTGGCGATCCAGGCGCGTCCCCCGGCCGCCGAGGCTCTCGGCCTGCTGCCCCACCCCGAGGGCGGGTGGTATCGCGAGACGTGGCGGGCGGCGGCTTCCGTCGAGCCTCCCGGGTACGGCGGCGCGCGGGCGACGGCGACGGGCATCTACTTCCTGCTCGAGCCGGGCGAGGAGTCGGTCTGGCACGCCGTGCGGTCCGACGAGGTGTGGCTGTGGCATCGGGGCGGGCCGCTGACGCTCGTGCTCGGCGGCGCGGGCGAGCGGCCCGGCCGGGAGGACGTCGTCGTCCTGGGCCCGGATGTGGAGAACGGACAGGTCCCGCAGGCGGTGGTGCCGGCGGGCACCTGGCAGGCGGCCCGTCCGGCGGGGGCCGAGGGCGTGCTGGTGAGCTGCGTCGTGTCACCCGGCTTCGACTTCGCCGACTTCACAGCCCTCTGAGCGACCGGCCCGGCGACCGGCCCGGCGATCGGCCCGGCGCGCCCCCGGGCCGCCGGTCAGGCGGTGGCGCCGGGGAGGCCGACCCGGTCGGGCACCTGGCGGGGCAGGCCGCGCAGCCACCCCTCCACGTCGGCGGGCCACCAGCGGCCCGCGGACAGCCCGCGCAGCGTCTCCTTGACGGCGCCGGCCGAGGCGGGGCTCGGCACCACCCGGGTCGGCGCGGCCCCGGCGAGCACGCCGAGCCACCAGTGGCGCCGGGTGGGCGTCAGGCCGTCGGGGTCGAGGACGATGTAGTAGTCGGGCAGCACCAGCCGCTCGGCGCGCAGCGCGCCGACCGCCGCCTCGACGGCGACCTCCAGGCCGCCCATCGGCGTCGTCCCGTCGAAGAAGCCGGTCCACGCCTCGCCGACCTCGGCCAGGGGATCGGCGTCGTGCAGCACGTACGTCGCGCTCGCCCGCGTGACCACGTCGGTCATCTCGGCGGGGGTCCGCTCTCCCCGGGTGATCGCCCGCACGTTGTGCAGACCCTCGAGCCCGGAGATCACCTCGGCGGCCCGCTCCCCGGCCACCACGACCACTGTGCTGCTCAGCCGTCGCATACGGGAAGTGTAGGAAGCCGGGTGATAACCGTACGTGCCGGGGGGTAGCGAGCACGGGGAGAGCGACCACGGCTGTGTGAGTAACGGGAGGAGAACCGGGTGCGGGACAGGGATCGCTGGGTGCTGACCGACGGCGCGTGGACGGCGAGCGCGAGCGAGCGGGACCGTACGGTCGCCGACCCGGCGACCGGGGAGCCGGTGGGCGACTTCCCCGCCGGGTGCGCCGAGGACGTGGAGCGGGCGGTCGACTCGGCCCGCCGCGCCCAGCCCGGCTGGGCCCGTACGGCTCCCGCCGAGCGGGCCGCGTGCCTGCACCGGATGGCCGACCGGATCGAGGCCCGCGGGGACGAGCTGGCCGAGCTGGTGACCAGGGAGATGGGCAAGCCGATCGGCGACAGCCGCGGCGGCGTGGCGGCGGGGATCGGCACGCTCCGGCAGTACGCCGAGCTGGGGCCGCTGCACCGGGGACGGAGCCTGCAGGGCGGCTGGGACGCCACCGACCTGATGGTCCACGAGCCGCGCGGCGTGGTCGCGGTGATCACGCCGTGGAACGACCCGGTGGCCATCGCCTGCGGGCTCGTCGGCGCGGCCGTGGTGACCGGCAACACGGTCGTGCACAAGCCGTCGGAGCGCACGCCGCACACCGGGGCGCTGCTCGCCGAGCTGATGGCGGCGGAGCTGCCGCCGGGGGTGCTGACCATGGTGCCGGGCGACCGCCACCCGGGCGAGGCCCTGGCCGCGCACCCGGGCGTCGACCTCGTCGCGCACGTCGGCTCGACCGCCGCGGGCCGGGCCATCGCCGCCGTGGCCGCGCGTACCGGCGCCAAGACCCTGCTGGAGAACGGCGGCAAGGACCCGCTGATCGTGGACGCGGGCGTGGACGTGAAGTGGGCCGCGGGACAGGCGGCGACCGGCTGCTTCGCCAACGCCGGGCAGATCTGCACTTCCGCCGAGCGCGTCTACGTCCACCGCGACGTCGCCGAGGAGTTCCTCGCCGCGCTCGCGCAGCGGGCCGAGGAACTGCGCATGGGGCCCGGCATGGACGAGGAGACGGCGCTCGGGCCGCTCGTCGACCGGGCCCAGCGCGACATCGTGGACCGGCACGTACGCGGCGCGATCGAGGCGGGGGCACGACTGCTTACCGGCGGATACGTGCCCGAGGGGCCGGGGGCCTTCTACCCGCCGACCGTCCTGGCCGACTGCACGGAGAACATGGACGTCATGCGCGAGGAGACGTTCGGGCCGGTCGCGGCGGTGCGGGTGGTCGAGTCGTTCGACGAGGCGCTTGAGCTGGCCCGCGAGTCGAGGTACGGCCTGGCGGCCACCGTCCTCACCCCGTCGATGGCCAACGCCCAGCGGGCCTGGCGCGAGCTGCCGGTGGGCACGGTGAAGATCAACGCGATCTTCGGCGGAGCGCCCGGCGGCGCGGCCCAGCCGCTCCGGGCCAGCGGGCACGGTTTCGGGTACGGCCCGGAGCTGCTCGACGAGATGACCCACACCAAGGTCGTCCACCTGAGCCCGCTCCCCTGAGCCGATCGTCGGGGCCCGCTGCCAAGAGATTCTGAGCTTTGACCCGACACTGAGCACGGGGCGCGCGATCGGCGGCGGCGTGCTGCCTACCGTCTTCCTCGTACGATCCGTGACCTCGGGGGAGACTCATGATCATCTGCTCGGCCGCCGCCGCCCTCGCCGCGACCCTGATCGCCGGACCGGTCGCGTCCGCGGACCCCGCGCCGCCCGCGGGCCCTTCCACGGGCGGCACGGCGCCGATCGCGGCGCCGCCCGACACGGCGGTCTACAACCCCTACTACGGGCCTTCCGGCCCTGACAACGGCCCGGGGTACGCGCCCGCGGCCATGCCCGTCGCCATGCCCGTCGCCGCAGGCCCCGCTCCCCTCATGGGGCAGGCCGCCGAGCCGAAGCAGGCCGTCTATCACACGAAGAGCAAGGACGGCGTGCGGAAAGACGTGTTCATCGTCCCGATCTCGGACGACCCCTCCAAGCCGATCACGCTGCCCGACTTCGGCTTCCAGAAGTTCCAGGTGACGGACAAGCCGCGCGCCCACACTCCGCACGCCCACACCCCGCGCACGCACAAGTCCCACGACCACACGGCGCGGCAGCACCGCGCAGTCCGAGGAGGGGGGAAGAAGCACCGCCACGGCGGCAAGGGCCTGCGCCGCCACCGCTGACCGACCGCCGGCCGCCACGATGTGGCCGGACTCCTCGGTGCTCGACTCCGGTGCTCGACTCGGTGCTCGAACTCTCGTGGTGATGTCCCAGGAGGCGCCTGTGGGCCAGGTAGGACGGAACCCTGTCCCGTGGTGCGCGCGGTCTCCCGGTCGGCCGTGATCCACTGAGGCCGCTCCGCCGTCACGCGTCGTCGTCGGCCGTCTCCTGCCTGGCCGCGACGACGGCCTCGATGCCCCGTCCGAGGAAGCGTCCGATGACCCGGCGCTCCTCTGGGGTGAAATCTTCGAGCGCCGCCGACATCCGCCGCCCGAGCGGCGCGAAGAACCGGCTCGCGAGGGCCGCCGCCTGCTCGTGCATGGCGAGCTCCACCTTGCGCCGGTCGCCGGTGCTCCGGTGCCGCGTGAGATGGCCGGCCTGCTCGAGCCGGTTGATCAACGCGCTGGTGGCGGGCGCGCTCAGATTGAGCGCCGCGCCCAGAGCCCCGGGGGTGAGCGGTCGCCCCTCGCGCGAGGCGTCCATGATCACGGTGAGCGCGTCGAGGTCCGTGCGGTGCAGTCCGTGGCCGACCGCGAACTGCTCGGCGAACCGGTCGACCTCGACGTTGAGGCGCCGCATCAGGTTCATCAGCTCGAAGGGATCCACGGTCTCCTCGGCCACACGCACCACCTCCCGCGTTGCGAACCATCCCCGGCCCACCTAGTCTTTCCACGGTAGAAATATTCCACCATGGAAAGAGATGGCGGATGAGGCGAGCAGAGCTTAGTGGATCGGCGGCGCTTTCGGGCCCCCGCGGCAAGTGGCTCGCGGTCGTCCTGGCGATCGTCGTCTCCGGCCTGGCCCTGGCGTTCGGGGGCGCGTCGAAGGTGAACAGCGACCCCGCCGCCGCGCTGCCCAAGGGCGCGGAGTCGGCCACGGTGGCCCGGTTGCAACAGCGGCTGCCGAGCGGCCAGCTCGCGCCGGCCCTGGTCGTCTACAGCCGTGACGGCGGGCTGTCGTCGCAGGACCGGGCGTCGATCGACGCGGACGCGCGGCGGCTGACCGTCCTTGCGGCGGGCGGGAGGGTGCCGCCGCCCGTCTACGCGGAAAAAGGCGACGTGGCGCTGCTGAGCGTGCCGCTGCCCGGCTCGCTGCCGCTCGCGGATCTCACGGACGACGTACGGAAGATCCGTGCGGAGGCCGCGGCCGGTCTGCCCGCGGGGGCGCGGGCGCAGGTCACCGGCCCGGCCGGGTTCAAGGTCGACCTTGCCGGGGTGTTCGACGGCGCGAACTTCACCCTGCTGGCGGTCACCGCGTCGGTCGTCGCGCTCCTGCTTCTGGTCACCTACCGCAGCCCGTGGCTGTGGCTGGTTCCCCTCAGCGTCATCGGTGTCGCCGACCAGGTCGCGGCGAAGATCGTCGCCATACTCACCCGCACGGTCGGGCTGACCGTGGACGACTCGACCCTCGGCATCACCTCCGTGCTGGTGTTCGGCGCGGGGACCAACTACGCGTTGCTGCTCATCGCCCGCTATCGGGAGCAGCTTCGCCTCCAAGACGACCGGCACCGGGCCATGGCGCGGGCCGTCCGCTCAGCGGCCCCCGCGGTCCTGGCCAGTTCGGCGACGGTCACGCTCGCCCTCGTGACGCTGGCCCTCGCGGACTCGCCGACGGTGCGCGGCATCGGCATGGCCGGGGCGATCGGCATCGTGACCGCCGTCTGCTACGCCCTGCTTGTCCTTCCCGCCGCGCTCGTGCTGTTCGGCCGGGGGCTGTTCTGGCCGTTCGCTCCGCAGAAGGGGCAACCGGATCCGGCTCGCGGCGGCGTGTGGGCGCGCGTGGGCGGCGCGGTGTCGCGGCGGCCCGCGCTGATGACCGTGGTGAGCGTGGCGGTGCTCGCCGTGCTGGCCCTGGGTGCCGCCGGGTTGCGGGTCGGTCTGTCGCAGACGGAGCAGTTCCGGGAGAGGGTGGAGGCCATCGCGGGGCAGGAGACGCTCAGCCGCGCCTTCCCGGCCGGAAGCGCGCAGCCGCTCGTCCTGATCTCCCGTGCCTCCGCGGCCGGACAGGTCGAGGCCGCCGCCTCGGGCGTGCCCGGGGTTGTGCGGGTCACGCCCGGCGACCGCACCGCCGAGTTGGCCCGGGCCGACGTGGTGCTGCGGGCGGAGCCGGGCACAGAGGCCGCGTTCTCGGCGGTCCGTGCGCTGCGCGCGGCGGTGCACGCGGTGCCCGGAGCGCAGGCCGTCGTCGGCGGGCAGGCGGCCGCCGACCTGGACGAACGCGACGCCGCCACACACGACCAGAGACTGATCATGCCGCTCGTGCTGGGAGTGGTGCTCCTCGTCCTCCTTGTCCTGCTCCGCTCGGTGGTCGCGGCGGTGACGCTGGTGCTGACCGTGATCGCCAGCTTCGGGGCGAGCTTCGGCGCGGGCTGGTTCGCCTTCCGGCACCTGTTCGGCTTCCCCGCGCTCGACCTCGACGTCCCGCTGCTGAGTTTCCTGTTCCTCGTGGCGCTCGGGATCGACTACAACATCTTCCTCGCCACCCGGGCCAGGGAGGAGGCGGCGGAACAGGGCACCCGCGAGGGGGTGGTCACCGCCCTCGCGGTGACGGGCGGAGTCATCACGAGCGCCGGGGTCCTGCTCGCCGCCGTGTTCTCCGTGCTCGGCGTGCTGCCGCTGATCACGCTCACCCAGATCGGGGTGATCGTCGGGTTCGGCGTGCTGCTCGACACGGTCCTCGTGCGCAGCGTGCTCGTCCCCGCGCTGGTCACGTCGCTGGGCGACCGCTTCTGGTGGCCCGGCCACCCCGCCGCCGGGGCACGGCCCACGCGCACGTCCACACGGCCGGCGGAGGCGGCCCGCCCCTGACCGCCGTACGAACCCACCGGCGGGCGGCGGTCGGCGCGGTCAGGCAGGGACGGGCAGGTGGGCCGTGGTCCTGCGGCGTTCGGCCTCGGCGCGGGTCGTCGCCTCCCTGACCGGGCGCTGCACGAGCATCCCCACCAGCGTGGCGGCGGCCGCGCTGCCCAGCCCGATGACCCAGCCCGCCGGGCCGAGGGGCCGGCATCCGAAGACGGCGCTGACTCCCGGCACCGTGACGATGAGCCACAGGACGGCCAGCGACGACAGCGCCGCGAGCACGACGATCCTGTCCCGGCCGCCGCCCGCGAGCGTCTGCAGGAGCTGCGCGGACACGAGCGCCACCAGACCGACGGTGTTCGCGCGCACGCGGGTGCCGGTCATGCGGCCCAGGATCCACGCGGCCGTCGCCGCCGCCGTCGTGACCGCCGCGCGCAGATAGATGTCGCGGGTCAGCGACGCGCCCAGCGACGCCTCCGGGCCCTCGGCCAGGAGCTTGTCCGGATCGGTCGAGGCGGGCGGCCGTACGGCGACCGCCATGGCCGGCACCATGTCGGTGAGCAGGTTGACCAGCAGGAGCTGCCGGGCGTTGAGCGCGCTCCCGCCGGCCAGCAGATTGGTCCCCACGGTGAACGCGATCTCGCCGATGTTGCCGCCGAGAAGGATGCTCAGCGAGTCGCGCACCGAGGTCCACATCGCCCTGCCCTCGACGATGGCGTCCACGATCGTCTCGATGCGGTCGTCGGTGACGACGAGGTCGGCGGCGGCCCGCGCGGCGGGCGTCGCGCGGGACCCCAGGGCGATCCCGACGTCGGCGGTGCGGATGGCGGGCGCGTCGTTGGCGCCGTCGCCGGTGACGGCGACGACCTCACCCGCGCGGCGCAGGCACGTGACGATCCTGGCCTTGTGCGCGGGCGTGGTGCGGGCGAAGACCGCCACGTCGGGCAGCACCTTGGTCAGCGTCTCGTCGTCGAGCTCGTCCAGCTCGGGGCCGGTCATGACGCGCTGGCCGTTCAGCGCGTCGAGTTCGACCGCGATCGCCTCGGCGGTGCTGGGATGGTCGCCGGTGACCATGACGATCCGCACCCCGGCCCGCACGAGGCGCCTGACGCTCTCCGCGGCCGTCGGCCTGACCGGGTCGGCCAGGCCGAGGAAGCCGAGGAAGCACAGCTCCTCGATGCGCGACTCGTCGAGGTCGCGCCGGTCGGAGGCGGGCCGCTGCGCGACGGCGAGCACGCGGTAGCCCTGCCGGGCCAGCCGCTCCACCTCGCGCTCCAGCTCCATGCGCACGGTCTCGTCGCAGGCGACCGGGCCGGTGTCGCGGTGCACGGTGGTGCAGTGGGTGAGCACGATCTCGGGGGCGCCCTTCACGCTGAGCAGGTGCCCGTGCTCGGTGCGGCCGAGCACGGCGTGGTAGCCCCGGCCCGGCTCGAACGGCATCTCGTCCACGCGCTCCCAGCTCTCGAACCCTTCCTGGGGCGTGACGTCGAGCCGGTGCGCGCCGTCCAGCACGGCGCGGTCGGTCGGATGGGCGATCACCCGTCCCCCGCCGGACTTGGGGCTGGCCCGTACGGCCGCGGCGAGGACGCGCCGCAGCCCGGTGTCCGCCTCCTCGACCGGACGGCCCGCCCGCCCGTCCGACAGGTGCCGCAGGCTGATGCGGCCCTCGGTCAGCGTGCCCGTCTTGTCGAAGCACAGCACGTTGACCCGGCCCAGCGCCTCGATGGTGGACGGGTTGCGCACCAGGGCGGCGCGCCTGGACAGCCGCCGCGCGGCGGCCAGCTCCGCCACGGTGGCGACGAACGGGAGCCCCTCGGGCACGGCGGCGACCGTCAGGCTGACGGCGGGCGTGAGCGCCGCGGCCAGCGGCCGTCCGCGCAGGAGGTCGGTGACGAGCAGCACGACACCCGAGGCGATCGACAGCGGCAGGATGCGGCTGCTCAGCTCCCGCAGGCGCAGCTCGACGCCGGTCGGTGGGCTCGGCTCGCCCGCGAGCCTCGCGCTGCGCCCCGACTCGGTCATGTCGCCCGTCGCGACGACCACCGCCCGGCCGCTGCCCGCCGCGATCGAGGTGCCCTGGTAGACCATCGAGCTGCGGTCGGCGATGGCCGCCGCCACGGTCGGCGCGGCCGTCTTGGCGACGAGCTGGGACTCGCCGGTGAGCGTGGACTCGTCCACCTCCAGCCCCACGGCCTTGATGACGCGGGCGTCCGCGGGCACGGCGTCCCCGGCGCGCAGCTCGATGACGTCGCCGGGCGCGAGCTCGTCCTTCGTCGTCTCGACGACGCCCTCGGGGCGGCGCAGCCGTACGAGGACCTCGGTGGACTCGGTCAGGCGGTGCAGCGCCCTGTCGGCCTTGAACCGCTGCACGCCGCCGAGGAAGGCGTTGATGACCATGACGCCACTGATCAGCACGGCGTCGAGGGCCGAGCCGACGAGGGCCGAGATGCCCGCGCCGGTCGCGAGGGCGGGCGTGAGCGGGTTGGCCAGCTCCTCCAGCGTGGCCCGGGCCAGCGAGTGCGGCCCCTCCGCCTCCTCGGGCGCGGCCTCCGCGCGGCGCCTGCCCGCCTCCAGCTCGGCGATGCCCTCCGAGGAGGAACGGAGCCGGGAGAGCACCTCACGCGCGGACATGGCGTGCCACGGGGTGGTGTCGGCGCGGGCCGGGGTGGGGATGCGGCCGGCGTTCTGCCCGTCCCACTCGCCCAGCACGATGGCGGCCAGCGACACGGCGGCGCTGGCGAGCTGCGCCCGGCGCAGGGCGGTGCCGGCCGGGCCCGCGACGGCCAGCAGGGTGCCGACGCACGCGCCCGCCGCGCCGAGCTTCACGCCGTTCCCGCTGTTGCTTCGCGCCCGGGGCAGGCAGCGCAGGAACAGGTGGACGCCGTGCAGCTCGCCGGCGATGTCGGCGTCCCACGGCACCACGCGTCCGGGCTCGGCGGCCGCGGGATCGACCATCCCGAGGCCGATGTCGGCCTGGGTGAGCGCGTGACAGGCACCCCTGGACACGACGACCACGCAGTGGCCCGCCGCCTGCAGGTCGTGCACGTGCTCGGCGAGCTCGGGGCCTCCGGGCAGCGTCCGGCCGATCGCGAGGCGCTGCGCCAGGCCCTCGTCGTCGCCCGCGAGCAGGACCGTACCGGCCGCCTTGGCCGCGCCGACGACGGGTACGGCCAGGGCGTCGATCTCCGGGGCGAGACCGGCGACGGCGACCCGGGCGCCGTCCCTGGACACCTCCACCGCACGCAGCCCGCGTGAGCGCCAGAGGCCGGCGTCCGAGAGCAGGGGTTCGGGGTCCGGCAGCGGGCGGACCGACCAGCCCTCCACGGTCCTGGTGTGGCCGGGGTCGGAGAAGTCGATGAGGGAGTAGAGCCGGGAGTACAGCTCGTCGGTGTCCTCCCCCTCACGCAGCGGCTCGACCCGGTCGATCGTCCACGAGCCGGTCGTCAGCGCGTCGGCGTGCAGGACGACGGTGTCGACACGGTCCATCTTGCGCAGGCAGCCGGCGTCGAAGACGACCGTGTCGTGCCTGCCGAGCGCGCGGCTGATCGCGCCCGCGAACGCCTCCCGGCTGAGGTCGGCGACCCGGGGGGTGGCGGAGATGAGGACGGACGCGGCCCGTTCGCCCCGCGTGAGCACCCGGGTCACGGCGTACGCGGCGGCGCTGATCGGGGCGACCACGTCGGCGTAGCGCTCGATCGGCCCGTGCGGCAGGTGGGTCGGGCGCCGCCGGGCCTCGGCCCTGATGTGGTGGTAGGCCCCCGGACGCGTGGCCAGCCGCTCCTCCAGTCCCTCCCAGGCGTACCTGCTGGCCCTGGTCTCGATGTAGCGGCCCACGTTCGCGGCGGCCTGCACGAACAGCGCGGTGGGGCGGAGCGTGAGGGTCTGCGTGACGAGGTTGGCGGTGGTGAACAGGGCGTCGGTGGGACGGCGTCCCAGCCGGTGGTCGAGCTGCTCGCGGATCGCGGGCGTGGCGTTGGCCAGTTGCAGCAACGCGGGCACGACCGCCGGGAGCCGAGGGGCCCGGATCGCCTTGCCCAGGAAGATCAGCCCGATTCCGGTGACGCCGGCCGTCAGTCGCACGGTCGCCCGAAGGTGCTCCTCCACGAGGCGGACGGGGCTCTCGTGGGCGTGCTCCTCCTGCTCGTCGAGCTCCGTGGCGACGGCCAGCAGCTTGTCCTGGTCGACCAGGTCCGGGTCGCAGGCGACGAAGACGGCGGCGATGCGGCCGTTGACCTCGGCGCGCTCGACGCCGGGGACGGTCTCCAGCCGCTCCTCCAACTGGTCGGCCGCCGCTTCGGAGCCGGGCCGGCCGATCCCGTGCAGGTTGATGCGCAGCCCGCCGGGGCAGACGTGCACCTCGTGAGGGCATGGAATCAGTTCGCGGAACGGCTCGGGCAGCACGCCGCGCAGCAGGGCCGCGGACGTCGTGAGCACCTGATTCAGGAACATTCGGCTCTCCAGCAGACGGGAGCCCGGACGCCGGGTCCGGGGCGGAGCGGGCGGCCGCACCGGCGGATCAGCCGGTCGGGCCAGGTCGCCTCGTCACCGCGGCGCGAACGCGCGGCGGTGGCTGCGCCACGTCGGCGGATGGCCGCCTTCGGCGGCGGGCTGCCGGAGTGCCCGGAAACAACTCATCACCCCTCCTCGCGAGAGTCGGGGGGAACTCACGGATGGATTTCGCCTGAACCCGTACGAAGGCTCAGGCGCTGGTCATAACGGTCGTACGACCGTCCTCGGATACCTTTCCTCCATCCGGAGCACGAGAAACGCGGGAATGCGAGAAACGCCGGAGTGCGAGAGACGCAGAGGGGTGCGAGAGACGCGGGGGTGCGAGAAAGGCGCCGCCCGCGATCGGCGCGGTGGGGGGTCCGCGCCGGGCCGCGAGGTCACCCGATGGTGAAGGCGGGCCAGTCGAGCAGGGTGAGCAGCTTGTGCAGGCCGGGCTTGACGTTGTGCAGCCGGATCGGCCGGCCCAGGGGGATGTCGGACAGCAGGGCCAGGGCGCGCAGGCCGTAGAGGTCGATGAACTGGAGCTCGGCGACGTCCACGGATCCTGTCCCCGGCCTCGTCCACTCCCTGTGCAGGGTGTCGGCGATGGCGTCGCCGTTGGTGAGGTCGATCTGCCCGATCAGTCGTACGGAGCCGTTCTCCGAGGCGCGTACGACCAGTTGCTTGTCGAGGTAGAGCAAGGTCTTTTTGTTCAGAGCCGATTCGAACGACCCATTGACGGTCATCATGTCGGTGCCGCCTTCCTGTAGAGGGGCAGCCACCTCCGAGCATCACCGTCGCTGCTCACCGATGTCAACCGAACGGCCGTCCGGGTGGCCGTACGGCCGATCGCCGCTCCGTCGTCGCATGACCCGCTGCCTGCGACGACGCGCTCCCGGCCGTACGGTTGCGCAGTGACGCAACTCACGTTTATCGCAAGAAGAGCGTTTCAGGGTTTGCGCGCCACGCCGCCGACGAAGGTGTGGTAGGTGATGCCGCGCTCGACGAACGCGTCGGGCTCCGGCCGCCATTCGGCGAGCGGCACCAGGCCGGGTTCGAGGAGCTGCATGTCGCCGAAGAAGGTCAGGATCTCGTCGCGGGAGCGCCACCGGCCCGTGCCGAGGTTCTCGTTGAACAGCTTCTCGGCCGAGGTCGCCTGCGCCGACACCTCGGGCATGCCCGGCCCGGGGTTGTGGAAGTGGGACAGCGCCAGATAGCTGCCGGAGGGCAGGGCGTCGCGGAAGCGTGCGGCGATCCCCTGGGGGTCCTCGTGGTCGTTGACGTGATGCAGGATCGCGAACAGCAGCAGGGCCACCGGCTGGTCGAAGTCGATGAGCGCGCGGATCCCGGGGTGCGTCAGGATCGACTCCGGGTCGCGGATGTCGGCCTCGACGACCGTGGTGCTCCCGTTGGTGGCGAGCAGCGCCCGGCCGTGCACGAGCACGATGGGGTCGTTGTCGACGTAGACGACGCGAGCCCCCGGGGTGACCTCCTGGGCCACCTCGTGCACGTTGCCCTGCGTGGGCAGGCCCGAGCCGATGTCGAGGAACTGCCGGATGCCCGCCTCGGCCGCCAGGTGGCGGACGACGCGCCGGAGGAAGGCGCGGTTCGCCCGGCCCGCCGCGGGGGCGTCCGGCGCGATCCGCAGCGTCGCCTCGCCCACCTGCCGGTCGATGGCGAAGTTGTCCTTGCCGCCGAGGAAGAAGTCGTAGACACGGGCGATGCTCGGCTTGCTCGTGTCGATCCTGGTGTTCTCCCGGTCGTGCTCGGCCGGGGCGTCGCCCGCGTGCTGGTCGTTGTCGGCCATGGCCCGTCCTGTCCCTCGCTGCACCGGTTCAGATCATGATCATGATCATGGTAAGGCCGCCGGGCGTCGTATGAAGGATGTTTGCGATAAGTGGCACGAACAGGTTGGTCAACGGATAAGACCGGCCGCGTTGGGCGGCCGCAGGAAGAGGCCGCCCACGAGCGCCGGATCAGACGCTGACGCCGACCCCGCCGCGCGTCTGCGCGCCGTACCGCTCCAGTTCCTTGGCGAGGTCGAGCGGCTTGATCTGGGCGCGCCCGTCGAGGATCTCGTCGGTGAGCAGGTCGGCGGGCACCAGCCAGGAGACCTCGAACTCAAGCCCGTCAGGATCCTTCGCGTAGAGGGCCTTGGTGGTGGAGTGGTCGGACGCGCCGATCAGTGCGTTCATCTCCGTCAGCCTGGTCGCGATCCGGTGCAGCTCGGCAAGCGTGTCGACCTCCCAGGCGAGGTGGTAGAGGCCGACCGTCGCGCGCCCGGCGGACGACGGCCCCGCCTGCGCCCCGATCTGGAACAGCCCGAGGTCGTGGTCGTTCGAGGAGCCCTCGGCCTGCAGGAACGCCGCCCCGGGGAACGCCTGCACGACGCGGAACCCGAGGGCCTCCTGGTAGAAGGCCACACTGCGGGAGACGTCCCGCACGTACAGCACGGCGTGGTTGAGTCGCTGGACCGGCATGGCGCCCTCCTGAAAACTTGAACTCTCAAGTAATCGTACCTCGGTGGTTTCCCGGAAACTGTCGGTGGCAGGTCGTACCGTGGCCACCGGGCAGCCGCCAGGGGTGGCGCAGCCGCCCACCGGCGCATCGCACGGCGCCGGAAGTGGGCGGTCCGGCGAGGGGCGCCGGCGACGAGGCCGGCATAGGGGGACGTCATGATCGTGGACAGGGCGACGCGAGAGCACGAGGACAATCTGGTCCTGTTCCGGGCGGTGCACGAGGTCGCGGTCCGTCATGGCGGCGCGCCCTACCACCAGGTGATCTCGGCGCTGACCGCCGGTCTGCCCGGCACGCCCCGGCTGGCCGCCGACGAACTGCGGCGCATCGCCGAGGAGATCAGCCTCGGCCGCGACCCCTCCGGCCTGTGAGCCGCTGAGCGCCTGAGCGTCCCAGCTTCCCGGGACGCACGCGGTGGAACCGGAGCGGGTCCCCGGCGAAACGGTGGGGCGCGGACGGCGGAAGTGTCAGTTCCTCCAGTGGATAGGCATGTTCTGTCCCATGGCGCAGGTGATGGGCTGTGATCCGCAGAAGGCGGCCTGCAGGTCGAGCGAGCGGGTCTTGGTGATCGGTTGCTGCGACTGTCCCATGACGAAGGTGGGGGAGACGGCCCCGTTGAGGCTCTGGTTGAACCTGCCCGCGCCGGACCTGCTCTGGCTGCCGCTCGCTCGCCCTCCTTTGATCACCTGACCTCCGCTTCCGCCGTGCCCGTGGACACGGAAGGCCGCGAGCCCCTCTCGCACGGGCGGCGGGGTGACACGCGCCGTCGCCGGCTGTGCGGCGCAGATCCCCGTCGCCGGGATCACGAGCGCGGCCAGGGCCAGCCGCCGGGCCGCGAGGACTACGGTGTCGATGGGGGGCCGCGTCCAGTAGCGGGACATATCGGTGTGCGCCTTCCTGCTGGACGACCGACGGTGAGCGTCGCCCGCCCGGTTCTGTGGAACGGCGGCCTCATACCCCGCCGGAGCAGGGCCGTGACCTGAGCTGGACAAGATCGGCGCAGGTCCTTACAAGTTCTTGGCGCCCGGCCGGGGCGCTCGCGTCGCGTCAGGTGTTCAGGAGGGCGGCGGGGTCGGCCATGACCTGCTCGATCACCTGGCCGGCCGCGCCCAGGGCGGCCGCCTCGGCGCCGAGCCGTGACACGACCACGGGCGGCACGGCGCCGCGCATCTGACCGAGGCGGGCCTTCAGAGTGTCGGCGACCATGTGGCCGATCCAGGGGAAGAGCGGTGCGTAGATCCCGCCGAGGACGATCGCGTCGGGATCGACGAGGTTGACCGCCGACGACAGGGCCACGCCGAGCGCCCAGGCCGCCCGCTCACAGGCGGCGCGCGCGTTCTCGTCGCCCTCCCGGAGCCGGGACAGCACCCACGACACGCCCTGCTGCGCGGGCAGGAGCATCTCGGGCGGGGGCGTTTCGCGCGCGGCTCCGGCCGCTTCGGCCGGCCTCTCGTGTGCCGCTCCGGCCGATTCGGCCGCGCCCTCGTGCGGAATCCCGGCTGGCACGTTCCTGGACGCTCCGGCCGAGGGCGTATCGGCGGCGGGGCGGACCGAGGTGGCGGCCCTGACCGAGGTGGCGGCGCGGACCGAGGTGGCGGCGCGGGCGGCGGTCAGGAGGGCCTCCTGACCGGCGTACTGTTCGAGGCAGCCCCGCCCGCCGCAGCGGCACGGCGGTCCTGCGGGGGAGACGACGACGTGCCCGAGCTCCCCGGCGAAGCCGCGCGCGCCCCGGAAGAGCCGGCCGCGGACCACGAGGCCCGCACCGATGCCGATCTCTCCCGACACGTGCAGGAAGTCGGGCAGCCCCGACCCGAACCACAGCTCGCCGAGCGCGGCCAGGTTGGCCTCGTTCTCCACGCGTACGGGGAAGGGGAACCGCAGAAGCGACGCCAGTGGCACGTCGCGCCAGCCGAGGTTCGGCGCGTTGTGGACGACCCCGCTGGTCATGTCCACAGGGCCGGGCACGGCCAGCACGCCGCCGACCACCCGCAAGCCCTTCTCCACAGCTTCGTCCACAACCGTGGAGGCCAAATCCCCAATTCGCGCGATCACATCCACAGGAGGCGCGGCCCGATTGTCCACAGCCTGTGTACGGCGCAGCCGCACCGTCCGGGCGAGGTCGACCACGCACACCGCGAGGTAGTCGACGTTGATCTCCAGCCCGAGGGCGGCGACGCGCTGCCCGCTGATCCGGATCTCGACCCCCGGCCTGCCGCGCTCGCCGTCCCGGACCGCGCCGGTCTCCACCACGAGCCCGCCCTCGATGAGGTCGCCGACGAGCTTGGACACGGTCGTCTTGGTCAGGCCGGTCATCTCGGCGAGGGCGGCCCGGGTCACCGATCCCCGGGCGCCGACCGCGCCGAGGACGAGCGCCAGGTTCCGCGCGCGCATCGCGTCATGCCGCAGGGCCTGCGTCATCGCACCCTCCACGCGAGTCCCGCCTCACGCCGAACGGCCCGCGTCATCCGCACCTCCACGCGCCAGCCGCGTCACGCCGTACGGGCTGCGTCATCACATCCTCCACTGCCGGGCGTTGAGAATACGGACACGCCCTCTTGACCCTGCGCCTCATCACGTCGGATATTTAGTCCACAACGTAGACTAATTCGGAGGCGATTCATGTACACCCCCACTCCCGAGGACCGCTTCACGTTCGGGCTGTGGACCGTCGGCTGGCAGGCGCGCGACCCGTTCGGCGACGCCACCCGGGCCCCGCTGGACCCGGTCGAGAGCGTTCACCGCCTGGCTGAGCTCGGCGCGTACGGTGTGACCTTCCACGACGACGACCTCCTCGCGGTGGAGCAGGACCGCACCAAGGCCATCGAGAGCTTCAAGAAGGCGCTCAGCGAGACCGGCATGAAGGTGCCGATGGCCACGACCAACCTGTTCACCCACCCGATCTTCAAGGACGGCGGTTTCACCAGCAACGACCGCGACGTCCGGCGGTACGCCCTGCGCAAGGTCATCCGCAACATCGACCTCGCCGCCGAGCTCGGGGCCACGACGTACGTGTGCTGGGGCGGCCGTGAGGGCGCCGAGTCCGACGCCGCCAAGGACGTGCGGGTCGCGCTCGACCGCTACAAGGAGGGCTTCGACCTCCTGTGCCAGTACGTGATCGACAAGGGCTACGACATCCGCTTCGCCGTCGAGCCCAAGCCGAACGAGCCGCGCGGCGACATCCTGCTGCCGACGATCGGCCACGCTCTGGCCTTCATCAACTCGCTGGAGCACCCGGAGATGGTGGGCCTCAACCCCGAGGTCGGCCACGAGCAGATGGCCGGGATGAACTTCGTCCACGGCATCGCCCAGGCGCTGTGGCACGGCAAGCTGTTCCACCTCGACCTCAACGGCCAGCACGGGCCGAAGTACGACCAGGACCTCGTCTTCGGCCACGGCGACGTGAAGAGCGCGTTCTTCCTCGTCGACCTGCTGGAGAACGGCGGCTACGACGGCCCGCGCCACTTCGACTACAAGCCGCTGCGCACCGAGGACAAGGACGACGTCTGGGAGTCGGCGGCCGCCAACATGCGGACGTACCTCATCTTCAAGGAGAAGTCGAAGGCCTTCCGCGCCGACCCCGAGGTGCAGGAGGCGCTGGCCGCCAGCAAGCTCACCGAGCTGGCCCAGCCGACCCTGGCCGAGGGCGAGACCTACGACGACGTCCTGGCCGAGTCGATCGACGTGGACGAGGTGGCCGCCCGCGGCTTCCACTTCACCCGGCTCAACCAGCTCGCGCTGGAGCACCTCCTCGGCGTGCGCGGCTGACCGGTACGACGAGAGCGAAGGGACGACTGTGACGCTGGTCGCGGGGGTCGACTCGTCGACCCAGAGCTGCAAGGTCGTCATCCGGGAGGCGGAGAGCGGGGCCCTCGTGCGTGAGGGCCGCGCCTCCCACCCCGACGGCACCGAAGTCCATCCCGAGCACTGGTGGACCGCGCTGCAGAGCGCGATCGAGCAGGCCGGAGGGCTGGCGGACGTCGCGGCGGTGAGCGTGGGGGCCCAGCAGCACGGCATGGTCTGCCTCGACGAGGACGGCGAGGTGGTCCGGCCCGCCCTGCTGTGGAACGACACCCGCTCGGCCGGGGCGGCGGCCGACCTGGTCGCCGAGCTGGGCGGCCCGAAGGCGTGGGCCGAGGCCGTCGGCAGCGTCCCGGTGGCCTCCTTCACGGTGACCAAGCTCCGCTGGCTCGCCCGCAACGAGCCGGACAACGCCCGCCGTACGCGCTCGGTGTGCCTGCCGCACGACTGGCTCACCTGGCGGCTCGCCGGCCGGCCCGACGTGATCACGACCGACCGGGGCGACGCCTCCGGCACCGGTTACTGGTCGCCCGCCACCGGTGACTACCGGACGGACCTGCTCGAACTGGCCATGGGCCGGGTGCCGGACCTGCCCCGCGTCCTCGGCCCGGCCGAGCAGGCGGGGACGGCCGAGCAGGGCGGTGCGCTGCTCGCCCCCGGCACCGGCGACAACATGGCGGCGTCGCTCGGCGTCGGCATGCGGCCCGGTGACGTGGTGGTGTCCATCGGCACCTCGGGTACGGCGTTCGCCGTCTCCGACGCGCCGTCCGCCGACCCGTCCGGAGGGGTCGCCGGGTTCGCCGACGCCACCGGCCGCTACCTGCCGCTGGTCGCCACGCTCAACGCGGCACGGGTGCTGGACGCCGCCGCCCGGATGCTCGGGGTGAGCCCCCAGGGGCTGAGCGACCTCGCCCTGCGGGCGCCCGCGGGTGCGGACGGGCTGGTGCTCGTGCCCTACCTGGAGGGGGAGCGCACCCCGAACCGTCCCGACGCCACGGGGTCGCTGCACGGCCTCAGGCTGGCCACGTCCACGCCCGAGCACCTGGCCAGGGCCGCGGTCGAGGGCATGCTCTGCGGCCTCGCCGACGCGCTGGACGCCCTCGGGGTGGAGCCGCAGCGGGTGCTGCTCATCGGCGGCGGCGCGCGCTCGGAGGCGGTGCGCCGCATCGCGCCGACCGTCTTCGGGCGCCCGGTGCTCGTGCCCACCCCCGGGGAGTACGTCGCGGACGGCGCGGCCAAGCAGGCCGCCTGGCTGCTGTCGGGGGAGCCGGAACCGCCGCTGTGGGACACGGGCGCCGCCGAGCGCTACGAGGCCGATCCCACCCCCGGCCTGCGCGAGCGCTACCACGAGGCCGCGCAGGAGTGACGTCCCGGGTGGGGCCCGCGGGCCGCGTCCCCGAAGGACCGCGCCCGGAAAGTCTGGGCCCCACCCTGAGACGACCCTGACCCCTTCTCGGGGGGATCTACGCGTTGTCCCGGATGTTAGGAACGGGCTGTACGCGGGATCCTCACCATATGGTCAAGAGGTTCTATCCCCTGCTCGCCGGTGGCGGCATCCTGCTCGCGGTCGTCACCGTGGTGGCGGCGCAGGTGAGCGGGGATTCCTCCCTGGACCCCGTCTCCATGACGATCAGCCAGTACGCCGCCCGCGACGGGGGCGGCGCCATCGAGACGGCCATGGCCGTCCTCGGCCTGGCCTCGCTCGCGCTGCTGGCCGGGATGCGCGCGCTCGACGCGCCGGTGCACGGCTGGCCCGCCCGCCTGATCGGCCTCTGGAGCGTCTCGCTCATCGGCGCGGCCGTGGTCCCGTCGGGCACGGTGTGGCAGGGGGAGCTGCACGGTGTCCTGTCGGCGGCGGCCTTCGTGAGCGTGCCCGCCGCCGCCATCCAGTTGGTGGGCCGCCTGGGACAGGACGAGCGGTGGAAGGCCACCGCCCGGCCGCTGGAGTGGCTGACGCTCGCCTCCGGTCTCGGCCTGGCGGCCATCACGTACGTCGCGCTGCCCGGCCACGGCGTCATGATCGGCCTGGTGGAACGGCTGCTGCTGACCGCGGAGGTGGCCGTTCTCGGAGTGCTCGCCGTGAGGCTCGCGCAGCTCACGTGGGGGCCGCCGCTCAGGGAGCGGATCGGCGGCCGGCGCGCCGCGCGCGACTTCCTGGTCCACCGCTGAGCCATGTTCACCGCCGGCCGGACGGGGCGGCACTCAGGATCGTGCGGGCGCGGGGGCGCCGCACGGTCCGGTGCGGCGTCATCGGCCGCCGGGCCGCCCGAGTTCGAGTGGGCGGGCGAGTGCGGAACGCGGCGTCAGGGCTCGCCGAGCAGGTCGCGCAGGCGCTCGGCGTACGGCCGCCAGTCGAGGCCCCTGGCCGCCGCCCAGGCGTCGTCGTGGCAGGTCGCGAGATGGCGCTCGCCGGCGTCGCCGATCACGCCGACCACCTCGCCGCGCTCGCCCCGGTCGCGCATCCGGGTGATCAGTTCGAGGGCGGCCCACAGGTTCGTCCCCGTGGCGGCGCCGACCGCGAGCCCGGTCACCTGCCGTACGCGCCGGGCGGCGGCCACGCTCGCGGCGTCGGGCACGGGGACGACCAGGTCGACGACCGCCGAGTCGAAGGCGGGCTCCATCCGCGGCCGGCCGACGCCCTCGATGCGGCTCGGCATGCCCGTGGCGTAGTCGGGGGCGCCGGTGGCCCAGCCGGGGAAGTAGGCGGAGTTCTCCGGATCGGCCACGGCCAGCCTTCCCCGCAGGCCGTGGGCCCGCAGGAGCCGGCCGATCGCGGCGGACGTCGCTCCGGTGCCCGCCCCGACCACGATCCATCGGGGACAGTCGCCGACCTGCCCGAACAGCTCGTCGGCGAGGCTCGCGCCACGCCAGTCGACCTGGGCCGCGGAGCGGTAGTGGTCGAGGTGGTGACCGCCGATCTCTTCGGACAGGCGGGCGGCCTGCTCGTAAACGGCGAGCGGGGGATCGACGTACCGGCACGTCCCGCCGAGCCGCTCGACACCGGCCCCGGAGGACTTCTTCGGCATCACCGCGATGTACGGCAGGCCGAGCAGCCGGGCGAAATAGGCCTCGGCGACGGCCATGGGACCGCCGGTGGCGTCGACCACGGTCGTCCCCTCGGTGATCCGCCCGGAGGTGATGGCCTGGGCGAACAGGGCGCGTGCGAGCCTGTGCTTGAGACCGCCAGTGGGCTGCGCCGACTCGTCCTTCAGCCGCAGCCGCACGCCCCACGCCTCGGGCAGCGGAAACTCGCGAAGCGGCGTGGTGCCCGCGTCTTCGCGCTCGCGGTCCAGGCGCGCGACGGCCTCGGCCGCCCACCCGTTGATCATGTTTCGTCCCTGAGATCGGTTTCTCCGGCCATCGCCGTACCGCGGCTGATCTCCACCGGCGCATGCCTTGCGTGCTCCTGTGAGGCACACTGTCGCATGCGGCAATTGACCACGAACGAGGATGAACGGGACACCATATGACCGAAGCCGTGAAGGGCCCCGCCAGCTACTTCCCCTCCATCGAGAAGAAGTACGGCCGGCCGATCGCCGAGTGGAAGGAGCTCATCCGCCGCTCGCCGCTGACCAAGCACATGGAACTCGTCTCCTGGCTCAAGGCGGAGTACGGGCTGGGACACGGTCACGCGAACGCCCTCGTCGCGCACACCCTGGCCGAGGACGGCGTCAAGTAGCGGACACGTCCGTGTGGCCGGGGCCGAGCCGGGCCCCGGCCACATCGGACGACCAGAACCGGGCCGGTCAGCGCTGGGCCGATCAGCGCTGGGCGGCCGTCAGCATCTTGAGCGCGTGCTCCACGAGCGTGACGAGCACGACCTTGGCCGAGGCGCGGCGCCGTACGTCGCAGAGCAGGACGGGGACCTCCGGGTCGAGGTCGAGGGCGATCCGCACGTCGTCGGGCTCGTGCCGGTCGGCGCCGTCGAAGCAGTTGACCGCGACGATGAACGGCGTGCCGCGCTGCTCGAAGTAGTCGATCGACGGAAAGCAGTCGGTCAGCCTGCGGGTGTCGGCCAGCACGACGGCCCCGAGCGCGCCGTAGGACAGCTCGTCCCACATGAACCAGAAGCGCTCCTGTCCGGGGGTGCCGAACAGGTAGACCACGAGCCCTTCCCTGATGGTGATGCGGCCGAAGTCCATGGCCACCGTCGTGGTCGTCTTGGCTTCCACTCCGTCGGTGTCATCGACGCCGACGCCGCGATCGGACAGCACCTCCTCGGTGCGCAGGGGGCGAATCTCGCTGATCGCGCCGACCAGCGTGGTCTTGCCGACGCCGAAGCCGCCGGCCACCAATATCTTGAGGGCGACCGGCTCCTCAGAGGGCGCGAAGGCCATTGATCACTTCCTTGAGAATGCGCTCGCTTGGCAGCGGCGCCACCTTGCCCGGAGCCCGTACGTCGACGAGCCCGAGGTCGTGCAGATCCCCGATCAGGACGCGGACCACGCCCAGCGGCAGGTCGATGTCGGACGCGATGTCCGCCACCGACGCGCCGCGGCGCGCCATATCGAGGATCCGCCGCTGCTCGGGGCCAACGCCGGGGACGTCCCTCGGTGAGCCCGTGGTCGTCACCATGGTGATCAGGTCGAGCTTGGCCCCGGAGTGCCGCGCCCGGCCCCCCGTCAGCGCGTAGGGCCGGACCAACGGCCCGGCCTCCTCGTCCATCCACTGGGGTCCCGTCATGTGGCCGCCCATCTCATGGGGAGATCCGCCGCGGGTTGGTGGAGATGTGCTGGCCCACCCGCTTGACCAGCATCGCCATCTCGTACGCGATGTGCCCGACATCGGCGTCGGAGGCGGCCAGGACCGCGAGGCAGGTGCCCTGGCCGGCGGCCGTGACGAACAGGAACGCGGCCTCCATCTCCACGATGGTCTGCCTGACCTCGCCCCCGCCGAAGTGCCGCCCCGCGCCCCGCGCCAGGCTCTGGAACCCGGCCGCGACCGCGGACAGGTGCTCCGCGTCCTCTCGGCTCAGCCCCTGGGAGGCCCCAACGACGAGGCCGTCGGTGGAGAGGATCACCGCCTGGCGGACGGCGGCGACCCTGCTGATGAGATCGTCGAGCAGCCAGTTCAGTTCGCCGGTCGACGTCGCTTTGCCGGTCATTCGTCACCCTTCTCGCCGTGCGTGTTGTGTACGTGGTCGCCGGGTGCGGCCCCACCCGGCTGATCGGAGTCCTCCCGGCCCCGCAGCGCGCCGCGCTGGAAGGCGCTGAACATCGCCCTGGCCTCCTCCGGCGACCGCTCCTCCACGGTCGGGGCGGACAGCGGCGGCGTCTGCGGCGCCGTCTCCTGGGACTGGGTGCGAAGCTGCGGGGCGATGTTGGCCTGGCGAACCCTGCGCGGCAGGCCGGCGTGGGTTCCGTTCGCGACGGGGCCCCTGGCCCGCTGTTTGCTCGTCCGCTGCGCCAGGCCGTTCGCCGCCACCCCCGCGGCGGCGGTCGCCGGCTCGGCGGACGGCGAAGCGGAGGGTGCGGCGGAGGGCGGAGCGGAGGGTGCGGCGGCCGGGCGCGGGTTCTCGAAGCCGGAGCCGAGGGACCGCGAGGAGAGGTCGTCGCGCGCGGCGGAGGGCACGGCCTCGGTCCGCTGGGCGGCCGGCGTGAAGAACGGGGACGGCTCTGACGCGCCCGTACGCTCCTCCCGGTCCTCCGTCTCCCAGGGGAACTCCACGGGAACGCCCTCCGGGACGCCGCCCGGAACGTCGCCGGGCACGTCCCTCGCGAGCTCCCCGGCGAGCGTGCGGACCTCCCGGAGCTCACCGGCGGGGGCGGGGCCGCCCAATCCGAGATCGGCCTGGAGCGTGTCGCTGAGCGAGATGTCGGTGTCGTTGCCGCCGGCGGCCAGCGCGGGCTTCGCGTGGGCGCCGCGGGGAGGCGGGCCCGCGAGCGCCGCGGGCGAGCCTTCCTCCATCATCAGGGTCCGGGGGATGAGCACGATCGCGGTCGTTCCGCCGTACGGCGAGCCCCGCAGGACAACCCCGATCTCGTGCCGGGCGGCGAGCTGGCCGACGACGAAGAGCCCGAGCCGGTCGCTGTCCGCCAGGTCGAACTCCGGCGGGTCGGCCAGCCGCGCGTTGATCTCGTCGTACTCCTCGGGCGTCAGGCCGAGACCGCGGTCCTCGATCTCCACCGCGAGCCCGTTGGCGACGACCTCCCCGCGCACCGCCACCTTCGTCTGCGGAGGCGAGAAGACCGTGGCGTTCTCCAGCAGCTCGGCGATCAGGTGCACCACGTCGGCCACGGTCGCGCCGACGATGGCGGCGTTAGGCATCGGGGCCATCGAGACGCGGGTGTAGTCCTCGACCTCGGAGATCGCCGCGCGGACCACGTCGATGAGCGGCACCGGCTTGCGCCACGAGCGTCCGGGCGCGGAGCCGGACAGGATGATCAGGCTCTCCGCGTGGCGGCGCATGCGGGTGGTCAGGTGGTCGAGCCGGAAGAGGTCCTCCAGACCCTCCGGGTCCTCGGCGCGGCGCTGCATCGTGTCGAGCAGCGTGAGCTGGCGGTGCAGCAGGGTCTGCTTGCGGCGGGCCAGGTTGAGGAAGACCTGGCTGACGCCGCGGCGGAGGGCGGCCTGGCCGACGGCGGCCTCCACGGCCGTGCGCTGGACGGAGCTGAACGCGTGCGCGACGTCCTCGACCTCGTTGGAGCCCGTCGCCTTGATCGGGGGCGCCTCGGCCTCGACGTCCACGTCCTCGCCCCGCCGCAGCTTCTCGACCACCTGCGGCAGCCGTACGTCGGCGAGTTCGAGCGCGGCGTCGCGCAGGCCGGCGAGGTCGCGGGCGAGACGGCGGCCGAACCGGACGGAGAAGACGATCGTGGCGATGATCACCACGAGGCCAAGCCCGCCGGCGACCAGGATGCGGAGCATGATCCCGGTGGCGACCGTTGTGGCGGAGCCGCTCAGCGCGTCCGAGGCCTTCACCCGGGCCGAGTCGAGCCGGAGGATCAGCTGGTCGATGGTCGGCGACCACTTCTCGGCGTCCGCCGGGAGCGGGCCGCCGGAGCGCACCTGGTTGACGATCTGGTTCTCCAGGGCGGTGAACCGATCGAACAGCGGCGAGGTGAGCACCTGCTCGTACGGCGCCCGCATCTCACCGCTGAGGACGGGCCGGTTCTTGCCGTACAGGAACCGCCGGGTGGCGACCCACTCGCTGAAGGCGTTCTGCTCGTCGGCCGTCATCGTGCCGCTGGCCAGCGCCCCGCGCACGAGGGCGTCCTCACGGGTGATCATCTCGTGCGCGTTGCCCATCCCCTGCATGGCGCTGGCCTGCTGGAAGGTGACCAGGTCGGGCACCGAGACGAGCCGCTCGTAGAGCGCGAAGAGGTCGTCCATGATCGCGTTGTACGCGGTGATCGCGGTCAGCCTGTCGGACCTGCCGAGCGAGACGCCCTCCCGGATCGTGGGCAGGCGTTCGAGGGAGGACAGCAGGGACTCCAGGGGCGCCACGAGTTCGTCGCTCATGGCGTCGCGGGCCGCCTCGTCCTCGGCGGACTTCTTGAACTTGTCCGCGGCGGCGGTGGTCTTGGCCTGCTGGGCGGTGAGCCCGGCGGACGTCGTCTGCCCGCTGCTGAGGACGCCGGCGGTCAGCGCGCGTTCGACCTGGATCTGGGTGCCCAGGTCGGTGGAGGCCACTCCGATGGTGTCGTACAGCGTCTTGGAACGCAGGAGGACGAGACCGTCTCCGACCGTGAGTTTTAGGGCAAACCCCCACATAGCGCTCAACATGAGCAGTGGTAGGAGCAGCAACAAGAAGATCTTGAACCGAATCGACCGGTTTCTTGAACCCATAGCCACTCCTGCATTGCTGGAGGCTCGCGACGCATTTATGGGGAAATGCACCTCCGGAAGATCGCACAGAAGGCTAGCACCGATACAGTTCTGGCGCAGTGGGAGGAACTGATGATTACAGTGATCACTGGGGCTGGTGCCGGAATCGGTGCAGCTTCTGCCCTTGATCTCGCCCGGCGAGGTCACCAAATCGTGCTCGTCGGACGTACCCCGGAGAAGCTCCGCGCGGTCGCGGACCGCGCGGAGCAGGCCGGTGGCAGCCGTCCGGACACGCTCCTCGCCGACTTCTCCTCCCTCGATCAGGTGCGCCGGCTGGCGGCGGAGTTGCTGGCGCGGTACGAGCGCATCGACGTGCTCATCAACAACGCCGGCGTGATGACGCCCGACCGCCGGACCACCGTGGACGGCAACGAGTCGATGATGCAGGTCAACCACCTGGCGCCGTTCCTGCTGACGAACCTGCTCCTCGACCGGCTCACGACGTCGTCCGCCCGGGTCGTCACCACGTCGTCCCGCGCCGCGAAGACCGGCCGCCTCGACCCCGCCGACCTGTCCAGGGAGCGGCGGCGCTGGAACGGCTGGCTGCAGTACGGCGACTCCAAGCAGGCCAACGCGCTGTTCACCGTGTCGCTCGCCGAGCGCGGCCTGGCCGCCACGTGCCTCCATCCCGGGGTGCTCAAGACCTCGTTCGCCGAGGGCACGTTCTTCATGAAGCTGGTGTGGCTCCTCCCCGGCATGGGCGAGCCGCCGGAGGCCGGGGCCGAGCGCATCGTCCACCTCGCCACCCACCCGGACGGCGTCGATCACCCGGGCCGGTATTTCGTCAAGAACGCTCCCGTACAGGTGCCGGACAGGATGTCGGACCCCGCCCTCGCCGCCGCCCTGTGGGACGCGAGCCTCGCCGCCACCGGCCTGTCCGCCTGAAGGAGCGCCGGCCTGGTATCGCCAGTCCCAGGAAGACGGGTCATCTGGCTGCTCACCCGGTCGCTTCCGCACCCTGGAGTCACGGATGCGGAACACGACCCGGCTCGATGAGAGCCGCGCTCCGGCCGCCGAGGCCGGGCAAGGAAAGGGAACAGCAGCCATGAGCACGCTCGCACTCGTCACCGGCGCCACCTCGGGAATCGGCAGGGCCTTCGCCGAGCGCCTGGCCGCCGGCGGTCACGACCTGGTGATCGTGGGCCGGCGGAAGGAGCGCCTGGAGGAGTTCGCCGCCTCGCACCCCGAGGTCGGGGTGCGGACCGTGGCCGCCGACCTGTCGACCGACGAGGGCATCGACACGGTCGCCGAGATCTGCGCGGCCGAGCCGCTGACCATGCTCGTGAACAACGCCGGTGTGTCCCACTACATGCCGCTCGCCGAGCTCCCCGCCGGCAAGGCCCGGGAACTCGTGCACGTGAAGGTCGTCGCCCCGACGATGCTCACTCGGGCCGCCGTCGCGGGCATGCGGGAGCGAGGCGAGGGCACGATCGTCAACGTGGCCGGGATGATCGCCTTCAGCGGCCCCGCGCCGCACTCCCAGATGCCCCGCAGGGCCGTCTACGCCGGAACCCTGGCCCACCTCGTCGCGATGTCCCAGACCCTGAGCGCGGAGCTCGAAGGCACCGGAGTCACCGTGCAGGTGCTGTGCCCCGGCGTGGTGGCCACCGAGTTCCACGAGCGCCAGGGCCTCGACCTGAGCGCCGTGCCCCGCATGAGCGCCGACGACGTCGTCACGGCGAGCCTGCGCGGCCTGGAGCTGGGCGAGACCGTCTGCGCCCCGGGCGTCGAGGACGCCGGACTCCTGGACGCGGTCTTCCGGGCCGAACTCGCCGCCTTCGGAGGCCAGAGCCCCGAGCTCGCCACGCGCTACCGGACCGTCTGATCCGCCCGGCCTCCACGGCCGGAAAGGCGTGGCCGGCCGAGGCCGGCGGACGGGGCGCGGGGTCATCGGCGGCCGCCCGGGTACGCCGCGGCACGACGGGGACGACAGGGCCGGGGCCGGGGCGGGAAGAGTTCGGGCACTGTTCGCCCGCGGTTGCGCCGGTGCTCACGGACGGGTGACTAGGGTCCGGCCGCATGACCGTGACCGCTCCCGCCCGCCCGTCCGGCAGGGCCGCCGCCCGCGACCCGCTGCTGGACAACGCCAAGTTCCTGGCCATCGTGCTCGTCGTTTCCGGGCATCTCGTCGAGGACCTGCGGGACGTCCCCGCGGCACATGCGCTCTACTTCTTCGTCTACCTCTTCCACATGCCGCTCTTCATCGTCGTCAGCGGCTATTTGTCCCGTAATTTCACGTTTTCTCCGGGTAAGGCGCGCAAGCTCATCAGTGGCCTCGCGGTGCCGTACGTCATCTTCGAGCTGGCCTATTCGCTGCCCCGCTTCTTCCTGTACGGCAAGCTCGAAATCAGCCTGCTCGACCCGTACTACCTGACCTGGTTCCTCATGTCGCTGTTCCTGTGGCGGCTGTCCACGCCGGTCTGGCAGCAGTTGCGCCATCCCCTGGTGATCGCGGTCGGGCTGTGCCTGCTGTCGGGCACCAGCGCCCTGCCGGACGAGTTGTCGATGAACCGCACGTTCGGCCTGCTGCCGTTCTACGTGCTCGGCCTCATGCTCACGCCCGAGCACCTCGACCGCCTGCGCGGGCGCCGGGCGAGGATCGCGGGCGGGGCCGTCCTGGCGGCGGCGCTCGCCGCGGCGTTCGCCGTGCACACGCTCGTGCCGACGGAGTGGATCCGCTGGCGCCACTCCAACCACCAGATCGGCGTGGACGACCTGACCGGCACGCTGATCCGGCTCGCCATGCTGGCGGCCGGCGCCCTGCTGGTGGCGGCGTTCCTCGCGATCACTCCGAGTCGCCGCACCTGGTTCACCGGGCTGGGCGCCGCCACGATGTACGCCTACCTGCTGCACGGGTTCGCCGTGAAGGTCGCCGAGCGCTTCCACGACGTCCTCGTCAACCCACTCGGCGTGACCGCCATGGTGGTCCTCGGAGCCGTCCTCGCGGCCCTGCTCTGCACGTCCCCGGTGCGCAGGGCGTTCCGGTGGGCGGTGGAGCCCGACGTCTCCTGGGCCTTCACCAGACTCCGCCGGCCCGCGAAGAAGGAGTCCGCCGCGACGTGACCGGAACTTCGCGCGTGATCCCACCGTTCTGAACAGTGATGGTGCAGAGTAGGGCGAATCGCGCGGTCGACGGGGCTGGGTACGCAAGACGGCTCTGTCACGGCAGGGTTATACGGGGTAACCTGCGCATTCGCGGTGCAGCCAGGAGCGGTGAAAACGACGGGGTGACGCGGGTGGTCGGCAGACAGGGCAGGGTCACGGGCAGGATCGGCCCCGGCCTTGTCGGCGAGGTGATGGTGCCCATCCGCGGGGGTGTCGAGGCGTTCTACGCCTATCCGAGCATTCCGGACGAGGAGATCCCGGTGGGGTCCATCGTCGTCGTCGTTGAGTATTCGCCCCCGCGCACCGTCTACGTCGCTCGCGCGGTCGTCTGACTCGCTCCCTCCTCCCTTCCCCCCACTACGCGGAGGCTCCCATGTCACCGGAGATCCTGGTCGTGGTCGGTGTGGCCGTCGTCGCCGTCATCGTCCTCATCCTCCTGTTCAAGGCCATCTGGCGGGTGGCCGAGCCCAACGAGGCGCTGATCATCTCGGGTCTCGGCGCCCACACGAAGAACGAGCTGGCCGACAGCCTCGGCTTCAAGATCGTGACCGGCAAGGGCACCGCCGTGCTGCCCGGCTTCCAGACCGCCCGGCGGCTGCGGCTCGACAGCCGGGCCACGAACCTGCAGGTCAACTGTGTGACCCAGCAGGGCATCCCGGTCCAGGTGCGCGGCGTGATCATCTACAAGGTGGGCGACGACTTCACCAGCATCGCGAACGCCGCCCGGCGCTTCCTCGACCAGCAGGACTCGATGAACGGCGCCATCCACGAGCTGTTCACCGGCCACCTGCGCTCGATCATCGGCAACCTGACCGTCGAGGACCTCATCCTCAACCGCGAGCGGCTCACCAGTGAGACCCGCAGCTCCGCGGCCGACGAGATGAGCAAGCTCGGCCTGGTGGTCGACTCGCTGCAGATCCAGGAGATCGAGGACGAGACCGGCTACATCACGAACCTGGGCAAGCCGCACGCCGCGAAGATCGCCGCGGCGGCCCGCATCGCCGAGGCGCAGCGCGACCAGGAGGCCACCGAGGCCGAGCAGGTCGCGGCCGCCAAGAAGGCCTCCGCCATCCGCGAGTCGCAGATCCAGCAGGCCGGCTACCAGGCGGAGGTGGACCAGGCGGCGGCCAAGGCCCGGCAGGCCGGCCCGCTGTCGGAGGCCACCGCGCGCCAGGAGGTCGTCGTCCAGGAGACCAGGGCCGCGGAGCTGGAGGCCCAGCTCGCCGAGCAGCGGCTGCAGTCGCAGGTTCGCAAGCCCGCCGACGCCAAGGCGTACGAGACCGTCACGCTGTCCCAGGCCGAGCGTGACGCACGCATCGCCCAGGCCGAGGCGGAGGCCAGGGAGACCGAGCTGCGCGCCACCGCTCAGGCGTCCCAGGTCAAGCAGGCGGCCGCGGCCGACGCCGAGTCGGTGCGGGTGCGCGGCGAGGCCGCCGCGGCGGCGACCAAGGCGACCGGTCTGGGCGAGGCGGAGGCCGCCAAGGCGCGGGGTCTCGCGGAGGCCGAGGCGGCCAAGGCCAAGGGTCTGGCCGAGGCTGAGGCGGCCAAGGCCAAGGGCCTGGCCGAGGCCGAGGCGATCAGGGCCCGTTCCGAGGCGCTGCGGGAGAACCAGGAGGCCGTCATCGCCCAGCAGCTCGCCGAGAACTGGCCGCAGATCGTGGAGGCCGGCTCCAAGGCGTTCGGCAACGTCGACCACATGGTGGTGCTCAACGGCGCCCAGGGCATCGAGGAGATGCTGGCGAAGGCGCTCACGCTGGGCGGCACCGGCCTCGGCCTGGCCCGCTCCCTGCTGGCCGGCGGCACCCCCGCGGCGGCCAAGGACGGCGCGAGCGTCAACGGCGCCGAGCCCCCCACGAAGAACGCCATCGACGCCGCCTCCTGACGGCCCGCGCGTTCGTCCCCGTCATCCCGACGGGGACGAACGTCTGTGCGGAAGTGTCCGTCAACGACCCCTCCGGCGACGGGGGAGGTGGGCGGTCAGTCGAAGGTCAGCTCGGTCGTACGGCGGGGCATGAGCAGCAGTGCGGCGACGCTGAGCACGGCCACGACGACGAGCGCGATGAAGATGTGGTGGACCGCGTCGTACAGCGCGCCCCGGACGAAGGACGCGGTGGCCGACTGGGCCGCCGCGCCCTGGGCCTTCAGCACCAGGCTGGTGGCGTCGAGGCTGTTCGGCAGCCGTCCCGCGACGTCGGCGGGCGGGTGGGCGAACCGGTCCGACAGCGTCGCGTTGGAGATGGCGCCGAGCACCGCGGCACCGACGGTGCTGCCGATCGAGCGGCAGAACATGTTGGTCGCGGTGACCACGCCGCGGCGTTCCCAGCCGACGACCGACTGCACGGCGACCATCGTGGGGCTGGCCGACAGCCCGAGGCCGACGCCGACGACGAAACAGGCGGCCGCGACCTGCCAGATCATCGCGTTCTGCCCGAGCAGCGCGGACAGCACGGTGCCGGCCACCACCACGACGATGCCGATCAGCGCGGTGTCGCGGAATCCGATGCGCATGTAGAAACGGCCGGAGAACGTCGCGGCGAGGGGCCAGCCGACGGTGAGCGCGGCCAGGGCGAAGCCCGCCACCAGCGCGCCGGTGCCCAGCACGCCCTGCGCGTACGTCGGGACGTACGAGGTGAGCCCGATGGTGAGGGCGCCGATGCCGAGGGAGGTCAGGTTGCCGCCGGTCAGCGTGCGGCGGCGGAACACCCACAGAGGCAGCACCGGCTCGGCCGCGCGGCGCTCCACGAGCACGAAGGCGGCGATCAGCAGGAGGCCCGCCGCGAAGATCAGCAGGCTGGGCGCCGAGTTCCAGTCCCAGGCGACGCCGCCCTCCAGCAGGCCGAGGATGAGCAGCGAGGAGCCGCCGGTGAGCAGCACGGCGCCCGTGTAGTCGATCCGGTGGGAGCCCCGCTGCACCTGCTCCTTGAAGCGCCGGGCCAGCATCCAGGCGGCCACCGCGCCGAGCGGCAGGTTGATGAAGAAGATCCAGCGCCAGGAGACGTACTCGGAGAACACGCCGCCGAGCGTCGGGCCGACCACCGCGGAGATGCCCCACACGCTGGCGAGGTAGCCCTGGACGCGGGCCCGCTCCTCGACCGTGTACAGGTCGCCGGCCATCGTCATGCTGATCGGCTGCACCGCCCCGGCGCCGATGCCCTGGATCGCGCGGAAGGCGATCAGCGCGGGCATGCTCCAGGCCACCCCGCACAGCACCGACCCGAGCAGGAACGCCCCGATGCCGAAGAACATCACCGGCTTGCGCCCGAACACGTCGGCGAGCTTGCCGTAGATGGGCACGGTCACGGCCTGCGTGAGCAGGTAGATCGAGAACAGCCAGGGAAACTGGGAGAACCCGCCGAGGTCGGTGACGACGGACGGCACCGCGGTGGCGATGATCGTGCTGTCCAGCGCCACCAGAGCGGTGCAGAGCATGATGGCGGCGAGTACCGGACCGCGCTCCGACCGTAGCCCGATGCCTTTCGATGCCGTCGTCGTGGTCGACTTCGTGGTCACGTGAGAGGCTCCCCTGTCCGGCGTGCACGTACACGGGACCCGCCCGCCCGAAGGCTGGAGGGTCCCGGAACAGGGCAACTATCGCAAACCGCCCGGCATTCCTTTCCTGCCGTGGCGAGGCAGGATCACGGACCGGTGGGCGAGCTCCGCGCGACCGCCCGTCTTCCACGGCGTCAGCCGCGGCGCTGGGTCTCTTCCAGGTAGCGCAGGACGGCCGTGACCCTCCGGTCCGCCCGGTCGGTGGGCGCCAGGTCGAGTTTGGCGAAGATGCTGCGGATGTGCTTGTGCACGGCGCCTTCGCTGATGAACAGCCGTTCGGAGACGGCGGTGTTGCCCAGCCCCTCGGCCATCAGGGCGAGCACGTCGCGTTCCCGGGCCGTCAGCCGCTCCAGCCCGCTGTCGGAGCGGGTGCGGGTGAGCAACTGTGCGACGACCTCGGGGTCGATGGCCGTGCCTCCGGCGGCCACCCGGTGCAGGGCGTCGAGGAACTCGCCGACGCGGCCGACTCTCTCCTTGAGCAGATATCCGAGCCGATCGGTTCCGGCGGCGAGCAGTTCGGTGGCGAACGCCTGCTCGACGTAGGCGGACAGCACGAGCACCGCCAGGCCGGGCTGACGGCGCCTGGCCTCCACGGCCGCGGCGATGCCCTCGGTGGTGTGGGTCGGAGGCATCCGGACGTCGACGATGGCCACGTCGGGCCGATGGGCGTCGACGGCCGTCAGGAAGGTGTCCGGGGAGTCGGTCGTGGCCACCACGTCCAGGGACTCCGCGCGCAGCAGCAGCGCGACCCCTTCACGCAGCAGCGGGTCGTCCTCGGCTATCACGATCCGCACGGCAACTCCACGTCGAGGGTGGTCGGCCCACCAGGTGGGCTGGTCAGGGTGAGACGCCCGTCGTGCGCCTCGATCCGGCTACGCATGCCGGTGAGCCCGGAGCCGTGCCGTTCGTCCGCGCCGCCGACGCCGTCATCCTCGATCCGCAGGGACAACAGGCCGCCCTCACGCCGTACGGTCACCGTGGCGTTCCTGGCCCGGCTGTGCCTGGAGATGTTGGTGAGCGCCTCGGCGCTCACGAAGTAGGCGGTGGCCTCGATGGAGGCGGCGCACCTGCCGAGCGCGTCGACGTCGACCCGGCAGGGCACCCCGCAGTTCGCCGCTAGCCCGGCGAGCGCGTCGGCGAGCCCCCGGTCGGCCAGCACGGGCGGCAGGATGCTGCGGACGACCGTCCGGAGCTCGGCCAGTGCCTGCTCGGCGGTCTCCTGGGCGCGTTCGAGCATGTCCTCCGCGCCCGGCCGGTTCTGGGCCAGCGCGCGGCGGGCCGCGCCGAGCAGCACGGTGACGGCGACCAGCCGGTTCTGCGCCCCGTCGTGCAGTGAGCGTTCGATCCGCCGCAACTCCGCGGCGTGGGCGTCCAGCGCCGCCGCGCGGGTGGCCGACAACTGTGCGACGCGCAGGGACAGGTCCATGTCCGCGGTGGGCGCCAGGAGCCGGCGTCCCGGCCACGCCTGCAACCGGGCCATTCCCGTCCCGAGGACCAGGAAGCAGACGGCCAGTCCCACGCCGAGGAGCGCGACCGCCCAGGCGTCGGCGTCGTCGTGCACGTCCCAGAACACCAGGGTCGGGGCGGGGTCCTCCACGGGCAGCGCCCGCCACCACAGCGGGTACGTGATGTCCTGCACGGCGTCCACCACCAGGGTCACCGCCGCCAGGCCGAGGAACAGGCCCAGCGTGCCGTGCACGAGGAACCAGTACAGCTCCCGCCGGACGGCCGGATCGGCGAGAGCGGCGCGTACGCCGGCCGGCGCGGGCCCCAGGCCGACGATCTCCGGCCCCCAGCGGGACAACCGGCCGCGCTCCCGCTCGGCGACGGACCGTACGACACGCGGCACGGTGGGTGCCAGGAGCAGGCCCAGGCCGATGACACTGGTGAGCCCGACCAGGACGAGCCACAACAGACCGGCGAACGCCAGCAGCGCGGTGCCGAGACCGCCGACGAGGTGTTCGAGGGCGTCGAAGACGCCACGGGCGCGCGCGGCGACACCCCTCCGGCCGCCTCGCCGGCTGTCCGGCCGGTCATCGGCCGGCTTCCGCTGGCGCGCCGCCATGATGCACACCCCCTCGGGCCCACGAGCTTAGATCATCGTTTTCGTAGCGGTCGTTCAGCGCTGCGAGGCGAGCTTCGGCGCGGGTTCCTCGACCGGACGGTAGCCGAGGCGGCCGCGGGTCGCGGCGAGCACCAGGACCGCCGCCGTGGTGGCCGCGAGCAGGGTGACGTGGCTCGCCTGCTCGGGGGAGGCGATCGACGGGAACATCTCCCCGTACGGGAGCGACATGAAGTTGTTGACGCTCACGTGCAGCAGCATGACCAGCGGAAGGCTCTGACCGGTCCGGTTGAACATCCAGGTGACGACCACGCTGAAGGCGCAGCAGAAGGCGACGAACTCGCCGACTCTCATCATCGTGACGTCCGGCCACCCACCCCACTCGCTCAGGAACAGCGGCAGATGCCAGACACCCCACAGCAGGCCGAGGACGGCGGTGGCGCCCAGCGGGCCGAACCTGCGCTGCATGCGGGGCAGGGCGAAGTCACGCCAGCCGGGTTCCTCGGCGAGACCGGTGGTGACCATCTGGATCAGCAGGCTGGGCACGTAGGCGACCAGCACCGCGACGGGCGGCATGTGGATGTCTTCGCCGGAGAGCGCGAAACCGGTGACGATGATGGCGGCGGGGACGCCGAGGACGGCCACGAGATACCAGACCCAGCCGACCCGCCACTTGGTCATCCTCCGCAGCCACCGGCGGACGCCTTCCTTGCCGTCCGCGACCCTGGTCACGATGTACGCGGCGAAGATGGGGCCGAGATAGGCGCCGGGCAGCACCCCGGCGATCTGCGTGCTGCCGAGGAACCGGGGGAAGGTGAAATCCCAGACCGCCAGGCCGGTCGCCGAGAGGATGTAGGGCACCCAGGCGACCCAGCTCATCAGGTTGGCCAGGACGAAGAAGCTGATCAGTGGATGGTTGCGGATGAAGCCCCGGATTCCGGTCTCGCTCGTGTGGTGCCCGGCCTCCGGCCGGCTGTCGACTGCCATTTCACTCTCTCCTGTGGGAGCGCTCGACTGACAGTGATCAGCACACCAGCCGCGGGCCCTCCCGGTCGCTCCCGCGTGCTGCCCAATGGAGGTACAGCCAGGGGTACCGAGCGGAGAACGAGCAGGTCGAAGTGGGGCCCAGAGCAAGCCGGAGGAGGCCGCCCATGGTCGTGACGAGCCCTGGACGGCCTCCTCCCACAGGAGCACGGGTCAGATGAGCACGTGCGGCTCGGGGTTGCCGGCGAAGCAGAACTGGGCATTGCGGGTCAGCTTGTAGTCCGCCGCCTGCCAGGTGTGGGCGGTGGCGTCCGAGCCGCGCATGTAGATGAAGTTGTACCGGTCGGCCGAGTAGATCCGGACGCCCTCCTCCTTGCAGCGCCGCACGAGCCGGGTGTCCTCGCCCGCGTTGACCGCCTCGAACGGGAACGCCCGCAGCAGGTCGGTCCTGGCCAGGATCGTCGCCCCCTGGATGAGGTGGGCGTAGCGGTGCTCCAGCCCGGGCAGGCGGAAGATCGTGACGTCCTGGTCGGGGAAGTACGTGTAGTGGGCGCCCTTGCCGACCATCTCGGCGTCGGCGTAGTCGAAGGCGCGGACCAGGTCCGACAGGTAGTGCTCGCCGTAGATGTTGTCGTCGTCCATCTTGGAGATCAGCTCGCCCTCGGCATGGGCGATGCCGTGGTTGAGCACCTCGCCGAGGGTCCAGGACGGGTCGGCGGTCAGCACCTTGACGGCCGGGATGCCCGCCGCGAGGGCCTTGTCGCGCACGACCGCCGGGTCCTCCGACAGACCGTGCATGACCAGCACGAGCTCCAGGTTGCGGTGCCGCTGCCGCGCCACCTGGCTGATCGCGTGTTCGAGCTGGCCGGCCCGGTTGGTCGGCAGCACCACGGAGATCGACCGCGACCGCGGGACGACCGGCAGGCCGAGGTCGGTGAGGATCTGGTCGACCCGGTGGGAGAACAGGTGCTTGTCGAACACCTCGCGCATCGCCAGGTGGCCCTGGCGCGCCCGCAGCTCGGGGCTGTTGATCAGGTAGATCGCCCGGTTGTACGCCTCCTCCTGCGAGTGCGCGACCGGGATGAGCGGGCCGAACGTCTCCTCGATGGCCCGCGACCACCCCGACAGCACCGTGGTCGAGCAGGCCGACAGCTCGAAGACCCGGCGCGCGCACATCGTCGGCGAGTCGATCACCGAGTTCACGTTCAGGAAGACCTTGTACATCTTGTACGCGGCCAGCATCTGCTCGTACGGCAGCTCGCCGACGATGTGGGGGCGGTACTCCTCCGGCCAGGCGTACTTGTCGGCCACCGAGGCGTTCCTGGCGTAGATGTGCAGGCCGAGCGGGCGCACGGGCGCGAGGATCGTCTCCATCTGCTCGCGCCGCTCGGGGTGCTTGTCGCGGAAGTACATCCCCGCGAAGACCACGTCGTACGGCCGGCCCTGCTTGGTCTGGATCGGGTTGTGGATCCGGGGCTGGGCGGCGAACTGCAGCACGCCGACACGGTCATGACCCAGCATCTCGCGATATTTCGGGATCATGTCGCCGTCGCACGTGTACACGTAGTCGAACAGCTTGGCCGTGTCGATGAAGAAGTCGAAGTTGGGCGGGTCCTCCTTGTTCCAGAAGACCGTGGGGATGCCCTCCTCGCGGCACCAGGCGATCAGGTCGCGCAGCTCCTGCTTCGGCGCGTTGGTCCCGGTCATCTGGTAGCGCCAGCGGCCCTGGTTGCCGTGCCAGGCCGACTCGCAGAACAGCATCTCGGGGCGCTTCTCGGCGAAGACCTCGCGCCAGTCCTGCAGCCCGAACTCGATCTGGTCCCACTCGTACTTGAACGCCATGCGGGAGAAGTCGTCGAGGATCACCGCGACCCGCAGGTCCGGCCGTACGATCGGGCCGTCCGGCCACTTGAGGCCCGGGATCTTGACCTCGGGGCCCCGCGCCTCGGCGGCGGCGGCGACCTCGATGGCGGAGGGCGGCGCCTTCGGCGCCTTCTTGCCGTCCTTCATCGCCTTGCTGAGGTCGCGGGGCAGCCGGACGATCTTCTTGGGCTTCGACGCGTTCGTCAGCACCTGCGCGACCCGGTAGGGCTTCTGGGTCTGGGTGGCCTGGAGCCTCCAGAGGGCGTAGTCCGCACGGGCCTCCTGGTAGGCGAGCCGGTTCTCCAGGTCGCGGATCCGCTGCTCGTACTGCTCGACGTGCTTGCGCTCCTCGGGCAGCCAGTTCACCGGCCCCAGCCGCTGGAAACGCGGGCCTTCCGAGGCCTCAGGAGTCTCGTCGGTCTCAGCCATGCCTCTCCCCCTTACGGACAAGCCATCGTAAAGGGGCTGCAGAGACCTTTGTGCCGATATAGGGGATTCAATCGACCGAGCCGGCGGGATCGCTCGTGGCGAGGGTGGTCAGCACCGAGCGGAAGCGTTCGACGAGGGGATTCCTGTCGTTCGCCCGCCAGACCATGTGGAGGGTCGTGGAGGTGCCCTCCAGAGGGCGGGCGCGGACACCGACGCGACGGAGCGCGCGGTGGGAGTCCGACATCACGGCCGCGCCGAAACCGGCGGCGACCAGGGCCAGCACCGTCTGCACGCTCCGGCCCTCCGCGCCGATACGGGGTGTCACGCCGGCGTGATCGCACAATGCGATGATCTCGTCGTAGGAGTGCGGGGAGACCTCTCGCGGCCACACGACGAGCGGCACCTGGCCGAGCGCGGTCAGGGGCGCGGCGCCGGCCCCGTACGCCAGCGGATGCGCCGCGGGCAGGAACAGGCTGAGCGGCTCGCGCCACCAGGAGCGCGCCACCAGACGCGGGTCACGAGTGGGCAGGCGCTGGACGGCGATGTCGAAGCGGCCGTCCAGGACGCCGCCGGACATCTCGGCGTCGTTGAAGCTCTCCACCAGGCTCAGCTCGACGCGGGGCATCTCCCGGCGCAACCGGCCGAGCGCGCCGCCCAGCGGGCCGTTGATCCCGGAGCCGGCGAACGTCACCGTCAGCCGTCCGGCCAGCCCCTCGGCCGCCAGCCGGACGTCGTCCAGCGCGGCCCGCGCCTCGGCCAGGACCGTGGTGGCCCGGGCGACCAGCGCACGGCCCGCCGACGTCGGGACCATCCCCCTGCCCTCGCGTTCGAACAGCGGCGTCCCGAGCCGCCGTTCCAGCTCGTGCACCTGACGGCTGAGCGTCGGCTGCGTCAGGTGCAGGCGCCGCGCCGCCGCGCTGATGCTTCCCTCCTCGCAGATCGCCACCACGTACTCGAGCAGTCTCAGGTTCATCCATACCTCCGGGGCATAGGAGATGCAGATTCCCACGCCTGCCGGGCGGGAGAGAAGGCGGGAGGGGCGAGGCTGGTCGCAGCCGGAGAGGCTTCCGTCAAGCAGAAGGAGAACCCATGGACCGCGAAGAGCGCTACGCGTACGGCCTCAAGGTGCTGAACGAGGTCGACGGCGAGGCCGGGCAGCGCGTCGTGGCGTCCCTCGCCGACGTCTCGCCCGAGCTCGGTCACCAGGTGGTGGCGTGGGCGTTCGGCGACATGTACGCCCGCCCCGAGCTGTCACCGCGGGACCGGCAGCTCGTCACCCTCGGCGTCCTGACGGCCCTCGGGGGCTGCGAGATCGAGCTCGACGTGCACCTCAACGCCGCGCTGAACGTGGGCCTCACCGCCACCGAGATCGCCGAGGCACTCCTGCACTCGGCGGTCTACGCGGGAATGCCGAGGGCGGTCAACGCCACGCTGGTGGCGAAGAAGGTCTTCGCCGAGCGCGGCCTTCCCCCCGTCCAGAACCTGTCGTGAGAACTGGCTAGCGCAGGGCGCCCTTGGCGGCGGGGGAGAGGCTGTCGCCGCGGAGCCAGGCTTCGATGACGCGGGCGATCCGCGGCCCGGCCGCGCCGTCCCACAGCGGCGGCAGCTCGCCGCTCGGTGTGGCCGCGCCGTCCGCGAGCGCCTTGGACGCCGCGGCGGGGAGCGAGGCGGGGGTGACGAGCCGGTTGGTGCCGTGGGTCACGGTGATCGGCCGCTCGGTGTTGGGCCGGACGGTCAGGCAGGGGACGCCCAGCATGGTCGTCTCCTCCTGGACGCCGCCGGAGTCGGTCACCACCAGGGCGGCACCCCTGACCAGGGACAGGAAGTCCACGTAACCGAGCGGGTCCACGATCTTCAGATGGGGCCGGTCCACGAGGCCGGCGTCCGCCAGCCGCTGCCGGCCGCGGGGGTGCAGGGGGACGACGACCGGCACCTGCTCGGCCACCCCGAGCACGGCGTCGACCAGCTCGCGGGCCGCCTCCGGGTCGTCCACGTTCGCCGGGCGGTGCAGCGTGGCCACCGCGTACCTGCCGTCGATGCCCAGGCGCTCCTGGACGGGCGCCGGGTCGAGCTTCGGCAGCGCGGCGAACAGGCTGTCGATCATCGGGTTGCCGACGAGGTGCACCTTCGCCGGGTCCACGCCCTCGTTGGACAGGTGCGACAGCGCCTCGGGCGAGGTGGCGAACAGCAGGTCCGACAGCGCGTCGGTGACGACCCGGTTGACCTCCTCAGGCATCTGCCGGTCGAAGGAACGCAGGCCCGCCTCGACGTGCGCGGTCGGCACGTGCAGCTTGGCGCAGACGAGGATCGCCGCGAGCGTCGAGTTCACGTCGCCGTACACCACCACGAGCGCCGGGCGGTGTTCGAGCACGACGTCCTCCAGCCCCGTGAGCAGGGCGGCCGTCTGCCGGGCGTGGGTCCCGCTGCCGACGCCGAGGTTCGCGATCGGCTCGGGCAGCCCCAGATCGGCGAAGAACACGTCCGACATCAGCGCGTCGTAGTGCTGACCGGTGTGGATGATGCCCTGCCGGATTCCGAGTTCGGCCAACCCCCCGACGACCGGGGCCGCCTTGACGAAGTTGGGCCGGGCGCCCAGTACGTGCAGGACGAGGGGGTTGTCTCTCATCTACCTCGCCTTTCGTCTTCTCTCCGAGCTGGGACAAACGTTGCCTATGGTACGGTCGCGCCGTGGAAACCGAGGCCAACAAGCCCGCAAAGGCCGTGTCCGCCGCGTCCGCGAAGGCCGGCCTCGGCGGCTTCCTCCGGGGGTTCGCGAGGAACCCGGTCCTCGTCTCCCGGATCTTCGTGAGCAAGGTCAAGTCCGACCCGATGCGGGTCGCCCAGGCCGCCGCCGACGCGATACCCCCCGGGATGCGCCCGGTCGTCGGCCGCGTCGCCTGGCCCGCGGCCCGGTTCGTCAAGGTCAGGACCCGCAAGATCCTGCAGCGCGCGGCCAAGGGCCCGCTGCGGGACGCCAAGGCCAACTTCGACGCCGGCCGGATGTCCGACGCGGTCGGGGTGCTCCAGCCGCACGCCCGATGGCCGTTCGTCCGCCGGAGGATGGCCTACTACGAGGGCGAGAAGGCCGCGCTCGGACCGAACCCGATCCCGCCCAAGCCGAAGATCATCATGGGTGAGCGGGTGCCCGGCCGGGTGCTGCACATGGTCACCAACGCCCTGCCGTACACGCAGGCGGGTTACACCGTCCGCACCCACCGCATCGTGACCGCCCAGAAGGCGGCCGGGCTCGACCCCCACGTGGTGACGAGCTGGGGCTGGCCCATGCTCCAGGGGCACACCGACGCCGAGCCGTACGAGGAGATCGACGGCATTCCCTATTACCGGCTGCTGCCCAAGGACGAGGTGCCGTTCGAGAGCCAGGGGCGGATGATCCGCGGTGCCGCGGACGTCTCCGAGCTGGTCAGGACCCTCCGCCCGCAGGTCCTGCACGCGGCGACCGACCACCGCAACGGCTCGGTCGCGCTCGCCGTGCGCGAGCGGACGAACACCCCCTTCGTGTACGAGGTGCGCGGCTTCCTGGAGGAGACCTGGGTCTCCCGCGACCCCGCCAGGATCGGCAGCGAGCGGCACAGACTGCAGCGTGAGCGCGAGGCGCAGATCATGCGCGAGGCCGACGCGGTCGTGACGCTCGCCGAGACGATGGCCGCCGAGATCGTGGAGCGCGGCGTGCCCAGGGAGCGCATCTTCCTCGCGCCCAACGCCGTGGACGACTCGCTGCTGACGGCCGACTACGACGGCGAGGCGTTCCGCGACCGGTTCGGGATCGGCCGGGACGAGATCGTCGTGGGCTCGGTGTCGAGCATCGTCGCCTACGAGGGCTTCGCCACGCTGTTGAACGCCGCCGCGCTGCTGCGCGACGCCGGAACGCCGGTGAAGGTCCTGCTGGTCGGAGACGGGGCCGAGCGGCCCGCGCTGCTCGAACAGGTCGAACGGCTCGGCCTGAAGGAGGCGATCCTGCCCGGCCGGGTGGGCCCGGACGAGGCGTTGCAGGCACAGGCGGCCATCGACATCTTCGTCTGCCCGCGTGAGGACCTGCGGGTGTGCCGCCTCGTCACCCCGCTGAAGCCCGTCGAGGCGATGGCGCTCGGCAAGCCGGTCGTGCTGAGCGACCTGCCCGCGCTCTCGGAACTCGTCGGCGGCGAGGGCGCAGGTCTGCTGGTGCCGCCCGGCGATCCGGCCGCGCTGGCCAAGGCGCTCGCCGCGCTGCGCGAGGATCCCGAGCGCCGCCGGGTCATGGGCGAGGCCGGTAAGGCCGAGGTCGCCGCCCACCGGACCTGGAGCAGCCTGGCCCGCACGTACCAAGGGATCTACCAGTCCTTGACCGAAAGCCGATAAACAGCAGAAAGTCGGATGTGTTGCATCAGGCATGCTTGGTTCCGAGTTGAGATAACCTTTGCCACCATGAAGTGTTGTTTCCGCCCCCAGGTTCCCCCCAAGGCCTCGTCGTGACAGCCTTCGATCTCACGATCATCGGGCTGGGATACGTGGGCATGCCGCTGGCCAAGGAGGCCACGGCGGCGGGCCTGCGGGTGGCTGGTCTGGACGTCGACCCCCGCAAGGTCGACGCCCTGAACGCCGGCCGCTCCTACATCGACGACCTGACCGACGCCGACCTCGACGCGATGCTCACCGGCGGCTTCACGGCCACGCTGGACGCGTCCGTGCTGTCGAGGTCGCGCACGATCGTCATCTGCGTCCCGACGCCGCTGGACGAGGACCACCGTCCGGACCTGTCGGCCGTCGAAGGCGCCACCCGGACCGTCGCAGAGCACCTCCAGGCGGGCACTCTCGTCGTGCTGGAGTCCACCACGTGGCCCGGCACCACGGACGAGCTGGCGCGGCCGATCCTGGAGCAGTCCGGCCTGGTGGCCGGCGAGGACTTCCACCTGGCGTTCTCGCCGGAGCGGATCGACCCGGGCAACCCCAAGTTCGGCCTGCGCAACACCCCCAAGGTCGTCGGCGGCTTCACCCCCGCCTGCAAGGAGCGGGCCGCGGCCTTCTACGCGCAGTTCGTCGAGCGGGTCGTGCCGGTCAGCGGCACCCGCGAGGCGGAGATGGCCAAGCTGCTGGAGAACACCTACCGGCACGTCAACATCGCCCTCGTCAACGAGATGGCGATCTTCTGCGACGAGCTCGGCGTGAACCTCTGGGAGGCCATCGAGGCGGCCTCCACCAAGCCCTTCGGCTTCCAGAAGTTCCTGCCGGGCCCCGGCGTCGGCGGGCACTGCATCCCCGTCGACCCGTCGTACCTGTCGTACACGGTGCGCAAGCTCGGCTATCCCTTCCGGTTCGTGGAACTGGCCCAGGAGATCAACGAGCGGATGCCGTCGTACGTGGTGGCCCGCGTGCAGCGGCTGCTCAACCGGGCCCGCAAGGCCGTGAACGGCTCGCGCGTGCTGCTCCTCGGCGTGACGTACAAGCCGGACATCGCCGACGAGCGGGAGACACCGGCCATCCCCGTGGCCGAGGCACTCCTGGAACTGGGCGCCGAGCTGTCCTTCTGCGACCCATACGTGAAGGAGTGGGCGGTCGAGGGCAGGCAGATCCCCCGCGAGGAGGACCTGGCCGAGGCCGTGGCCGCCGCCGACGTGGTGGTCCTGCTCCAGCAGCATTCGGCCTTCGACCTCGGCGTCGTGGAGGAGCGAGCCCCTCTCGTCCTGGACACTCGCGGCGTGCTGGCCACGAGCGAACGCGTCGAGCGGTTGTAGGAAGGGTTTCGCGCGTGCACGTGCTCGTCATGACGGTGGTGCATCACCCCGAGGACGCCCGGATCCTGCACCGGCAGATTCGGGCGCTCGTCGACGCCGGTCATGAGGTCACGTACGCCGCGCCGTACACCGCGCGGGGAGTCGTGCCGCGTTCGTGGGTGACGGGCGTGGACCTCCCCAGGGCCGCCGAGCGGCGTCGCCTCGCGGCGGTGCGGGCGGCCCGCAAGCTCTTCAAGAGCATGCGCGGCAAGGTCGACCTGGCCCTCATCCACGACCCCGAGCTGCTGTTCGCGGTCGCCGGGGTGCGCCGTCGCCCGCCAGTCGTCTGGGACGTCCACGAGGACACCCCCGCGACGCTGTCGCTCAAGCCGTGGCTGCCGGCGTTCCTGCGCCCGCCGATGCGCTTCCTCGCCCGGCTCCTCGAAACCACCGCCGAGCGCCGGCTGCACCTGCTGCTGGCCGAGGCGGCGTACGCGGGCCGGTTCAAGCAGCAGCACCTCGTGGTGCCGAACGAGACATGGGTGCCCGACCGGGTCAGCCAGCCCGGCGACGACCGCGTCGTCTACCTCGGCTGGCTGTCGGAGGCCCGGGGCGTCCAGGAGGCCGTCGAGGTGGCCCGCCTGCTCCAGCCGCACCGGGTGGCCGTGGAGCTCATCGGCTACGCCGACCCGCAGAGCCGCCCCCTGCTGAACGAGGCCGTCGCCGAGGGCGTCCTGGAGTGGCGCGACTTCATGCCGAACGACGAGGCGCTCAAGCGGCTCGACGGGGCGCTCGCCGGGCTCTCGCTGCTGCACGACGAGCCGAACTACCGCCACTCGATGCCCACGAAGATCGTGGAGTACATGGCGCACGGCATCCCGGTCATCACCACCCCCTCGCCGCGGGCCGTGGAACTGGTGGAGCGCTACCAGTGCGGCCTGGTCGTCCCCTGGCAGAACCCCCAGGCGGTGGCGCGGGCGGTGCTCCAGCTCAGGGACAACCCCTTCGAGCGGATCGGCACCGGCGGGCGCGGCTACGCCGCCGCGCGGGCGAACCACCACTGGCCCAACTCCGCACGCCGGTTCGTCACCCAGTTGGAGGCGTGGGCGGGCGTCAAGAGCTGAACACGCGATGAACACCGTTCCGGGCGGCTCGTGACGCCGGCCGGACAGTGCGAACATCCGGGTAGGCTGGGCGCGGCAAGATCATTTGAACGACGGGCGGTAGTGTCCTGAAAGTGCGCTGGCTCACTCTGGTCCTGGGCGTGGCGATTCTCGCCGGCGTCGCATCAGTGGTGATCGTTTTTCGCGACGGGAGCACCGGCTCCGGCACCGCCAGCGCCGGGCAGACCGCCCCCTCGACCCCCATGATCGGGTCGCCGACGCACAGCGAGTTCACCGACCCCTGCGGGACGTTCGAGACCGCGGCGACCACGCCGTACGCCGTGAGCGGCTACTGGCTGATCCCGACCTCCGATCCCTGCACCTGGCGGCGCCAGCTGGAGGCCATCCACCGCCTCGGCGGGGACACGGTCGTGCGTCTCGGCTTCGGCCTGTCGCCGCGCGAGACCGACGACGAGGGCCAGGTCCTGGAGGCGTCGACTCCCGAGGGCAAGGACCCCAAGCCCGACGCCAGGTACGCCCGCTGCGTCGAGAACGGGCTGTCCTGCATGAAGGCGGCGGAGAAGGAGCTCCAGGCGGCCAACGCGGGCAACAGCATCACGGGGACGTACGTCTACCGAACCGACGAGCGGTTCGGCCCCGGCATCCTCCGCTGCCCGCAGATGGAGCACGAGGTCGTCGTGGGGGACGCCGTCTTCTTCCGGCTCCTCGCGCCCGAGGACGGCTCGGACGACCCCACGTGCGACTTCACCCGCGAGGGGCGCGGCTACCACCTGATCCTCGTGTCGGCGGGCACCAAGGACAGCCTCAGCGAACTGCTCGACCTCGGCGACCGGTTCGGCATCAAGGTCTTCCCGGCCCTGCCGCTCGCGCCGCGCGACCCCGAGGAGTCCACCCGGGCCGACCCCCGCCACATCGGCACGCTCACCACGCTGACCCGGCGGATCCTGCAGGACTACGGCGACCGCTTCAAGGGCCGTGAGTCGCTGGGCGGCGTCTACCAGCCGTTCGAGCTGCAGCTGCGGGACTGGCCCGACCCGAGCAAGGTCCAGACGCTCCAGGTGTACGCCGAGCAGCACTCGATCGTCGAACAGGAACTGCCGGACAAGCCGATCCTGGTGAGCCCGTACATCGACAGCCGCAGGCGGGTGAAGTACACCTCCACGCCCACCCAGGTGGCCCAGGGCTTCAAGGCCCTCGCACGCACCGGGGTGGAGATCATCGCGCCGCAGGACGGCCGGGGCACGGGCAAGGTGGGCCTGTTCTGGCCCAACTGGAAGAACCAGCCGGTGGACGACAGCCTCAAGCCGGTCGTCGGGGAGAGCACGTACGCCACGGCCTACTACGGCAGCACCCGCGACTACTACCGCGCGATGTCGCTGGCCCGCCAGGAGCTGGTCCAGGAGGGCGTCCAGGTGGAGCTGTGGGCCAACGTCGAGGCGTTCGAGCCGTCCACCTCGACGGAGACCTGCGGCCGTCAGGGCACCCGCGGGCGCACCGACAAGCCCAGGCTGGACAGACAGGTGACGCTCGCCGCGCCGTACGTGTCGAAGATCATCTCTTACATGTGGAGCGACTTCTTCACCTGCGGCTCGCCGTCGCTGTCGGAGGAGATCGCGGCGGACTGGGACCGCCCGATCCCGATCGAGGTGCAGCGGCACGCGCGGCAGATCCAGGACGGCCTGGAGATCCGCGGCTACCACCTCGGCTCGGCCAAGGTCACGCTGAGCTGGCCGGGCCTGGACACGCCGCGGGTCGTCGACGCGGCCACGGTGGGCTGGTATGACGCCACGCCGATCCAGGGGCTGCCGGCGGGCACGGAGAAGATCTGGATCCCGGTGGACTGGGCCACGGTCCCCGACGACGTCTGGATACGGGTGGAGGTCACCTCCGCCGACGGCAGGAAGTCCGCCGAGCCGGTCTTCTATCACCACACCGGCTGACCGCCCCCTGATCGAGCCGCTCCGTTCCCCGGTCCGTCCCCCATGTCGTGCCGGAGGCGCGCGATGAGTACGTGCCGGAGGCGCGTGGTGAATACGTGCCGGAGGCGCGCGATGAGCATGGCCAGGCAATGTGCGTGCAAGGAACGGACAATGCCGCGGCGGGGCGCCCGTGTGGGCGGCGCGGCCCGCTGATCTCCTTTGCCTGCGCCGCCGCCGAAGGCGGAGCGACGGTTGACCCCGTCCACGCCGGCATCGAATGCCCGCCGCACAGGGCATTCGACGATCGACAAGGAGACCGCCCATGAACCGACTCCGTCACCTGCCCGCCGGTCTCGCGGCGGGCGCGCTGGTGGCCGCGATGGCCCTGGCCGTCCCCGCGGCCACCGCCGCCCAGGCCGCGAGCGGGCGTGCGAACGTCGTCACCGCGCTCGACTACAACAGCACGGGCTGGACCTACCGCCAGGTGCCCGCCACGATCCAGGTGCCGGGCTTCGCCCAGCCGGGATTCGACGACAGCGCCTGGCCGAGGGGACAGGCGGGCTTCGGCACCACCAACGGGACCTGCTCGTGGAACAACCAGGCCAACGTCAAGACCCCGTGGGCGGTCGACACCGACATCCTGGTGCGCCACTGGCTGCACCTGCCGCGTGACGCGCAGGCGGTGCGCATCCAGGGCACGGTGGACAACGACGCGCAGGTCTACTTCAACGGCCAACTCGTGCAGAGCGTCAAGAGCGGCAAGTGCGCCGCCGGGGCGATCGACGTCGTGGTGCCCGCGACCTACCTCGACTGCTGCAACCTGCTCGCTGTACGCGGCCACGACGCCGGCGTGGCGGCCTATCTGAACCTCCGGGTGACCTACGTCAAGCCCACGCAGGCGCTCTGACGTTCCCGGCGATGCGTCGCCCGGCATCGGCCGCGCTGTGCAGGTCGCGCCGTGCCGGGCGACGCCCGGGGACACGAATCCCGGTTACCGGATCCTCCGGAGGAAGCCCGGTCCTTCGCTTCAGGGCAGGGAGGAATCCTGGCGTGGCCCGGCGAAGCCGGGGCCACGACTTCCTGTACGAGGTGTCCTCGGTGCCGTTGCAGCAAGCGCTGCGACACCAGCACACGGCGTTCGTGAACTTCTTCGCCGGACGCGCCCGCTACCCGCGGTTCAAGTCCCGCCACGGCCGCCAGTGCGCGACCTACACCCGCTCGGCGTTCCGCTGGCGCGACGGCCGACTGTTCCTCGCGAAGATGGACGACCCGATCGCGTTCGTATGGTCCTGGCCCGAAATCGACCCTGCCGTGATCAACCCGACCACGGTGGCCGTCTCCCGCGACCCTGATGGCCGCTGGTACGCCTCCATCGCGATAGATACCGGGACCGAGCCTGAGCCGCTGCCCGTCACCGGTGTTGACGTAGGGGTCGACCTCGGCGTGAGCGACTTCGCCGTCCTGTCCACCGGCGAGAAGATCCCCAACCCGCGCCACCTGGAACGCAAGGCCCGCAACCTGGCCCGCTACCAGCGGCGCATGGCCCGCAAACAGCGCGGCAGCAACAACCGGGCCAGGGCCAGGGCGAAGCTCGCCCGCGCCCACACCAAAGTGCGGGACGCCCGCGCCGACTTCCTGCACCGCACCTCCACCCGCCTGGTCCGCGACCACGACCTGATCGTGATCGAAGACCTCAACGTCAAAGGCATGATCCGCAACCGCTGCCTGGCGCGGGCGATCTCTGATGCCGGGTGGGGCGAGTTCCGCCGCCAACTGGAGTACAAGACCGCGCGTGCCGGGCGGCGCCTGGTCGTGATCGATCGCTGGTATCCCTCGTCCAAGACGTGCTCGGCGTGCGGGCACCTGCTCGCCACCCTCAGCCTGTCCACCCGGCACTGGACGTGCCCGGGCTGCGGCACCCGGCACGACCGGGACGTCAACGCCGCCAAGAACATCCTGGCCGCTGGTCGAGCGGTGTCCGCCTGTGGAGCTGACGTGAGTCCGCAAGGGTCCTCCCTTCGGCGGTCGGCGGTGAAACAGGAAGCCCAGCCCGCGAGGGCGGGAATCCCAGTCCCTTAGGGCCGGGAGGAAGTCAAGGGGATGTGGAGCGGTGAAGCAGCTCCCGCGAGGGGCCGGGCCGGCTGACTCCGGACGGCCCGAGCCGCGGCCCGCGTCCTGTAGCGTGCTGGACATGATCCCGCGTATCCCGGTCAGCGTGGATCTTGTCGTGCTCACCGTCAGGTCCCAGCAGCTCAGCGCCCTCGTCTGGCGGCGCGACCGGCCGCCGTACGAGGGCCGGTGGGCGCTTTCCGGCGGTTTCATCAAGCTGGAGGAGGACCTTCCCGCCGCGGCGGCCCGCGTGCTTGCCGAACGGGCCGGCCTTCCCGGGGCGCCGGTCCACCTGGAGCAACTCCAGACCTACGGCTATCCGGACCGCGATCCGCGCCAGCGGGTCGTCAGCGTGGCCTACCTGGGCCTCGCTCCCGACCTGCCCGCGTCCACCGAGGCCCACATGAGCTGGCAGCCGGTGGCCGAGCTGACGCAGATGGCCTTCGACCACCGCAGGATCATGCTCGACGGCGTGGAGCGGGCCAGGGGCAAGCTCGAATACACCTCGCTCGGCGCCGCCTTCTGCCCGCCCGAGTTCACCGTCGCCGAGCTGCGCCGCGTCTACGAGATCGTCTGGGGACGTCCGCTCGACCCGCGCAACTTCCACAGGAAGGTCACCAAGACGGAGGGCTTCCTCGTGTCCACCGGGCGCACCACGACCCGGGACGGCGGGCGTCCCGCCATGCTCTACCGCCGGGGCCCCGCCGTGCTGCTGCACCCGCCCATGCTGCGCACCTGACCGGCCGCGCCCGGCGGGGGCCGGGCCGCACGCTACACCACCAACGCCGGATTAATCCCGACTCACAGGGATCTTTCAGGATATATTCCGGCCTATGCTGGCTGCGGCCCCCCGCATCACCGATGCGCCGGCCATTCCCCCTGGACCGTCCCGGCTGCGCGTGCTCGACCTTCTGCGGTTCTGCGCGGCACTCGGCGTCGTCCTTTTCCATTTCGGCGAGACGCGCGCCTGGGGCACGCCCAACGCCTTCCCCGCGCTGAGCATGGCGACCATGTTCGGCGTGTACGGCGTGCGCCTGTTCTTCCTGATCAGCGGATTCGTGATCCTGATGAGCGCCTGGGGCCGCACGCCGGGCCACTTCGCGGCGTCGCGGATCGCGCGGCTGTTCCCGGCGTACTGGGCGAGCGTGCTCGTCCTGGGCGGCCTGGCCGTCGGCGGCCTGATCACCGACCACCGGCCGAGCCTCACCGAACTGCTGGCCAACATGACGATGCTCCAGCACGGCTTCGCCGTACGCGACCTGGAGATCGTCTACTGGACGCTGTGGCAGGAACTGGTCTTCTACGCCCTCATCGCCTGCCTCGCGGCCGTGGGGATCACCTACCGCCGGTGCCTGGCGTTCATGGGGGCGTGGGTGCTGCTGCTGGCGATCGCCGACCGGGTGAACGCCGACCTGCTGCAGGCGGTGCTCGTCCCGTTCAGCGCGCCGTACTTCATCGCGGGGATGGCCCTCTTTCTCGTCCACCGCTTCGGCGGGTCGCTGTTCCCCTGGCTGTTCGTGGGCGTGGGCTGGATCCTCGCGCTCTACACGGCGCTGAGCGAGGGACCACCGGCGATCCGGAGATACGGGCAGGCGCTGGGCTCGGCGCTCGTGGTGGGCGTGATCTCGCTGATCTTCCTGGTGATGATCCTCGTAGCGGTCGGCGCGTTCGACCGGATCGACTGGCGGTGGCTCACCTTCCTCGGCGCGCTGACCTATCCGCTCTACCTCTTCCACCACCACGTCGGGTTCCTGCTGATCCAGTGGCTCCACCCGGTGCTGGGCAACCGCCTCACGCTCCCGCTGGCCGTGGCCGCCGCGCTCGTGGTCGCGTACGGCGTGCACCGGCTGGTCGAGCGGCCCCTGCAGCCCCGGATGCGAGCGGCCCTGGACCGCTCGCTCACGGCCGACGCCGGTCTCGTCCCCCTGGCGGAGACGGCGGTCGCCTCTCCCATGCCTCCGGGGCCTCCGCCGGTGTCACTGCCGCCGGGGGCGCCGGCGCCGTACGCGGAGACGACGCCCGGGGCCGGTTACTTGCCGCGGGGCGGGTAGACCTCGCCGGGGCGCAGTTTGCGGCCCTGCAGCAGGGTCGTCAGCGTGACGAACTTGTAGTGCTGCTTCTCCAGCGCGGTGAGCACGCCGGGCATGGCCTTGACCGTCTCGGGGACGATGTCGTGCAGCAGGATCACGCCGTTGCGCTTGGCGAGCTTCAGCGTGCGCTGGGCGATCACCTTGGTGTCGCGGGCCTGCCAGTCGAGCGTGGACCCCGTCCACAGGATCTGCGGCAGCCCCAGATCGGCCATGAGACTCGCGATCCTGGAGTCGGTCGCGCCGTTCGGCGGGCGCATGTAGTCCGGCATCTTGCCGATCGTCTGATTGATGATGTTCGAGGTGCTCGAGACCTCTTCGAACACCTCACCGTCGGACAGATCGGTGAGCGAGGGGTGGGTCCAGGTGTGGTTGCCGATGTCGTGCCCCTCCTCGTAGATCCGCCGGGTGAGCTCGGGACGGTAGGCCACCTTCCTGCCGAGCAGGAAGAAGGTGGCCTTCGCCTTGTGCTTCTTCAGCGTGTCGAGCAGCGCCGGGGTGTAGGGCCAGGGGCCGTCGTCGAAGGTGAGGGCGATGCACTTGTACCGGGCGCAGTAGGGCTCGTCCTTCTTCTTCACCCCGGCCGGGGTCGCGGCCTTCGCGCTCACGGCCGCCGCCTCGGCGGTCGCGGCCTTCGCGCTCACGGCCGCCTCGGCGGTCGCGGCGGTCGCGGGTCCGGCCGCGGTGGGGACGACGCACACGCCGGCGGCGCAGGCACCGGCCATCACGATTCTTGCTTTCCGCCACATGTCGCTGGATCTTAGTGCTTGCCTCCGAAACCGGGCGGTTCCCACGAAGTTGATCGGGCTCTGCGCCGGATTCCCGACGAACGGCCCGAACTGCTCGCACGCCGGGGCCGAACCGCTCATCAGAGCGGCGGAACGGCGTCCTTGGCCCGCTGGAGGGCGAGCTCGGGCCACCACGTGCCGCCGTAGGGCGGGACGACGCCGTACACCGGGTCAGTGGAGCCGCCCTCGCCGCGGTCGCACCGGTCGTCGGACATGCCGGCCGGCCGGACCCACAGGTACGCGTCCACGAGCGCGCTGCCGGTGCGGGTGGTCGGCCGTACGCCGGCGCCGCGTCCCGGCGGGTTGCACCAGTCCTGGGGGTCCTTGTACCTGCCCTCGGGCGGGGTCCACTCGCCCTTGCCGTTCCTGCTCGTGTCGATCACGAAGTGGGGGAGCCCGGCCGTCCCCGCGTCCGTGCCGGCGTCGGCGCAGGCGCGGTCGCGGCCCTGCGACTTGGTCTTCACGCAGGCGGCGAGGCGGGTGCCGTACGCGACGAGCTGACCGGTCTTCTGGAATCCGGAGACGTTGAGGTAGAAGCCGTCCGCGTCGGCGATCCCGGCGTCGACCAGCCGGGTCGCGGCGACCTCCGGCGTCGGCCAGCCGTCGAGGCTGCCGTCGAGGTAGACGGCGGTGTTCGGCAGTGCGCCGAGCCGCTTGGCCGCCGCGGCGAGCATGCGCAGCCTGGCACGCTGGTCGGCGGCGTCGCCCAGCGAGCAGTCCGGCGAGCCCGGCAACTCCGCGAGGCTGTTCGGCTCCAGCACGAACACCGCCCTGCGGTCGCCCACCGCCGACGCGAGCGCGTCGATCCAGGCGAGGTAGTCGGCCGAGTCCGCCGCGCCGCCGTCCTCGTTGCACGCGCGCAGCGGGATGTGGTCGGTGACGAAGACCGCGACCGCGTCCTGCCGCGCCGCGGCCTCCAGCGCGGCGCTCGCCGCACGGGCGGCCTCGGCCGCGCTCGTCTGGCCGAGCCACACGGCCCTGGGCACCGCGGCCAGCTTCCGCATCACCGCGGCGTCGCCTGCCCGTCCCGCCGCCTGCCAGACGTCCGCCTGGTGGGCCTCGTCGCCGGTCGGGCTCGCGTAGAACCGTACGGCCCGCCCTCGCAGCGGGTTGCCGCCGGGGGCGCTCGCGGTGGTGCGCGCCGGCGGTTTCCGGGACGGCTCGGGGTCGCCGGACGATGCCGCCTGGACGGCGACGACCACGCCCGCCGTGACCGCGATGGCGGTGGCAGCGGCGGCGATCCCCACGCCCAGGCGCGACCGGCGGCCCGTCCCGCCCGCCACGGCCGTGGGCGCTCCTCGCACGCTCGGTGGCGCGGGCTCGGGCGCGGGCTCGATGGGCTCGTGGCCGGTCAGCATCTCGACCAGTCGCCGCGCGGTGGGACGCCGGGCCGGGTCCTTCGCCAGCGCCAGGTCGACGATCGACCGCAGCCGGGGGTCGAGACCCGAGATGTGCGGGGGCTCGTGCAGCACCCGATAGAGGATGCTCGGGATCGACCCGCCGCTGAACGGCGCCTGGCCCGAGGCGGTGTACGCCACCAGCGCGCCCCAGGCGAAGATGTCGGACGCCGGGGTCAGCCGGTCGCCCTTCGCCTGCTCGGGCGACATGAAGGACGGCGTTCCCGCGACGATGCCGCTGATGTCCGCGGTGGTGTCGGCGACCTGGGCGATGCCGAAGTCGATGACCTTGGGACCGACCGGCGACAGCAGCACGTTCGACGGCTTGAGGTCGCGGTGGATCACCCCCGCGCTGTGGATCGCCTGCAGGGCCACGGCCACGTTGACCGCCACCGCCTCCAGGCTCGACCCCGACAGCGGCCCGCGCTCCCGCACGACCTCCTGCAGGGTGGGCCCCGGGACGTACTCGGTGGCGAGGTAGGCGACGTCGCCGTCCAGCCCCGCGCCGAGGACGGCGGCGGTGCAGAAGCGGGCGACCCGCTGCGCGGCGGCGACCTCGCGCTGGAACCTGCGCCGGAAGTCGGGGTCGGCCGCCCACTGCGGGTGGATCACCTTGACCGCCGCGTCGCGGTCGTCGGCGTCCCGGCCGAGGTAGACCGTGCCCATGCCGCCCTGGCCGAGCCTGCCGAGGATGCGGAACGGTCCGATCCGCCGGGGATCGCCGTCCCGCGGTCCGTCGCCCTCCGCACCGCTCGTCATGCTCTCCCCGCTCGCCGGTTACCGCGCGATCCTAACCACGCGATCCCCGGCCCACCAGGGAGGTACAGCGGACGTCAAGGGCCTTGAAAGCGCCCCGGGACAAACTGCCCGCAACGACAGAGGAAAGGACCCCAGCCATGGCCCTCACCCGCTCCCTGGCAGGCATCACGCTCGCGGCCGGCATCCTGGCCCTCGCCCCGCTCGCCACCGCGACGGCCGCCCAGGCCGCCGCCGCTCCGAAGCCCTGGGGTCCCTACTACGCCACCGGATCGAAGGCCAAGGTGAGCGGCTCACTGACCGCCGCGGCCAAGGACGACCCGAGCCTGCCCGCGCCGTACGTCAAGGTCGCCGGCAGCGTCACCAGCCTGACCCACAAGGCGTCCACCTGCGGCTGGGCCCTGTTCCGCGTCAGCTACTTCGACGCCGCCAACAAGCCGCACCTGGCCTACCGCAACTACCGCACCTGCTCGTACGGCGCGAAGAAGGCGTTCGCCTTCACCGTCAAGAACGTCGGCGAGGTCGAGCTCAAGACCTGCTCGGAGGCCAAGGCCGCCAAGCCGTCCCTCAACTGCCAGTACGCCGGCACCTGGAAGACGCTCTACGCCTACTACAAGTAGGGCCGGGGCCGGCGGGTCGTCCGCAGGGGGTGTGCGGGGTGCCGCCCGACCAGGCGGATCTCCTATCGTTAGGACATGTCTCGATTCCGCTCGATCCTCGACACCATGCCGGCCTACAAGCCGGGCAAGGCCGTGGTCTCCCCGGACGGCCGGTCCTACAAGCTGTCCTCCAACGAGAGCCCCTTCGGACCCCTGCCGTCGGTGGTGGAGGCGATCGCGCGGGCGGCCACGGAGGTCCACCGCTATCCCGATCCCGGCGCGGTCCGGCTCACCGAGACGCTCGCGGAGCGGTTCGGCGTGCCGTACGACCACGTCGCGCTGGGCGCCGGCTCGGTGGCGGTCGCCCAGCAGATCCTGGAGGCGGTCGGCGAGCCCGGCGCCGACGTGGTGTACGCCTGGCGCTCGTTCGAGGCATACCCGCTGCTGGTCGGCCTCTCGGGCGCCAACGCGGTCGAGGTGCCGCTGCGCGACGAGACGCACGACCTCGACGCCATGGCCGACGCCATCACGCCGGAGACGCGCCTGGTCTTCGTGTGCAATCCCAACAACCCGACCGGCACGGTGAACCGGGCCGACGAGCTCACGCGGTTCCTCGACCGCGTGCCCGAGAACGTCACCGTCGTCCTCGACGAGGCCTACCGGGAGTACGTCAGGGACGCGGACGTGCCGGACGGCCTCACGCTCTACCGCGAGCGCCCCAACGTCGCCGTCCTGCGCACGTTCTCCAAGGCGTACGGCCTGGCGGGGCTGCGGGTCGGCTACCTGATCGGGCACGAGCCGGTGGCCGCCGCGGTCCGCAAGACGCTGCTGCCCTTCGCGGTCAACCACCTCGCCCAGGCCGCCGCGATCGCGTCCCTGCAGGCCGAGGACGAGTTGCAGGAGCGGGTCGAGACCGTGATCAAGGAGCGCAGCCGCGTCAGGGAGGCGCTGCTGTCGCAGGGCTGGACGGTCCCGCCCACCGAGGCCAACTTCGTCTGGCTGCGCCTCGGCGAGCGCACGATGGAGTTCGCGGGGACGTGCGCGGCCGCGGGCGTCGCCGTGCGCCCGTTCGACGGGGAGGGGGCCCGGATCTCCATCGGCGACCGCGAGGCCAACGACGTCTTCCTCGCCGCCGCCGAGGCGTTCCGGCGGGCTTCCTAGCGCGCCGGATACCGCTGGACGAACTCGTCCGCGATCCGCCCTATGTGGTCGAGGCCGGCTCCATTCGTGACCGGGACCTGGGCCCCACACTTTCGCGATCGCGGACGAGCCCGAGCAGGATGTGCTCGGTGCCGATGTAATCAAGGCCGCGCCGCTCCTCGCATTTCCCCTGCGAATATCGCGGGATAATCGGCAGTTCGCAGCGAAATCAAGTGCCTGATTCGATCGCGGCCTCGAATTACCGGTTTCGCTCGCGCGCTTCATCGAACCGGCTCGATTTCACGGTTCGGAGGTCGGCTGCGACGCGGTGACGCGCCCTGGGACCGCGGAGGTCTCCTCTGCCGGCGGTGTCGCGGTCCGGCCACGGCGTTCGGTGGAGACCACCAGCGCGACCCCCACCACGATCAGGGCTCCCGCCACGAGCATGGCCGCGGTGACCGGTTCCGACAGGACCGCCATCCCGAGGATCACCGCCACCACCGGGTTCACGTACGCGTAGGTGGACACGAGCGAGATCGGGGCATGGCCGAGCAGCCAGATGTACGAGGTGAAGCCCACCAGGGAGCCCACCAGCACCAGGTAGGCCAGGGCCGCCCACGACTGCCAGCTCACCGCGCCGAGGTGCAGCCGCTCGCCCTGCACGAGGCCCATGACCAGCAGCGCGCTGCCGCCCACCGCCATCTCGACCGTGCTGGCCACGAAGGGGTTGGCCGGCATGGGGATCCGCGGGGAGATGAACGATCCCGCCGACCACGACAGCGAGCCCAGCAGCACCACGGTGATGCCTGCCCCGCTGCCGGACGCGCCGCCGCCCCGGAGCGAGAGGAAGGCGACTCCGGCGAAGCCCACCAGCACGCCGGCCAGCGTCAGCACGTGCGGCCGGTCCCTGAAGACCGTCCTGAGCACGATCAGCCACAGTGGGGTGGAGGCGACGAGCAGCGCGGCCAGCCCACTGGAGATGTGCTGCTCGGCCACGGAGACCATGCCGTTGCCCCCGGCGAGGAGCAGGAGCCCGACCAGCGCGGCGCCCCCGAACTCCCTCCACCGCATGCGGAACGGCACGGCCCTGACGAGCAGGACCGTGCCGAGAACCAGCGCCGCCGCGACGAAACGGAGCCCACCACTCGTCATCGGCGGGAGGGTCTGGATGGCGATCGCGATGCCGAGGTACGTCGAGCCCCACACCACGTACACGGCCGCCAGCGCCAGCCACACCCGTGCGTCATGACCGTTTCGTTCCATGAGTCATGACGATAGACCGTCGCTTCTGAACGGTGATTACCGGTTCAGCTTCTCCACGATCAGCCGGTAGAGCTGTCGCGGCCGGCCCGGCTGGGGGGTGCGGTTGGGCGGAAGCGGCCACGCGAGTCCCTCGTCAACCAGCGTGCGCAGCAACCGCCTGGCCGTGCGCGGGGTCACCCCGAGCATGCGCCCGGCGCCCTCCGCGTCCACGACCGTGTCCCCGCCCTCCAGCTTGGCGGCCAGGCGCGCCAGCACCTCGACCCCCTTGGGCTTGACCGGTCCGCCCGGCTGGGGCGGCATCCGGGGCGGCGGCACCAGTGCGCGGCCCTCCCGGTCCACCGCGAAGCCCTGCGGCTGCTTGCCGCCCTGGGTGCGGGCGAGCGCGCCCCTCGCGTGCGTCTCGGCCTCGTGCGTGGTGCGGCCCATCCCCACACCCACCTCGACGGCCAGGCCCAGTTCCTCGCGGATCCGCGCGGCGAACGGCAGCACCCGGAACCCGTCCGTGGCCGTCGCGATCGAGCCCTTCGTCGCCACCACGAGGTAGCTGTGGTCGTCGATCGGCCACACGCTCGCGTTGATCCGGTTGGCCTCCTGCACCAGCAGGCGGTGCAGCGACAGCCGAAGCTCGTCGCGCCAGTAGCGCGGCGCGGCCCGCCTCACCGGCTCGCGCAGCGTCGGCACCTCGACCAGCACGACCGTGAGCTGCGACTCCTCCAGCCGGTGGCGGGCGCCGAGCAGCGACGCCGTGTGCAGTGCCGTACGGACGGCCGCTGAGGTCGGCCGGATCGGCACCACCGGCACCCCGGCGGCGGTCAGCCGGTCGGCCACGCCCTGGACGCATGTGAGCGCGCCCGTCGTGGCCCCTTGGCGGAACAGCCGTTCGTGAAAGGCCGTGATCGTGCCGACCGGGCCCGGCTCGTCACGGCTGTGCACCTCGCCCGAGGAGAGGTTGAGGTCCATGTACGCCTCGTCGATGTCCGGCCGGCCGAGCACATCGAGGCTCACCCGGCGGGGATCGACCCGCTCATCCAGCGCGGCCCGCGCGATCGCCGCCACGAGTGCGGCCCCGCCGAGCTGCACGTGCGTGGCGGGCATCGTCAGCACGCCGGCCCGGCGGGCGAGCTCGAAAGGCACCGGACTCGCGAACAGGCACGCGTCCACACCCGGACCGAGCCGGGTCACCTTGTCCGCCGCCTCCTGTTCGTCCCGGTACGCGGCGGCGACCAGCCGGCAGGGCACCGGGGCAGCCGAGTGCCCCATGAGCATCACCCGCTCGACCAGATCGTGCGACCCCACCACACCGATGGTGAGGTCGGGTGTCACCGTGCCCAGACGTGACCCGCGCGGAGTGTCTTCCGTGCGCTCGACCAATGTTCGTCCCATCCCACGTCGCCCTCGTTGTTGTGGCTTCTCTTTGGAACGATCGCTGGTTAAGGCCGTAATGTCACGCCCAGATTTGCCGGAATACCATTCTGGGTGGTCTCGGCTGTTCCGTAAATCGGAAGGTCCCCGCTGGTCAGGGCATTAGTAAAGGTTTCCGGACTCAGCCCTCGTCCGAAGTGGAAATTTCACGCACCACATCTGCGCCGAGTGCCTGCATACGCTGCGCGAGCGCGGCGTGACCGCGGTCGATGAGATATCCGGACCCGATCGTGGTCTCGCCTTCCGCCGCGAGACCGGCGAGCACGAGCGCGATTCCCGACCGCAGATCGTGCGCCGTCACCTCGGTGCCGTGCAGCGGCGTCGGACCGTGCACGACCGCCCGGCTGCCCTCGACCTCGACGTTCGCCCCCATCTTGTTCAGCTCGCCCGCGAGCGCGAAGCGACCGTCGAAGATGCGCTCGTGGATGTAGCTGGAGCCCTCCGCGAGGCAGGCCACGGTCATCAGCGGCGACTGCAGGTCGGTCGCGAAGCCGGGGTAGGTGTCGGTGATCACGTTGATCGGGCGCAGCGGGCGGTTGCGGCGGACCTGGAGCACCGCGCCGTGGTTCTCGAACTCGACGCCCATCTGCTCCAGCTTCCACCGGACCACGCCGAGGTGCTCGAGGGAGGCGCCGACCAGGCTGACCTCGCCTCCGGTGATCGCCGCGGCCATCGCGAAAACGCCCGCGTCGAGCCGGTCGGGCATGACCGTGTGCTCCACCGCGGTCAGCTCGTCCACGCCCTCGACCGTGATGAAGCCCGTGCCGCCGCCGCGGATGCGCGCGCCCATCCGGGTCAGCATCGTGATGACGTCGAGCACCTCGGGTTCGAGGGCCGCGTTCTCGATGACGGTGGTGCCCCGCGCCAGCGAGGCGGCCATGATCAGGTTCTCGGTGCCGGTGTGCGACGGGGTGTCGAGGTACAGCGGGGCGCCGATCAGGCCGCCGGCCTTGATGTGGATGACGGCCTCGCCCTCGTCCACCATCGCGCCCAGGCGCTTGTAGCCCAGGTAGTGGAAGTCGAGGTTGCGGCTGCCGAGGTTGCACCCGCCGACGCCCTCGATGATCGCCTCGCCGAGGCGGTGGAGCAGCGCGGGGACGAACAGCACCGATCCCCGGAACCGGCGGGCGATCTCCGCGGGCAGGACCGGGCTGGTCAGGCGGGAGGCGTCGATGACGAGCGTCCGCTCGCTCTCGTGGAACTCCACCTTCGCGCCCACGGCCTGGGCGAGCTCGACCGCCCGGCGCACGTCCTCGATGACGGGCACGTTGCGGAGCACCGTGCGGCCCTCGGCCGCGAGCAGCGCCGCCCCGATCATGGGCAGTACGGCGTTCTTCGCGCCCTGGATGAAGGCGGTTCCACGCAGTACGTTGCCCCCGCGCACGCGGTAACTGACCATGAATTGCTCCTATTTCGGGGGAAGGGTGGGGGACTCCCGTCAGCCGGCAGCCGGGTCGTCGGCGAGGACGATCGGCCTAGAGTAGCCGCTGTTCCAGGAGTTTCGGGGAGGAACTACCCCCAGAACGCATGGGGGAACGGGTCACTTGAGACTACTTGTGTGACCTGTGTGATTCAGCCGCGGAAGCGCTCGCCGGTCAGCCGCTCGTACGCCTCGACGTAGCGGCTGCGGGTGCGCTCGACGATCTCGTCGGGGAGCGGCGGGGGCGCCTCGCCCGACGACCTGTCCCAGCCCGACTCGGGGGACAGCAGCCAGTCCCTGACGAACTGCTTGTCGAACGACGGCTGGGAGCGTCCCGGCTCCCACTGGTCCAGCGGCCAGAAGCGGGAGGAGTCGGGCGTCAGCACCTCGTCGCCCAGGGTAAGCACGCCGTCGGCGTCCCAGCCCAGCTCGATCTTCGTGTCGGCCAGGATGATGCCACGTTCCAAAGCGATCTCGGCCCCGCGGCTGTAGACGTCGAGGGTGATACGGCGCAGCCGCTCGGCCACGTCCTCGCCCACCTCCGCCACGACCTCCTCGTATGTCATGGGCTCGTCGTGCTCGCCCATGGGGGCCTTGGACGACGGCGTGAAGATCGGCTCGGGCAGCCGGGACCCGTCGGTGAGCCCTTCCGGGAGCCGAACGCCGGAGACGACGCCCTCCCTGCGGTAGTCCACCAGTCCGGAGCCGGTGAGGTAGCCGCGGGCCACGCACTCCACCGGCACCATCCGCAGCCTGCGGCACAGCACCCCGCGGCCGGCGAACTCCGCCGGGACGTCGGCCGAGACCACGTGGTTGGGAACCACGTCCTTGAGCTGCTCGAACCACCACAGCGACAGCCGGGTGAGGATCTCCCCCTTGTCAGGGATGCCGGGTTCGAGCACGTAGTCGAAGGCCGAGATGCGGTCGGACGCGACCATCAGCAGCAGCCCGTCGGGGGTCTCGTAGAGGTCGCGTACCTTGCCGGAGTGCAGGTGCTTCACCGTTCCATCTTCCCAGCTCTCCCGCGCGCCCGGAGCAAGGGGAGCGCAGAGGGAGAGCCGGGCGTCAGGAGGCGTCAGGAGGAGGCGGCGGCCAGGGCGATGTCGGATCGGTGGTGGGAGCCGCGCATCGTGATCTGCTCCAGCGCCTCGTAGGCCCGAGCCCTGGCCTGGGCGACGTCGGCGCCCGTGCCGACCACGTTGAGCACCCGCCCGCCGTTCGACACGAGCCTGTTGTTCCCGTCGAGGGCCGTGCCCGCGTGCAGCACGTACGCGCCCTCGACCGTCACCGGAAGCCCCGCGATCGGGTCGCCCTTCACCGGGTCGGCCGGGTAGTTCTCCGCGGCGAGCACCACGGTCACGGCGGCGCCGTCGAGCCACCGCAGCGGCGGGTGCCCGGCGAGCGCGCCGGTCGCGCACGCGAGCAGCAGTTCTCCCAGAGGGGTCTCCAGCCGGTCGAGCACGACCTGGGTCTCCGGGTCGCCGAACCGCGCGTTGAACTCGATCACCCGGGGGCCGTCCGCGGTCAGCGCCAGCCCGGCGTACAGCACTCCCGTGTACGGCGTGCCGCGCCGCGCCATCTCGGCCACGGTCGGGCGCACGATCTCGGCCATCACCTGCGCGGACAGGTCCTCCGGCGCCCACCGCAGCGGGGTGTACGCCCCCATGCCGCCGGTGTTGGGGCCCTTGTCGCCGTCGTAGGCCCGCTTGAAGTCCTGAGCAGGCTGCAGCGCCACGGCGCTCGTCCCGTCGCACAGCGCGAACAGCGACACCTCGGGGCCGTCGAGGTACTCCTCGATGACGACCCGCTCGCACGCCCTGGCGTGCTCCAGGGCCTCCTCGCGGCTGTCGGTCACGACCACGCCCTTGCCGGCGGCCAGACCGTCGTCCTTCACGACGTACGGCGCCCCGAACGCGTCGAGCGCCGCCGCGGCCTCCTCCTCGGTGGTGCAGGTGTACGCGCGCGCGGTCGGCACCCCGGCGGCGGTCATCACGTCCTTCGCGAACGCCTTGGACCCCTCGACCTGCGCCGCCTGCGCCGACGGGCCGAAGCAGGCGATCCCGGCGGCCCTGACGGCGTCGGCGACGCCGGCGACCAGCGGCGCCTCGGGGCCGATCACGACGAGGTCGGCGCCCAGCCGTTCGGCGAGCGCGGTCACGGCCGCCCCGTCGGTCGGCGTGACCTGGTGCAAGGTGGCCACTTCGGCGATGCCGGCGTTGCCGGGGGCGCAGTGGACCTCTACGACGGCGGGGTCGAGCCGCAGGGCGCGGCACAGAGCGTGCTCGCGACCCCCGGAACCGATGACAAGTACGCGCACCCGACCATTGTCGCAGCGGTCGGCCGCCTCCCGTTCTCAGGTGTGGGCGAGCGCCCGGGCGGAGGAGTCCCTATCCGTACGCCGGGGCGTCTTCCGCCGGCTGACGACGCGGAGCATGCCGATCTGCCCCGTTCGGGTGCGGATACACACCGATGGCTAGATTGTGCGGGCTGTTTTTGGCAAGAAGTGCATGATCGGTGGGACTTGACGCCGCTACCCTGGAACAGGTGTCCAACGGCCCTGTGGTAGGTTAGACAGGCTTCGCGCTGTCTCGTGGCGATTGGAGGTGGTCTGGGATGAATTCTGGTGATCCCGTCAGTACGTGCTCGCGCACGTACGTCGTGCGCATTCCCGACCACTCCGAAACTGAAGCCCGAGGGGCAGCTCACGCCTTTATGAAGGGGTGACATCACGTCGCGCGTAGAGCGTGCCGGCTCGGGCGGGAAGGGACCGCCATGCGCTCCTCTCTGCTCTTTCCCCGCATCAACAGGCACACCCGGGTCATGTCCACGCACCTCAGCGCCGCGTCGATGAACGCGGAGACGGTCGTCCGCTGCGTGCCGCCGAGCAACTCCCTCGTCGAGTTCGGTGCGTACGTCGGCGGCAAGAAGGTCGACGCGGCCGGCATTCCCGAGGCCGTGCGCCTGGTCCGCGAGCACAACGAGGCCAACGAGGTGCCCGACGCATACGTCTGGGTCGGTCTGCACGAGCCCGCCGCGCCCGAGGTCGAGTGGCTCGCCGACGTGTTCGGCCTGCACCCGCTCGCCGTCGAGGACGCCATCAAGGCCCACCAGCGGCCCAAGGTCGAGCGGTACGGCGACTCGCTGTTCGTGGTGCTCAAGACCGTCGCGTTCCTCGACCACGAGGTCTCGACGGCGAGCGGCGAGATCATCGGCACCGGCGAGATCATGGCGTTCGTCGGGCCCGACTTCGTCGTGACCGTACGGCACGGGCGGCACTGTCCGCTCGGCGACGTCCGCGAGAAGCTGGAGTCGAAGCCGAAGCTGATCGGCCGCGGCCCCACGGGCGTCCTGCACGCCATCGCCGACCATGTCGTGGACAAGTACCTGCAGGTCGCCGACCTCATGCAGGCCGAGCTAGAAGAGGTCGAGGCGGCCGTGTTCGCGGAGGTCAGCTCCCGCGACATCAACAGGATCTACCAGCTCAAGCGCGAGATGCTGGAGCTCAAGCGCGCCGTCGGACCGCTCCAGACCCCCTTCAACGCCCTTCCCCAGCGGCGCAGCATCCCCTCCGAGATGCGTGAGTACTTCCGCGACGTCGGCGACCACCTGTCCCGCGTGTGCGAGCAGGTCCAGGCGTCCAACGAGCTGTCCGACTCGATCCTCCAGGCCGCCCTGGCGCGTTCCAACGCCCTCGCCAACGAGGACATGCGCAAGATCTCCTCCTGGGTGGCGATCATCTCGGTCCCCACGATGATCGCCGGTATCTACGGCATGAACTTCGAGCACATGCCCGAGATCAAGTCCGTGTACGGCTACCCCATCGTGATCGGCGTGATGGTCGTCGCCTGCACGCTTCTGCACCGCGCCTTCCGCCGCAACGGCTGGCTCTGACCGCCCTCTCCGGGACGCCGCACGCGCGTCCCGGCGGGCGTCTCCCGCTCGCCGGGACGCGCGTACGCCGGATCAGGCGGCGCGGCCGGCGCGGCCGGCCTTCAGCAAGGCCGCGGTGTCGACGACGCGGCGGGCCTGGTGACGGGCCGCCTGCAAGGACACCTCGCCGGGTGAGCCGTCGCCGGCCACGTGCGAGGTGCCGTAGGGATTGCCTGACTGGAACTGGACGGGGTCGGTGTAGCCGGGGGGCACGATGATGCCGCCCCAGTGGTAGAAGGTGTTCCCAAGCGCCAGGAGGGTGGACTCCTGTCCGCCGTGGGCGGTGTTGGAGGCGGTGAAGGCCGAGTACACCTTGTCCGCGAGCTTGCCCTGGAACCAGAGGGGGCCGGTGGTGTCGATGAACGCCCTGAGCTGACCGGCCGGGTTGCCGAAGCGGGTGGGGGCGCCGAACAGCACGGCGTCGGCCCAGACCAGGTCGTCGTGGCCGGCCTCGGGGACGTCGGCGGTGTCCTGGAGGTGCGCGACCCACTCCGGCCTGGTGTTGACGACCTCCGGTGGGGCCGTTTCCGCGACCTTGCGCAGCCGCACGTGTGCGCCGGCCTTCTCCGCGCCCTCGGCGGCGGCTTGCGCCAAGGCGTGCACGGTGCCCGTGGCACTGTAGTAGACGATCGCGACGTTCACCGGTTCCATGATCGGCTTCCTTCCTCAGGGGTGGTCTCAGCGGTACGACGACCCACCCCCTTGGAATGTGAGGCCACACCGAGGCCTCCCGGGCACCGAGGCCTCACAGTTCGGTGGGGTGTCTCGTCGAACCGAGTGAGGACGGATGCGACCAAGGGGGCCGGCGACACCATGACCAACCCATCCGGGCCGGGAGGCGGCCGGCTCGACCCAAGCCTGAGCGTGATCATGAGCGAGCGGCGCCGGTTGATCAACCTCGCGTATCGGCTCCTCGGCTCCCTGGCCGACGCCGAGGACGTCGTGCAGGAGACCTACGCCCGCTGGTACGCCATGTCGCGGCAGCGGCAGGAGGCCGTCGAGTCCCCCGGCGGCTGGCTGACGACGGTCGCCAGCCGCATCTGCCTCGATTTGCTCGGTTCGGCGCGAGCCCGGCGGGAGCGCTACGTGGGCGAATGGATCCCGGAGCCGCTGCCCGAGCCCGCGGAGTGGATCGACGGGCGGCCGGGCGGCGTAACGGTCGATCCGGCAGACCGGGTCACCCTGGACGAGTCGGTCAGCATGGCCTTCCTCGTCGTGCTCGACTCGATGACCCCGGCCGAGCGCGTCGCGTTCGTCCTGCACGACGTCTTCCGCTATTCCTTCACCGAAGTGGCCGAGATCGTCGGCCGCACCCCGGCGGCGTGCCGCCAGCTGGCCTCCTCGGCCCGCCGCCGCATCCGCGACGCACAGGCTCCCGCGACCCCGGCGGCCCGGCGCGCCGGGATCGTGAGGGACTTCAAGCAGGCGTGGGAGGCCAAGGACATCGATGCCCTCATCGGCCTCCTGGCCCCGGACGCCACCGCGACCGGCGACGGTGGCGGGCTCGCCACCGCCGAGCCTCGTCCGGTCCAGGGCGCCGAGCGGATCGCACGCTTCTTCGTGGACCGGGCCAGTGCGGCACCCGGGGTGACGGTCCAGGAATGCACGGTGAACGGCCAGCCCGGTCTGGTGGCTCGGCAGGAGGGCGTGACCGTGTCGGTGATGGCGTTCGACGTCGCAGGCGACCGGATCACGCACATCTGGGCGATACTCAACCCCGACAAGCTCCGGCCTTGGACGGCGGGCTGACAAGCGCGGCATTCGCTTCGGACGCGTACGCTTCGTGACCGGAATCATGAGCAATCAGTCATTGCGATATGTCAGATGATGTTGTTAGGTGGGGGGAGCGGGCCGCTCGACACATCGACCGTTTCCACTCGCACAGGAGCGTGTCATGACAGAGGCGACACCCCGGCTGGCGACTTATCCCCTGACTCGGGAACGTGCCTTCGATCCACCGGACGAACTGGCACGCCGCCGCGCCGAGGCGCCGATCCAGCGGATGACGTACGCGGACGGGCACGAGGGCTGGCTGGTGACCGGCTACGCCGAGTCCCGCGCGATCCTGGCGGACAACCGCTTCAGCACCCGCCCCGAACTGCTGCACTCGCCGATCCCCCAGCGCGGGGAGTTCCGCGGCGAGCCCCTGACGCCGGGGTTCTTCCTCCGCATGGACGCCCCCGCGCACACCCGCTACCGCCGCCTGCTGACCGGGCAGTTCACCGTGAGGCGGATGAAGCAGCTCGAACCGAGGATCCAGGAGATCACCGAGAGCCGCCTCGACGCCATGGAACGCGAGGGCGCCCCCGCCGACCTCGTCGAGTCCTTCGCACTCCCCATCCCCTCACTGGTGATCTGCGAACTGCTCGGCGTGCCGTACGAGGACCGGGAGAAGTTCCAGCGTGACTCGGCGGTGCTGCTGGACCTGAGCTCCTCGATCGAGGACATCCGGGCCGCGGTGCAGGACCTGTACTCCTACCTGCACGGTCTCGTCACGATGAAGGCGAAGGAACCCGCCGACGACATACTGAGCGGCCTGGTCGCGGGCGGGGAGCTGACGACCGAGGAGATCGGCGGCGTAGCGCTGCTGCTGCTCATCGCGGGTCATGAGACGACCGCCAACATGCTCGGCCTCGGCACGTTCGCGCTGCTGACGAACCCGGACCAGCTCGCCGTCGTACGGGACGACCCGGCCGCCGTCGAGAACGCGGTGGAGGAACTGCTGCGCTACCTCAGCATCGTGCACATCGGGCCGACCCGTACGGCCCTGGAGGACGTGGAGGTCGGCGGCGCCCTGATCAGGGCCGGTGAGTCGGTGACGCTGTCCATCGGGGCGGCGAACCGGGATCCCGAGCGGTTCGAGGGCGGCGACGCCCTCGACGTGACCCGGCCGGCGCACGGGCACCTGAGCTTCGGGCACGGCATCCACCAGTGCCTGGGACAGCAGCTCGCCCGGATCGAGATGCGCATCGCCTATCCCGCCCTGCTGCGCCGCTTCCCCAACCTGCGCCTGGCCGTGCCGGCGCGGGAGGTTCCGCTGCGGTCCAATATGGCGATCTACGGTGTGCACCGCCTGCCGGTACTGTGGTGACAAAAGTCGCTGGGGGAACGATGAAGATCAAGGCGGACACCGGACGGTGTATCGGCGCGGGGATGTGCGTGCTCACGCTGCCCCAGGTGTTCGACCAGAGCGAGGACGACGGGACGGTCGTGGTGCTCGACGCCGAGCCTTCGGCCGACGTCGCGCCCGCCGTGAACAGGGCCGTACAGCTCTGCCCGTCCGGCGCGTTGTCCGTGGAGGAGTGAGCCGCACGGGCCGTGCGACGGCGACACGCTGGGCCGGGTGACGCTCAGCTACTTGACGGGCACGGTCTGATGGGCTTGGCTGGTAGTCGGCTGTGAAAGCCATTCTTGTGGGTGACCCTGGAGCCCCGCCCCTGGTCGTCGAGTCGGCACCTGTCGTCGAGTCGGCACCTCGGGCGGGGCTCTTCCCGTGTCCGAGTGCTCAGGCTCCCACAGGGCGGAGCGGCGTCACCGGGTCGGGCAGCGGCAGGCCGCGGGCCTTCCAGAGGCGGCGCATGCGGTCGGGATAGTCGGTGACGATCCCGGCCACCCCCATGTCGATCAGCCGGGCGGCCTCGTCGGGCTCGTTGACCGTCCACACCACGACCGGCAGGCCCCGCCGGGCCGCCCCGGTCATCAGCGCCTCGTCGACGAGCACGCGGTCGGGCGACAGCGTCGTCGCCCCCACCGCCAGGGCCGCCGCCGCGAGGTCGCCGCCGACCTCGCCGAGGCGGATGCCGTTCATCCAGGCGGGGGTCATCGTGTCGCGCTCGACCAGGGCGTACCGCCGCTCGACCAGCGGCCTGGCGATCTCCAGGATGCGCCAGTCGAAGCTGAGCAGGGCCGCCCTCGACAACCGGTCGTGCCGGTCGAGCTCGTGGACGACGTCCTCCACGAAGCGGCGCGGGTCGGCGCACAGGTCGGGACGGGTGGGATCGGACTTCAGCTCGACGTGGAGGCGCACGTGGTCGGCACCGAGAGCGCCGATCAGGCCGAGCACCGCCCCGAGCGTCGGCATCCGGGTGTCCGGCAGCGGCACCTGCGTGAGCGCGAAACGGTCGTCAGGCCGTTCGGGCAGCCGTACGCCGACGTCGAGGGTGCGCAGCTGCGGCAGCGTGAGCGCGATGATCGGCTTGCCGACGTAGGGGAACATCTCGTCCCCCGGAACGGCCATGCCCGTGTCGGCGCTGGTCACGGCGGACACGTGCAGGTCGTGGGTGAGCACGAGCTGCCCGTCCGCGGACATGGCGACGTCGAACTCGAGTGCGTCGACCCCCAGCTCCAGCGCGAAGGCCAGGCCGGGCAGGGTGTTCTCGGGCCTCAGGCCCCGCGCTCCACGGTGCCCGTGCAGCTCAACGTTTCCATGCACAGCGGCGTACCCTACCGCCTCGCCCGTCCGCGGCCCGGAACCCTCCGGTTCCGGGCGCGTACGCCACTAATCCTCAGATAAGGGAGCGGATCTGGATGGTCTGGGTGCGGCCCGGGCCGACGCCGATTGCCGAGATCGGGGCGCCGCTCATCTCCTCCAGCGCCCTGACGTACGCCTGCGCGTTCGGCGGCAGGTCCTCGAACGTCTTGGCGCTGGTGATGTCCTCCTGCCAGCCGGGCAGCTCCTCGTAGATCGGCGTGGCGTGGTGGAACTCGGTCTGCGTCATGGGGATCTCGTCGTGGCGGACGCCGTCGACGTCGTACGCCACGCAGACCGGGATCCGCTCCAGCCCGGACAGCACGTCGAGCTTGGTCAGGAAGAAGTCGGTCACGCCGTTGATCCGGGTGGCGTAGCGCGCGATGACCGCGTCGAACCAGCCGCAGCGGCGGTTGCGGCCGGTGGTCACGCCGTACTCGCCGCCGGTCTGGCGCAGCCAGTCGCCCTGCTCGTCCAGCAGCTCGGTCGGGAACGGCCCCGATCCCACGCGCGTGGTGTACGCCTTGAGGATGCCGATGATCCTGGTCAGGCGGGTCGGCGGGATGCCGGAACCGGCGCAGGCGCCGCCCGAGGTGGGGGAGCTGGAGGTCACGAAGGGGTAGGTGCCGTGGTCGATGTCGAGCAGCGTGCCCTGCCCGCCCTCCAGCAGCACGACCTTGTCCTGGTCGAGCGCCTGCGAGAGCACGAGCGAGGTGTCGGCGATGTGGGGGCGCAGCCGCTCGGCGTAGCCGAGGTACTCCTCCAGCACCTTCGCCGGGTCGAGCCCGCGGCGGTTGTAGATCTTGGTGAGGATCTGGTTCTTCTCGCCCACCGCGGCCTCGATCTTCTTGCCGAGGATGCCGGGGTCGAGCAGGTCCTGGACCCGGATGCCCATGCGGTAGATCTTGTCGCCGTACGCCGGGCCGATGCCGCGGCCGGTCGTGCCGATCTTGGCCTTGCCGAGGAAACGCTCGCTGACCTTGTCGATGGCCTTGTGCTGGGGCATGATCAGGTGCGCGCTGGCCGAGATCAGCAGCCGGTCGCAGGAGATGCCCCGCTCGGCCAGCCCGTCGATCTCGCTGAGCAGCACGCCCGGGTCGACGACCACGCCGTTGCCGATCACCGGCACCACGTCGGGCGACAGCACTCCCGTCGGCAGCAGGTGCAACGCGTACTTCTGGTCGCCGATGACGACGGTGTGGCCCGCGTTGTTGCCACCCTGGTAACGCACGACGTAGTCGACGTCGCCGCCCAGCAGGTCGGTGGCCTTCCCCTTGCCCTCATCGCCCCACTGGGCGCCAACGAGAACGACAGCCGGCATGGTTTAACTCCCGCACCAAGACGAAAGCCCCTGACGCAAGCGCGGCAGGGGCCTCTTGCACACAGAGACTACCTGAGGGGCATGCCGACGGTGAACGGAGTCTTAAGTCGCGAGACGGGCCCGTCGTCCCGCGTACGGCCCCGTTCTGGCAGTCGTCCGGGCGCTCGTTCAGACGTCGTTCAGGAGTTCGCGGTGAGCGCCTCCGCGGCGGCCTGGCTGCTGTCGCGCAGGAACTGGGCGCAGCGCTCGGCCTCGTCCTTCTCGCCGATCGCCTGGGCCGCCCGGGCGAGGGCGTTCAGGCAGCGCAGGAACCCCTGGTTCGGCTCGTGCTCCCACGGGATCGGCCCGTGCCCCTTCCAGCCCGCCCGGCGCAGCTGGTCGAGACCCCGGTGGTAACCGGTGCGCGCGAACGCGTACGAGGTGACGGCGTGACCCGCGGCGAAGTAGTCGTCGGCGAGAGCGGCCCAGGCCGCCGAGTAGGCGGGGAAGCGGGCCGCCACGTCTGCCGCCTTGGCGCCCGACTCGAGCATCTGCCGCGCCTCGAGGGTGTCCGGCAGCAAGGTGGGCGGCGGGCCGGCAAGGAGGTTCTCGTGCGATTCCATTTGATCAGAGTAATTTACCCGTCTGCGGACCGCTCCCTTGCTACCGTCCTTTTGTTTTGCACGGGCAGGGCTTGTCCGTCGCCGACCCGGTTGGGGAAGCGAGAAGCCGCTTCCCTACGGAAGCGGAGGAGTCACGGGGACAGTCTTACCTGCTGTCCGTTTGCGGGTTGCCCGGCGGGAACCGAAGATCGATACAAGAATGGATCTTCGGGTTTCCCGCCGGGCCGTTCCCTTACTTGATCTTGGTGCCCGCGGACTTGAGCTGCTGGCACGCCTCGGCGATGCGCGCGGCCATGCCGGCCTCGGCGGCCTTGCCGTACGCGCGCGGGTCGTAGGCCTTCTTGTTGCCGACCTCGCCGTCGACCTTCAGCACGCCGTCGTAGTTGCGGAACATGTGGTCCACGATCGGGCGGGTGAAGGCGTACTGCGTGTCGGTGTCGATGTTCATCTTCACCACGCCGTACGAGATCGACTCGCGGATCTCCTCCAGGGTGGAGCCGGAGCCGCCGTGGAAGACCAGCGAGAACGGCTTCTCCTTGCCGTACTTGGCGCCGACGGCGTCCTGGATCTCCTTGAGCACGCTCGGGCGCAGCTTGACGTGGCCCGGCTTGTACACGCCGTGGACGTTGCCGAAGGTGGCGGCCACGATGTAGCGGCCACGCTCGCCCAGCCCGAGGGACTCGGCGACGGCCAGCGCGTCCTCCGGCGTCGTGTAGAGCTTCTCGTTGATCTCGCCGACGATGCCGTCCTCCTCACCGCCGACCACGCCGATCTCGATCTCGAGGACGACCTTGGCGGCGGCGGTCTTGTCGAGCAGCTCGCTGGCGATCTGGAGGTTCTCGTCCAGCGGCACGGCGGAGCCGTCCCACATGTGCGACTGGAACAGCGGGTCCTGGCCGCGCGCGACGCGCTCGGCGGAGATCTCCAGCAGCGGGCGGACGAACGAGCCGAGCTTGTCCTTCGGGCAGTGGTCGGTGTGCAGCGCCACCGTCACCGGGTACTTCTCGGCGACCACACGGGCGAACTCGGCGAACGCCACCGACCCGGTGACCATGTCCTTCACGGTGGTGCCGGAGAGGAACTCCGCGCCACCGGTCGACACCTGGATGATCCCGTCACTTTCCGCCTCCGCGAAGCCGCGCAGCGCGGCGTGCAGGGTCTGCGACGAGGTCACGTTGATCGCCGGGTACGCGAAGCCGCCCGCTTTGGCGCGGTCGAGCATCTCGGCGTAGACCTCTGGAGTCGCGATAGGCATGCGAAGTCATCTCCTTCTGACGGTATGCGGCGTGGCAAGTATCCCGAAGGCCGGGCCGATCGGGAAAGCCGGGTATGTGGGGCGCCGGGAAACCCACGGTCATTCCGGGATTCACGGTTTTCCACAGCCCTGCCGCTTCTCAGTCTCATCTCATCCGGGACGGGTAGGCTCGCCCCGTGGACGTGCTCTTGGACCTTCTTGACCCGAAGTGGTGGCTGAGCATGCTCGGCGCCTTCGCGACGATCGGCGTCATCGCCATCGTATTCGCCGAGACGGGGCTGCTCGTCGGGTTCTTCCTGCCCGGTGACTCGCTGCTGGTGACCGCTGGAATTTTCAGCACCGCCGCCGCCGCGCAGGGATTCGGGATCGCGCCTCTGTCCCTGCCCACTCTGCTGATCGGCGCACCGCTGGCGGCGATCGCGGGAGCGCAGTTGGGCCACTTCCTGGGGGCTAAGGTCGGCAGGAAGATGTTCGACAAGCCGGACTCGCGGTTGTTCAAGAGGGAGCACGTCGAGAAGGCGGAGTTCTACTTCGAGAAGTTCGGTCCCGCGAAGGCCGTGGTCGCCGCGCGGTTCATGCCGATCGTCCGCACCTTCATGAACCCGGTGGCCGGCGTGCTGGAGATGGACGCGCGCCGCTTCTTCGTCTGGAACGCCCTCGGCGGTGTCGTCTGGGTCGAGGCCCTGCTGCTGCTCGGCTATTTCCTCGGCAGCAAGGTCGAGGGCATCGACAGGTACATCCTTCCCGGGGTCTTCGTCGTCGTCCTTCTCTCGGTGATCCCCATTGTGCGCGAGGTCATGAAGAACCGCCGGGCCGCCACCGCCGCCCCCAAGGGCCGCCACCACGCCCCCCGGTGAAGCCGCCGGTGGGACGCGCCGGCCGTGGGCCGGCGCCCATGCGGAGTCGGCGGATGACCTGCGGGAAAGTGCTGCCGCACAAGAAGTGACCGGTCAGTACTGAGATATGCCTCACACCCGCTACTCTCCCGATTGTGGGACGCCACAGGTCTGATCCCCTCGGCATCGCCAGGCTGGCGCTGGTCGGTCTGGCGGCCGTGCTGCTGCTCGCCGTCATCGTGGTCGGCGCGAGAGCGCTGCTGTCCACGTTCGGCTCGGAGGAGCCCGCCTCCGGCGCGGCCTCCACCCCGTCGGCGCGGCCCTCCGCCGAGCCCTCCGCCGGGCCTTCCGCTGAGCCCTCCACGCCCCGCGTGCCCACCGTCCGCGTGGTCTGCCGGGCCGACCGGTGTCCCGTGTTCGTCCGGGTGCCCGGCGGTGACGTGCTCATCGACCGGGACCTGGCCCGGGGCGAGCAGGCGTCTTATTTCCAGCCCGAACTCGACGTCGTCCTCGACGACGCGAGCACGGTCCAGGTCTTCGAGAACGGAACCGCCAGGTCCCCCGGGCCGGCCGGCGAGCGGCAGGCGTTCAGTGTGAAGCGATCCGCGGATCAGGTGAGCGACAGATCGGTGAGCGAGTAGGCGGAGCGGTACGGCACGCCGGTCGCGGCCAGCGCCTCGTCGCCGCCCCGGTGCACGATCGTCGCGATGCCCACGACCTGCGCACCGGCCTCGCGCAACGCCTCCACGGCGGTGAGCACGGACCCGCCCGTCGTGGTGGTGTCCTCCACCGCGAGCACCCGGCGTCCGGCGACGTCCGGGCCCTCGATCCTGCGCTGCAGGCCGTGGGCCTTGCCCGCCTTGCGCACGACGAACGCGTCGAGCGTGCGGCCGCGGGCCGCCGCGGCGTGCAGCATCGACGTCGCCACCGGGTCGGCGCCCAGCGTGAGACCGCCGACCGCCTCGTAGTCCAGGTCCTCGGTGAGGTCCAGCATCACGCGGCCCACCAGCGGCGCCGCCACGCCGTCCAGGGTGATGCGGCGCAGATCGACGTACCAGTCGGCCTCCTTGCCGGAGGACAGCACGACCCGGCCGTGCACGATGCCCTTGTTCTTGATCTCGTCCAGCAGTCTCTCGCGGTCACTCATGAGGCTCAGCGTACGGCCGGTCCCGCGGTGCGGGCCCTACGGGCCGGGTGGCCGGGTGTGGCGTGCGAAGACTACTGAGAGTAAAGAGGCCTCAGCGGTTTAGCCAGGACATGGACTGCGGAATGTATCGCCGTGCAACTCATCGTAATCGCGAGGTCGCAATGCGTAGAGAAGTCCGGCATACCGACATGGAACTGCTTGAGGCCGTGCGGGGAGGCGACACCGCGGCCTTCGGGACGCTCTACCGGCGGCACTCGGCCGCCGCGCGGTCCCTGGCCCGGCAGGTCGTGCGGAGCGAGGGCGTGGTCGAGGACCTCCTCGTCGAGACCTTCGCGAGGGTGCTCGAGGTGGTGCGGCGGGGCGGGGGGCCCGCCTGCGCGTTCCGGCCCTACCTCCTCGCGTCGGTGCGCCGCTACGCCGCCGCCGGAGTGGTCGACCTGGCCGACGGCGACTCCCTCTACGTGGATCCCGAACTCACGGGGCTGGAGCGCTCGCCGCTCGCCCGGGCCTACCGCTCGCTGCCGGAACGCTGGCGCACGGTGCTGTGGCACATGGAGATCGAGGGCGGCAGGCCCGCCGACACGGGCCCGCTGCTCGGCCTGTCGGGCAGGGCCGCGGCCCTTCTCACCCGGAGGGCCCGTCAGGGCCTGCGGGAGGCATACCTGCGGCTGCACCTGGAGAACGGCCCACGTGCCGAGTGCCGGCCGATCCTGTCCATGATCCTTCGCTATGTCGAGAACGGCCTGCCCAAGCAGGAGGCCGGCGCGGTCGACGCTCACGTGGCCGAGTGCATCGACTGCCGGTCGGTCTTCCTCCAACTGGTCGATCTCACGCAGGAACTGCGGGCCGTCGTCGGCCAGCTCGTCGCCGGGCCGGCCGTGGACGACTACCTCGCCGACCTCGCCACCGCGGCCGCCACGGGCTCACGGCCGTACGGCGGCGGCATGACGAGCGGCACGAGCGGGCGCGGGCCGAACGGCCGGGTGGGTGGCCGGGTGGGTGGCAGGGTGGGCGCCCGGGCACGGGCGCGGCTGGAAGCCGTGCGCCATCACATGGGGGCGTGGACGAGCCGCCCGGACCGCCGCGTGAGGGGGGCCGTCCGGACCGCCCAGGGCGGGACCGGTCCGGCAAAGCGTGCGCGCGGACGGGCGGACGCGCTGCTGCGCGGGACGTACGGCCGGGCCCGCACGACGACGCGGCGCGCGTGCGCGAAGGTGGGTGCGGTGCCGGGGGCGATGTACGGCCGTGCGCGAGCGATGACCAGGCGTGTGTTGGCGAAGGTGGGCCCGAAGGTGGGTGCGGTGCCGCGGGTGGCGTTCGCCCGTGCGCGGGCGGCGCTGGCGCGGCTGTCCGCACTGGTGCGGAGCGTGCCGACGCCGCATCGCGCGGTGCTGGGAGGCATCGCCGTGGCCGCCCTCGCGACGGCCGCCTTCCTGCTCGTCGCCCAGCCGGCGGGCATGCTCTTCACCGGCAGCTCGGGAGGACAGGACGGGACGCGGGCTCTCGACCGCCCGCAGCCCGCCGACAGCGCCGCCTCGCGTTCGCGGGCCGCCACCGGCCACGCCGGGTCGGCGGGCGCCGCGTCCCCGTACGACCCGCAGAGGCCGAGCGCCCAGGAGTCCCGGACGGCCGTGAGCGCCCCGGCGGCGCCGGAGACCGCGGACGATCCGGCGGCCGTAAGCGGTACCGACGGGCCGAGCGCGGGCATCGCGCGCGGCATGCCCGAGATCACCGGAAAGGTCACGCCCGGTGCCGACCGGCAGCCTCCGCGGGAGGAGCCCACGGCAGGGGAAGCTACGGCGCGGGAAGCCACGGGCCAGGAGGCCACGGGATCTCTGCCCGGCCGTGGCAGGGCGGGCGAGGATCGCCCGGCCCCACGCCGAGACGACGGACGACCGGCGGCCTCCGGCGTCCAGGGCCCCACAGGCGGACAGCACGCGGGTGCCGGCCGCGAGACCGGGCGTCTCACGGGTCGCGGGCAGGACGGCGGGGGACAGGCGGGCAGGCGTGCGGTGAGCGAACCGGATACGACTACCGTCCTCGCCGGTCGGGACCAGGACTCTCGCGACGCGGACGCCTCACGCGCCTCGGCCCCGCAGCGGGAGCAAGTGCGAGGTCAGCTCTCCCGGCGCCCCTACCAGGACCATCGCGCCCAGACGCGCGTGCAGGGCAGCGCCCAGGGCAGCGCCCAGGCCCGCGCGCAGGGCAGTGCCCGAAGCAGTGCCCAGACGCGTGTGCAGGGCACTACCCAGGCCCGCGCCCAGGCCCGCGCGCAGGCCGGGGCGCGGCAGGCGCCGGAGCGGGCTCGTGAGCGGCGCGAGTCGCGGGCAGGCCGTCCGGCCACCCATCGCTCCCCACTCGTGCGGCCAGGAACCGCACATGGCCGCCCGCAGGCGGAGGAGCGCGGCCGTGAGGTCCGTGAGCATGCCCGATCGGACCGGAGCGACACCGGTGGAGCCCAGAAGGCCGCAGGCGGCGGGAGAAAGGCGAAAGAGGCGCTCGTCGCCGCCGTCGATCCGCTCGGCGCCCTGCTGCGCGGCCAGTCCGGACTCGTCGCCGTACGGCTGCGCAACGCGGGCGACGCGGCCACCGGCGAGGTCACCGCGACGGTGACCCTCCCGCCCGGCGTCCGCTACCTGGGTCAGGACGGGCGCGGCGGCCGGAGCCGCGCGGCGGGCGGCGGTACGCGACAGGGCCACGAGCCGAAGCCGGGCGGCGTGGGGCAGAACGGTGCCGTGCGGGACGACCGCGAGTCGGGCGACGGCGCCGGTCAGGGGCGTGCGGCGGGCGGGCGCGCGGAGCGCGCGCGTTCGGGAAGCGGCGCGGGCGACGGCTGGTCGTGTGAGGCGTCGGGCCACCTGGCGTCGGGCCAAGTGGTGCGGTGCGCCCGGGGACCGCTCGCGGCCGGTGAGGTGACGGCGATCTTCCTGAAGGTGGCCGTGGCGGCGGACGCGCCCACGGGCCGGGCCTTCACGGTACGGGTGCGGTCGGGGCGTCTGGAGACCACCGCGGAATCGACCGTGGGGGTCCGCGCATCGGGCGCGGCGGCGCGCTTCGCCGCGGACGGCCGCCTCCTCGCCCGGGTCGTCGGCAACGCGCTCGTGAGCTCCGCCGCGCCGGCCGCTCCCTGCGGAGCCGCCGTGGTCGGCCGGGATTCGGGCGTGAGCGTGCCGGTCGACCTCGACAGGGACCCCTCGACGCGTACGTCCAGCTGCGCCGATCTCGACCTGCCCGCCGGCAGCCAGGTGTTGTGGGCGGGCCTCTACTGGTCGGGCGGCGGCCGGGGAGCGGTTCCCGCGGAGGACATCCGGGTGCGCGCTCCGGGGATGCCGGGATACGCGCCCCTGCACGCCGCCGAGGTCGCCCGGCGGAATCTGCCCACCGGGTCCGGTTATCAGGCGTTCGCCGACGTGACCTCTCTCGTCCGCACGGCGGGTGGAGGCCGCTGGTGGGTCGCGGGCGCCCCGGCGCGTACGGGGACGGTCCGGCACGCGGCCTGGGGCCTGGTGGTGATGGCCGGGGACGCGCGGCAGCCGTACACGCGGGCCGTGGTCCTGGACGCCGCGGCGGTCATCGGGAGCGAGGAGAAGGCCCTGCGGCTCCCCCTCGACGGCCTCGCCCCGGGCGGCGCGCCCGCGCGGATCGACCTGATGGTGTGGAACGGCGAGGGGGTCAGGGCGGGGGTCGTCACCATGAATGATCGCGCTCGCGGGGACCGGGAGGACCGGAGCCGGGAGGGTGTCCTGGGCCAAGGAGACGACGGAGGCGTCGCGGTCGACACGCTCCACGCCCTCCTGGGACCTCATCCCGCACTCCAGCTCGCCACCCGGCGCGACCCCGTCTTCTTCGGCGTCGCGGTCGTGAGCGCGAGAACGTGGTCTTGACAGTTCCCCTCACTGCGGGGAGGGGAACCGACCGTCGCCGGCTCGGCTTCCCGCTTCATCGCCGGTTGCCCCTCGCCCGTTATCCATAACAAATTGGTGGGAGGCGATACCTGGACAAACTGGTACGGTCGGCGTGAACGCTTCCGATCCCAGGGTCGTGGGCGTCCCGATCCCCCCACCAGGCGGGCGAGGGCTGAATCGCCGGGAATCACCCTCGCGGGAAGACACGCTTGTCTACCCTGAGAGAGCCACGTAGGAAGGGCGGTGTCGCGTGGATCGCTGCGCGCTGTTCGTTGACGCCGGCTACTTGCTGGCAGACGGCGCGATGGCCGTCCATGGGACCCGCCATCGCGAGGCCGTCTCCTGGGACTATCCGGGCCTGCTGCAGCTCCTGACCAACCTGTCAAGAGAGCGCACGGGCCTGCCGCTCCTGCGCTGCTACTGGTACGAGGCGACCGTCGAGGGCCGCCGTACGCCGGAGCACGACGTGCTGGCGGACATCCCCGGGCTCAAGCTCCGCCTCGGCCGGATCAGGCCGGGCCGGCGGGAGGGCGTGGACGCCCAGGTCCACCGCGACCTCATGACCCTGGCGCGCAACAACGCGGTCTGCGACGCGGTCGTGGTCAGCGGCGACGAGGACCTCACTCAGGTGGTGAGCGACGCGCAGGACCTCGGCATCCGTGTGACCGTCATGCAGATCGCCGCCGACGGCGCCTGGTCGGCGGCGCGCACCCTGCGGCAGGAGTGCGACGACCTCGTCGAGATCGCGAGCGGCCATCTCCGGCCGTACGTCACGATGCTCACCGGGGTGGACCCTGGTCCCGGCCTCGGCAACGGCCAGTCCCACGGCAACGGCCTCGTCCCCCATGGGAACGGTTCGCTGTCGAACGGAACCCACCTCACCGGCTCCCATCAGAACGGGTCGCAGCCGAACGGGTCGCAGCAGAACAGCGGCCAGTCGCAGGGAAGCCACGCCGCCGGCCTTCACGGCGGGGCGACCCCGCTGACGGGATCGCACGGCACCCCCACGCAGAGCGCGTCGCACGACCCGGGTGCTTCCGGCGCGGCGTCGAACGTCACCCAACCGCACGCCACGGGAACGCCCGGCACGGGCACCCACAGCGGCGGATCACACGGCACGGGCATCCAGGGAATCGGCACCCAGGGAACCGGCACCCACGTGAACGGCACCCACGTGAACGGCACCCAGGGAAGCGGTGCACAGGGAAGCGGTGCCCAGGAAAGCGGCGCCCACGGCACTGGCGCGCACGGCACGGGGGCGCACAGCGGCGGGCGGTCCTCCGCCGCCCACGCGCGTCCGGCCCTTCCGGCGCAGCCGTCCCCGCCGGTCTACAACGGCTACTCGCCGGAGTCCCCGCAGCCGCCCGTACAGCCGTCTCAGCAGCAGCGCCAGGCTCAGCCGCCCGGGAGTGGGAGCACCCCGCTGCCGGCTCCGCCGGCGTCCACCCCGCCCCCGCCGCCCTCGGGAGTCCAGACGCCGCCGAGCAGCCCGGTGCAGAGCCAGTACGGCTCCGGCGCCGCCGGTTACTCGCCCTCCCAGTTGGGGCCGTACACGGGTCCGCAGCCCGCTCCGGTGCCGGTCCACACGGGAGGCACCACGACGCTCGCCGAGGCGGTGAAGGCGGCGCACAAGGAGGGCCACGACTTCGGCGAGTCGGTCGCCAGGGACGCCCCCGCGCTGTGGCTGGAGGCCGTGCTCGCCCGCAAGCCCCGGATGCCGTCCGATCTCGAGGCCCGCCTGCTGCAGGGGTCCTCGCTGCCGATCGACTTCCTGCTGCACGACGAGGTCCGGCACGCCCTGCGCCGCGGCTTCTGGGACGCCCTGGAGCGCGCCCGCCGCTGACCCGGCCGTCCTTCCGTGGTCCCACCCGGGTGAGCCGGGCCCTCACCCCTACGCGCCCAGCCGCGTCGCCGCCATCGCCGGACGCATCACCCGGAAGATTCTGGCCACGCGAGTGTGGTGCGGCCCCGCCGCCCCGGTGGGCGGAGGGGCCGTGACCTGCTGGGGCCGATCTATCCGAGCACGGGGTAGTTCGCGCGGAACACGTTGTGCGGGTCACGGGCCCGCTTGATCTCCCGCAGCCGAGCGAGCGTGTCGCCGGAAAAGGAGTTCGCCGCCGTGTCACCGGGGGACAGCAGGGTGTACGGCTTGCGGCCGCTGATGTGTGCCTTCAGGTCGGCCACGACCTCGGCCTGCTTGGCGCGCGTCGCATCGGCCGTGTGCGGCAGGCCGAGACCCAGCAGGCCGAGCAGGTACGGCTCAGCCACCGCGCCGCTCGCACCGGCGTCGCCGCCCGGCTCGGCGAGCGCCCCGCCCAAGTGCCTGATCTGCACGTTGATGAGTGGTTCGACCGGCTTGGCGAGCAGGAGCTCCACCGCGTCCGCGTCCAGGCCGGTGAGCAGCTCCCCACGAGCGATGGACGGGGCCGGATCGGTGGGCTCGGCGGTGATGTCACCCAGATCGGCAACCGGGACGACGCCGCGGCTGTCGGAGATCGCGCCCTCGATCTTGTCGATGCGCGCCAGCAGGTCCTCCCCCTGAGCCGCCTCACCCAGGTAGGCCAGATCCAGCGTCACCATCGGCGACGCGCCGGGGGGCTGGAGCCGGTTGATCCAGACACTGAGTTCACGCGGCGCCTCGGCGGTGATCTCCAGGAACGCGTCGTACACCTCCCTGGTCCGGTGCTTCGGCCAGATCACGCGCCCGCCGTACAGGACTGGCACGGGATACAGCTCGAGTTCGAGGGCGGTCACCACCGCGAAGTCCCCGCCACCGCCGCGCAGCGCCCAGAACAGCTCGGGATCGGACTCGGCGGTCACCCGGCCCGGCTCGCCATCGGCATCCACGATGTCGATGGCCCGCACGCTGTCGGAGGCGAAGCCGTACTTGCGGCTGAACCAACCGACCCCACCGCCCAGGGTGTAGCCGGTCACGCTCACCCCCGGCGCGCTGCCGGACAGGCCGGTCAGACCCAGCGGACCAGCCGCCGCCAGCACCTGCCCCCACTTCACGCCCGCGCCCACCCGGACCACGCGCTCCTGCGCGCGTACCTCCACCTCGTTCAGCAGGCCGGTACGCAGCAGGATCAAACCGTCCACATCACCCGAGGCGCCATGCCCGCTCGGCTGCGCGGTCAGCGTCATACCCGCCCGCCGCGCGTATCGCACGAGCGCCGCCACGTCGTCGGCATCCGCGGCCTCCGCCACGGCCGCCACCGGCTGCCTGACGGTCAGATTCCACGCAGTGGCCGCCTGTTCGAAGCCGTCGTCACCGGCCAGGAGCACGCGCCCCTTGAGGACACCGCGCAGATCGTTGATCTTCATTGTCATCTCCCTTTTCGAGTTCTCAGAAAAAAGCGAGGAACACCGTGCCGCGCTACGGGGACGTCAGGCGGGCTGCGCGGCGGGCGCTGGGGCGGCGGCCTCCTGGGTCTTGCGCGCATTGCCGGTCTCGCGGAGGATCAGCAGGCCGGTGACCGCGATCAGCGCCGAGGTCAGGCCGTGGATGCCGAACGCGGCGACCGTGGAGCCGTGGTGGGCCAGGACGTTGACCATGTCGCCGAACGGGGCGACGGCCACCATCAGCAGAACCCAGCCCAGGGCGCGGCGGTGGCCCGTCACCAGCAGGATGCCCATGGCCAGGCCCATCGCGATTTCGCGGCTGCCCTTCACGATGGGGAAGCCGCTGTCGCCGGAGGGCCAGTTCGGCAGGCCCGGGAAGGACGTCCCGAGGGGCAGGACGAAGGACAACCCGAGGTAGAGGGTGAACAGGACGACGGCGGCGGCCAGGACGGTGTTGAGCTTCTTCAGCGACATGGTTGTTCTCCTTCGACGTTCGGACCGGGCAGGGTTCAGCCGCGTACACGGCGGATGTGGCGGGCGTAGCGGGGGCGGCCGATGACGTGCCAGATGACGCGGACCGGGGTGGCGAGGCCGCTGAGGACGATGGCGCGCTCGGCCGGGTTCGCCTCTTCCAGGACGGCGCCGAAGAGCGTGAGCAGGGTGAGCTTGGGAGTGTTGTTCACCAGGTGGTCGCCCAGGGAGGCCCACTCCTGTTCGGTGATGTGCTTGGCCGCGAGCGGGAGGAGGGTGGCCTCCTCGTCGTCGAGGTGCTCCAGCAAGACCGCGCGGTGCTCGGAAAGGGCGGCCACGAGAGTGTCGCGTTCGTCGGCGCCCGCGGCGGCCTCCCAGGCGGGGACCGCGGCGTCCAGCCTGGTCAGGGTGGCCGCGATGCGGTCGTGCTGGACCTGCATGCGCAAGACGATGTCGGCCTCCAGATCCACCCGGGAAAGCAGCGGCGGCCACAGCAGCTCGTCCTCGCCCTCGTGATGGTTGTGCAGGCCCAGCCGATAGACGCGGAAGTGGTCGGCGATCACCTTGGCGCGAGCGGTGTCACCCGGGGTGACGGCCGCGACGAGCTCCATCAGCAGCCGTGACTCACGGCGGAGCACGCGGTGGACGATCTCCATGTCCCGGGTGTTGACGCTCATCTGTTCCTGCCCTCGGTCGGTTGCGATGTGTTCAGGCTGCTCACGGGTATTTGGAGGGGGCTTGGAGCCGATTTGGAACGTCCACATACGATGTGCAGATCATGGTCTTCATCCGGGTGCTTGGCGCGTTCGCGGCCGAGGTGAACGGTGAGGCCGTCCACCTCGGCGGGCCGCGGCAGCGGGGTGTGCTGGCGTTGCTGGTGGCGGCGCGTGGGCAGGTCGTGCCGGTCGATCGGATGATCGAGGATCTGTGGCGCGGGGAGCCGCCCGCGCGGGCGCTGATGTCCTTGCAGGCGTATGTGTCCAACCTGCGCCGGCTGCTGGAGCCCGGGCGCCCGCCGCGCACGCAGGCCCGGCTGCTGGTGAGCGCGGCGCCCGGCTACGCGCTGCGGCTGCCGCCGGAGTCGGTGGACGCGTGGCGGTTCGAGGACCTGCTCGACCAGGCCCGGGCGGTCACCGATCCGCGTGCCGTCCGGTCTCGGCTCGCCGAGGCGTTGGGGCTGTGGCAGGGACCGGCGTTCGCCGAGGTCGCCGACGAGCCGTGGGCCGCCGCCGATACGGCCCGGCTGAACGAGCTGCGCCTGGTCGCCACCGAGCTGCACGTCGCGGCGGGTCTGCGAATCGGCGACGCCGCCGCGGTGGTTCCCGAGGCCGAGCGGCTCACCCGCGATGAGCCGCTGCGCGAGGAGGGCTGGCGGCTGCACGCCCTGGCACTGTGGAGCAGTGGCCGCCAAGCCGACGCGCTGGCGACGCTCCGCCGCGCCCGCGGCATCTTCGCCGAGGAGCTCGGGCTCGACCCCGGCCCGGACCTGACGGCGTTGGAGGAGGCGATCCTCACCCAGCGCACGGACGTCCTGCGCGAGACCGTGCCCCCGCCCCCGCCCCCGCCACCGCCGGCCGCACCGCTGCCGCGGCCGGCTCCGATCACCGAGGCGCCGTTCGTCGGGCGCGAGGCGGAACTGTCGGCACTGGTCACGGCCGCCACCGAGGCCGCCACCGACGGCGCCCGCATCGCCCTTGTCACCGGCGAGGCCGGGCTCGGCAAGTCGACGCTGCTGGAAAACCTGGGCAGGCGGCTTGAACGTGACGGATGGCTGGTCGCCGTCGGCCACTGCCCCGAGGTCGACAGCGCGCCGCCCGCGTGGGCCTGGACCGAGGCGCTGAGAGCCGTCGCCGCGGCCACGTCCCCGGGCGAGTTCGCCGACGACCTCGCGCCGCTGCTCACCGACACCGAGCCGATGAACGCCGACGCCACCGCGGGACGGTTCCGCCTGCGCCAGGCCGTGTGGAAATGGCTCGCGGCGGTCGCCGCGGAGCGCCCGGTCGCCGTCGTGCTGGACGACCTGCACTGGGCGGACGCCGCCACGCTGGAGCTGCTCGGCGGCGGCCTCGGCATACGGGGCCCGATTCTGGTCGTCGCCGCGTACCGCGCGGACGAGAGCGGGCACCTCACCGAGACGCTGGCCTCCCTCGCGCGCGCCACGCCCCTCCGCCTGGCGCTGCCGGGGCTGGACGACGAGGCAGTCGCGGAGCTCGTGCGGACCGAATGCGAGGCCGACGAGGAGACCATCGCAGGGATCGCCGAGCGCACCGGCGGCAATCCGTTCTATGTGCGCGAAAGCGCCCGGCTGCTGAATGGCGAAGGCGCGCTGGTCGCCCTCTCCGAGGTCCCCGAAGGCGTACGGGACGTCCTTCGCCGCCGGCTCGCGCGCCTGCCCGAGGGAGGCGTGTCCATCCTCCGGCTGGCCGCGGTCGCAGGCCGGGAAAGCTCGGTGGACGTCCTCGTGAAAGCCGCCGACACCGATGAGGACGGCGTGCTGGACGCGCTGGACGCGGGCGTCATCGCCGGGCTGCTGAACGAGCCCGCCCCCGGACGCGTCGGCTTCGTCCACGCCCTCGTCAGGGACACGCTCATCGCCGACCTCAGCCGCCTCCGCGCAGCCCGCATGCACGCCCGGATCGCCGATGCCCTGGAAGGCACCGGCGACATCACGGCGCTGGCCCACCACTACGCACGCGCCGGCTCACCTAAGGCCGTCGGCTACTGCGTCCAGGCCGCCGAGCTCGCCGAGGCCCGCTACGCCCACGACGTGGCGGCCTGCCTCCTCACCGACGCCGTCACCAACTCGACCGGACCGGACGAACGCGTCGAATTGCTCGGCAGGCTGCTGCGCGCGCAGATCCGGGCGGGAGCCGTCGCGGCCGCCCGCGAGACACGCCGTGAAGCCGTGGAGTACGCGGAGTCCCTGGGCCGTGACGACCTGATGATCGCCGCATTCACCGCGTGGACCGAGCCGACCCCCTGGCAGGCCCGTACGTACGGCACAGTGGACCGGCCCATCGTCGAGCGCCTGAGCCGCCTGCTGAAGCGCGAACTGACCCCTTCGGTACGGTCCCGGCTCCTGACGGCGTACGCGAACGAACTGGTCGGCGAGGACGACCCGACCGTTCTGGAGGCAGCGCAGGAGGCACTCGACCTCGCCACCGAACCCCGGCTGCGGGCCGCCGCGCTGGGGATCCTGGCCGAAGTCCACGGCGACGCCGAGCTCTGCCGGGAGCTCGTGGAGATCGGCACCGAGCACGACCTGCCGGTCTACCGCGTCACCGGGCTGCTCAACCATGCCGCCGTGGCCGCCGCCGCCAACGACCCGGTGACCATGCACCAGATGATCATCGAGGCCCTGGAACTCGCCCGCACCTACCGAATGCCCGAGGCGATCGCCGTCGCCGAGATCACGCTGGCGACCCTGGCGCTCGTCGAAGGCCGATTCGCCGACGCCGAACTCCTCTACGCCAAGGCCGACGAGGGCATGCGGCGCGCCGGATCGGTGCACGCCACGGGCTTTCTCCAACTCGCCCTGGCCACGATCTGGCTGAACGACGGCACGCTCGGTGCGCACCTGGACGACGTTCGCGCCCTCCACGCCACGCTCGGCCCCATGACCTCCGACCTGCTCGCGCTCGCCCTCCACGCCAACGGCCTGGACGCCGAAGCCCGCGAGGTCCGCGCGTCACCCAGCCCGATCCGCTCCGACTTCTTCTTCACCTTCCTCGCGACGTTGCGCGCGATGGCCATCGTCGCCTTGAACGACCGCGACGCCGCCGAGGAGATCTACGCGGCACTGCTTCCGCACCGCGACGGCCCCCCGGCGGGCGCCGCGAGCCTGGCGGTGGCGCTGCGCCCGGTCGCCCACACCCTCGGCGAGCTGGCCCTCCTCCTGGGCCGCACCGAGGCCGCCGCTCACTTCACCCAGGCCGCCGTCATCGCCGACCAGTGGAACGCACCCCACTGGGCCGCCGAGGCCCGGTTGCGAACGACCACCTAGGTGGCGGCGGGCCGCCGTTCATCTACATCGTCACTGTCAGCCGAGAGCGTCGAAGCCGGCCCGGAGGTGGGCGACCCGCTCGCTCAGCTCGGCGACGGCGCCGTTCAGGGGCGCGTCACCGGACTTGTCCGCCAGCTCCCGCACCCGCCGTAGCTCGTCCTCGACGGCGGTGACGCGGCCGGACAGTTCGGCCAGTACGGAGGTGTGGTCGCCGCCGCCCGGCAGCTCGTTCGACAGGCGTTCGCGCAGCAGCGCCGCCTGCTCGGTGAGCCGCCGGTTCATCGTGTAGAGCTCCACGAACACGGCGACCTTGGCGCGCAGCACCCAGGGGTCGAACGGTTTGGTGAGGTAGTCCACGGCCCCGGCGGCGTAGCCGCGGAAGGCGTAGTCGGGGGCGCTGTCGACCACGGTCAGGAAGATGATCGGGATGTTTCTGGTGCGCTCTCTCCGTTTGATGTGCGCGGCGGTCTCGAAGCCGTCCATGCCCGGCATGCGCACGTCGAGCAGGATCAGAGCGAAGTCGGTCGACAGGAGGGCCTTCAGCGCCTCCTCTCCGGACCGGGCCCGTATGGGCACGACGTCCAGCGAGCTGAGGATCGCCTCCAGGGCGATCAGGTTCTCCTCGCGGTCGTCGACCAGCAGGACCCTGGCGCGGTCAGGCATCGATCATGCCTCCTGGGAGTCTCGGGACTCTGGGGACGGCACGCCCCTCGTTCGTTCTGTGCCCCCGCTGCGGCCGCGCATGAGCCATCCGCGCAGCCGTTCGAGCAGCCGGTCGACGTCGACGGGCTTGGGCACGTAATCGGAGGCGCCCGACGCGATGCTCTTCTCGCGGTCTCCCCGCATGACCTTCGCCGTCAGCGCGATGATCGGCAGGTCGGCGAACTGCGGCATCGTGCGGATCGCCGAGGTCGTGGCCCAGCCGTCCATCTCGGGCATCATGATGTCCATCAGCACGAGCGCGACGTCCTCGTTGCGTTCGAGCTGCTCGATGCCCTCGCGGCCGTTCTCGGCGTACACGACGGTCGAGCCGTGCCGCTCCAGCACGCTGGTCAGCGCGAAGACGTTGCGGATGTCGTCGTCCACGATGAGGATCTTGGCCCCCGACAGCGGGTCGTCCCCCTGCCAGTCGTGGCCGTCCACCAGCGGCGCGTACTGGGGGACCGGCAGGTCGGTCGGGAGGGGGATCTCCGGGAGGATGTCCCTGATGTGCAGATCGGGCACCTCGTCGGCGCGGCCCTCCGGCTCCACGGGCGTGGCGATCGCGCCGCCGTCGGGTGCGGCGAGCGGCCCCGAGTAGTTCGGGGGCAGGTACAGCGTGAAGGTGCTGCCCTCTCCGGGGGCGCTCTGGACGTGGATCTCGCCGCCGAGGAGGCGGGCGATCTCCCGGCAGATCGACAGGCCGAGGCCGGTGCCGCCGTACTTGCGGCTGGTCGTGCCGTCGGCCTGGCGGAACTGCTCGAAGATCACCTCGAGCTTGTCCGGCGCGATGCCGATGCCGGTGTCCACGACCCTGAAGGCCAGCATGTCCTCCTGCGAGCCCTGCAGCTTCTCGTCCACGTACGGCACGTCGGCGGGCGCGTGGGTGACTTCCAGCCTGACCTCGCCCTCGTGGGTGAACTTCACCGCGTTCGACAGCAGGTTGCGCAGCACCTGCTGCAGCCGCTGCTCGTCGCTGCGCAGGTCGTTCGGCACGGAGGGATCGACCTGGACGACGAACGACAGGCCCTTGTCCTGCGCGAGCGGCGCGAAGGTGGCCTCCATGTAGTCGACCAGCGCGGACAGCGACATCGCCTGAGGATGGATGTCCATGCGGCCCGCCTCGACCTTGGACAGGTCGAGGATGTCGTTGATCAGCTGCAGCAGCGCGGAGCCGGCGTCGTGGATCGTCCGGGCGAACTCGACCTGCTGCGGGGTCAGGTTGCCCTCGTTGTTCTCCGTCAGCAGCTTGGCGAGCACGAGCAGGCTGTTCAGCGGGGTGCGCAGCTCGTGGGACATGTTCGCCAGGAACTCGGACTTGTAGCGCGAGGACACCGCGAGCTGCTCGGCCCGCTCCTCCAGCGTCCGCCGGGCCTGCTCGATCTGGAAGTTCTGGATCTCGATGGCGCGGTTCTGCTTGGCCAGCAGCGCCGCCTTGTCCTCCAGCTCGGCGTTGGACCGCCGCAGTTCCTCCTGCTGGCGCTGGAGCTCGTCGGAGCGCTCCTGCAGCTCGATCGCGAGCCGCTGCGACTCGGTGAGCAGGTCCTCGGTCCGGGAGTTGGCCATGATCGTGTTGATCGTGACACCGATGGTCTCGACGAGCTGGGTGAGGAACGCCAGGTGCACCTCGCTGAACTGCCTGAACGAGGCCATCTCCAGGACCCCGAGCACCTTGTTCTCGAAGAGGATCGGCAGTACGACGATCTGCGCGGGGTTCGACCGGCTGAGCCCGGTCTCGACCGTGATCGAGTCGACCGGCACGCCCTCCAGGATGACCTGCTTGGCCTCCAGGGCGGACTGGCCGATGATCCCCTCGCCCAGCTCGAAGCTCGGCTTGGGGGTCGAGCCCGGCTGGATGCCGTAGCCGGCGATGAGGTTGAGCCGGCCGTCGTCGTACAGGTAGCAGGCGCCGTGGCTGGCCGAGACGAGCGGGGTGAGCTCGCTCATGATCAGCCGGGCGACCTCCATCAGGTCGCGGTGGCCCTGCATCAGGCGCGAGATCCGGGCCAGGTTGGACTTCAGCCAGTCCTGCTCCTGGTTGGTCTTGGTCGTCTCGCGCAGGGTGGCGACCATCGTGTTGATGTTGTCCTTGAGCTGGGCCAGCTCGCCCGGCGCCTCCACGGTGATCGACCGGGTGAGGTCGCCCCTGGCGACGGCGCTGGTCACCTCGGCGATCGCGCGCACCTGGGTGGTCAGGTTGCCGGCCAGTTCGTTCACGCTCTCGGTGAGCCGCTTCCAGGTGCCCTCGACGCCCTCGACGCGGGCCTGGCCGCCGAGCTGGCCCTCCGAACCGACCTCGCGGGCGACGCGGGTGACTTCGGAGGCGAAGGACGACAGCTGGTCGACCATGGTGTTCATGGTGCTCTTGAGTTCGAGGATCTCGCCCTGGGCGTCGACGTCGATCTTGCGGGTCAGGTCGCCGTTGGCGACGGCGGTGGTGACCTGGGCGATGTTGCGCACCTGATAGGTGAAGTTGTTGGCCATCGAGTTGACGTTGTCGGTGAGGTCCTTCCAGACGCCCGACACGCCGGGGACGCGCGCCTGGCCGCCCAGTCGTCCCTCGGTGCCGACCTCGCGGGCGACGCGGGTCACCTCGTCGGCGAAGGCGGACAGCTGGTCCACCATCGTGTTCATCGTGTCCTTGAGCTCCAGGATCTCGCCCTGGGCGTCCACGGTGATCTTCTTGGACAGGTTGCCCTGCGCCACGGCGGTGGAGACGACGGCGATCTGACGGATCTGCGACGTCAGGTTGTTGGCCATGAAGTTGACGTTGTCGGTGAGGTCCTTCCAGATGCCCGACACGCCGCGCACCTGCGCCTGGCCGCCCAGCCGTCCCTCGGTGCCGACCTCGCGGGCGACGCGGGTGACTTCCGAGGCGAAGGACGACAGCTGGTCGACCATGGTGTTCATGGTGCTCTTGAGCTCGAGCATCTCGCCCTGGGCGTCGACGTCGATCTTGCGGGTGAAGTCGCCGTTGGCGACGGCGGTGGTGACCTGGGCGATGTTGCGCACCTGGTAGGTCAGGTTGTTGGCCATCGAGTTGACGTTGTCGGTGAGGTCCTTCCAGACGCCCGACACGCCCTTCACCTCGGCGCGGCCGCCCAGCTTGCCCTCGGTGCCCACTTCGCGGGCCACCCGGGTCACCTCGTCGGCGAACGCCGAGAGCTGGTCGACCATCGTGTTGAGGGTCTCCTTGAGCTCCAGGATCTCGCCCTGGGCGTCCACCGTGATCTTCCTGGACAGGTCGCCCTTGGCGACGGCGGTGGAGACGACGGCGATCTGCCGCACCTGAGAGGTCAGGTTGTTGGCCATGAAGTTGACGTTGTCGGTGAGGTCCTTCCAGACGCCCGACACGCCGCGCACCTGCGCCTGCCCGCCCAGCTTGCCCTCGGTGCCGACCTCGCGGGCCACCCGGGTGACCTCCTCGGCGAACGCCGAGAGCTGGTCGACCATCGTGTTGACGGTGTGCTTGAGCTCCAGCATCTCGCCGACGGCGTCGACGGTGACCTTGCGGCTCAGGTCGCCGCGGGCGACCCCGGTCGTCACCTCGGCGATGTCGCGGACCTGCGCGGAGACGCGGTCGGACATCGTGTTGACGGCCTCGGTGAGGTCGCGCCAGCTTCCCGACATGCCGCGCAGGTTGGCCCGGCCGCCCAGCTTGCCCTCGGTGCCGAGGTCGCGGGTGACCCGCGTCACCTCGGAGGTGAACAACGAGAGCTGGTCGACCATGCCGTTGATGGCCTTGCCAAGGCGGCGTACCTCGCCCCGGGCCGCGCGGTCCACGTCGATCCTGCGGGACAGGTCGCCCTTGGCCACCGCGTCGATGACGTCGGCGGCGCCGCTGACCGGCGTCACGATGGCGTCGATGAGGTCGTTGACCGAGCCCACGCTCTCCGCCCACGCGCCGACGCCCGGCCCGGGGCTCAGCCGTTCGGTGAAACGGCCCTCCTTGACGATCTCGCGGCGCACCCGGGCCAGCTCGTTGGCCAGGTGTTCGCGCCGGTCCGCGACCTCGTTGAGCAGCAGCCGGATCTCGCTGAGGACTCCCGGCGGGGCGTGGGAGACGCGGCGGCGGAAGTCGCCGTCACGCCATGTTATGAGCGTCTCCAGGAAAGGAACGAGATCGGATTCGCGGTAGACCCGTTCGGTCCCGGCCAGCTCGGCGTTGGCGGGCGACATTTAGCCTCCTTTACCCCGACGGGGCTGACGCGACCAAGGCGTAGGGCCTCGTACGGCCTGTCCAGCCGCGGACTCCATGCCAGTCTGTCACGTTCCGTGGGGTGCGGGGCCCCCTTGCTTGACCCGAGGTCAGGCGGAAGTGTGGTAAGCACAATGGTGGTGACAACTACCCCTCGAGCCGTCCTGGCGGCGTCCTTCACGCCGGGTGAGACGGCCGTACCCGAAGTGAAGCGGTTCACGCGCGAGGTGATGACGGCGTGGGCCGCCATGTCCGTGTACCCCGAGGCCGAGCGCCTGGTGGGCGAACTGGTCGCGGAGGCGGCCGGCGCGCCCTTCGAGGTCGTGTGGCTCCACCACGGCGAGTCCATCCAGGTGGAGGTGCGGGAGAAGACGGACGGCCAGGACTTCGGGCCGCCGGCCGACGCCGTCACATGGGGCGTCACGTTCACCTCGGCGCTGCGCACCCGCTGGGCCCGCCTGGAACTTCCGGGCGGGGAGCCGGTGCAGAGCGACGAGTGGCTGCTGGAGGCCGCGCACGGCCCGGGCTGGCTGGGCTTCCTCGCGGACGCGAGCGACCTGCTCGCGGGCACGCTCAACCCGGACATGGTCCCGGCGATCATCGCGCAGATCGTGGTGCCGCGCCTGGCGAGCTGGTGTGCCGTCTACACCGACCAGGACGGGCTGGGGGAGCTGCGGCCCGCCTACCTCTGGCACGCGGACGAGACACAGATCGACACCATGCGCGACGAGCTGGAGGAGATCGCGCTGCCGGCGGACGACGCCCCCGCCGTGCTGCCGATGAGCGAGTGGCAGGCGCTGGCCTACCCGCTGACCGCCCGCGGGCGGCGGCTCGGCGTGATGTGCCTGGGCCGGCGCGACCGCTTCCCCGACGAGGCGATGCAGATCGCCGAGGACCTCAGCCGGCGCGCGGCGCTCGCGCTCGACAACGCCCGCCTGTACGCGCAGCAGGCGGCGGCCAACAGGGCGCTGCAGCGCAGCCTCCTGCCGCCGGACGAGCCCACGACCCCCGGGCTCGACTTCCATGTCATCTACGAGCCGGCCGGGGAGAACAACGAGGTCGGCGGCGACTTCTACGACCTGTTCCCGATCGCGGACGGGGTCTGGCGCTTCGCGATCGGCGACGTCTGCGGCACCGGGCCCGAGGCCGCGGCGGTCACCGGGCTGGCCCGTCACACGCTCCGCCTGCTCGCCCGCGAGGGGTACGGCGTGGCCGCCGTCGTGGGCCGGCTCAACCAGGCCATCCTGGAGGAGGGGGAGCGCGCCCGCTTCCTGACGCTGCTGCACGGTCAGATCACGGTCGTGCCGGAGGGGCTCGACATCCGCCTCGTCTCGGCCGGGCATCCGGAGGCCCTGCGCCTGCGGCCGAACGGCGTCGTCGAGGTCGTCGCCTCGCCGCAGTCGCTGCTCGGGGTGTTCCCCGAGGCGAAGTTCCAGGAGGACAACCTGCGGCTCACCCCCGGTGACGTGCTGCTGGGCGTGACCGACGGGGTGACCGAGCGGCGGTCGGGCGGCCGGCTGCTCGACGACGACGGCGGCCTGGCCAAGCTGCTGGCGGAGTGCATCGACCTGTCCGCCCGCGCGGTGGCCGAGCGCATCCGCCGCGCCGTGCAGGACTTCGCGCCCGAGCCGAGCGCCGACGACCTGGCCATCCTCGTCCTGCGCGCACCCTAGACACGGGCTGAGCCCGGGGCGGTCGATCCTGTTCGCATGTCCTGCGCCGTTCAGGATCGGGTGCGCTCACGGTCAGCGAGCGGCGGGATGTTGTGGTTGATACGGAAGAGCTGGGTCGGGTCGTATGTCGCCTTCAGCGCGGCCAGCCGCTGGTAGTTCGCCTCGGTGTAGGCCCGCATGACCCGCTCGGGAGCCGAGTCGTGATCGAACAGGAACCCCGGAAGCATGGCGCCGGTGTCCCACCGCCGGAGCCGCTCCAGCACCTGATCGGCGGCCGTGCGCGCCGCGCCGGCCTGCTCGGCCGGAGCCGGCAACCGCAACCACAGGTGGAAGGCGGCGCCCTGGGTGTCGACCGCGTGCGGGCGGCCGGGCGCCCGGTTCAGCGCTCCGCCCAGGTGACGCAGCTCGATGCCGGGGAACGGCCCTCCCGGCCTCGACGGGTCGATCAACGAGACCAGCTCCTCCACGGCCTCGTCGTCCAGTTCGCGCAACAACGCGCTGCGCAGGTGCACCATGACCGGGTTCTTGGGGTCCTGGTAGATCTCGGTGATCTGCGTGTACGGCATGGCGCCGCAGGTGTCCTTCTCCGGGCCGAGCGCACGCAACGGCTCCACCAGCCGCGCGCCCTGCTCCTCGTCCCCCGTGTAGACCACCCGGACCTGCACGAACGAGCGGCCACGGAACTCCTCGGGCAGCTGCGGCGCATCAGGCAGGCGCATCAGCGTCACCGAGGACGACATCTCCTCCGGCTGCTCCTTGGCCCAGGCCAGGTAGGAGCCGAGCACGTGGGCGGCGTGCCCGGGGTCCTCGACCGGGTAGGAAAGCTGACCACCGTAGACGGTGCGCAGCGGCAGCAGCTCGATCTCGGCCGCGACCACGACACCGAAGTTGCTCTTGCCACCCCGCGCCGCCCAGAACAGGTCGGGCTCCTGCGTGGGCGAGACGGTGCGGAGCAGGCCGTCGGCGGTGACGATGTCGAGCGAGCGGACATAGTCGGCGGCGAAGCCGTACGTGCGGCCGGTCAGCGGAAGCCCTCCGCCGGTCAGGTAGCCCATCACCCCGACCTGTCCGGAGGAGCCGCACAGCGGCGCGAGGCCGTGCTCGGCCGCCGCGCTGAGCACCTCACCCCACCGCAGCCCGGCTCCGAGGCGTGCGGTGCCGGCGCGCGGGTCCACCGACAGCTCGCGCAGTTCACCGGTGGCGATGAACACGGCTCCATCCGCGGGCACCGACGGGCCGTGCCCGGTCGACTGCACCGCAACCGGGAGTCCTGCCTCCGCCGCGAACCGGACGGCGGCGGCCACGTCGCCGACGTCGGCGGCGACCACGACCGCCGCGGGCCGGTGCGCGACCGTCAGCAACCAGCCGGAGCAGGACTCCTCGAAGCCCTCGTCACCGGGGTAGAGCGTGCGCCCCCGGATCAGCTCACGCAGGTTCACCAGGTCGCGCCGGTCGGCCGTTGAGTCCGTGTGCAGCATGTCGATCATCCGCCTTTCGGCATAAGTAAATGTTGGCAGGGCCAACGTTGGCTTGACCAACGGTACACCTGATCGTGGGCGGTGCCAACAACTTGTTAGATTGCCCCTGTGGACTCCCCAGAGGGACCGCCGCCGGAGCGGCTGCGCACGCTGCCGAGCAGGTTGACCAACCAGGCGGCGCAGACTGCCAACCGGATCGTCGACCAAGCGCTCGCTCGAGCCGGCGTCCGGCGCTACCATTACGCCCTGCTCGCCGCGTTGGAGGAGTACGGGCCGGCCAGTCAGGCCGCCCTCGGCCGCCGCACCGGCATCGACCGCAGCGACATGGTGGCGACCGTCAACGACCTCGCCGAACGGCGACTTCTCGAGCGCGCGCCCGACCCGGAAGACCGCCGGCGCAATATCGTCACCATCACCGCGGCAGGACGAAGGCAGCTCGCCGACCTCGACCGGCTGATCGCCGCCGCCCAAGACGAGTTCCTCGCCCCGTTGCCCGCCGCCGACCGGCAGAACCTGATCGACCTGCTCACCCGCCTCGTCGGTCATCACGGCGACAAGCGCAACTGATGGCGCACAGATCCGGGGCGTTCTCAGGTAACGGGCGTGGTCGGCGAAGCCGACTCACGCGCTACCGGCGGGCGGCCAGAGCGCGGACGGCGAAGTCGATGGACGCGGCCATCTGGTGCACCCGCTCCTCCACCCTCGGCGTGCCCGGTCCGGTGTCATACCGGTAGACGGACGCCTCCCTGCCGTGGTCCGCCAGGGCCCGCACGTAGTGCTCCACCTGCCGTGCCGGGCAGCGCGGGTCGTTCGCCCCCGTGAGGATCAGCAGCGGGGCCTCCACCATGTCGGCGTAGGTGATCGGGGAGGACGCGGCGTACCGCTCGGGCACCTCGGCCGGGGAGCCGCCCAGCAGCGCCCGGTGCGCCGCGCGCAGGCATTCGGCCTCGTCCTCGTACGCCGCCGCGTGGTCGGCGATGGGCACGGCGGCGATCCCCGCCGCCCACGACTTCGGCTGGGTGCCGAGCGCCAGCAGGGTCAGGTAACCGCCCCACGCCGTGCCGGCGAGCACGAGGCGGTCGGGGTCGGCGATGCCGCGCTCCACCGCCCACTCGCGCACCGCCGTCACGTCGGCCAGCTCGATGTGGCCGACCTCGCCGCGCAGGGCGTCGCGCCAGGCCGAGCCGTAGCCGGCCGAGCCGCGGTGGTTCACCCTGATCACCGCGAAACCGCTGTCGACCCACGCGGCGACCTGCGGCCGGAACGAGTCGTCGTCCTGGCCGCCCGGGCCGCCGCCGAACCCCGGCAGCACGCTGCGCAGGAGGAACACGGTCGGGTACGGCGCGGCCACCCGCTCCGGCCGGGAGACGAGGGCGTGGATGCGCCCGCCGGGGCCCTCCACGTCGATGTCCTCGAGCGGCACGGACGGCGGCGGCGTGCGCCCGGGGCTGAAGACCACATGGCCGTTGCTCGACTTGACGACCGGCGGGTGGGCGGCGCTCGACCAGGCGTACTCGACGGTGCCGTCGGGGCGTGGCGCGGCCGCCTCGATCACCCCGTGCGGGCTCTCGATCGGGGTGAGGCCGCCTCCGGCGAGGTCGTAGCGCAGCAGTTCCGTGCGTCCCCGCTGGTTGTGGATGATGAGCAACGCGCGGCCGTCGTCGTACCAGTCCGCGGAGATCTCGCCGCGCACCCGCAGCCAGATCTCCCGCTGCTCACCGGTCACCGGGTCCCACACGAGCGGTTCGCGGCGGCCCCTGCGCTCGTGCAGGACGAGCAGGCGCCGGTCGCCGGGGACGGGGGCGAACCTGCCGCCGGTCACGCCCCTGCCCGGTCCGTCGTTCAGCTCGGCGACCGTCGAGCCGTTCGCCCTGACGACCCGTACGGCCGGGTGCAGGACGTCGCCGTGCTCGCTGTGGTTGACGGCGATGAGCGAGCCGTCGAGCGACATGTCCGCGACCGCGGCGTACTCGTGGTGGCGATACAGCGTGACCGGCTCGTTCCCGGGCCTGGCCAGCAGGATCTCGAAGCCGTCCCGGGAGGAGCGGCCCACGGCCGCGGCGCCGTCCGAGGAGAGCGCGAGCCCGCAGGGGTGGCCGGGCGGCATGGCCAGGGGCACGTCCGGGCCGCCGTGGAACGGCTGTCGCGACCACACGCCGTGCCCGTCGCCGTCCGTGTCGTCGTATGTGTCGCCGAACCACCAGATCCACTGGCCGGTGGGGTCGATCGCGCCATACCGGGTGCCGCGGGGGCGGTCGGTGACCTGACGGGTCTGGCCGCTCGACCGGTCCCAGGCGTAGATCTCCCAGGAGCCGGAGGCGTTGCCGCGGTAGACGGCACGCTGCGGCGCCTGGCGCGCCCATGTGGGCAGGGTCACCCGCGGTGCCCGGAACCTGGCCTGCCAGCGTTCCTCGGCCTTCATGCCGGCCCTCCCCAGTGCTCCTACGGGGTCGGGTTCAGTATGTCCCGCCAGACGCGACAATGCCTGACAAACAGGCGATGTCGGGCCACGAGTTCGGGCGGCGTACCGGTCAGGACAGGTCCAGGCCGGCGAGCTGGGCGCGGCTGGCCACGTTGAGCTTCGGAAACGCCCGATAGAGGTGATAGCTGACGGTCTTCGGGCTCAGGAACAACTGCGCGCCGATCTCCCGGTTGGTCAGGCCCTTGGCGGCCAGCCGCACGATCTGCAGTTCCTGCGGGGACAGCGCCGACAGCGCTTCCGTACGCGCGGCCGGGGAACTGGTGTCTCCGGTGGCACGCAGCTCGGTGCGGGCGCGCTCGGCCCACGGGCGGGCGCCCAGCCGTTCGAAGGTCTCCCACGCGGCCCGCAGGTGCGGCCGGGCACTGCCCTTGTCGCGCTCCCTGCGCAGGCGCTCCCCGAAGGCGAGCCTGGTGCGGGCCGCCTCCCAGGGACGCCCGCTGCCGGCGTGGAGCCGTACGGCGGCGCCGAATTCCTCGTGCGCCCGCTCCCAGTCGGTTTCGAGCAGGGCGCGGCAGCGGTGCAGGACGGCCAGCGCCCAGTCCTGCCCCGAGGCCGCCGCCCACTCCTCGAACCGGCGCAGCGGCTCGCGTGCGGGCAGCCCGAGCCGTACGGCCGCCTCGATCTGGTCGGGGGCGAAGTAGACGGCCTGGATCTGGTGGCGCACCGGGCCGGTCATGGCGGTGTCGAGCCGGTCGAGGGCCTCGGCGAACCGGCCCTGGCCGAGGTCGAGCAGGGCCAGCGCCCACTCGGCCCACGCCAGGCCGTTGACGATGTGGTTGGCGTCGAAGCGGTCGCGCGAGCGGGCGGCCAGCTCGGCGCATCGGTCCGCCTCCCCCCGTACGGCCGCCAGCCACGCCAGCGTGCCCTCCAGGTAGCCCGCCCGGTTGCGCTGCCCCGTGCCGGAGGTGAGCCGCAGGCCCTCGCCCGCGGTGGCCTCGGCGTCCCTGAACCTGCCCAGATACAGCTCGGCGGCGGCGAGCGTGACGTGGACCAGGGGGAGTTTGCCGATGTCGCCGGTGGCCCGGCACTCCGCGGCCATGGCGGCCGAGATGTCGTGCCCGGTCCTGAAGTCGCCGACGAGCGGGGCGACGAAGGCCGCGTTGATCCGGAACGTGTGCGCGCCGGAGGCGATCCGGCCGCCCCTGGCGACCATGTCGCGCATGATGGGGAGGCCCTGCGCCGGGCCCTGCCGCAGCAGCACGGCCGCGCCGGTCACCGCCTGGACGGCGGGGTCGAGGCCGTCCTCCGGACGCAGGCCGAGCGTGTGCAGGCGTTCGGCCGCCTCGGCGACCCTGGCCGGGTCGCTGAGCTGCCAGGCGTTGCGTGCGGCGTCGGTCAGCATGAGCCCGGCCGCGATCCGGTCCTGCCGCGCCTGCTCGTCGGAGTCCGGCCCGCCGGGGCCCTCCGCGTCCGCCTTCGCGAGCGCCGTCAGCTCTTCCGCGCCCGTCATGAGCAGGTCGTGGGCCAGGTGAGGGGCGCCCTCGTCGAACGCGATCCTGGCGCGCAGGTCGCACAGCCGCGCGCGGGAACGGGGGTCGGTGACCAGCGCCGCGGCACGCTCGACCAGCTCCTTGGCCCGGCCGGCCTGGCCCGCGTCGGCGGCGGCGACGGCGGCCTCGGTCAGCCGCCCCGCCTTGAGCGCGTGGTCCTCGGTGAGCTCGGCGGCCCGTTCGAGCGCGGCGCAGGCCCCGGCGTTGCCGTCGCGCTCCCGGGCGCGCCGTGCGGCCTGCTCCAGCGCCCGCGCCGCCGTCTCGTCGGGGCCGGTGGCGGCGGCGGCCAGGTGCCAGGCCCGCCGGTCCGGCTGATGCTCGAGCAGCCGCGCCAGGATCGCGTGGATCTCCAGCCGCAGATCGTAGGTGCCGTGCCGGAAGGCCGCCGCGCGCATGAGGGGGTGGGTGAAGGCCACCCGGCCGCCGTCGATCCTGACCAGGCCGGACTTCTCGGCCACTCCCAGCGCCGCGGGCGAGATCCCCAGCTCCCGGCCCGCCCGTACGATCACGTCCGGGTCGCCGCCGTCGGTCAGCGCGGTGACCAGCAGCGCCTTCTGGGCGTCCGGGGGAAGTTCGGCGATGCGGGCCTCGTACGCCCGCTGGATGCGGGCGGGCAGTGGCAGCGGGCTCCGGTCGTAGGCGGGCAGGTCCGTACGCGGGAGTTCGAGCAGGGCGAGCGGGTTTCCGCAGCTCTCCTCGATGACCCGGTCGCGCGTGCCGGGGGCGAGCCCGGGGGCCGCGTGGGCGAGCAGCGTGGCGGCGCTGCCCTCGTCGATGCCCGGCAGCCGGTGCTCGGGCAGGCCCGAGGGATCGAAGCCGTCGCGCGCGGCGAAGATCATGACGATGCCCTCGGCGTGCAGCCGGTGGGCCGCGAACCGCAGCGCCCGCGCCGACTCCTGGTCGAGCCACTGCGCGTCGTCGATCAGGCACAGCAGCGGCCCGCCCTCGGCCAGCTCGGCCAGCAGCGACAGCACGGCCAGGCCCACCAGGAGCCGGTTGGTCACCGGGCCCAGGCCGAAGGCGCCGCGCAGGGCGGCCGCCTGCGGCTCGGGCAGCGTGTCCAGCCGGTCGAGCCCGTGCCCGAGCAGCAGGTGGAGCGAGGCGAACGGGATCTCCGCCTCGGTCTCGACGCCGACGCCGCGCAGCACGCCCATGTCCTGGGCGCGCTCCCCGGCGTAGGCCAGCAGTGACGTCTTGCCGATGCCCGGATCGCCCCCGACCACGAGCACGCCGGAACGTCCGGCACGCGCCCGGTCGAGCAAGCCGTCGATCACCGCTTGATCGGTCGCACGCCCCCACAGCACCCCGGCATCCTAGTCATGTGTCCGATACCCCCCGGACGTCGGCGTTCCTAGCGTTCTCAGGGTGAACAACACGCAAGCGGTCGATCTCCTCGGGGTCACCAAACACTACGCACACGGCGTCACGGCGCTGGACGACGTCACGATCGGCTTCGGCGCCGGCACGTTCACGGCCGTGATGGGACCCTCGGGGTCGGGCAAGTCGACGCTGCTGCAGTGCGCGGCCGGGCTGGACCGGCCCAGCGCGGGCCGGGTGGTCGTGGACGGCCGTGACCTGGCCGCACTCGGCGACCGGAAGCTGACGCTGCTGCGCAGGGACCGGATCGGCTTCGTGTTCCAGTCGTTCAACCTGCTGCCCTCGCTCACCGCGGAGCAGAACGTGGGCCTGCCGCTGCGGCTCGCCGGGCGGCGCCCCGACCGGGAGCTGGTGCGGCAGAGCCTGGGTGCCGTGGGCCTGGCCGAGCGCGCCGGGCACCGGCCCGCCGAGATGTCGGGCGGGCAGCAGCAGCGGGTGGCCATCGCGCGGGCGCTGGTCACCCGACCCGCCGTGCTCTTCGCCGACGAGCCGACCGGCGCGCTCGACGCCAACACCAGCCGCGACGTGCTGCGCCTGCTGCGCACGCTGGTGGACCGGCAGGCCCAGACCATCGTCATGGTCACCCACGACCCCGTGGCGGCCTCGTACGCCGACCGGGTCGTGTTCCTGGCCGACGGCCGCGTGTTCGGCGAGCTGTACGAGCCCACCGCCGAACTGGTCGCCACCCGGATGCTGCAGCTGGAGGCGTCGTGCTGAGGATCGCCTGGTCCACGCTGCGTACGCGCTGGGTCTCTTTCACGGGCACCTTCGCCGCGCTGGCGCTGGGCGCCGCGTTGATCGCCGCGCTCGGCCAGGTGCTGGCCTCCAGCGTCACGTCGCCGCCGCGGGGGCCGCAGCGGTACGCCGCCGCGCCCGTCGTGGTCGTGCCCGACGAGAGGCTCACCGTGGACACCTGGCAGGGCGGCAGCAGTGCGCCCCTGGCCGAGCCGCGCGGTCTCGGGGACGACCTGGTCGCCCGCTTCCCCGGCGCGGTGGTGGACCGGGTCTTCCCCGCGCGGCTCTCGGACGGGCCGGCGGCGGTGGGCAGGCCCTGGTCGGCCGCCCGTACGGCCCCGCAGACGCTCGTCGCGGGCCGCGCGCCCTCGGGGGACGGCGAGATCGCGATCAGTGCCGGGACCCAGCCCGAGCGGCGGCGGGCGTCCGCCGGGGCGCGAGCACTGGTGGGGACGCGGGTGCCGGTGGTCACCGCGACCGGGATCGAGACGTATCGGGTGGTGGGCGTCACGACGGCGGGGCCGCAGCCCACGGTGTTCTTCGCCGACACGCGTGCCGCCCGGCTGTCGTCGCGCGTGGACGCGCTCGCGCTGTGGCGGCCCGCCGCCGAGGTGACGAAGGCGGTGTCGGGGGCGGCGCGGGTGCTGATCGGGCAGGACCGGGCGCTGGCCGATCCGTCCCGCGAGGCCGACGAGCGGGCGCGCAACAACGCCGACACGATCGCCGGCATCGCCGCCGGGTTCGCGGCCTTCATTGCGATCTTCGTGGTCTCGTCCACGTTCGCGTTCGCGGTGGGGCAGCGGCGGCGCGAGTTCGCCCTGCTGCGGACCATCGGTGCGACCGCGGGCCAGGTCAGGCGGATGATGTACGGCGAGGCCGCCCTTGTCGCGGTGGCCGCCTCCGCGGTCGGCGCGTTCCTCGGCCCGCTGGCCACCCGGCCGATCCTCGACCGGCTGGCCGCGCTCGGGATGGCGCCGGAGTGGCTGACGCCGTCGCGGTCGTCCGTGCCCGCCTGGGTGGCCTTCGGCACCGGAGTGCTGGTCGCCGTGACCGGCGTGGCCGTGGCCGCGCGGCGGGCCGGGCGGGTGCGGCCCGCCGAGGCGCTGCGCGAGGCGGCGGTGGAACCCCGTGCGATGACCTGGGGCCGGTGGATCGCCGGGCTGGGCCTGCTGGGCACGGCGGTGGTCAGCATGGCGGTCAACGCCGTCGGCGATCCGGGGTCGGCCACGAACAACAAGACCTTCATGCCGATCGTCATGCTGCTCATCGCCGCGCTGGGCCTGCTCGCGCCGGTCTTCGTGCGGCCCGTCACCCGCCTGCTCGTCGCGCCTCTTGAACGGCTGCGCGGCGCCGGCGGCGTCGTGGTCGCGGGCGGGACGGCGGCCTCGGCCAGGCGGACCGCCGCCACGGCGGCGCCCGTCCTGGTCACCGTGGCGCTGGCGGCCTCGCTGCTGGGCGGGGCCGCGATGACCGACGCCGCCAAATCGGCGCTGCAGACCCGGCCGGTGCGCGCCGACTACCTGGTGCTCCCCGACGGGGACGCCGGACTGGACCGGCAGCTCGTCCAGCGGCTGCGGGCGATCACCGGCGCGGACGTCGCCACCGAGGCCGAGACCAGTGTGTACACGCTCGAAGGCGATACCCAGCTCATCCGGAGGCCCGCCCAGGCCGTCGAGCCGGGCACGCTGTCCACGGCGCTGTCGGTCCCGCTGGTCGCCGGATCGACGGCCGGGCTGCGCGACGACACGATCGTCGTCTCCCGAACCTGGGAGCTGAGCCTGGGGCAGCGGGTGCGCATGTGGCGCGCCGACGGCAGCCCGGTCACGCTGACGGTGACCGGCGTGCTCGGGGACGATTCGCCCGCCGACGCCTACGTCACGCCCGCCCACGCCTTCTCCGCGCTGCCCTCCGTGGCGTACGTGACGCCGCGCCCGGGGGTGGCGGCCCCGGTCGTACGGGCCGCGCTCGAACAGGCCGTACGCGGCCACAACGCCCGCGCGGTGAGCAGGGCCGAGTGGGTGCGGGAGTCCGGCGACCGGCAGGCCTCGGCCAGCCGGCTCGGGTTGCTGGCCGTGCTGGGGATCATGCTCTGCTACACCGTGATCGCGCTGGTCAACACGCTGCTGATGGCGGCCTCCGACCGGGCGGCGGAGCGGGGCGGCCTGCGGCTGCTGGGAGCGACGCGGGCGCAGGTGCTGCGATACGTCGCGGCGGAGGCGCTGGCGGTGGTGGCGGTCGGAGCGGTGCTGGGATTCGCGGCCACGGCGCTCGGCCTGCTGGGGCTGGAGGCGGCCCTGCTGCGCCTGGCCGGGCCGTTCGCCTTCGACGTGCCGTGGCTGCCGGTCGTCTCGGTGATCGCGATCTGCTTCCTGCTGGGGGTGGCCGCGGCGGTCGCCCCGGCGCTCCGCACCAGGGGCGTGGCGATCCCGCGCTCGTGATCCGCGCCGCGCGGTCAGGTCGTCACCGGCCAGGCCCGCCTGGTCAGGACGACACCGTCCAGCGGGTGATGTGGAAGGACGCGGTCACCGGCATGGAGCCGGGCAGCGCGGCGGTCTTCGCGGCCAGTTCCTCAGGCCGCGTGTGCCAGGCGCTCGGGCCCATGCCGACCACCGCCTCGACCTCGTCGTGGCCGAGGGAGAGGGCGATCTCCTCGGTCTCCTCACCGATGCGGGCGAACCGGCCGCCCAGGGTGTCCTCCAGGCGGCGGTCCTTGTCCTCGTCCACGCTCAGCAGGCCGAGACGCTCGACGAGCGGACTCAGGTGGCCGGGGCCGGGTGTGACGACGACCAGGGAGCCGCCGGGCCGCAGCACCCGGGCGAACTCCTCCGCGTTGCGCGGCGCGAAGACGTTGAGCAGCACGTCCACGCGGGCGTCGCCGACGGGGATCGGCCGCCACACGTCCGCCACAACGGCGCCGATGCGGGGGTGCGCGCGGGCGGCCCGTTTCAGCGCGTGCTTGGACACGTCGATCGCGATGCCCACCGCGTCCTGGTCCAGTGCCGCGGCCAGGTAGTAGCCGGTGCCCGCGCCCGCGTCGGCGACCACCGCGGCGCCCTCGCACATCCGCGCGAGGCGGCGGGCCAGCGGGGCGTAGTGGCCCGCCTCCAGGAAGCGTGCCCGCGCGGCCACCATGGCGGGCGTGTCGGCCGTCCCGGCCGGGCGGGTGAGCATGTTCACGTACCCCTGCCGCGCCACGTCGAAGGAGTGGCCGCGCGCACACCTGACCGACCCCTCGGCCAGGTGGATCGCCGTACGGCAGGCCGGGCAGACGAGGTGGTCGATGACGTCGGCGAGCACCCGTCCATCATCCACCCCGCGCGGGACTGCGACCCGGCGACAAGTCGGCTGCAGGAGTACGGCAAGCCGCCGGAGGTTGCATGGAGGCGCAAGGAACTTTCGAAGGGGGAGACCACGATGACCCACACCCGCCGCCGCTGCCCGCGCTGCCGAACCGAACTCGACGAGGGTCCGATCCTCTACCGCTGCGCCCACTGCGAGCGCGCCGTCTACGCGGCCGACCTCGACGTCGACTACACGCCCGTCCCTGCCGCCGCCCGCTGACCCGCGCTTCTTCAATGGTGGGCGCTTCTTCTATCGTGGTGCGATGCCGCAAGAGCCCAGAATCGTGGCCGGTGTCGAGATCGTCCCACTTTGCGATGCCGTGGGTCCCATGAAGGAACCGGTGCGCAAGCCGCTGCCCGAGATGTTCGCCGGTGCGGCGTTCGAGCCCGGCGAGGAGTGGGTGCTGCACTTCCACTGCTTCCTGGTGCGGGCGGCGGGCCGTACGGTCCTGGTGGACGCCGGGATCGGCGGCGCCGACTCGCCCGCGACCTGGGCGCCCCTGCCCGGCCGCCTCGTCGCGGAACTGGCCGCCGCCGGGGCCGCTCCGGCCGACGTGGACGTCGTGGTGCTGACCCACCTGCACAGCGACCACATGGGCGGCGCGGTCGTGGACGGCGCTCCCGCCTTCCCGAACGCCCGCCATCTCGTGCAGCGCGCGGAGGTCGAGTGGGCCGCCGACCCGGTGCGCGAACTGATCCTCGACCCCCTGCGGGACCTGCTCGACGTCATCGACGGGGACGTGGAAGCCGTGCCCGGCGTCCGGGTGGTGCACGCGCCCGGCCACACGCCCGGCCACCAGATCGTCGAGGCGGGGGACGTCATCATGAGCGGCGACGCCCTGCACCACCCCGTCCAGCTGGCCGATCCGACGATCCGCTACGTGTACGACGAGGACCCCGGCCTCGCCGTACGGACGCGCAAGGACATCCTCGCCCGGGCCGCCGTCCTCGCCCCCGCCCACTTCCCCGACCCCTTCGTGGAACTTCTGCGTATTTGATGTCTCCTCGAATCCGCTTGTGCACAGAGAGTGATGGTGTTTAGCCTTTACTCATGGTGGCAACGGTAAAGCTCATGGAGGACGCGAACCCGTCGGCCCGGAGGGGGCCTGCGCGCATCTCTCGTAAGAACCAGATCACCCTTCCGGTCTCCCTCCTGCGCAAGCTGGGTCTCGGGCCAGGGGACGCGGTCGACATCGCGGACGAGGACGACCACATCGTGATTCGCCGTCATCGCAGTCGTTTCAAGGGTGTGATAGGAACCATCCCGGGCTTCACGGATGCGGTGGACGTGGAGAACAGCAGGGACAGCTGGCAATGACCGGCCGACCCTTGGTGTTGCTGGACATGAACATCGTGAGCGGGTTACTGGATCCTGGAGACGCCTTGCACACGGACGCGGGCGAGGCCGCTGAAGCGTGGGAGGCCCGGGGAGCCTTGTTCGCCATCTCCCTGATCACCTGGAGCGAATGCCGGGTAGGTGCGATCCGGAGGGGCCCCGCAGCGGAGATGGCGCTGCACAGGTTCCGGGAAGCGGGTCTTGACGATGTTCTGTTGCCCTCTGAGGCCACCGCCGAGGCTGCCGCTCAGATCCGGGCAGGAGACCTCTCGGTACGCGTTCCCGATGCTCTGATCCTCGCCACAGCTCACGAGAGCGGAGCCACGGCGCTTCTCACCGCCGACAGGAAGCTCGCCAAGATTTCGCCGGGTCTGGTCGAACTCATACGGCCTTCGTAGCCTCGGCAGCTTCCGTCAGGCGGGGGCCGGAGCGGGGGCGGGGGCGGACTGAAGGGTGGCGCGGCGGCGGGCGCGGGCACGGTAGCGGATCACCTGTACGGCCCCGAGCAGCCAGATCGGATACTGCACGGCGAACGCCCAGCGGAAGTCGTCCTGCAGGTCCATGACGACCCCGACGAGTGCGATCAGGGACATCGAGGCGGCGAAGCCGCCGCCGTTGACGATGCCGGTGGCCACGCCGATGCGCTCGGCCGGGTTGAACGTGCGGGCGTAGTCGAAGCCGACCATCGAGCCGGGGCCGTTCGTGGCGAGGGCCAGCATGAGCAGCCCGAGCGTCCACAGCGGGGCGGGGCCGGGCCACAGGAGGACGAGCGTCCAGGTGCCGGCCGTGGCGCCGATGACCGTGAGCACCATCCACGAACGGCGCAGCGGGAAGCGCCCGGCGAGGTGGCCGAGCAGCGGCCCGCAGCCCATCGCGAGCAGCGTCAGCGCGGTCAGCAGCACGCCGGCCGTACGCGGGGACAGGCCCTGGCCCTGCACCAGGAAGGGATAGCCCCACAGGATCGTGAAGGCCGCCGACGAGCACTGGGTGGCGGCGTGGGTCCACATCCCGAGGCGGGTGCCCGGCTCCGCCCAGGCCGCCCGCACGCCGAGCGCCGTGAGCGGGCGTTCCGGCCGCCGGTCGCGCAGGAAGAGGCCGACGGCGGCCAGGGCCACCACCCCCAGGCCCCCCGCCCACACAAAGGTCGGCGTCCAGCCGTACGCGTGCAGCGAGGTGATCAGCGGCACGGCCGACACGACCGCGCCGAACTGGCCGAGGATGCCGGTGAGCTGGACGATCAGCGGGTTGCGGCGGGGTGGGAACCAGACGTTGACCACCCGGATCACGCTGATGAACGTCATCGCGTCGCCGCAGCCGACCAGCACCCTCCCGGCGACGGCCGCCCCCAGGCCGGTGGCGACGGCGAACAGAAGCTGGCCGAGGGCCATGACCGCCGCGCCGATGAGCAGCATGCGCTTCGAACCGAGGCGGTCGACCAGGACGCCGACGGGGATCTGCAGGGCCGCGTAGACGAGCAACTGCAGCATCGCGAGGGTGGACAGCGCCGCCGACCCGACCCCGAACCTCGCCGCCGCGTCGATCCCTGTCACGCCGAGCGACTGGCGGTGGAAGACCGCGACCATGTACGCGAGCACACCGGCGGTCCAGTAGATCAGGGGTTTGCGACTGTTCTCACCCGTATGCCCCACGTAGATGCATTTTACCGTTATGTGCTTCTTGCCCCTTGCGTGACCTCCACCACACGTGTGCGAACGGCCGCCCCGTCATCGGCGACGTCGGCCACCCCTCGGTGATTGCCTTTCGTCCTGTTTAACCGGTGTTTCGATACGCTTGTCCGGAGAGGGGGTTCTGCGATGTCCGACGTCGTGGACCGCATGCTCGCCGCGATGAACACCCATGACCTTGACGCTGTATTGCGGTGCTTCGCGCCGGGCGCGGTGGTGGTCGGGCCGGAGATGGAGGCGGGGAACCCGGAGGAGATCGGTTCCTACATTCTGCAAATGTGGGAGGGCTTTCCCGACCTGCGGTTCACGCTCTGGGGGAAGATCAGCTTCGGTGACGCGCTGGCGACCGAGCTGCAGGCCACGGGGACCCATGTGGGGCCGTACCTGGTCGCCGACGGCCAGGTCCTGCCGCCGACGGGACGTTTCACCACTGTGCGCTGCTCCTGGTTCTGGCACCTGGCGGACGACCTTGTCGTCAGCCAGCGCTACTACTACGACCAGTTGGAGCTGTACACGCAGCTCGGTCTGCGCACGCCGCTGAGCTTCGGCACGACCGGCTAGCGGGTTTCCTCCCACGCGTTACGACCGACTCCCCCTGGAGTCCGGCGAGCGGGAGTGGATCCATCGGCCAGGTCGCGCCGCCCCGGCACATGCGTCGACACGTGGCCGGATTCGAGGGATCCGTGTCCCATACGACGGCGATGGATCGCCCGGCCCAGCGCATTGATGCCAGGTGATTCCTGCACCCGTCCATCAGGAGGACATCGCATGCGTCCTGTCGATCACCCTGGCGCCGTCGCCCAATCCCCGTCCCCCGTCGGCGCGTCACCCGCCCGGCCGGCCCTCACCGCGCTCGGCCTGGCCGCGGGGCCGGTCGTCGCGCTCGGCTTCACCCGCTTCGCCTACGCTTTGCTGCTCCCTGCCATGCACGAGCGGCTGCACTGGTCGTACGCGCAGGCGGGCGGCATGAACACGGCCAACGCGCTGGGTTACATCATCGGCGCGGCCACGGCCGCCTTCTGGGCGCGGCGGCTCGGCAACCGCGCCGCGTTCCTGTGGGGTCTCCTGGTGAGCGCGCTGTCCCTGTGTGCGACGGCCGCCACAGCGGACTTCCCCGCGCTGCTCGTCCTGCGCTTCGTGGGGGGACTCACCACGGCGGTCGCGTTCGTGGTCGGTTCCGCTCTCGCCTCGCGTGTCGCGACCGGCGCCGGCCGCGGCCGCGCGGCGCTGCCGGTCGCGATCTACATGGCGGGCGTCGGCGCGGGCGTGGTGATCTCCGGGTTCGTCGTGCCGGCCGCGCTGTCGGCCGGGCAGGACGCGGGCTGGCGGCTCGGCTGGCTGCTGATGGGCCTCGCCTCGGTCGTCGCCCTGCTGCCCGCCTGGCTCGGCGCCCGTGCGGTCGGCGAGCCCACCGGCCCGCACGCGACCCTGCTCACCGCCGGCCAGGTGCGCCGCCTCGCCCCCACATTGGTCTGGTATGCGCTCTTCGGAGCCGGATACGTCAGTTACATGACGTTCGCGGTCGCACTGCTGCGCACCCAGGGGCTGGGCTCCTCGATCGTCGCCGTGTTCTTCGTCGTGCTCGGTGCGGCATCGGCGGTCGCCACGCTGGCGGTTTGGGGCCACCTCACGGGGCGGCTCCGCGGCGGGCACGCCCCCGCCCTCGTCGCCGCGCTGGTCTTCCTCGGCGTGCTGCCCGTGCTGCTCATGACCCCCGGATCGGCCGCCGCGCTGCTGTCGGCCGTCGTCTTCGGTGCGGGCTTCATGGCCGGCCCGACGGCCGCCACCGTGATCGCCCGGCGGATGCTCCCCGCGCACGGCTGGACGGCGGGCATCGCCCTGCTGACCGTGGCCTTCTCGCTCGGCCAGGCCGTCGGACCCCTCGTCTCGGGGTTGCTGTCCGACAGCCAGGGCGGCATCGCCCGGGGCCTGTGGCTGTCGGCCGTGCTGCTCGTCCTCTCCGCCGTCGCCGCCCTGTTCCAGCGCGAGCACACCCCGTCCTGACCACGTCCCACACCTCGGAGAAACCCCATGTGCACCCGAGTTCTCGCCGCGGTCGACGGCTCCGCCCGGGCCGGCCGCGTCGGCCACGAGGTCGAGCTGCACACGCCGACCTCGCTCCTCCTGGTGGTGTGAGATCTTCGACGGAGGTGAGGAGCGGGGTGGCGCAGACTGGACGCATGGGCGTCCGGACGGGGGTGGGCCACTGCGTGGTCGTCGTCGTGTACGACGGCGTCCGGCTGCTGGACGTGACCGGCCCGCTCGAGGTGTTCACCGTCGCCAACGAGCACGGAGCGACGTACCGGCTGCGGACCGCCTCTCCTGGTGGGCGGGACATCAGGACCAGCGGCGGCGTCCGGCTCGGTGCCGACCTGGCGCTGGAGGACCTGACCGGGGAGGCGCCCGACGTGCTGCTCGTGCCGGGCAGCCCGGACGTCGCGGCCACCGAATGCGACCGGGCCCTGCTCGAACAGGTCCGCCGGCTGTCGGAGCGGGCCGGGCGCACGGCATCGGTGTGCGCCGGGGCCTTCGTCCTCGCGGCGGCCGGGATCCTCGACGGCCGCCGGGCGGCCACCCACTGGGACCTGGCCGACCGGCTGGCGCTCACCTACCCCCGCGTGACGGTCGACCCGGACGCCATCTTCGTCCGGGACGGCCGCGTCATCACCTCGGCCGGGGTGACGTCCGGGATCGACCTGGCGCTGGGCCTGGTAGAGGAGGACCACGGCGCCGACCTGGCCCGTACGGTGGCCAAACACCTGGTGGTGTTCATGCAGCGGCCGGGCGGCCAGTCGCAGTTCAGCGTGCGGCTGCGTTCCGGGGGCAGGCGCGACGAGGCCCTGCGGCCGGTACTGGACGCGGTGACCGTCGACCCTGCCGCGGACCACGGGCTGACCGCGATGGCCGCCCGGGCGGGGCTGAGCGTCCGCCAGCTCAGCCGCCTGTTCAAGGGGGAGACGGGCATGACCCCCGCCCGGTACGTCGAGCTCGTCCGGGTCGAGACGGCGCGGGGCCTGCTGGAGGCCGGGAACGATCCGCTCGACGTGGTCGCGCGCCGCGCCGGGTTCGGCTCGCCCGAGACCATGCGGCGGGCGTTCGTCCGCGAGATCGGCGTGCCGCCCGCCGCGTACCGGTCGCGCTTCCGCACCACCGGCGCCTAGCGCCGCGTTGGCGGCCGGGAAGCGGCCGGGAACACGGTGCCGGAACGGTGCCGGTGTCATGGACACGGCACCGTTCCGGCGCACGGGCCGGAGTGTCAGACGAGGGCGGGGACCCGCTCTTCCGGGGCCTCCTCGGCCACGTCGTCGCCGTGCGACAACCGCGGCAGCCAGTCGAGCCAGCGCGGCAGGTACCAGTTCCAGTCGCCGAGCAGCTTCATCGTCGCGGGCAGCAGCACCGCGCGGACGACGGTGGCGTCGATCAGCACGGCCGCCGCCAGGCCGATGCCCAGTTGCATGAACGTCAGCAGCGACAGCGTGGCGAACGTCGCGAACACCGCCACCATGATGAGCGCGGCGCTGGTCACCACGGCCGCCGTGCTCCTGATCCCGAACGACACGGCGTCCTCGGTGCTCATGCCCCTGTCGTACGCCTCCCTGATCCGGCTGAGGATGAAGACGTGGTAGTCCATCGACAGCCCGAAGAGGATCACGAACAGGAACAGCGGCAGCCAGTTGGTGATCGTCCCCGTCGAGTGGAAGCCCAGGAGGCTCTCGCCGTACCCCTTCTGGAAGACCAGCACGAGCACGCCGTACGCGGCGGCGACGGACAGCAGGTTGAGCGCGATGGCCTTGACCGCCACGACGAGTGAGCGGAACGAGACCAGCAGCAGCACGAACGCCAGCAGCAGCACGAACCCGAACACGAGCGGGATGCGGCGCATGAGCTGCTCGTTGAAGTCCATCGAGCCGGCCGTGTTGCCGGTGACGTGGGCGCCGGGCAGCGTGGCCGGGACGACCTCGTCCCGCAGGGTGCGGATCGCGTGCTCGGAGACCTCGTCCGCGCCGGTGCCCTTGATGCCGACGCTGATCTTGGCCACCGTCCTGTCCGGGTTGACGGCGACGGCGAAGGGCTCGTTGGCCTCGCCCGTGGCCAGCGCCCGCCGCCTGAAGTCCTCGATCTTCGCGGTGAACGCCGGCGTCGTCACGTCGGCCGCCTTCACCACGATCACCGCCGGCTCGTTCCCGCCGGGGAACGCCTTGTCGATCCGCTTGAACGTCTCGGCGATCTGGTAGTCGCCCTGGAGGTCGTCGATGGTCTGGGCGCCGGTCTTCAGGCCGAAGGCCGGGACGGCCAGGGCGGCGAGCAGACCGCCGGCGAGGACGACCGAGATCAGCGGGTGCCGCAGCACCGGCTCCATGATCGCGCCCCACATCCGGCTCTGGCCGCCGCGCACACCGAGGACGCGCCGCCATGTGACCCGGCCGCCGGTGAGCACGCGCGCCGTGCCGTGGATCAGGCGGGCGTCGATCTTGTCGCCGATCAGCGAGAGCAGCGCGGGCAGCACGGTCAGCGAGCCGGCGACGGCAGTGAGCACCACGAGGATCGTGCCCTCGGCGAAGCCCATGAAGATCCCGTTGCCGGTGAGGAACATGCCCGCCATGGCCACGATGACGGTGATGCCGGAGATGAGCACGGCGCGTCCCGACGTGGCGGCCGCGATCTCGATGGACCGCTTCTTGTCGCGGCCCTTCGCCCGTTCCTCCCTCGCTCTCATGATGAAGAAGAGGCTGTAGTCCACCCCGACGGCGAGGCCGATCAGCAGCATGACGTTGCTCGTCGCCGAGTCGACGTGCAGGAGATGGCTGGTGAGGGCCAGCAGGCCGGTGGCCGCGAAGATCGCGGTCATCGCCAGCGCGACCGGGACGACCGCCGCCAGCAGCGCGCCGAACGCGGCGAGCAGGATCCCGAGCGTGATGGGCAGCGACAGCTGCTCGGCGCGGACGAAGTCCTCGTCGATCGCCTCGCCGATCAGCTTCGCCGAGCTGGCCGCGCCCGCCTCCTCCACGCGAAGGCCGGGGTGCGCCCCCTGCACCCTGGCCACCGCGTCGAGGACCGGCTGGATCCGTTCCTCCGCCGTGCCGCCGTCGCCCTTCATGTCGAACTGGACCAGCGTCGTGCGCCGGTCCTGCGTCACCGGCGAGGGCTCCTTGTCGTACGGCGTGCGCACGTGCTCGACCTGGCCGGTGGCCTCGACGGCCCTCTTGACGTCCTCGACCGCCAGGCGGAAGGCCGGGTCCGTCACCGTGAGCGTCCCCGTGCGGGACTGGACCAGCACGACCTCGCCGGCGACGTTCGCGAAGCGCGCGCCGTCGAGGATCTGCTCGGCCTGGCGCGAGTCGCCGTTCGCGGACTCGTAGCCGCGCATCTCCGCCGTGCCCACGGCGTTGCCCGCGATCGTCGCGACGGCGACGAAGCCGACCCAGACGAGCAGCGCCCACCACCGATGGCGTGCGCTCCAGCCGCCGATGGTGGCGGCGATGTTCCTGCGGCGTCCCATGACCTCCCCTTTTACGTCTGCTTCGACGGTAGGGAGCGATCACGGGCGGGACATCGGGCGAGCAGACCAGATTGGGCGTACTGCCCGGGGCGTACGCCCTCCTCCGCGCGATCTAGGGGACATCCCCTACTGGGGGTTCGAACTCATGGAGGCAGGGCCGGGAGTCCGGCGGGTCGGCGAGCGCGTGCACGCCTGCGCGAATACGTTCGGTGTCCATGTGCCGATCCGGATAGGTCCTAGGCTCAGGGCATGCGATCGGAGCTGCGATGATCCCGGCGGACACCTTCTACGCGGGGCTGTTCAAGGTGGCCGCCGCGGCGGCCGGTTTCCTCACCGACTCCTCCGGGCGGGTCCTGCTCGTCAAGCCGGGCTACCGTGACCACTGGGGCTGGCCGGGCGGCCACATCGACGAGGGCGAGTCGCCAGAGGCCGCCTGCGGCCGGGAGCTGGCCGAGGAACTGGGCCTCACCCGGCCGGTGGGCCGCCTCCTCGTGGTCCAGTGGGTGCCGCCGCTGGACGACCGGCCGATCCCGCTGGTCCACTTCCTGTTCGACTGCGGCATGTTCGAGGAGGGGACGGGCGAGACGGGCGTGGTCCTGCAGGAGGAGGAGCTGGACGACTACGGGTTCTTCACGGCGGAGCAGGCCGCCTCTGTCATGCCGGCCTACCTGGTGGCGCGCCTTACGGCCGCACAGCGGGCCCGCGCGACCGGCGAAACCGTCTATCTCCCTGCCGCCGTCGCCGAATAGTTTCCCGTCCCCGTGGAATGGGGTGGACGAACGCGCCATGGCGAACGTGAGTGACGCAACGGGACGGTGAGGCATGGACGATCCGGAGCTCAAGAAGGAGCTCGACGAGGTGGACGCCCAGATCGAGCGCCTGCGCGAGGAGACCAAGCAGATACGCGAGGAGATCGGGCAGAGCTGGGACGCGCCCACGGACATGGCGGAGAAGGCCACCCTGCTGACCAACGTCGAGCAGCAGGAGGCGCTCATCGACGACCTGCAGCTCAGGCGCGAGCAGATCCTGCGGCGGATGAAGGGCTGAGCCCGCCCCGGGGTGCCCGGTCGGGCGGGACGCCTCGACGAGTGGGACAGGGCGCGGCCGGAACCGCGTTTGTACGCTGGTATGTGCCACGACGTAATGGCGTACCGGACGACGGGGGCGGCGTGGACGTCATGACCGCTATGCGAACGAGAGTTGTCAGGGGGGAACCGGCCGGGCTGCCCGCGGAGGTGACCAGCTTCGTGGGGCGCCGGCACGAGCTGGCCGAACTGAAGCGCCTGCTGGGGACCTCGCACGTGGTCACGGTCATCGGCGTGGGCGGGGTGGGGAAGACCCGCCTCGCGCTGCGGGCGGCCGAGGAGGTCCGCAGGAGCTTCCCCGGCGGCGTACGGCTGGTCGAGCTGGCCGCGCTCGAAGATCCCGACTTGCTGGCGCAGGCCGTGGCCGAGGCGCTGTCGGTCAACGAGCATTCGATCCGGTCGCCGCTCGACGCGCTGGTCGAACGCCTGCATGGCAGGCAGACCCTGATCGTGCTCGACAACTGCGAGCACGTTCTCGCCGAGTGCGCGATGCTCGTGGACACGCTGGTCCGCGCGCTTCCCGAGCTTCGGGTTCTCGCCACCAGCAGGCAGGCGCTCGGCATCGACGGCGAGCGGATCGTCGAGCTCGCGCCCCTGTCGATGCCCACCCCGGGCGGCGATTCGGCGGTGCCGCTCGCCGAGTCGGACGCGGTCCGGCTGTTCGCCGAGCGGGCCGCGTCGGTCGTCCCCGGGTTCGAGGTGACGGAGGAGAACGAGGAGGCGGTGGCCGAGATCTGCCGCCGGCTCGACGGCCTGCCCCTGGCGATCGAGATGGCCGCGGTACGGCTGCGCGCCCTGTCGGTGCGGCAGGTGCTGGAGCGGCTGGACGACCGGTTCCGGCTGCTCACCGGTGGGTCGCGGGCCGCGCTGCCCCGGCAGCGTACGCTGCGCGCGCTGTTCGAGTGGAGCTACGAGCTGTGCACCGAGCAGGAGCGGCTGCTGTGGCAGCGGGTCTCGGTCTTCACCGGGGGCCTGGACCTGGAGGCGGCCGAGCAGGTGTGCGCGGGCGACGGCATCGCCCGCGAGGACGTGCTCGAACTCGTCGCGGGGCTGGTCGACAAGTCGGTCCTGCTCCGCCGGGAGTCCGAGGGGGTGGTCCGCTACTGCCTGCTGGACACGGTGCGGCAGTTCGGCCGTGAGCTGCTGGCCGCCTCCGGGGACGAGGCGACGCTGCATCGGCGGCACCGCGACTACTACCGGAAGATCACCTCACGGGCCTGGGCGGAGCTGTTCAGCGCCGCCCAGCAGTCGTGGGTGGAACGCCTGCAGCGCGACCACGCCAACCTCCGCAAGGCCCTGGACTGGTCGCTGCGCGAGCCGGGAGAGGCCGAGACGGGCCTGGCGATGACCGCCGAACTGCTCTACCACTGGAGCGGCTATCACCTGTCGGAGGGGGCCGGCTGGTTCGACCGGAGCCTGGCCGCCGCGACGGAACCCGGCGAGGTGCGCGCCCACGCGCTGTGGGCGGGCGCCTGGATCGCCCTGCTCAGGGACGACTGCGCCACCACGCTGGCCCGGCTGGAGGAGGCCACGGCGATCGCCGAGCGGCTCGGGCTACGGGTGACGCTCGGCTACATCGCGTTCCTGTCCGGCATGGCGGCCGTGGCCGGGGGCGATCTGGAGGGCGGCATGCGGCGGTACGAGGAGGCGGCGGCCGCCCACCGGGCCGTCGGCAACCCCATCGGTCTCGCGCTGGCCCTCAACCGGCTCGCCCTGGCCAACGCGTTCCTCGGCCGTCCGGTCGCCCGCGATCTCGCCGAGGAGTGCGTGGCCCTGTGCGATCTGTACGGCGAGGGCTGGCACCGGGCGTACGCGCTGCTGGCGCTGGCGATCGACGCCTGGCACCGGGACGACATGCGCGCGGCCTGCGAGATCGACAACGAGAGCCTGCGCTACAACGCGGCGGTGGGCGACCAGCTCGGCATGGGCATGAACCTGGAGGCCCATGCCTGGTTCGCGGCCGGGGAGCAGAAGTACGAGCGGGCCGCCCGGCTGCTCGGCATCGTACGGACCTTCTGGCCGGCCGTCGGCGCGCGGCTGGCGGAGTTCCGCTACATGAGCCGCTGTCACGACGAGTGCGAGGCGGCCACCCGAGAGGCGCTGGGTGAGCGCGCCTTCCAGGCCGAGGTGTCCCGGGGCGCGGCCCTGACGCGGGAAGAGGCGCTGGGGTTCGCCCTGCTCGAACGGGCGCCCGCCGCCCGCGGGCCCGCGCCGTTCGAGGGCCGGATCGCACCGCTGACGCGCAGGGAGACCGAGATAGCGCACCTTGTCGCCGAGGGACTGAGCAACAAGGACATCGCCGGCAGACTGGTCATCTCCCAGCGCACCGCGGAGGGCCACATCGAGCACATCCTCGACAAGCTCGGGTTCAAGTCGCGCGCCCAGGTCGCCGCCTGGGTGAAGGAACGGCTGAGCGAGCGCGGGGACGGCCTCGCCGCGGACGGCGCGGACGGCCCGGCGAGCGGGCCGGTCAGCGAAAGGCGTAGGCCGGCAGCTCGAACCACATGATCTTGCCCTGGCGGGTGCGCTCCGCGCCCCAGCAACAGGCCAGCGAGTCCAGCAGCCGCAGTCCGCGCCCGTGCTCGTCGGCGGCGGACGGCCGAGCCATCTCGGGCATCCCGCCGTCGCAGTCCTCCACCTCGCAGCGCAGCAGCCCCTCGACGGCCGACAGCCGTACGACGAGGTCGCCGCAGCAGGTGTGGCACAGCACGTTCGTGACCAGCTCGCTCACGAGCAACTGCGTCACGTCGGACAGGTTCTCCATGCCCCAGGCGCTCAGGCGCTCGCCGACCAGCCGCCGGGCCCGCCCGACGGAGGTGGCGTCGGAGGGCAGTCGCCAGGACGCCGCCTCGACGTCGGGGTCGTCCACGATCTGGATCGCGAGGTCGCCGACCCGCTGCCGCAGCGTCTCCCAGCGGTGCCGGACCGCGGAGTGCCGGCGCTGCGGGGCATCGGGCGCGTCGCCCCCCTGGGCGGATGACAGTGATTCGTCCCGAACGGGACAGTAAAGCAGGCTCATGCGGCACACCCCAGAGACGCGCGAGCCGGGATGCTGCGACCGTCAGGCATGAGCTCACCGCTATCGTCGAAGAGCACCACGCCGTTGCAGAGCAGTCCCCATCCCTGCTCCGGGTGGAAGGCGATCAGACAGGCCGCGTCGCGGTCGGGTGCGTCCGCCGGCGGGCACTGCGGGTAGTGCTGGCACATGATCGGTCCCCCTGAACTCTCATGCACTCTTTGAGACGTTTTCAGACTGCCTTCTCGCCTCTTGGGGTGGGGAGGGGGAAAACACCCGTATCGATACCTGTTCGAGGCATACGTACGTAGTGGGTGGTAGCCGGGTCGACGGAGGGTAAAGCGCCTCGCGGCTCCTTACCCGTCCAGGGAGATCGCGTCCTTGGCTCGATCGACCGACTCCTCGGAGGCCCCACGGCCCGGGTTTTCCGTGGCCAGCGCCTGGTTGAGCGCCACGAAGGGCCGCATCCGCCGCTCGTAGCTGGCGAAGGCGGCCTCGTGCGCGCCTCCCGCCGCCGCCAGCTCGGCGGCCAGCACGTACGCGCCCACGAGGGCGAGGCTCGTGCCCTGGCCCGACAGAGGGGAGGGGCAGTAGGCGGCGTCGCCGACGAGTGAGATCCGTCCCGACGACCACCGGTCCAGGTGGATCTGGGCCATCGAGTCGCAGTAGAAGTCGCTCGCCTCCTCCATGCCCTTCAGCAGCCTCGGCGTCTCCCCGCCCGCGCCCGCGAACGCCTCGGCCACGGCCGCCCGCAGCCGTGCGGGGTCATGGTGGTCGAGCGGCTCGGACTGGAAGCCGAGGGTGATTCGCAGCTCGGTGTTGCCCCGGACCGGGAAGACGCCGTACCCGCGCTCCCCGTCCTGCATCCAGACCTGCCAGTCCTCCAGCCCGAGGAAGTTGTCCATACCGAAGACGGCCAGGTAGGTCCCCAGGTGGTGGACGAACTCCCGCTCGGGCCCGAAGGCCAGCCGCCGGACCGTGGAGTGCAGTCCGTCCGCGCCCACCACGAGGTCATACCGGCGCGGCTCGGCGTGCTCGAACCGGGCCAGCACGCCCTGCTCGTCCTGCTCCAGCGCGGTGATCGAGTCGCCGAACAGGAACGTGACCTCTCCGCGCGTCCGCTCGTACAGCAGGCGGGTGAGGTCCTCGCGCAGCAGCTCGATGTCGTCGTTGTCGAGACGGCCGCTGCTGTAGGTCATCTCCTCCGAGCGCATGATCTCGTTGCCCTCGCCGTCGTACACGGACATGCCGCGGTGGCCGGTGCGCAGGCGCCGCGCCTCGTCGAGGACGCCGGTGCGGCCGGCGACCTCCAGTGCGACGCCGCGTATGTCGATCGCCTGCCCTCCCGCGCGGAGGCCGGGCGCGCGCTCCACCACGGTCGGGGCGAAGCCGTGGCGGCGCAGCCAGGAGGCGAGTGTGATCCCCGCGACACCGGCGCCGGAGACGAGCACGTTGGTCATCGAAGCTCCCTTGGGGGTGTGGATGCCGTATGCGGTGAATGTACGGTGTAAGCACAAGCCGTGCAAGCTGGGATTATGAGGAGATTTTGTACTAGGACAGATAGGTTGTGTTCTAGTACAGAGAGGAGATCGACGTGACGCCGCCGTACGCGAGGATCGCCGCCGACCTCAGGCGCAGGATCGTCGAGGGCGAGCTGGCGCCCGGCGACCGGGTGCCCTCGACCCGGCAGGTGGCCGCGCAGTGGGGAGTCGCGCTCGCCACCGCGACGAGGGCGCTCGCCGAGCTGCGCAGGGAAGGGCTGGTCCGGGCCGAACCCCGCGTCGGCACGGTCGTCGCGGAGCCACCCCCGGCCCTCCCGTCCCCGCCGGGAGCCGCCGCGCGGCCGGGAGATCGGGCGCGCCTCACGGCGCCGCCCTCACGCGACGCGGAGGCGGCGCGGCGGCGGCCCGGCGCGGGAGCCGAACGCGAACTGACCCGCGAGCGGGTCGTACGGGCGGCCATCGAGATCGCCGACGCCGAGGGGCTGCCGGCGCTGTCGATGCGCGGTGTGGCGGCCCGGCTCGGGGTCGCGGCCATGTCGCCGTACCGGTACGTGGGAGGCAAGGACGACCTGATCCTGCTCATGGCGGACTCGGCCTTCGGCGAGCTGGGCTATCCCGGCGATCACCCCGAGGGCTGGCGGGAACGGCTGGAGATCGCGGGCCGGACGCTATGGGCGATCTTCCGGCGGCATCCCTGGCTGGCGCAGCTCAGCCCGCTCGGCAGGCCGCTGGCGCTGCCCGGGCTGACCGTGCACGCCGACTGGGCGCTGGCCGCACTCGACGGCCTCGGCCTCGATCCCGCGACCGTGCTCGACGTCCACATCCTGCTCTACAGCCACGTGCAGGGCCTCGCGATCAACCTGGAACGCGAGGCGCAGGTCGCAGCGGCGACCGGACTGTCGGAGGACCAGTGGATGGACGTCCAGGGACCGGCGCTGAGCGCCATCGCGGGGTCGGGGCGCTACCCGGCCTTCGCCAAGGTCATCGGCGAGCTGGGTGAGGACGGGTACGACTTCCGCCTCGACGACCTGTTCGAGCTCGGCATGCGGCTCCTGCTCGACGGCGTCACCTGCCTGGTGGAGCGGAGCGTGCCTCCGAACGGTGATTAAAGTGGCCGCATGAGTGAGCGTAGCGAGCGAATCAATAGGCACAGCGTCTGGCGAAGTGCTGGATTGCGCGCCTCCGGCACGACCGAACTCCGAGCCGGAGGCGAGGAGCGAGCATGAGTCCGAGGATCGCGACCGCCGAGACCGTCTCCCGTGAGCAGTTGCTCGACTTCGTCCGTGATCGCCACCGGGCGATCCTGATCACGACGAGACGCGACGGCGGCCCCCAGGCGTCCCCCGTGACGTGCGGAGTCGACGCCGAGGGCCGCATCGTCGTGTCGACGTACCCCGAACGCGCCAAGGCCCGCAACGCCCGCCGCGACCCGCGCGCGAGCGTGGTCGTGCTGTCGGACGACTTCGACGGGCCGTGGGTGCAGGTGGACGGCACCGCCGAGGTGCTCGACCTGCCGGAGGCCCTGGAGCCGCTGGTCGAGTACTACCGCTCGATCTCCGGGGAGCACCCCGACTGGGAGGAGTACCGCGCGGCCATGGTCCGCCAGGGCAAGTCGCTGGTGCGGATCACCCCGGAGTCCTGGGGGCCGGTGGCCACCGGCGGGTTCCCGCCCCGCCTGGCCTGAGGCACGTGCGCGGCGCCGGGGTCAGACCGGTACGGCCGCCCGGTAATCTCCCGGGCTTATGCCGTAACAGCGGACGAACCACCGGGTGAGGTGGCTCTGGTCGGCGAACCCCGCCTCGGCCGCCGCCTCGCTCAGTGAACGGCCCTGCGCGATCAGCCGCCGGGCCGTACGCAATCGGAGCAGGCGCTGGTAGTCGCTGGGCGCCATGCCGTACACGACACGGAACGCGCGGTAGACCGCGAACCTGCTGCGCCCGGCTACGGCGGCGAGGTCGTCGGCGGTGACCTCCGCGAGGGGGGCGTCCTGAAGGCGGCTCCGCACCCGCTCGGCGATGCGGCGGGCGTCGGCGGAGGTGGCCTCCCGCGCCCGCACCGGCCGGGTGGCGGCCCGCCGGACGATCGAGGAGACGACGGCGGTCAGCAACTCATCGCGCCGGAGGGCGCCGGCGCCTGCGAGCAGGGCCGTGTGCAGCGCCCTGAGCCCGGCCGCGAGCACCGCGTCGCGTACGACGGGGCGGGGAAACAAGGGCGGTCCCGTCTCCCGGCCGGCCAGGTCGCCCAGCACGCCGGTGACCAGCTCCGGCCCGATGTGAATGATCCGGTAGGTGAACCCGAGGGCGTCGGCGGCGTGCCCGTCGTGCGGGTCGTCCGGATTGAACGCCATGACCATGCCCGTCACGCTGGTGTGCGCGGCCCCGCGGCAGGTGAACGCCTGGTTGCCCTCTTCGGTGACGCCGAAGGAGTACGTCTCGTGGCTGTGCCGGTGGTAGACGTGCCGGGCGAAGTGGGCGTGCATCGCCTCCAGCGACCGGTCCGGGGAGCGCCAGTATCGGGACCAGTCCTGTGCCACAGCACCATTGTGCGCCGATCGGCGGCGCACGAGCGTACAAGACCGCCCGTGCACGCGGAGGCAGTCTGGGGCGCATGCGTTTCGACACCAAGATCGGCATCGTGGTCCGGGAGGACCTGGCCGTGTGGCAGAAGCTGAACGTGACGGCGTTCCTGGCCGGCGCGGTCGCGGGGGGAGACCCCGAGGTGATCGGGGAGCGGTACGAGGACGGCTCGGGCACCTCCTACCTGCCGATGTTCCGCCAGCCCGTGCTCGTCTACGCCGCGGACCCCGCCGGGCTGGCCCGGGTGCGCGCCCGTGCCGTCGAACGGGGGCTCGCCGTCGCCGTCTACATCGAGGAGATGTTCAAGACCGGCAACGACGTGGACAACCGGGCCGCCGTACGGGCCGTCACGGCCGAGGGGATGCCGCTCGTCGGGCTGGCCGTGTACGGCCCCAGGAACGCCGTGGACAAGACGCTCAAGGGGCTCCCCCTGCATCCGTGATCCCGTTCGAGGCTCCGAACAGGGGCAGGCAGGGTTCGAGGCCGGGGATCTCGAACCCGCCGGGGGTGGTCCACTCGTCGCGCGACAGCCGCAGCCGCTGCTGCAGGGCGGCCTCGCCCCTGCGCTTCTCCACGGCGAGCCCGTCCTCCCGGTAGCCGAGCCGCCGGGAGATCGCCAGCGACTTCGTGTTGTCCACGAAGGCGGACGACGTCGTGTACCGCGCGCCGAGGCCGGTGAAGGCGAGGTGCAGGACGGCCGCGCGCATCTCGGTGCCGATGCCTCTGCCCTGGAAGCGCCGCCCGAGCCAGGAACCGGTGGCGACCTCCCGGGTGACCGCGAAATCGCGGGCCCGCATCTCCTGTACGCCGACCACCTGGCCCTCCCACACGGTGACGAAGGAGCAACTCCAGTCATCGGGCGACCAGGTGCCCCATTGCCGGAAGTGGATCTGGACGGTCGAGCGGGCGCGTTCGTGCGGCGGGGCGTCCGTCCACGGCTCGCCGAACGGCATCTCGCCGGGGTCGTGGACGCCCTCGGCCGCCCGGTCGGCGAGCGCGTCCAGGTCGTCCAGGCCGGGCAGGCGAAGCTCCAGCCGGGGGGTCGTCAGTCGCAGTGCCAGGAGCGGCCAGTGTCGCATGGCACGATCGTGACAAGACCCGCCGCCCGCCGGACAGTGGTTTTCCCTGGGGAAAACCGGTTTCCGCCGGATCGGGGGTGCGGCTAGCCTCGGATGCCGCCACGAGCGCCGGGGCCGTGAGCCGGCGCGGACAAGGAAGACGCATGCCCGACCCGCTCACCACGCCGGCCGCCGAGCTCCCCGCCCGACGACTCGGACCCGAGGACCTGGATCGATGCCTCGCCCTGAGCGAGGACAGGGCCTGGGGCCGGGAGGAGCGCAAGTGGCTGTTCCTCCTGGAGAACGCCGAGGTCTACGCGATCGACGCCCCTTCTGGAGAGCTGGCGGGCACGGTCACGCTGACCCGGTACGGCGCGACCGCGGCGGGCATCGGCATGATGCTCGTCGCCACCCGGTATGGCGGTCGCGGGCTGGGCCGCCGGCTGATGACGCACGTGCTCGACGCGGCCGGTGACGCGACCGTCTTCCTCTGGGCCACCGAGCTCGGCCGGCCGCTGTACGAGAAGCTCGGGTTCGAGACGCTGGGCGTGACGGAGGCGCGGGTGGGGCGCCTGCGCCCCGGGGACGACCCCGTCCTGACGCGGCCGGCCGACCTCGGCGCCGATCTCGACGCCCTGCTCGCGCTCGACGGGGAGGTCTTCGGCGCCGACCGGGCCGGGCTGCTGGCGCGGCTGTTCGCCTTCTCCGAGGAGGTCAGGGTCGCCGAGGACGAGACGGGGCCGACCGGCTACGCCGTGTCGTGGCGCAGCATGAGCACCCTGTTCATCGGGCCGGTGGTCGCCGGTGACGAGGCGACCGCCCGCGCGCTCGTCACCGACCTCGCGCGCAAGGCCGACGGCCTGGTGCGGATCGAGGTCGAGCGCGCCCGGCCGAGCCTGCTGGACTGGCTCGGAGAGCGGGGCCTGTCACAGGCGTTCTCGACATCCTTCATGGTCCACGAAGGCAGGCCGCTCCCCGGAGACCGGACCCGCATGTACGCCCCGATGATGCTCGCGATGGGCTGAACACCTGTCTCGCAGCGCCTCCTGACTCAGGGATCGCTCTGATCCGGCTCTGATCTGTGCCGTCTACCGTCGCGACAGCCGGGGGGACACCGGCGTCCGCGCCGCAGCCGGTCGTTTCGTCGCTGCGGGCGGGTGCCTCGCGAGACGAAGGAGCCGGACATGCACGATCCCGTCACCCGCGCCACGCACCACGAACGCACAGAGCCCTGCACGGAGCCCAACACCGTGCCCAACACCGTGCCCAACACCGTGCCATCGGACCCCGACGGGCCGTCCGGGCACGCCGAAGGGTTCCCGCACCTGCTGCTGGAGGCGCTGCGAGGCTCTCCCGGCACTCCCGCCTTCGAACAGGGCGGGAGGATCGTCTCCCGGGGCGAGGTGCTGGAGCTCATCGGGCACATCGCCGTCGCGATGCGCGACGCGGGTCTCGGCCCAGGCAAGGGCGTCGCCGTCCGCACCGGGCTGTCCCCGGAAGGGTTCGCCGCCCAGATGGCCGCGCACGTGCTGGGCTGCCGCGTCGTGAGCGTAAGGCCCGGGTACACGCCTCGTCAGCTCGCCGATGTGCTCGGCGTGGGAGTCGACGCCATGGTCCTCGACCGGTCGGCGGCGACACCGGAACTGCTCCACGCCGCCGGGTCCGCCACGGTGCTGTCGCTGGGCCCCGCCCCCGGTCCGGCTGGGGCGGCCGACCTCCTGGCCCATCCCGGCGGCGACCGCTTCCCCGCGGTCGAGGCGCGCCCGGACGACACGGCCCTGCTGACCTTCACGAGCGGAAGCACGGGCCGGCCGAAGGGCTGCGTGCTCACCTATCGGGCTCTGGCCGCGCACTGGTCCGGCCATCGCTGCTGGTCGTCGATCGCGCCCGGCTTCGACGAGTCCTTCCACCGCTACCTGCTGTTCGGCACCCTGTCCAGCCTGGTGGTGCTGAACTTCCTGGCGCCGTGCCTGCTCGGCGGCGGCACCGCGGTGATCCCCGAGGAGGACGGCCGGCCGCTGTTCCCGTACGCGATCGAGCGGCACCGGATCACCGGCGCGATCGTGACCGTGCCCCGGCTGTATCAGATGCTCGACCTGCTCCGCGAGGAGCCGGTCGACCTCGGCAGCCTGCGCGCGCTGACGGTCTCCGGATCGCCCGTCAGCCCGCATCGGCTGCTGGAGGCGGCGGACCGGCTGGGCCCCGTCGTCTACGTGGGGTACGGCGCGACCGAGGCCGGCGTCATCTCCATGCTCACCCCCGGCGAGGGCCGCGATGCGCCCGCCTCGGTCGGCCGCCCGCATCCCAGCGTCGAGATCAGCGTGCGCGACGAGGAGGGCCGCCCGGTCGCCACGGGACACACCGGCGAGATCCACGTGCGCAGTCCCTTCCTGATGGCGGGCTACTGGGATCAGCCGGAGGAGACCCGCGACGTGCTGCGGGACGGCTGGCTGCGCACCCGCGATCTCGGTCACCTCGACGAGAGCGGCCTGCTGTACCTGGCCGGCCGGACCAGGGACGTGATCATCGTGAACGCGATCGTCGTCTACGCCGGTCCCATCGAGCGGGCGCTGGCCGGTCATCCCGACGTGGCCGAGGCGTACGTGACCGGCGCGCCGGACGAGCGGACCGGGGAGGCCGTCCACGCGTTCGTCGTCCCCGCTCCGGGCCGCACCCCGGACCACGCCGCCCTGGTGGAGCTGGTGCGCACCGAGCTCGGCGCGGACAGCGTCCCCCGGACGATCACGACGGTGTCCTCCGTGCCGGTCGCGCCGAGCGGCAAACCGGACAAGCGTGCCCTGGTGGAAAGGCATCTGTCGTCGGCGCTCTGATCCAGCTCTGAGAATCGCCCGCCAACACTGGTGAAACTTCAACCACCCCAGTGAGGGAGGCGTCAGTGCCGGACAACATCCTGGACTACCTGGTGGTCGGCGCCGGACCGGCGGGCCTGCAGATGGGTCACTTCCTGCACCGGGCGGGGCGCGGCTACCGGATTCTCGAGGCGGCGCCCGAGCCCGGGGCGTTCTTCCGGACCTTCCCCCGCCATCGGAAGCTCATCTCCATCAACAAGAAGCACACCGGATGGGACGACCCGGAGCTCAACCTCCGGATGGACTGGAACTCGCTGCTGTCGGACGACCCCCGTCTCCTGTTCACCCGCTACAGCGACCGTTACTTCCCCGCCGCCGAGGACTTCGTCCGCTACCTGGAGGACTTCGTCGCCCTTCAGGGCCTGCACGTCACGTACGACGCGCGGGTCGCCGAGGTCGCTCGCCCGGACGCCGAAGGCCCGTTCCTGGTGACCGACGAGTACGGCCGGACGTACCGGGCACGGCGGGTGATCGTCGCGACGGGGGTCTCCCGGCCCAACGTCCCGCCCATCCCCGGCATCGAGACCGCCGAGCAGTACAGCACCCACTCGACCGACCCCGCGGACTACACGGACATGCGGGTGCTCGTCATCGGCAAGGCCAACTCGGCCTTCGAGACCGCCGACAACCTCCTCGAGACGGCCGCGGTCGTCCACGTGGCCGGACCGCACTCGGTGCGCCTGGCCTGGCGGACCCACTTCGTCGGGCACCTGCGCGCGGCCAACAACAACTTCCTCGACACCTACCAGCTCAAGTTGCAGAACGCCGTGCTGGACGGCGACATCAGGCGCATCGAGCGCCGGGCCGACGGCTCCTACCTGGTGACGGTGGCCTTCGTCCGGGCCGACGAGGTGACCAAGGACATCCCGTACGACCGGGTGATCGTCTGCACCGGGTTCCGGTTCGACGCCTCCGTCTTCTCACCCGAGTGCCGTCCCGAGCTGACGATCGGGGACAGGTTCCCCGCGCTGACCCCGGCCTACGAGTCGGTCAACGTGCCCGATCTCCACTGCGCCGGGACGATCACCCAGTCGCTCGACTTCAAGCGCGGCACCAACGGGTTCATCCACGGTTTCCGCTACGGCGTGCGCGCCCTGCACCGCATGCTGGAGAACAGGCATCACGGCGTGCCCTGGCCGGGCCGCGACCTTCCCGCCGATCCGGACGCGCTCGCGGCGGCCGTGCTCGAACGGGTCAACCGCAGCTCGGCGCTGTGGCAGCAGTTCGGGGTGCTGGCCGACATGATCGTCCCGGACGGGCGCGGCGGCATGCGCTACCTGGAGGAGCTGCCGCTCGACCTGCAGGGCCCGCCGATCGGCGACGGGGGCCACTTCGCGATCACGCTGGAGTACGGCCCGCACCACGACCAGGTCGACCCCTTCGACATCGCGGTGGGGCGGATCAGGCAGAGCGACGCGGAGCGTGCGCACGAGGGCCACTACCTCCACCCGGTCGTACGCCGCTATCGGGGTGGTGTGGTGGAGGCCGTCCACCACGTCACCGAGAACCTGGAGAACGACTGGACCTCGGAAGAGGTGCACCTGCGCCCGCTCCGGGACTTCTTCAAGCGCCAGAGCCTCCCGGTCTCGGAGTGACGGCCGTGCTGCCGGCCATCCGGGACTTCGAGGCGGCGGCTCGCGACCGGCTGGATCCCGTCCACTACGACTACTTCGCCGGCGGGGCCGGCGACGAGGTCACGGTGAAGGCCAACGAGGCGGCGTTCGCCCGGCTCGCGCTGCTGCCGCGGGTCCTGCGCGGCGCGGGGAGCCCGCGGATCGGGGTCACCCTGCTGGGCAGCCGCGCGGCGATGCCGGTGCTGGTGGCGCCGACCGCGTTCCACCGGCTCGCCGACCCGGAGGGGGAGAAGGCCACGGCCCGCGCGGCGGCCGCCGCGGAGACCATCATGATCGTGAGCATGGCCGCCACGGTCGCCGTCGAGGACGTCGCGGCCGCGGCGCCGGGCGCCGCCCTGTGGTTCCAGCTCTACGTCCAGCCGGACATGGCCTTCACCGAGGCGATCGTCCGGCGTGCCGAGAAGGCCGGCTGCGCGGCGCTGGTCGTCACTGTCGACTCCCCCGCCAGGGGACGCCGGGACCAGGACGTGCGCAACGGGTTCGAGGACCTCCCGGAGGGCATGCGCTGCGAGAACCTGCGCGACGGCGACCCCGAGTCGGTGCGGCCGATCGTCATGTCGCCCGCGATCTCCTGGGAGCACGTCGACCTGCTGAGGCGGATGACGCGGCTGCCGATCGTGCTCAAGGGCGTCACGCATCCCGCCGACGCGCGCCTCGCCCTGGACCACGGCGTGTCGGCGCTGTACGTCTCCAACCACGGCGGACGGCAGCTCGACACCGTTCCGGCCACCGTCGATCTGCTGCCGGAGATCGTGGCCGCCGTCGGCGGGGCCGTACCGGTGCTGATGGACGGAGGGATCCGGCGCGGCACCGACGTGGTCAAGGCGATGGCGCTGGGCGCGTCCGCCGTCGCGGTCGGCCGTCCGGTGATCTGGGGCCTGGCGGCGGGCGGTGAGTGCGGCGTGGCCCGCGTGCTCGGGCTGCTGCGGGACGAGGTCGAGCAGGCGCTCACCCTGTGCGGCCTCGCCTCGCCGCACGACCTGGAGCCGGGGCTGGTGCGGCGATGCTGACGGCGGTGTGGGTGGCCGCGGCCATCGTCGTGATCAGCCTGCCCCGGTGGCTCCCCGGGCGCGTCGTCGTGCTGCGCGGGTGGGTGTTCACGAGGATCAACGGCGAGGAGAGCATCGCCGTGCCGGGCGACCTGGTCGGCGTGGACCGGTTCAGGGAGGTCTACTCCCACCCGGCGGCCTCCGGCCGGAGCAAGGGCGCCGTCCTGTCCGACCTGTTCTGGTACTGGCTGTCGCCGGGGCCCGAGATGCACCAGGAGCACCTGGAGGCGGGGGAGCGGTACGACGCCGTCGCCCTGGCCACCCGCCGCATCCTGTCCCAGCCGCGGGCGCGGGTTGAGGAGCTCACCCGCCGGTGCGTCGGCCGGACGCTGGAGGGCAGGCGCGGGGTGGTCCGGCTGCGCGACCTCATGATGCCGGCCTGGGCCGAGTTCTCCTACGAGCTCGTCTTCCGCGAGCCCTGCCCGCCGCACGCCCGCGACCTCATCGTCGGCAACGCGGACGACGTCGTGACCGCGCTCAAGTGCTGCGGCCTGCGGCACATGGACCGGCGCGACCGGCTGACCGCCTATCTCGTCGAGTCGCTGCCCAGGGTGGCGCACGAGCTCCCGGCGGGCCTGACGGCCCGGGAGCAGGCGCTGTATCTCCAGGGCGCCTTCTTCAACACCGCGGTCGTGCAGATGTCGGAGGCCACGGCCCATGTGCTGATGGCTCTCGCCCGGCACCCGGACGTACAGAACGGAGCACGTGCCGGAGACGACCGCTTCCTCGACCAGGTGATCGCGGAGACGCTGCGGCTCTACCCGCTCTTCGGCATCGCCCACCGCGTCACCACGGGCGACATCCCCGTGGCCGAGGACGTCGTCATCCCGGCCGGCTCGGTGCTGTGCTTCGACTACCCCGCCTTCCACCGCGCGGGCTTCCCCGATCCCGAGCGCTTCGATCCCGGACGCTTCGCCCCCGGGCACGCCCCGGTCAGGGAGCTCAACCACATCCCGTTCGGCATGCCGGCGAACCGGCCCTGCCCGGCGTGGCGGCTCGCGCCGCTCGCCATGCGGGTCGCGGTGCGGGAGGTCCTGCGTTCGTACGAGCTCGACTCCACCGCCGCGCACACCCGGTCGCTGCCCAACCGGGGACCGTGCCTCCTCACCCCGCTGCACGCGCGGCGCGGGCGGGGACGCCGCCTGACGCTGCTGTTCATGCGGCTCAGGGACGGCTGGGAGGACGTCTGGCGCAGCCTGGTGCAGCTCGTCCTCGGCACGTACATGGTGTGGGACGCGCGCCGGCTGCGGCTGTGCGAGCGCCACTTCTCCGGCGACGCCCGTTCCGCAAGCACGTAGACCACCGGCCGACCTCAGGTCCCGACCACGAGCGGAGGCGCAAGCCATGCCCGTTCCGGCCCTTCTCCCCGCCCTTCTCCCGACAGAGGCGTCCGCCGCCGACCCCAACCTCGAACTGGCCCTCAGAGTGCTGCCGGCCCTGGCCGTGATCCTGCTGGCCGCGGCGCTGTGCGGCCGGCTGGCCACTCTGGTGATGCAGCCGCGCGTCGTCGGCGAGATGGTCGCCGGCGTCCTGCTCGGGCCGACGCTGCTCGGCGCGGTGTTCCCCGACGCCCAGGCGGCCCTGTTCCCCGCCCAGGTCAGGCCGGTCCTGTACGTGCTCAGCACCCTCGGCCTGACGTTGTACATGTTCCTGGTCGGGGCCGGGATGGACCACGACGCCCGGGCGCCGGGCGAGCTGCGCAAGGCGAGCGTGCTGGCGGCGTCGGGGATCATCTCCCCGCTGGTCCTCGGCGGCGCCGCCGGGCTCGTCCTGTGGGAGCGGCTCTCCCGCCCGGACGTCGGCCGGCTGGAGTTCGCCCTGTTCCTCGGGGGAGCGCTGTCGCTGACCGCGTTCCCCATGCTCGCCAGGATCCTGTACGAGCGCGGGCTGCAGAACACCCGCGTCGGCCGGATCGCCCTGCTGGCCGCCTCCATCGACGACGCCGTGGCCTGGTGCCTGCTCGCGGCGCTGTCGGCGGTGCACCTGGGTGGTGGTCCCGGTGACACGCTGCGCACCATCGCCCTGGCGGCGGTGTTCGCGGTGGTGATGCTCGGGGTGGTGGCTCCGCTGCTGCGCCCCCTGGGCCGCCGCGTCGCGCGTACCGGGCGCCTCGGCACCGGCGCCGTGTACGTGATCGTGCTGGTGCCGCTCGCGGCCGGGTGGTTCACCGACGCGATCGGCGTCTATTCGGTGTTCGGCGGCTTCGTCGCCGGGTTGGCCATGCCGCGCGAGCCGGCGTTCCGCGCCGCTCTGCACGGCCGGATGATGGATATCGTATCGACCCTGCTGCTGCCCGTCTTCTTCGCGTTCTCGGGGTTGAACACCCATCTCGGCGGCATCACCGGCGGTTTCGCGCTCGTGGCGTTCGCACTGATCCTGATCCTGGCCTTCTCCGGGAAGTACTTCGGCTGCTCGCTGGCGACGCGGGCGCTGGGATTCGGCTGGCGCGAATCCTGGGCCATGGGCGCGATGATGAACGCCCGCGGACTGATGATCCTCATCTTCATCAACATCGGCCTGGCGCAGGGCATGATCACGCAGGAGCTCTTCGCGATGCTCGTCCTCGTGGCCGTGCTCACCACCGCGGCAGCCCTGCCGCTTTACAAACTGGCGCTGCCCGAGCGCCACGAGCCGGCCGACGCGAGAAGCGCGGGGAGTGCGGCGCCGGTGGGTGCGGCGGCGGGAGAAACCGGTTTCATCTAATTTCATGTGTGAGTTCGGACATTCGCAGAACACGGGGGGAGGTTCCCGAGGGCGGCATTCCGAACTCTGGAAATTTCCCGATCGCGGTGCCACGGTTGTCCGGTGGCACGGATATCGGGGACATCCGAACCGCGCTCCTTGCGCCTGCTGCTCGTGGAGGACGACCGCGAGCTGGGAGACATGCTGGTCGAGGTGTTCGGCGACCAGGGATACACGGTCGACCTGGCGCTGGAGGGCCAGCGGGGCCTGCACCTGGCGCTGAGCCGTGGCTACGACGCGATGATCATCGATCGCGGGCTGCCCGTGGTCGACGGGCTCGATCTGCTGCGGCGGCTGCGCCGGCAGGCGGTCACCGTGCCGGTGCTGATGCTCACCGCCTTCGGCGCCCTCGCCGACCGGGTCACCGGACTCGACGCGGGCGCCGAGGACTACCTGGTCAAGCCGTTCGAGATCGACGAACTGCTGGCCAGGGTGCGCGCCCTGCACCGCAGAAACCTGGACCAGGCCGCGCTGCTGCCGCTCGGCGCCGGCTGGCTCGACTCCGCGTCCAGCACCGTACGGCTGCCGTCCGGTGAGCAGGTGACGCTGTCCGGCCAGGAGTGCCGGCTGCTGCACGCGCTGGCGGCCCGTCCCCGGCAGGTGCACACGCGCACCTCGCTGCGGCAGCGGATCTTCGACGGCGCCAGGACCGAGTCGATCGTGGACACCTACGTCTACTACCTGCGCAACAAGCTGGGGCCCGGCGTCGTCCGTACCGTGCGGGGCGTGGGGTACCGCCTGGGCGAGCTGTGACGACCAGACGGTCCTTCGATCCGGAGCGGCGCCTGCTGATCCGGACCCGCCGCCGGATCACCGCGCAGGTGGCGGCCGTGTTCTCGCTGGCGATCGCCCTCCTGGGCACGCTGGTCTACTCCGTCGTGGTCGGCGAGCAGGATGCCACCGCCCGGCGCGACCTGGCCGTGGCCGCGATGTCGGCCCCGATGGACCACCCGCCGCCCTGCGTATGGCTGTTCGAACTCCGGGCGAACACCGTGCGGAGCTCCCCGGGGGCGCCGGAGAGCCTGCCGGTGCGCGAGGCGCTCGACCGGGTCGCCGCCGACGGCCGCACCCGGGTCGACGTCGCGGAGGTCGGCGGCCATACCTACCTGGTCCGTACGCAGCGGCGCGGCGACGTGCCCCTGCAGGCGGTGAGGGACATGTACTACCCCGTCACCGAGCGGCAGCGGCTGCTGCGCACGCTCTGCGCGGCCGAGGCCGCGGCCCTGCTGGCGGCGTTGCTGATCGGCCAGGTCCTCGCCCGCCGGGCGATCGCGCCGCTGGGCGAGGCCCTCGACCGGCAGCGCCGGTTCACCGCCGACGTCAGCCACGAACTGCGCAGCCCGCTGACCCGTCTGCACGTCCGCGCGCAGCTCGCCGCCCGGCGTCTGCGCCGGGACCCCGATCCTCTTGTCGTCGTGGGCGACGTCGACCGGCTGGTCACCGGCATCGGGCAACTGGGCGAGGTGATCGAGGACCTGTTGCTGTCGACCCAGCTCAGGCAGCGCCGCCGGCCGTTCGGGCCCGCGGACCTGGCAGCGTTGGCGGAGGAGTCGGCCGACGCCGAGGCGGCCCGCGCCGGGCAGCGCGGGGTGACGATCGACCTGCGGCGAAGTCCGGGTGACCATGTGGTGTGCGGAGCGCCGTCCGCGCTGCGCCGGGTGATCTCGGCGCTCCTCGACAACGCCCTCCGTCACACCTCGGCGGGCGGCCACATCTGGGTGACCGTGTGTTCGGGTCCGGAGACGGTTCGGCTCAGTGTGCGGGACGACGGCGTGGGGCTGGATCCGCGTGACGGCGAGCGCCTGCTCGCCAGACATGTCGGCGCGCCCCACACCGGAGGTCTCGGCATCGGCCTGGCTCTGGTGAGCGAGGTGATGGACGCGCACGGCGGCACGATCGACGTGGACGGGCGGCCGGGAGCCGGAGCCACCTTCACCATCTCTCTCCCACGGGCGGCGCCGGACCACGCTCCGCGCCTGTCCCGGATCTTCCTGCCCCAGCAGGCGCGGAGCGAGACGAACAGAACGCCTGAGGCGACCGCCTCCGGCCCCGGCGACGCCTCCCTGTAGTCCTCCGGGATGGCGGAGGGCGCTCAGCCGCGCCGGTGCGCGGTGCGGGCGTGACCGGGGGCGGTCGCGGCGTCGAGCAGCGCCCGGGCGGCAGACCGGGCCCGCTCCGCGGGAGCGGTGGCCGTGCCCATGGCGGCGGCGACGATGGCCCCCTCCACCAGCAGCAGGAGCTGGTCGGCGAGCGCGTCCGGGTCGGCGGCGCCCGCCTCCGCCGCGAGCGTGTGGAGCCGTTCCCGCAGCGTGCGCTTGTGCGCCCGCGCCGCCGCCACGGGCGGTGACGCCGGGCCGAGCTCGCCGAAGGCGTTGATGAACGAGCAGCCGCGGAAATCGGTGGTCCCGAACCACTCGGCGAGGAAGCCGAAGACGGCCGTCACCCGCTCGCGGGACTCGGCGACGCGGCCGACGTGCTCGGCCAGGGCCTGGTTCCACCGCTGGTCGCGATGCTCCAGGTAGGCCTCCACCAGCGCGTCCTTCGACGGGTAGCACTGGTAGAGCCGCTTGAGCGAGACCCCGGCCGCGTCGCGGATCTGGTCCATGCCCACGGCCTGGATGCCCCGGGCGTAGAACAGCCGCTCGGCCGCGTCGAGGACGCGGCGGCGTGCCGTGTCGCCGTCGATCCGCCCGCGCTGTGTGGCGTCCGGGCCGCGTGCTGTGTCCAGGTCGCGTGCGGTGTCCCCGTCGCGTGGTGTTTCCACCGACCCCTCCTCGCCCCGGAAAACGCTCGTTCTCTACGATACGTAGGGAGAACGAGCGTTCTCTTATTCGGGAAGGAGAGCACGATGAGCACACGTCCCCCGCTTCCGCCGTTCACCGAGGAGACCGCCAGACAGAAGGTGCAGGCCGCCGAGGACGCCTGGAACACCAGGGACCCCGAACGCGTCGCGCTCGCGTACACCGAGGACTCGGTGTGGCGCAACCGCTCGGAGTTCCTGACCGGGCGGGAGGAGATCGTCGCCTTCCTGCGCCGCAAGTGGGAGCGCGAGCGCGACTACGCCCTGCGCAAGGACCTGTGGACCTTCGGCGGCGACCGCATCGCCGTGCGGTTCCAGTACGAGTGGCACGACGCCGAGGGCCGGTGGTGGCGCAGCTACGGCAACGAATTGTGGGAGTTCACCGCCGACGGCCTGATGAGCCGCAGGGAGGCGAGCATCAACGACGTGCCGATCGAGGAGAGCGAGCGGCGCATCCGCGGCCCGCGCCCCGAGTCCGAGCCCGGGGCCGGCCTCCCGCTCGCCTGACCGGCGGGGGCGGCCCGAGGCCTGTCACCCGGCCATGCTGCCGAGGGACTCGGCGCGGAGCGCGTCCGGCGCGCAGGCGGGGCAGTCCGGCGCCGCCGGATGGCGCGTGTAGACGTGCTGGTCCGGGGCGACGAGGTTGATGCCGGTGACGTAGCTGCCCGAGGTCGCGGGAATCCCGGTCAGGAACGCGATGACCGCCTGGGCGGTCAGGTGGCCCGACACTCCGGCGGAGGGCGCGATGACGTCCGGCCCGCCGAGGTCGAGGGGGATCCCCGGCGCGAGCGGGGCGTCGACACTCGCGGTCAGGCACTCGTAGCACGGGCCGCCGGGAGCGAACGCCGCCACGCTCACCAGCGGGCCGTTGTAACCGCCGAGCGCCCACGGGATCCTCTCTGACAGGCAGGCCCGGTTGGCCCAGATGCGGATGCCGCCCCGTCCGGCCGGTTCGTCGGCGCACATCGCCACCGCGTCGAACCCGCGTACGAGGTCGATCATGTCCTCCTCGCACTCGACCGCCCGGGTCTCCCCGGTGACGCGGACGGAGGAGTTGACCTCGGCGAGCCGGGCGACGGCCACGTCCACCTTGGGACTGCCGATGTCGGCCTCCCGATAGAGGGCCTGCCGCGTCAGGTTCGACAGCTCGACCAGATCGCGGTCCACGCAGTGGATCTCGCCGACGCCGCACGCGGCGAGCGCCCAGGCCGTGTGGCTGCCGGTGCCGCCCAGCCCGAGAACGAGCACGCGGGAGCGTTTGAGACGGACCTGGGCCTCCCAGCCGTGCTCGCGCGGCGCGAGGCCGCTGCCGCGGAAGAACGCCGCGTTGCGCGAGTAGCGTTCGAGCTCCCGCAGGCTGAGCTCCTCGGGCCGCGGGCCGGCGGCGTCCTCCACGTATCCCGAGGTGAGCAGGAGATCGACGACGCCGGTCGCCTCGGCCTCGGTGAGCCGCGGGAACGCGCGGCACAGGCGGGCGACGACCTCCTCCGGGGTCCTCGTGCCGTCCATCGCGTTCAGGGCCGCCCAGGCGTGGCCGTCCGGATCGCTGATCTCCTGCGCGGCCCCGCCTATCCGGATCCGGTCGTTGCCGTACCTGTGGGGGCGGTGCTGGGCTTTCACACGGGGCAACCGCAAGGCGACCTCTCGGCATCGCGAGCGGGACAACAATCGACAGGTGGATCTTTCTCGAAGTGTCCACTCATGTCAAGGTGAATGCCGAAGCGGCATCGTCCCTGGATGCGGCGGTGACCGAAGCCGTGACCGTGAGCCGGCCGTCGCGGGCGGGCTGTTTTGTCGGACGGCTCGGCTACCTTCCGGATCATGACAGACCGTTCCCCCAACGGCGCGACCGTGTGGGCGCGACACAGCAGGCTGCGGGTGGTGCCGCCGGTCCAGCCGCGCAAGCTGGCGAAGGTCCCCTTCGTCGAGCTGGCGGACGGCCGGCTGCAGGGCGTGGTGTCGAGCGGCTCGGACATCGGCCGGGTCTACGTCTCCTCCATCGCCGCCGGCACCCACGACTACAACTGCAGCACCAACAACAACCGCCCCTGCGGCGGCCTGTACGGCTCGCCGTGCAAACACCTGCGGGCCCTGGTCGCCGAGGCCGTCGTGCAGTACGGCGCCGACCGCGTGTCCCGTTACCTGCGGGTCGAGGTCCCCGAGGGCGCGGATCTGGCCGACTGCCTGGGCGGCGTCCACGAGCCCGCCCCCGCCGCGGTCGTGTTCAGCCGGTTCCTGCGCCACCTGGCCTACCTGGAGGTGGCCGACACGACCCTGCCGATCCCGGAGCTGCACTGGTTCCCGGCCACGGGGACGGTGGGCTGATGCTCGCCGTACAGCTCGCCGCCCTGCTCGGCGGCGACTCGGGAAACGCCGGCGAGGGGGCCGAGGAGGCGCTCGCGCTGCTCGACGGCTTCGACGACGCCCTGGTGCACGGTCTCGCCCGGCTCGCCGACGAGCGCGCCGACGCGGTGACCGCGCTGGCCGCGGCGTTCGCGGCCACCCCTCTCGGCGATCGGCTGGCGGAGGCCGCCGACGCGGTCGTGTCCGGTTCGATCACGCAGGAGCATCTGACGGCCCTGGCGGGCGGCCGGGTCGCGTTGTCCGGCGCCGTGCACGATTCCCTGCTCGAGAGCCTGGACACGGCATTGGGACGGGAACGGGCGGAATGGCCATCGGCGCCCGACGGCCCGGGGACGGCCGGCGGCGCCGCCGCTCAGCCGGCCGGGCACGTGCTCGGCGGCGTCCGCTCCTGGCTGCGCGAGCTGGCCATCACCGGCTGGCGCGGCGTCGACCACGACCTCGTCTCCGCCGCGGACCAGGTCATCGAGGCCCTGCTCGCCGCACCGGATCTGCGCAGGCTCGCGGTGCTGCTCGACGGCTTCGCCGCCGAGCTGCGCGCCTCCTGCCCGATCGGCTCCGCGGAGCACCTGCCGGTGCGGCGCTGGGCCGACCTGTGGACCCGCGCCCTGCTGTTGTCGCAGGAGGGCGTACTGACCGGCGAGCCCCGGCCCGCCGCCACGGTGTCGGGACGGCTGCTGGTGCTCGGCGTCGACGTGCACGAGCACGGCACCGCCGTCCAGTTCCAGGTGCACGCCGTCCTGGAACCCGCCGACGGCGGCAGGTCCCGGCTGGTGCGCACCTCCGTCACCGTCGCCAAGGTCGACACCATCGTCGGGACCGCGCTGTGGAAGCTGCCGCAGCGCCACAAGGTGCTGCTGGCCGCGCTGGCCGACCGCCGCAGCGTCGAGATCGCGGACATGCCCCTGCTCGACAGCGGTGACCTCGTCTGGGACGACGACCGCGCCTTCGTGAGCAAGCCCGCCGACCCGTTGGCGACCGCCCGGCTGTGCCTGCCCGGCGCGCTCGCCCCGGCGGTGCCGCCCCTCGACCGCGTTCCCGTACGCATCGCCGAACCGGTGCTGGTGGAGGGCTACAAGGTGACCAAGGACGGCTCCTTCGACCTGGACGGCACCGTCCTCGCCGTGGACGCGGAGCTGCTGCCCGGCTGCGGCCCGCTCACGCCCAAGCTGGTGGCGGCCTCGTCGGCGTGCGTGGGACTGGTCCGGTGGGACGGCGGCCGATGGACGCTGCAGCCGCTCGCCGTGCAGGCGAAGGTCAAGCGGGAGGCGGTGGTGGTCGCCACCGGCGACTGGGCGCTCGGCCCCACCGACCCCAAGGCGGCCAAGGCCGAGGCCAGGGCCGCCGACGCGGTCACCGTCCTGCGGGAACGAGCCGGACGGCTGCTGCGACGATGAGCGACGACATCTCCACGAGCGCCCACGCGCCCACGGGCGGGGACGCCACCGCGCCCGTTCTCCCGCCCGTTTCCACAACCGGAGACGACGGACTGACGAACGCCGACCGCAACCGGCGTCAGTTGCTCTACTGGCGGCTGCTGGCCCGGCTGTTCGACCACGAGGAGCAGCCGGCGCTGGAGACCGCGAGCGTCGCGGTCGTCGGCGACCTGGGCCTGCCCGCCGGGCTGCTCGACCCTGCCGTGTCGGTCGACTCACTGGTGCAGCGCTTCCCCGACCTGGCCGCCGAATTCGAGACCCTGCTCACGCCGGACGAGCACGTGTCCGGCGGCGAGGTGCGCAGGGCGGCACTCGTCTCGAAGCTGCTGCTCAACGTCTTCGCCACCGGTGCGGGTGACGTCAGCGCCACCCAGCTCGCGACCTGGCAGCAGGACGCCGCCTGGCTCAAGCGGGCCCTGTGCGCGGGGCCGGCGCCCGGACCGGGAACGGGCACGGCACCGGCGGCGGGACCCGGGACCGGCGCGGAACCGGGAGGACCCGGCGGCGAGCCCGGGACGGGCGTGGGGCCGGGCCCCACGGCCGGCCACGGGCCTGGCAACGGCGTCCGGATCGGCGACGACGACCTGGCCAAGGCGCTGGCCGACATCGAGGCCGGGCTGGTCAGCCGCATGCGCCTGCGCGAGGTGCTGGCCGACCCGGCCCTGGCGCGGCAGCTCACGCCCAGCATGTCGCTGGTCGAGCAGCTGCTGCGCGACAAGGCCAACCTCTCGGGGGTGGCGCTGGCCAACGCCAAGGCGCTGATCCGCAGGTTCGTCGACGAGGTCGCCGAGGTGCTGCGCACCCAGGTCGAAAAGGCCAGCGCGGGCGTGATCGACCGGTCGGTGCCGCCCAAGCGGGTGTTCCGCAACCTGGACCTCGACCGGACGATCTGGAAGAACCTCACCAACTACAGCCCCGAGGACCAGCGGCTCTACGTCGACCGGCTCTACTACCGGCGCACCGCGAGGCGCACGACGCCGGCCAGGATGATCGTGGTCGTCGACCAGTCCGGTTCCATGGTCGACGCGATGGTCAACTGCACCATCCTGGCGTCCATCTTCGCCGGGCTGCCCAAGGTCGACGTCCATCTGGTCGCGTACGACACCCGCGCGCTCGACCTCACCCCGTGGGTGCACGATCCGTTCGAGGTGCTGCTGCGCACCCAGCTCGGCGGCGGCACCGACGGCACCGCCGCCCTGGCCCTCGCCCAGCCGAAGGTCGCCGACCCCCGCAACACGGTGGTCGTGTGGATCTCGGACTTCTACGAATGGAACTGCCCCGCCGTCTACGCCGGGATGGAGGCGCTGCACCGATCCGGCGTACGGCTCATCCCGGTCGGCTCGGTGAGCAGCGGCGGCCAGCAGAGCGTCAACCCGTGGTTCCGGCAGAAGCTCAAGGACCTCGGCACGCCCGTCATCTCGGGCCACATCCGCAAGCTCGTGTTCGAACTCAAGAACTTCCTCGCCTAGGAGACCCCCTCACATGACCAACGAGATGCTCCGCGCGCCCGCCGAGGTGAAGTACGCCGAGGAGCTCGACTGGCTGGAGTCGATCGACGACGGCCCCAAGCCGTTCTCCTGGCGGCTCAGCCCCCGGATGGTCCGGCTGTTCGTGCTCGGCAGCGAGCGGTCCGACGGCCTGGACCGGGAGATCCCGCAGAAGTGGTTCGGCGACCGGAGCTTCGTCGAGCGCAGCATCGTGACGCTCGCCTCCGACCGCGGCCTGCTGCTGATCGGCGATCCGGGCACCGGCAAGAGCTGGCTGGCCGAACTGCTGTCCGCCGCCATCTGCCGCAACTCCACCCTGGTCGTGCAGGGAACGGCGGGCACCACCGAGGACCACATCAAGTATTCGTGGAACGTCTCGATGGTGATCGCCAAGGGCCAGTCCCGCGAGTCGATGATCCCGTCCCCGATCATGACGGCGATGGAGCAGGGCATGATCGGCCGTTTCGAGGAGCTGACCCGCTCCACCAGCGACGTGCAGGACGCCCTGATCTCGATCCTGTCGGAGAAATACGTCTCCATTCCCGAGCTGGACACCGACAACACGGTGTTCGCCAGGCCCGGGTTCTCGATCATCGCCACCGCCAACAGCCGCGACCGGGGCGTCAACGACCTGTCCTCGGCGCTGAAACGGCGGTTCAACTTCGTCCGCATCCCGGTGGTGACGAGCAAGGCCAGCGAGGCGGAGATCGTCCGTTTCCGCACCACGGAACTGCTGCGCCGGCACCGCATCGAGCTGGACGTGCCGCCCGCGCTCCTCGACATCCTGCTGCAGAGCTTCGCCGACCTGCGCACCGCGGCGGCGTCGGCCACGAGCGAGGACGAGAAGCTGGAGTCGGCCCTGTCCACCGCCGAGCAGATCGGCGTGCTGGAGGACGCCATCCTGCACAGCCACTTCTTCGGCGACCGCACGCTGCGCGCCGAGACCCTGGGCGGCTCGCTGGTGGGCTCGCTGGCCAGGCGCGCCCCGGAGGACCTGGCCATCCTCAACAAGTACTGGCACGGCGTGGTCGAACCACGCAGCAGGAACGACGGAGGCGAGTGGACGCGGTTCCTCGACGGCGGCCGTCAGGCGATCTCGACGCTGTCATGAGCACCTTCGACGCCCTGCGCGGGCAGCTTCTCGACGCCGCCGCGGCCTTCTCCGGCGGCGGCGACGCCCTGGCCGGCATCCTGTCCGGCATGGTCGACGACGTCGACCGCGTGCTGCGCGAGGAGCTGGAGATCTTCCCGGTCTGCCACCACTCGCCGGCCTCCGCCCTGGCCATGACCCGGCGGCTGCGCGACAAGCGGCCCAAGGTCGTCTACCTGGAGCTGTGCGAGGACATGCGCCCGATCCTCGACGAGCTGCGCAACTGCCGGCTGCCGGTGGCGCTGCAGGCGTTCGCCACCCAGCTCGACGGGTTCCCGGCCGGCTCCGGACCGCTCAGCGTGATCGCGCCGGTCACGGAGGCGTCGGCGGAGTATCAGGCCATCGCGTACGCGCTCGACACCCCCGGCGTCGAGATCGTGCTGGTCGACCGCTCGGTGGACCACGTCTTCCAATGGCTGCCCCAGGAAACGGGTGGTCCGGCCGATTCGGCCGGACCGGCTCCGGAGGAGGCCGGCTCGGTCGAAGACGGGCACGGTGACGAGGCGGCGCTGCACGGGGACGCCGTGGGCGTCGAGATCGGCGACCTGCGGCCGCGCTTCGCCGAGCTGGAAAAGCACCTGCTGCACCACGGCAAGGTGCGGCACTGGTCGGAGTGGTGGGACCAGTACGTCGAGCAGCCGCTCACCGGAGCGGGCTACGACACCTACCGCCAGGCGATGGCGCTGGTCGGCAGCCTGTTCCGGCGGCTCCGCCCGCAGGGGAACGACCGCCTGACCATTGACGAGGAACGCGAGCGCTATATGTGGACGCGCATCCGCGAGCACCTCGCGGAGTCGGGCGCGGACCCCGCCGACTGCCTGTACGTGTGCGGTGCTTTCCACGCGGTCAGCACGATCGCCGAGTTCGGCCTGCGGTCCGAGGCGCCGCCGTACGAGATCAGCCCGCGCACGGGCACCCGCTGGCTCTACGGGCTGATCCCCTCCAGCCACTCCGCGATCGAGGCGCAGTTCGGCCTGGCCCAGGGCTCGGTGTCCATCGCCGCCGCCACCTGGGCCAAGGCGGTCAAGCGTGGGGGCCTCACACCCCACCGGCTGGAGGGGCAGCAGGGCGGACCCGGGAAGCGGGCCGCCAAGGCCGACAAAGCCACCAAGGCAGCCAAAACCGCCAAGGCCGCATCGCCCGTCGCCGCCGAGCCGGCGGCCGACCGGCTGACGGGGTTCCTCGCCGGCCCGCCCGTGCTCGACGGCCTGGACGAGGACGAACTGCGCGGATGGTGCGTCGACATCGTGCGGCTGGCCCGCCGCAACGGCTATCTGGCCAGCACCGCCGACGCCATCGCCGTGTTCGAGACGTCGATCCTGCTCGCCGGGTTGCGCGGGCGGGCCAGGCCCACGCCGTACGACTTCGCCGACGCGGCCGTCACCTGCATCGAGAAGGACGCCGTGCCGGGCCGCCGGGACGTCCGCCGCCTGTGTGAGATCCTCCTGGGCGGCGACAAGATCGGGATGGTCGGCTACGAGGCGTTGCCCCCGCTGGCCCGTGACGTGTACGACCGGCTGGAGCCCCTCGGGCTGGACCTGACCAGGCGCACACAGCAGCGGGTGCTGCTCGACCTCAAGGCGGACCCAGAGCTGGAGCCGTGCTCCGATCTGCTGTGGACGCTGCGCTACCTGCTGCCCGACGGTGCGCTCCGGCCGATCATGGGGGCGCGCCGCCTCGGCGAGCGGCCGATCCAGGAGAGCTGGGACGTGGCGCTCGGCCGGCACCAGCGGGAGATCGTCGAGCTGGGCTACGAGGGCGTCACGGTCGAGCAGGTGCTGGAGCAGCGGCTGCGCCGCACGGCGTGGGATCCCCAGGCCACGGCCGCGGTCGCGCTCGCGGCCGTCGAGGACGCCATCCTCTACCTGGGCGGCCGCCGCCTCGCCGGCGAGCTCGGCGCCCGCGCCGTCGAGCTGCTGGCCGCCGAGCGCACGGTGGACGACGCTCCCGAGGTGCTGCGCCGGATCAGGCGGCTGCTGACCTACTACCGGGCGAGCGAACCGGAGCTGCCCGCCTGGTGCGAGGACTTCGTCACGGCCGGATACGCCCACTACTGCACGCTGCTGCCCACCGCGTTCGCCGACGACGACACCGGCGTACGCCAGGTCGGCGCGATGCTCGGCTTCCTGTTCACGCTGGAGAGCCTCGCGCTGTCGCTGGGGTGCGAACGGGCCCAGCTCGAACTGGCCGTACGGCAGTCGCACCCGCGGGACCCCGCCAAGGTCGCGTTGCTGTGGGCGGCGCAGACGCAGCTGGGCCTGCTGACCAGGGAGGAGCTGCGTGCCCGCTGTGACGAGCTGCTGGCCAACCCGCTCGTCGTCCCGGCCTATCCGCTCTATGTGAGCGGGTTCGTCCAGGCGCTCGAACCCGTCCCCGGCCTCGCGCCGTTCGTGGTCGAGGCGCTGTCGAAGGCCTTCGCGCGGCTGCCCGACCCCGTCCTGCTGCCGTGGCTGCCTACGTTGATCACCACGTTGCGCCGGCACGCGCCGGAGCTGGTCCCCGTGCTCGTCCGCGAGGCCGGCCGGACCTTCCCCGGCGCGCTGGCCGAGCTGGACGCCTGGACCCCGCCCTGGGAACGGCCGGCCGCACCGGCGCGCAGGGCCCGGGCGGCACCCGCGCCGAGCGGGCCGGTGTCCGCGCTGCTGACCCGGCATCCGCAGGCGTGCGACGCCATGGCCGCGCTGCTCGGCTGCACGGCGGAGTGGGGGAGCGGACGGCAGGAGAGCGGCGAGGTGGCGGCTCTCCTCGCCCGGCACCCGGCGACGACCGGCGCGGTCGCCGCGCTGCTCGGCGCGTGAGCCATGCCCGCGCCTTCACCCGGTGGCGGCGCCGGCGAGCAGGGCGGGGACGAGTGAGGCGAGAACGGCCTGGTCCTCCTCACGGCGGGGGGCGTACTCGGTGATCCCCAGGCCGGCCAGGGGAAAACGGGCCGTCAGCGCGCGTACGGCGTCGCGCAGTGCCGCGACGGACAGACCGCCGGCCTCGGGGTAGCTGAGCGACCCGAACTCCTCCGGGTCGAGAACGTCGAGGTCGATGTGGATGTAGACGGCGGTGCCCCCGGCGGCGGCGACGGCCGGGACCAGGACGCCGGGGTCGGCCGTCAGCTCGGGCACGGTGTGCCAGGCGAGGCCCGCGTCGGCGGCGTAGGCCGGCTCCGCCGGATCCAGCGCGCGGACTCCGGCGAGGATCACCTGCCCGGGCCGCAGAGCCCGCGGCGGGACCAGATCGGGGTGCCCGTCGCCCAGCAGGGTGCGCAGGACCATGCCGTGGAAGGCATGCGAGGGTGAGGAGCCGGGCGTCGCCGACGCTCGACCCCTGCCATCAGAACACTGCAGGCGACGGGGGTTTTTCTCTCTGGGCTCATCGCGGATGCCTTTCACCTGCGCGGTTAGATGGACGGTGCTGATAATGATCGGGTGACTCGTCAGGTGCGCACCTCCCCCGGCGCGGCGTATGACCTCGGGTACCACGTGGTGTGGTGCCCGAAGTATCGCCGCCCGGTCCTGGGTGGCCGGGTGAAGGCCCGCCTTGAGGAGTTGATCCGCGCCAAGGCGAGCGAGCACGGATGGGAGATCGTGGCGCTTGAGGTGATGCCCGACCACGTGCAGTTGTTCGTCAAGCCGCACCCGAAGAACTCGCCGTCGTACGCGGCCAACCTGTTCAAGGGCTTCACCTCCCACCACCTGCGCGCCGAGTTCCCCCACCTGCGTTCCCGGTTGCCCACGCTGTGGTCGAGGTCGTCCTTCGTGGCCACGGTCGGCGCGGTGTCGGCTGAGACGGTGCAGCGTTACATCGAGGCGTGGTACGAGCGCGCTCCGAAGGGGAGCGGTCGTGCGTAGGTCCTTCAAGTTCCTGCTGCGCCCGACCCGCCACCAGGAGATGGCGCTCGCCGCGTGCGTGGAGGATCACCGGCTGCTGTACAACGCGGCGTTGGAGCACCGGCGGACGGCCTACCGCAAGGCCGGGGTGACGGTTCGCTACGGCGACCAGTCGGGCGAGTTGAAGCACATCCGCGCCGATGACGCCGAGGGTCAGGGCCGGTGGTCGTTCTCCTCCCAGCAGGCCACCCTGCGACGGCTGGACAAGGCGTTCGCGGCGTTCTTCCGCCGCGTCAAGGCAGGCGCGAAGCCCGGCTTCCCGCGTTTCAAGGGGCGCGGGTGGTTCGACACGGTCGAGTGGCCCAAAGATGGTGACGGGTGCCGGTGGGATTCCCAGCCCGGACACCCAGCCGCAACGTTCCTGCGCTTGCAGGGTGTGGGGCATGTTCGCGTCCACCGGCACCACCCGGTGCGCGGCCGGGTGAAGACGATCGCGGTGAAGCGGGAAGGCAACCGCTGGTATGTAATCCTGTCGTGCGACGACGTCCCCGCCGAGCCGTTGCCCGCGACCGGCGCGGCGGCCGGGATCGACATGGGCGTGGCCTCGCTCGTCACCACCAGCGACGGGGAGCCTCTGGCCAACCCGCGCCACCTGGAAGCGTCCGCCGGGCGTCTGGCTTCTGTTCAGCGGGACCTGGCCCGCAAGAAACGCGGGTCCAAGCGCCGCCGCAAGACCGCAGCGCGGGTGGCCGCCCTGCACGCCAGGGTGCGGCGGCAGCGCCTCGACGGCGCGCACAAGACCGCACTGGCCCTGGTCCGCGCGTATGACGTGATCGTGCATGAGGATCTGCGGATCGCGAACATGACCCGGTCGGCGTCCGGCACAATCGACAACCCCGGCCGGAACGTCGCCCAGAAGTCCGGCCTCAACCGGAGCATCCTGGACGCGGGTTGGGGGGTGTTCCTGCGTGTGCTCGCGCACAAGGCTGAAAGCGCCGGTCGAGAGCTGATCGCGGTGAACCCTGCCAACACCTCCCGCACCTGCTCGCGTTGCGGGCACTGCGCGAAGGAGAACCGCCTCAACCAAGCCGGGTTCCGATGCCAGGCGTGCGGGCATTCCGCGCATGCCGACGTGAATGCGGCGGTCAACATCCTCAGGGCAGGGCTTGCCCTTCGCGACGCTGCGGAAGCGGCCTAGCGAGAAGCCGCTCCCTTCGGAGCGGAGGAGTCACTGGGGCACGTGAACGACCGCGGTCGGAAGCACGGTCCGATCATTCCATGCCGATGCCCACCCGGGCAGGGGCGGCGCCCGCCCGGGTCTCCACCTGGCGCTGCCCGGTCAGCGGGCATTTCCGGGGGCGGGGACCATCGGCGCCGGCAGCGACGCCGAGCGCCCCGCCCGCCCGAGCGCCCCGCCCGCCCGAGCGCCCCGCCGCGCGCGACGGGGCGGCGAGACCGCGCGGACGGTCCGGTCGACGGGTCGCCGAGGCCCCCGTATGTGCTCTCGGCGACCCTGCCGCGCCCTCCGCCGGGCCACTGCCCGGCCTGCTCGTCCGCTGAGGGGCACCGCCCCGGGGGGCAGGCGACCCTGCGGGCGTTCATCACCCGATGGTTCCGGGACGCCGGCGAAACCGGCAGACCGGAGGCGTGCGCCGCTTCGCCAGTTCCTCCAGCGCCGCGTCGAGCCGCTGCCGGCGCCCGTACGGCTGCGCGTGCCGCGGGCGCCCGCCCCGTCTGCCTACGGTCGCATCGGCCGGGGCGTCGGTCATGAGGCCCCACTGCCAGTACCACTTCTGCACGCCGTGCAGCACGCATACATAGAGCGTGTCGATCTCGTCGGAGCACTGTGCGGCGTACGTCGTGATCTGGTCCCAATCGGCGACGAGCGGCGTGGTGGTGGCTCCTTCGGCGCGGACGTGCGTCAGCACGTACAGGCGCGTGTGCTGGTCGAACTCGGCTTCGGCGACGTCGCTGAGCAGGCGCGGCTGCCGCCGGATCGGGCCGGTTCGAGGTGGGGGCCAGGCCGAGAGCGTGAGCAGGCCCAGCAGCGCCACCTCGATGCACCAGTCCAGATTCATCGGAGGGGGTTCCCTTCGTCGGAGGCCGTTACCGGATTCGTCCCGGGCGAAGCCCGACCGCGGGCCGTCACGCCGGCCGCCTCGCGGGTGAGGGAATCGGGACGCGGGTACGGTCCACAGGTGAGACGAGACAAGGAGAGCGGCTGCGACGATGCCGGTCGCAGCCGCTCTCTCGCGGCGCGTCTCCACTCGCGCTCCTGCTCCAGGTAGCGGGGCGCGAATGGAAACGATCATCCGGTGTCCCGGAAGGCAACTCCGCCGCGGACCGGACGAGGGACGTCCACTAGTTACCCCCACGTCCCTCGCCGTTCTCGGCGGTGGCGCGCACTCGCCGAGAGCATTTCGGTGCTGTCGTCGCCGGCGCCGCGGCGTTCCCGTTCACCGCGCCGGCTGACCTGAGGTGACCGGTTAGCGGTGTCCCCAGCCGCCGGAACCGCCGGGGCCGCCGTTGCCGGGACCGCCGTGACCGGGGCCACCGGGGCCGCCGTTGCCGGGACCGCCGGGACCGCCCTGGCCAGGGCCGCCGTGACCGGGGCCGCCCCAGGGGCCGCCACCCGGACCGCCGTGACCGGGACCGCCCGGACCGCCGTGACCGGGACCGCCCGGACCGCCGTGGCCGCCCCAGCCGCCGCCCGCACCACCGGGGCCGCCGTGGCCGCCCCAGGTGCCGTTGCCCCAGTGGCCGCCCCAGTGGTCGCCGCCCCAGTTGTGGCCCGGGTTCCAGTACCCGCGGCCAGGCAGGCCGTACCAGCGGCCGGGCAGGCCGAGGGACGAGTCACAGCCCCAGCTGCCGGGCAGGGGGTATCGGCGGCCGTCGACGATGTAGACCGGCGTGGTCAGTCCGGCCCCGCAGGTCGGCGAGACGTAGACCCCGCCGTTGACGACGTACTGGCAGCTGGGGAGCACGTAGGTGCGCCCGCTCACGACGTACTCGTGGATTCCGGTGCCGAGCTGGTAGCCGGGGAGGCCGTACCAGCGGCCGGGCAGGCCGCTGACGGCCTGGTCGCACCAGTCGCCCGGCAGGGTGTAGGTGCGACCGGACAGGATGTACACCGGCCGGGTCAGGCCCGCCCCGCAGGTCGGCGAGACGTAGACGCCGCCGTTGACGACGTACTGGCAGCTGGGGAGGATGTACGTCTTGCCCTTCAGGACGAACTGGTGGACGCGGATGTCCGCGCGCGGATCCGGCCCGCGCCTGGAGGCGTCGACCGGGCGGGAGACGCTGCTCGTGGCCTGCGACGCCGTGCTCGCCGCGCTCGCGGCTTCGGCGGCCAGCACCACAGGGGTGATCAGGGCAGCGGTGGCGAGTGCCCCCGTGAGGAGGGCTTTCTTCATCGTCAAGAGACGATTCCTTTCCTGAGGTGTGCTGCTTTCGGATCGAACGCACATCCCGGAAGCCGGCGGTGTGGCGACGGCGAAGCGGGATGCGCAGGACCGCAGTCGAGGCGGTTCGAGCCGGACTCCCCGTGAGATCCTCCGCCGAGGATCAGGGGTGACCCGGATCGGAAACGCGTGATGCGATCACGAGTCCTCGTGCGTGTCAGCAGATTTTGACGACACGAAGGGCCGGAACAGGTCGAGAGTCCGCACCCCCGCTGCCGCCGCGATGGCGTCCGCCGTGGTGCGGCGGCATGTGCCTCGTTTGAGCAGACCATCGATGCACTGCCTGGTAAGGGCTGCCCGGCGAGCGAAATCGGCCACGCTGTGACTGTGGCCGACCATCAAGGCGCGCAAGAGCGCCACGCTCCGAAGGTGCATCTGCGGCTTTCCCGCCATAGCGAACCTCTCCGATGGAAACTTCATCATCAGATTCTGCTGACGTCCCGACTGCAGGTCGCACTCTAATCCGACCGAGCGCACGGCCGCACGTGAAAACGGAAGGTTTCCGCGAATAAATCTTGTGAAGCACGGCGTTTTATGACGCATCTTGTTGACACAACTGATCCCCGGCTTCGTCGGGGTTTGCTCCCTGTCGTCAGGATCTAGCGGGCATGATGGTGGCGATCGCGGCCAGAAAGAGTCGAGGAGCTGACAACCGAATGCCGTCGCAGCGCGTGACACCCGACCAGCCCCCCACCCCCCTGAGCGACTGCATCCGCGACTATGTGGCGGACAAGGGGATGAGCATCCGGACGCTCGCGCTGAGGTCCGTGAGCGGGAGCACAGGTCAAAGCCTCACCGCCCAGTGGATAACCGACGTGCTGAGCGGCCGGGTGTCGCGGATGCCTGATCTGTGGCGCCTGGAGGCTCTCGCGGCCGGACTGGAGATGGATCCGGACAGCGTCAAGGCGCTGGCTATCAGCCAGTGGATCGGGTGGGACATCGCCGACGTTCGGACCGGCCCCGGAGAACGCCTGATCTTCCGCGTCCCCACGGGTTATACAACTGAACAGTGCGCACGCCTCGCCGATGAACTCATGCAGGTGATCAATAGCGCGGCCGAGCCGGAAAGGGAGGAAAGGTGATTTTCCGGATGCATGGTCGCGTTCGCCGGTGCTGATGCGTCAAACTTTCCTGGCATCGAGCGGCGAAACGATCGGGGACGTGATTGCACAGAAAGGATTTGGTGGATGATTCGTGTCATCACCGTCGCAACCATCAGTGGAATTCCGTCGCGCCCAGTTGCTGCATAGCTGCCCTGCGGTAATCCATCACGCACTCCAAGCCAACCGGATCATTGCCTATGTCGACGAGAGGCAGTTCGCCCCCGAGCTGACGATCCCCATGGACGAGATCGGCACGGCGACGCTGGAGCTGCTTCAGCCCGTCGAGGACGCACGCCCGATGCCGGCGCTCCGCGTCCGCATCAGAAGAAGCGGAGAGCTCGGCCGTGAGCTCGCCGTGGCCGAGTTCGCGACAGAGGAGATCACGGTCGCCGTCGACAAGACCCTCATCACCGAGGAACTGGCCGCCTTTCTGGGCGACGCCGGCACCGCGGTCACCCGCGCCTTCGTCCGGCGGACGATGTGAGCCCCGGCGCCCCTGGAACGTGCCAGGCGGGCATGCCGGAGCCGATGGGGCGCCTGCCGTCGTTTCATCGCCTCATGCGAGGAGGCCGAAAGCGGCGTCAGGGAGACTGGGCGCCGGCCCTGGGCGCCGACCGATGGTGAGGCGGGAGGAGAGGGCAGAAGTCAGGATTCATGCGGGTGAGTGCGCGCGGTGGGAGGCCGCGTGTGCCTCGCTGGATGAGCCGGGCCGTGGTGCCGCCGGGTACGCCCCCGCAGTGCCTTCCCGCCGTGCCGGGAGCGGAGGCGTTGGCCGGGCGGCGGTTGCGCGGGCCTCGACGGAGCGGTGCCGGATCGGGCCGTATCGGGGGCCGTCGTGGCCACGGTGCCGGCAGGCGGGGACGAGCCCGGCACCGGACCTGCGGTGTTGGTGCTCGCCCAGACGCTCACGGCGGTCAGGACCGCGGCCCCGGTCACGATCAGTGAACGGATCAGCTTGGGCCGCGACAGGGAGCGATGGCGCCCGGCCTGCGGTATCGGGGAGGGCTCCGGTTCCGGCTCATGCCGGTCGAGTGGTTCGCCGCCGGTGCTGTCACGCCGCCCGGGGGACGACGCGTACGGCGGCGGCTTGGGCCGGGCCGTGCGGCCGGGGCCGTAGGGCGCTCGCCCGGGGCGCCGGGGAGAGCGAGGTCTGTCGTGGCCGTTCATCGCGCGCTCCGGATCGAGGAAGTCGTGCCATGCACGAAGAGAGACGGAATGGCTACGAACGGTATCCGAAGATCTGGGAATCACGGCCGGCTTTGGCCCCAGGTTGTCAGCAAAATCTGCTGACAACCTGGGGTTTTTAAATCCCCCGTCGAGCGCATGCTCGATCGAGGGTCGTGCTTGCGATCCTCAGGCGGGATCTCTCATGAGGTCCCCGATCGCGGTGCCTCAGTCGCAGGGGGTGACGTAGTAGTCGGCCCCGCAGTCGTCGCCGTAGAGGCCGTCCACGAGCACCACCGGGGTGCTCCAGTAGCCCAGCGGGCGGCTCCAGTAGCCGAGCGGGCGGCCCCAGTAGCCACTGTGCCAGGGACGGCTCGAGGGGTGCCCCCACCCGCCGTGCCCCCACCCGTCGGCGTGAACCGGAAGGCCGGCCTGTGCGGTCGTGGCCGGCTGTCGCGGGGCTGCCGTCTCCGCCGAGGCGGCGATCGGTGCCATGACGACGATCCCGGCGGCGCAGGCCGCGCCGGCCAGGAGTAGTCGACGGATCATGCGTAACCTCCTGTGTGCGTGACGTCACTGAATGTGACCGCTGTCACGCTACAACCCCGCTGATCGCGCTTGTGGACGGCGACACTTCAAGCGATGGCAATGTCGCGGGCGGTGCTGCCGCACCGGTCCGTCGAGCGCCGGCCCGGTCTCCCGGCTCACCTCTGTCCCGGAGACCGCAGCCGACGCCCGATCCTGAACGAGATCTCACTCTCACCTGAGACGTGTCCGGCGGCGCCGTCCCTGGGGGTGTGGGGCGGGGATCACCAGTCGCCGTCCCCGCCCTCGTCCTCGTCGTCCTCGAAGATCTCTTCGACGATCTCGCCGGCCACCAGGCCGCCGACGACCCCGGCGGCGCCGGCCGCGGCCACCGCGCCCCAGCCGGGGCCGCCGCGGTGCTCGTGGCGGTAATGGTCCTCGTAGTCGCCGCCGTGCCCATAGCCGTGCCCGTAGCCACCGTGGTGGTCACCGTACGGCGCGCCGTGATGGGCGCCGTGCAGGGCGAGCCCGGTGAGCCAGCGGTCGATCTCCCCGGGCCAGTCCATGCGCGCCGCGTCCTCGTGACCGACGCGGAAGCGGCCGACGGCGTCGCCGGAGTGACGACCGGCCCGCTTGTCGGCCTCCAGGATCACCTCCAGGCCCGCGGGGTCGGCCACGAAGGTGAGTTCGACCTCCCCCACCACACCGGCGTGCCGCGGGGGCGGGTAGAACTCGATCTCCTGGTAGAACGGCAGCTCCTGGCGTACGCCGTACAGGTGGCCGGCCTCCAGATCGGCCGACTTGAAGGCGAAACCGAGCTGGAGGAACGCCTCCAGGACGCGGAACTGCGAGGGGAGCGGCTCCACGGCGATCGGGTCGAGGTCGCCCTTGTCGACGGCCTTCGCGATGGCCACCTCGGTGCGTACGCCGAGCGCCATGCCGGTCAGGCGCTGCCCGTCGATCTCACTGATCGGGGTCTCCCACGGCACCGGGATCTGGAAGGGGATACTCCGGTTCTCGCCCTGCCGCAGGATGAACGGACCGGACACCCGGGCGCGGGAGAACTCACCGAGCCCAGCGCTCTCGCCGTCGCCGTGCTCGATCTCCACCCCGGCGACCAGGCCGAGAGTGATGTCCTCGATCTCGGCGTCGAAGTCGCCGCCGGACAGTCTCACCTCGCCGGTGAGCACGCCGCCCGGCCGGACTCGTGGGGTGGTCAGTACGGTGTCCACCGAGGGGGCGCCCACCCCGAGAGCACCCAGCATCCGCTTGAAGACCACGTGTTTCTCCCTGTCGACGGTCGATGAGGTGTGTCAGCCGCCCACCTGAACGATCAAGTGCCGCGGCCGGTTCCGGCCGCGGGTGAAGATCCGTGATCAACGCGCGGGACGCGGCACCGGGATTTCCGCAACCTTGCCGTCGGTTTTGCTCAGATAGGCATATTAAGGATTGTTATCCATTTGACCTGCGAAAGCGAATGAAGCGGACAGTGTGGAGGCGGCGAATCGGCGTGGAGACCATTTCGGCGGAGGCAGAGGTGGCGACGGGCCGCGCGCCCCGGAGCAGGGTCGTCATGTCGCTGATCTCCCTGGCGCTGGCGGCCGTGCTCATCTCGTTCCTTCCGCACATCACCGGAGTCACCTGGGGGCAACTCGACGAGCGCCTGGTGCGGGTCGGCTGGGGCGCGATGGCGGTGCTCACAGGGGTGTGGCTGGCCGGGCTGTGGGCGTACTCGAACGTGCTGAGCGACTCCCTGCCCGGGTTGAGCAGGCGCCGGGCGTTGCTGGTCAACTGCGTCGGCAGCGGCGCCAGCAACGTGCTGCCGTTCGGCGGGGCCGTGGGTGTGGCCATGACCTTCACCATGATGACCAGGTGGGGCTTCGGGCGGCGGCCGGTGGTGGCCTCGACGGTCGTGACGGGCGTGTGGAACCTGCTGTCCCGCTTCCTGCTCCCCGCCGTGGGACTCGTCTGCCTGCTCGGCGCGGGGTACATGCCGGATCGCCGGCTCGCGGCGGCCGCAGGGGTCGGCGGCGCGTTGCTCGTCGGCGTCGTCGTCGCCATGTCGGCAGCCCTCCATCGAGAGGCGGTGGCCGACCTGCTGGGGCGGGGCCTGGATCGGGTGGTCCGATTCCTGCCGCTCAGGCGCAAGCCGTGCCTGCGCGACTTCCTGCTCGACCTGCGTCACTCCACCATCGAGATCACTCGTACGCGGTGGCCCCGGCTCACGCTCGGCATGGTCGCCTACATGGCGCTGCAGTGCGTTCTGTTCATCGGATGCCTGCGCGTGACCGGTGCCGAGGTCGCCGTCCCCGAGGCGGTCGCGGCCTTCGCGATCAACCGGGTGCTGACCACCGCCGTCATCACGCCCGGCGGATCGGGGATCAGCGAGTCGGCGACCGCGCTGGCGCTGATCGGCTTCGGCGTCGCACCCGGGGCGGCCACGGCGGCGGTGTTGCTGTTCTGGTTCTTCGCCCACCTGATCGAGATCCCGGTGGGCTGGTTCGCCTGGAGCATCTGGTCGCTGACCGCACGCGCGCGGCCCTGAGCCGCCGGCGTACGGCGCGGCGGTCTACCTCTTCACCGGGCGGCCGGAGGGCGTTGCCCTGGCGTACTCCGCCCTGGCACACTCCGCGACCGGCGTTCGCGACCGGGTCAGCCGGTGGACGCCCAGGCCGGCGGCGGCCAGCGCGACCAGGCCGGCCGCGGCCAGGAGGCCGACCCGCCCGGAGACCTGCTCCACCAGCTCGTACGAACTCCCCGCGGCGTACCCGAGCCCGACGGTGCCCGCCCCCCAGGCCAGCCCGCCGGGCACCTCGAAGGCGAGGAATCTCGTGTACGGCAGGCGTCCCATACCGGCCAGCATGGGGACCAGGGCGCGCAGCAGACCGACCCAGCGGCCGAAGAGGACGGCCCATCCGCCGCGCCGCCGCAGGTAGTCCTCGGTGCGGTCCCACCGCTCCGCGCTCACCCGGCGGCCCAGCCGGCTGTCGCGCACGCGAGGCCCCAGCCGCCTGCCGATCCGGTAGCTGATCGAATCCCCGGCGACCGCGCCCACGCCGGCCACGACCATCATGAGAGGCAGGCTCACATGCCCCGTGTAGGCGAGGAAACCGGCCATCAGCAGGGTGAGCTCACCCGGCACCACGAGGCCGACGAGCGCCGCCGTCTCCGCGCAGGCCATCAGCCCGACCACCAGGTAGGCCCACGGGCCCGCCACCGCTATGAACTGGTGCAGCCCCTGCGTCATCGGATGCCCCCCGCCGTCGCGATGACTGTCTCCCCACAATGCACGTCACAAGGGGAACGCCAGTAGCTCGCGGCGGGAAAACCTCAGTAAGCGTCCAGCCCACAGGGAAAACGTCAGACAGTGCCGGAGAACGTGTCACACCGGGCAGGAGAGCCCGTCTTGTATCCCGTGGTGAACCACTTCACCCGCTGCTGGGAGCTCCCGTGCGTCCACCCCTCGGGGTCCACTCTGCCCTGGGTGCGCTCCTGGATCCTGTCGTCGCCCACCGCCGCCGCCGCGTCCAGGGCCTCCTGGATGTCCGCCGCGGTGAACGGGCTCTCGTAGAACCCCGTGTCCACCGCGTTCTTCGCCCACACTCCCGCGTAGCAGTCCGCCTGAAGCTCAAGCCGTACGGAGGCGCTGTCCGCCCCCTGGCTGTCGCCGCCGACCCGCCGGGTGGTGCCGAGGAGGTTCTGCACGTGGTGGCCGTACTCGTGACCGATCACGTACGCCTGGGCGAAGGGCCCGCCCTTGGCGCCGAATTTGCTCTCCAGCTCCTTGAAGAAGCCGAGGTCGAGGTAGACCCGGCTGTCGGCCGGGCAGTAGAAGGGGCCGACGGCGGAGCTCGCCTGGCCGCAGCCGGTGCTCACGGCGTTGGTGAACAGGACGGTCCGCGCGTTGCGGTACGGCTGCTTGCCCCGCTCGGCGAAGGCGTCCCGCCAGTATTTCTGGACGCTGTTGACCACACCCACCACGCGGCACTTCTCCGACTGGTCCGCGTCGCTGCCCTTCTTGCATCGGGACGTCAGATCCGAGGCCGGGTGCGCGCCCGTGGACCCGCCGGACGAGGAGCTTCCACCGCTGAGGAGATCGGCCGGGTTGACGCCCAGGACCAGGGCGACGACCAGGGCGACGACACCGACGACGCCCCCGCCGATCGCGAGCCCGCCGCCCGGGAACCCTCCTCCGCCCTCCTCCACCTGTGACGCGTCGAGATCCACGTCGTCGCGGAAGTCCATCGAGCCCGCCTTCCTGTCCCGGGGCCTGCCACGCCCTATGATCCCCGACGGCCGCCGCTCGCTCATCCGGTGCCCCGCCGACAGAAGTGCCCTTTTTGGACATTGAGGGATGAATGCGCACGAAGTTCGCCACTGTGTTGCGCTTTGCGGAATTGCGGGCGTTGTGACCTAGTCGTTCCTAATTCGTGACAGATGACCAGAATGAGGCGATAGTTCGTCTTTGCTTCAGTCTCTTCACGCACGTCGTTCACTCGCGAGATCCACTGTGACCGCTCGAGACCGCGCCGCTTTATCGGCGCTTTATGCACCGTGATGGAAGGGACTGCACCTGATGCAGCCAATGGCAGCCAGAAAGCTGCTGGGAGGCTTGAGGAGGCGAGGTCGTCTCGCCGTGGCCGTCGTGATCGCCCTGGTCGCGACGCTGCTCATCAGCGGCGTTGTGACGGCGGCGCACGCCGACCCGGACCCGGCGACAGCGGGTCATGGACGCCCAAGCCCGACGCCGACCGGTTCCCCCACCCCGCCCGCCCTCAGCCCCGCCGGTGGCTCGTACATCGAGGGCATGGTCAAGGTCACGGCGGCTCCGGCCGCGGCCGGTGACAGCGTCACCGAGCTCGCCGTCGACGGCGCCGCTCTGAACGCCACCCGTACGGTGGGCGTGTCGAGGCTCCGTTTCGACGTCGGCTCGAACTCGACGGAGGCGCGATACCACAACTACGTGCTCGTCAACGGCGTCTACCGGAGCGACATCGGCGACCTCGTGAACGAGCGGGCGACCATCGAGATCCCGAACGAACACCTCGTCAAGGGCGAGAACACCGTCGAGATCTTCGCCGGGACGATCCAGAGCTCGTGCGGCACCAACTACGACGACTTCGTCCTGTCCGACGTGGGTCTCGAACTGCTCGGTGAGGTCGCGGACGGGGAGGACAACCCCTACACCCTGTCGTTCGGCGACGGCAACTGCGGCTCGAACACCGCGCTGCTCAAGCAGGCCACGCTGAAGTTCTTCGTCAAGGGCGACCCGCAGGGCACCACGGGTCTCGCCACGGACCTGGACACCACGACGCTGGCGAACGGCGAGCACGCCATCACCGCCAAGGCCGCGTCCGGGGCCACGGTCAAGCACACCGTGACCGTGAACAACGCCCCGGCCGGGGCGCCCCGGCTGCTGCCCACGGACGGCACGCTGGTGGCGCGCACCACGCAGATCTACGCGAACGTGCCCGCCGCCGGTGCGGGCGGCGTCTCGTCCCTCACCGTCGACGGCGCGGAACCCGCCACGAAGGCCACCCTGGGCAACGGCGCGGCGACCTTCAGCTTCGACGTGGGCACGGACTCGATCGACGACAAGTACGACGACTTCCTGCTCGTCAACGGCAAACGCATCGACCTGGGCGGCACCTGGGCGGGCCGGCGCGTCACCGTCGCCGTTCCCGCCCGGTTCCTGGTACCCGGCGACAACACGGTCAAGGTCGTGACCGGCGACTGGAAGGCGTCCTGCGGCGCCGACCGCGACGACTTCACCATCGCGAACCTCGACCTCGCCCTCGACGGCGCCACCGTGACGGGTCACGACGTCAAGCCGTCCTACGATCTGGGCGACGGCACCTGCGGCAGCAGCCAGACCGCCCTCCGCGAGGTCGAACTGCGCTACACGATCGACGCCCCGGGGGTGCACGTCGTCCGGACGCTCGGCTCGGGCGACGCGACCCTCAGCTTCACCGTGGGCACCAACTCGATCGAGGCGCGCTACCAGAACTACCTGCTCGTGAACGGGCGGAAGGTCGTGCTCGACGGCGACTTCGTGAGCCGGCGGGTCGACTTCACCTTCCCGAACGAGTACCTCGTGCCCGGCTGGAACACGATCGACTTCGTGACCGGCACCTATCCCACGTCATGTGGCAACAACCGCGACGACTTCGCGATCTCGAACATCGCCCTCACCCCGGTGCGGGGCACGGCGGCCGGTCAGACGCTCAAGAGCTCCTACAGCATGGGCGACGGCAACTGCGGCGACAACGTGAACCTGCTGACCGAGATCGACCTCGAGTTCCTCGTGGACGCCCCCGCCGCCGGCCTGAGCGCGGATCTCGACACCACCGCGATCAAGGACGGCAAGCACACCGTCGCCGCCACCTCGACCACGGGCGAGACCGCCACCCGTACGCTGATCACCGACAACTCGGCCCCCAAGGTCGCCACGAGCGTCCCCGCCGCGGGCGAGAAGATCACCGCCTCCGTCGTGCTGGACGTCAAGCTGGAGGACGCCTCCGGCGTTGTGTCCGGGCCGGACGTCACGCTCGACGGGCAGGCGATCGCGCTGGGCGCCCAGGTGGGCCCCGGACTGCGGCCCGGTTCGCACACCCTCGCCGTGACCGCCGCGGACTCGCTCGGCAACACCGCCACCAGGGAGGTCTCGTTCGAGTCCGCCGGCATCCCGGACGCCCCCGCCGAGCTCACCCCGGCGTCCGGAGCCGTCGACGTGTCGGGCTCCGTCACGCTCTCGGCGAAGGTCGCCGAGCCCGGCGGAGGCCAGGTCAAGGCGACGTTCTCCGAAGCCGACATCCTGACCCCGAACCAGGCGTTCCAGGGTGTGGCCGAGACCGTCCCCACGACTCTGGAGGTGCCCGGAGAGAAGAAGGTCAAGGCCGCCGGGCTGGAGCCCGCCGACGGCGCGACACTTGACGCGCCCGCCGGCCGGGACGTCACCTACCAGCGGTACGACATCCAGGTGAAGGGTCACGTGGACGCCCCGGTCCTGCGCTGGGAGGGCGTCATCGACCCCGAGCGCCTGGTCTCGCTGCGAGCGTGGAACACCAAGACCCGGGCGTGGGATCTGCTGACGAGCTCCCGCGGCGCCGCCGAGGGCCAGACCGCGCTCACCGCCGTCGTCGGCGACCGGTACGTCGACGGGCAGCAGGTCCACGTGATGGTGACGGGCGAGGACCCGTTCGCCGACGACATCGACCCCGGTGACCCGAACGGCTTCGCCGACCCCTCCACGTACGACTTCTCAATCGTCCACTTCACCGACACGCAGTATCTGTCGGAGGGCGCGGTGGAGCAGGAGACCGCCGAAGAGCGCGCGGTGTGGGAGTCCGCGTACGCCGGGATCGTCAACTGGATCAAGGACAACAAGGACCCGCGCAAGATCTCTTACGTCGCGCACACCGGCGACCTCATCGAGAACAACATCCGCAAGCCCGCGGACGAGGCCACACAGCGACAGGTCGTCGGCGAGTTCGAGGTGTCGTCCAAGCAGCAGAGCGTCCTGGACGAGGCGAAGATCCCGAACGGCGTGATCGCGGGCAACCACGACAACCAGTCGGGCACCGAGGACGGGCCGGGGGCGATCTACAACAAGTACTACGGCCCCGGCCGCTACCAGTCGGCGGCGCAGGGCTGGCAGCACGCCGAGTACGGCGGGCCGTGGAAGGACGGCGACAACCAGAACCACTACGACCTGTTCTCGGCCGGCGGGCTGGACTTCGTCGTGGTCGGCCTGTCGTACGGCGTCACGCGGGAGGAGGCCGAGTGGGCCGACTCCGTCTTCAAGCGGTTCCCCGACCGCAACGGCATCCTGCTCTCGCACGACTACCTCGTGCCGAGCACCAACCCGGACGGGCGCGGCGCGGGATTCTCGGCGCCGGACGGCTCGATGCTCTACAAGACGGTGGTCGAGAAGAACCCGAACGTCTTCCTCATCCTCGCCGGGCACGAGCACGGCGTGGCCACCAACGTGAAGCCGAAGGTCGGTCAGGTCGGCAGGGGCGTCGTCGAACTGCTGGCGGACTACCAGTTCTACACGGTCTCGGCCGACCGCCTCGGGCTCACCCAGGTGGGCGGATACAACCCGGACGACCAGCTTCAGTTCGGCGCGAGCTTCTTCCGGCTGCTGCAGTTCAACGTCAAGCGGGCCGAGCTGACCGTGGACACCTACTCCCCGCTGCTGAACGACTTCGGCGCGGGCGAGTTCGACCCGTTGCGCCGTTACGACGGCCGCGAGGACAACATGGTGCTGCCGGTCGATCTCACCACCCGTACGACGAGCTTCACGACCGACTCGCTGGCGATCTACGAGCCCACCCGGGTCGTCGGCACGAGCACGGTCCCGTCGGGTCAGGTGGCCTCGGTGACCTGGAAGCGTCTCAAGGGCGACACGGCCTACGCCTGGTTCGTCACCGCACGCTCCACCGGCGGCGGCGTGACCGCCTCCGAGCCGAGCGTCTTCGTCACGAAGGACGAGCACGGCCGCCCCGGTAAGTGGGGACCGGACTCGCCCCTCTACCGCTGGTTCCAGCGTAGGTAACCGTCATCGCCGCCCCGGACCCCCGCGTCGACGCGGAGCGTCCGGGGCGGCCTTTCCCCTCGAACTCGGACCCCCTCGAATCCCGGACCCCCGAAACCCGGACCTCCTCAAACCTGGAGAACGAGACATGTCTCGCAGGCTGTCCGCCGCCGTCCTCGCTCTCGCCTTCGCCCTCGGCGGGCTGACGGCGTTCTCCGCTCCGGCAGCGGCGCACAACGCGACCACCAAGGCGCACGCCACGGTGACCGGAGCGGGCGCGGATGTCAGAGTCGTGCTCGACCTGGAGTACGACCTCCTCATGAAGTCGGCCTGGCTGTACGCGGAGGCGTACGACGCGAAGGAGCGGGCCGAGCAGCTCCGCCAGCTCAAGAAGAACCACGCCGCCGTCGTCGACTACGTCACGCGCCGCTTCGCCGTGGCGTACGGCGACACGCCCTGCCCGCCCACGCCGGTGGGCGACGCGGGCGTGCGCGACCGCGACAACGTGGCCCATGCGGTGCTGACTCTCGACTACCACTGCGCGGGCGACGGCGGGGGAGGACACGCGATCTCAAGCGCGCTCTTCCCCGACGCCGAGAGCTTCGTGCACAGCACGGAGACGATCGTCGGCTACACGCTCGACGGCACGACGGGTTCCGCGGTCCTGACCGCCGGGAACCCGACGCTGCGGGTCGGCGAGCACCGGGCCTCGCACCAGATCGGGGAGTTCTTCCTGCTCGGCGCCGAGCACCTGCTGTCCGGACTCGACCACATCTTCTTCCTGCTCGCCCTGCTCATCGGCGCCCGCCGCCTGCGGGACGTCGTCGTCACGGCCTCCGCGTTCACGGCCGCCCACAGCATCACGTTCCTCCTGGCGGCGCTGGGGATCGTGGACGTTCCTGCGGGGATCGTCGAGCCGGTCATCGCGGTGTCGATCATCGTCGTGGCCGTCGCCAACCTCCTGGGCCGCGACGAGGACAAACTGGGCAGGTGGCGGCTGCCGATCGTCTTCGCCTTCGGCCTGGTGCACGGGCTCGGCTTCGCGGGCGCGCTGGACATCGACGAGAAGGGATCGTGGGAGCTGCTCCTGTCGCTGCTGAGCTTCAACGTCGGCATCGAGGCGACCCAGCTGCTGATCATCGCGGTGCTCTTCCCGCTGCTGGTGCTGCTGCGCCGTACGTCCGCGGTGCGCTGGGCGACCGCCGCCATGTCGGTCCCCATCGTGGCGGTCGGCCTCTACTGGTGCGTCGACCGGATCACGTCGCCACTTTGACGTCCGGCCGGGCGGCGAACGGCCGCTCGGCTTCGTGACGAGGCCGGCACCGTGGTCGAATCGTTCCTCCACCTCCTTCCGCTGAGGAGACGAAGACCATGAACGATCGATCCCTTGAGGAGACCAGGGAGTTCTTCGCCGCGAGGGCGGCCACCTGGGAGGAGAAGTATCCCGACGACGGCCCGGCCTTCGCCGCCGCGATCGCCGAGATGGCCCTGCCGGCCGGGGGCCTGGTCCTCGACGCCGGATGTGGAACCGGCCGTGCGTTCCCCCTGCTGCGGGACGCGGTCGGGGCCGCCGGGCACGTGGTGGGCGTGGACGTCACCCCGGAGATGATCCGGTCGGCCCGCGAACGGGGACGGGGTGAGTCCGGCCGGCTGGTGATCGCCGACGTCGGGCGGCTTCCGTTCCGCGATGGTGTGGCCGACGGCGTGCTGGCCTCCGGGCTGATCTCCCACGTTCTCCAGCCGGCGGCCGTGCTGTCCGAGCTGGCCCGGGTGACCCGCCCCGGCGGGAGGCTGGCGCTGTTCCACCCCGTGGGCCGTGCGGTGCTCGCGGCACGGCGTGGCCGCACCCTGACCCCCGGCGACATACGGGCCGAGCACAACCTCCGTCCCCTGCTGGACGCCGCCGGCTGGACCCTGCTCGACTACGACGACACCGATGAGCGCTATCTGGCGCTGGCCTGCAGATGAGAGACCGATGACGCGGTGACGTCTGTCCGGCCGGAGGCGGCTCCGCCCTTGCCTTGACGTCTACGACAAGGTTCTAGCGTGATCGCGAACACCGGCCCGAGGAGCCCCCGATGAAATTCGCGATCGCCTACTCCACCGCCGACGGACTCGACCCCGACCGGCTGGTGGCCTATGCCCGCCATGCCGAGGATTGCGGCTTCGAGGGGCTATATCTGCCGGAGCACATCGTGCTGTATCCCGGCGCCGCGGTCGGTCCCTTCGAGATCCCGCCGGCGCTGCCCTATCCCGATCCGCTCGACTGCCTGGGCTTCGTCGCGGCGGCCACGCGACGCCTCCTGCTCGGCACGGCCGTGCTGCTGCTGCCGTACCACCACCCGGTGGTCCTGGCCAAGCGCCTCGCGACCATCGACGTGCTGTCCAAAGGGCGGATGCGGCTGCTGACCGTGGGGCTCGGCACCCTGCCCGGCGAGGCCGGAGCGGCGGGGGTCGACTTCGGCACCCGTGGACGCCGCGCCGACGAGGCCATCGACGTGCTGCGGCTGCTGTGGGAGGGGGACGAGAAAGGCGTCAGCTTCACCGGCGAGTTCTTCGGTTTCGACGACGTGTGCAGCTATCCCAAGCCCTATGGCGTCACCCACCTGCCGATCCACGTGGGCGGGTCGAGCCGGGCCGCCGCGCGCCGGGCCGGACGGCGCGGCGACGGCTACTTCCCGGGCGGCGCGCTCACCCCGGAGGAACGCGCCGTCCAGTGGGAACTGGCCCGCACCGCGGCCGCCGAGGTCGGTCGCGATCCCGATGCGCTGGAGTACACGCGCTGGGGGTCGATCGACATGTCCCCCGAACGCGTCGAGACGTACGCCGCGCAGGGCGTGACCCGCATCGTGGTCAGCCCCTCGTCCACGGAACCGGAGCGGCAGCGGGACGAGATGTCCGCGTTCGCCGAGCGGTTCGCCCTCCCCCGTATCGGCTGACGCCTGGCTCGTGCGATGTCCGGCATCACTCGCGCGTGACGCGGCGCTCGCGGCCACCTGCGTGAGGAACGGTACATTGCGCGCGTGTCCTCCACTTCGCGGCCTGACGATCGCCTCGCGTCCGTGTTCCGGTTCGCCACCGAGCTGGTCGCCTGGATCGCGACCCCGTGGGCCGTCGCCTCGCGGTCCGTGCCGCTGGCGGTGCTGTCGGTCGTAGTGCTGATCGGGCTGCCGACGCTGTTGTCCACGCCGGGGGACAAGCGGAACGTGATCGTCGCGGTGCCCGGGCCGGTGACCATCGCGCTGGTCCTTGTGCAGCTCGCGGCGGCGGTGGTGGCGGCGTGGGTCGCCTGGCCCGCGTTCGCCGCCGTGCCGGTGACCGTGCTGGCCGCGATCACCGTGGTGCTCGAACTGCCCCGCTGGCGGTGGCTCGCCCTCCGGTGAGGGGTCGTCAGGCGTGCGCGGGGTCGCGTCGTGTGCGCAGGAAGGCCGCGGCGAGGAGGACGCCGAGCAGGACGAGGACGGCGTTGACGGCGATGGCGGCGGTGACACCGTGCAGGATCGCCCCGGCGGACGCCACGCCCCCGGCCGTGGCGGTGGCGATCGCGGACATGATCGGGGTCCCCATGGTGATGCCGACCTGCTGGGACATCGAAGCCAGGCCGGTGGCCAGGCCCTGCTCGTGGTCGGGGAGGCCGGTGGTGGCGGTGACCATGAAGCCGACGATGACGAGCATGTTGCCCACGCCGCCCAGGAAGGTGGCGGGCAGCAGCAGTCCCATCGAGGCCGGCGTGTCGCCCAGGAAGATCAGGACGGCGGTGAAGACGGCCTGAAGCAGCCCGCCGCCGATCAGGACGGCCGCTGTGGAAGTGCGGGCGATCGCCTTGGGAGCGAGTATGCCGCCGGTCACGGTCCCGGCTCCCAGAACGCCGAAGGAGAGCCCGGCGGCGAGGGCCGAGAAGCCGAGGGTCTTCTGCATGTACAGGGTGAGCAGGTACACCAGGGACGTCTCGGTGACGAAGGCGAGCAGCCCGAGCACATTGCCCCAGGCCACGGTGCGCTTGCGCAGTACGCGCACCGGGACCAGGGGCTGGGCGGCCCTGCGCTCGACGAGATAGAAGACGACCAGCAGGACCGCCCCTGCCAGCAGGCCCGTCAGGGCGAGGGGCTCCCTCCAGCCGTGTTCGCCGGCGCGCGTCAGGCCGTAGACGACGCCGAGCAGCCCGAGGGTGACCGACAGCGCGCCGGGCAGATCGACCTTGGGACGGGCGGCGGGGCGCGACTCGGCGATGACGGCGGGGGCGACGAGGAGCACGGCCAGGGCGACGGGGACGTTGATGAGGAAGGCCCAGCGCCAGGACAGCAGGTCGGTGAGCACGCCGCCGAGGACCGCGCCGGTGGTGAACCCGGCGGACATGAGCGCACCGTTGAGGCCCAGGGCCTTCTGGCGCAGGGGGCCTTCGGGGAAGGACGTGGTGAGCAGGGCGAGCCCGGCCGGGGTGGCGGCGGCGGTGGCGAGCCCTTGGGCGATGCGGGCGATGAGGAGGACCGCGGGGCTCGGGGCGAGCCCGCCCGCGAGCGAGGCCGCGCCCAGGAGCGCGAGGCTGCCGAGGAAGATCCGCTTGCGGCCGATCAAGTCGCCGATGCGGCCGAAGAAAAGAGTGAAGCCGGCCGCGCACAGCGCGAAGGCGGTGGCGATCCACTGCAGATCGGCCAGGGGGAACCCGAGGTCGTCGCCGATCGCGGGCAGTGCCACGTTCAGGATCGAGAAGTCGACGGCCAGCATGAACTGGGCGACCAGCAGCACCGCGAGGATGACCTTCAGGCGGCCGGTCAGGCGCCGCGGTGGCGCATCGTGAGTGGCGGCCGCGGCCACCGGCGGGGATTTCGTGGTGGACATGACAGGGACGTCCCTTCGAGCATGGAGGCAGTACGGTCTTAACGGTTCTCGCGTCCCGTTAAACTGATGAGGACACTAGCACTCCATGCCGCCTTAAGGGAACTGTCGTCCCGATAGTGGCCTTGTGGGAAGGAGCCTTCATGGCAGCCACTCCACCGCCCGGTGCCGTCCGCCCAGGTGGACGCACCGCTCGCGTCCGCGAGGCCGTCCTTGAAGCCGCCGCCGACACGCTGGCCGAAAGGGGCTTCGACGGGCTCGACCTCGGCGAGATCGCGCGTATCGCGGGAGTCGGGAAGACCACCCTCTATCGCCGCTGGGGCACGCCCGGCGCGCTCGCCGCCGACCTTCTCCACGACATGGCCGAACGATCCCTGCCCCGGTCGCGCAACGGCGACATCGACCAGGATCTGCGCGACAACGCCCGCCTGGTCCTCAAAACCCTCACCGATCCCCGCCAGGGGCGGCTGTTCAAGGCGCTGATCGCCGCCTCACTCTGCAACGACCAGGCGGCGCAGGCGTTGCGCCGCTTCTACGCCGTACGCATCGACGAATGGGCCGGCTGTGTCACCGACGCGATCGAACGAGGCGAACTGCCCTCCGGCACCGACCCGCGCCGGGTGATCGCCGCCGTCTCCGCACCCCTGTACTACGCCCTGCTCAACACCGGGGAACCTCTGGACGAGACCGCGGCGGATCGGGCCGCGGCGGCGGCTCTGGCGGCGGCCCGCGCGGGCGCCCTCACCTGACGCCTGCCAGTGAGAGGCGACAGCCCGCCGTTGGCGCTGTGCGACGCTCACGCCACGTTGCACGGCGCTGCCCGGGTTTCCACGCCGGCGCTCGCGCGAACGCTACGGATCATGCTCTCCACACGAGAGGTCCCATCGGCGTCGGTCGCAGGTTCCGCGACACTTGGTCCTCGACGAGTACCGATTCGGCGTCTGCGCGGCCCAGGCTCGAGATCGGTCGCGCAGCCGACGAAGACCGAACGCCGCAGGAGACAACCGTGAGCATCGAGGCACAGCGCGCCCACATCCTCACCGGGCAGATGTACAACGACCTGACCGACGAACTGGTCGCCGCCCGACAGCGCGCCGTGCTGCTCACCAACGCCTACAACGACAGCTTCGGCGCTCCCCAGGCCCAGCGTGAGGCCCTCCTACGTGACCTGCTCGGCCACGTCGGCCCCGGCGCGCACTTCGAGCCCACCTTCCGGTGCGAGTTCGGCTACAACATCAGCGTCGGCGCCGGCTTCTACGCCAACTTCGACGCCGTCATGCTCGACGGCGCACGAATCACGATCGGCGACAACGTTCTGCTCGGGCCGCGCGTGAGCATCTACACCTCCAACCACGCCATCGATCCTGACGAGCGCGTCGCCGGGGCCTGCTACGCCAGGCCCGTGACCATCGGCGACGGCGTGTGGATCGGGGGCGGGGTCACCATCAACCCCGGCGTGACCATCGGCGACGGCGCGATCGTCGGCTCCGGGGCCGTCGTGACCCGAGACGTCCCCGCACGCGTCATCGCCGCCGGTAACCCCGCCCGGGTCCTGCGCGAGATCACCGAGCGGGATGCCACCGGCTGGCGCCCCGACGCCCTGTAGGCGCGCGGCCGGGAATTCACCGCCAAGGACGCCGGCGCGGAGCAGAATGGCCTGGCGATAACGGCGACAGCAGCGGCGGTTGGGGCGGGGATCGGCCGGGGTTGCGCACACCGTGGAGCGCAGGCCATCATCGAGGCATGATCTCCAACCGAAAGGGCGGCGACGCCCACGCGCGTTGACCGCGCCCACGCGGCGCTATGTCGCCGCTGAACCTGTGGCCGACGTCCGGAGCAAGAGCGCTCACGACCGGTGGCAGGAAGCTGTCAAGATCCGACAGGAGTGGCTGGACCACGGTCTGTCCACGCAGCCGGCCGACCGGCGGACCGTCGAGCACAGCCTGACCGTGATCTACGCGAGGATCTCTCGCCCGAAGCCCCGTTTTGAATGGGTGGACTCACCGGACAAGGCGATCCCGCTTGTCGCCGGTCTGCCCACTCTCGACCAGCTCTACGGGTGGATTCGGGATCCTCGTCCGCGCGGGACACCGCCACTGGCCAGTGATCTGGCCATGCTCGAGTCCCAGTTGCGCGGCGCACTCAGCGCGGGTGTCTCCCACGCCGACCCTGAGCTGTCCCCGACGCGGAGGGGTAAACGGGGCGAGCCTTGGCCCGAACTGCCACCGCTCAAGGCACTCGACGCCGGCGTTCCACTGGGTGTGGTGCTGCACCAAGGCATCCGCACCGCACTGCACCGGAGCCTCGCGCACGGATATCGCATGCCGATTCGTAACGCGCTGGCCGGCAGCGGGCCCGTACCGGCGTGTTGGTACGGGCAGCAGGACGCGGCGTGGGTCGCTTACTACGACGCCCTGCACCGGCTCGGACTGGCCTCCTACGGGCCGGACGAACTCGAACACCTCGGCCACTGGGCCGCACTGGTTCGCTCCTGCGGCTGGTGGTGGCCCGGCGAGGACGTGTGCATCGTGGTGGATCGGCCGGAACTGGTCCGCACCGAACCAGTTCCCGGAACCTGGCACGACGAGGTCCGGCTCCGGCTCGACGGTGTCCGATACCGCGACGGCTGGCACCCGCTGCCGGCATGACCCACGGGTCGGCCGGGACGAGGCAGATCGTCTCGTCCCGGCCCGCCCGAGGACAACCCGTCCGCTGGCGCTCGTCTCGACCTTCCCGGTCGTCTGCGCGCTTGTGAGCGGGGCCTGGTCACTCGGTAGGGCAGGAGAGCCGGTTCCGTGATCGGAACCGGGTTTCCTGCCGGCACTACCTGGTCGCGTTGGCGCAGGCCGGACTCCGGAACCGGAGTTCGTGCGCCCGGTGCTTGCACACGTTGTTTCCTGCCGGAATCCACGATGGACCGGACCCCTGTGGCGGGGTCCGGTCGATCGGTCAGAAATACCGGCCGCAGGGGACCTGGTCGATGACTCCGATCTCGTTCCGTTGGGACCGGGGCACAGTTCACAGTCGCGGGCTTGGAGTCGAGTTGGATCCGACTGCAGGCGTTGCGAGGCGCCGGTGCCGCTCACACCAGAGCAGGGCGGCCGAGATCAGGCAGGCGGCGGTGAACCACAACGGGGAGACGGTCGTCGGCCTCGAGAAGGTGGTGATCATCGCATACGGATCGAAGGCGTCCGAGCCGTAGAGGAGCCCCGGGCCGCCCCGGTCGGTCAGGGTCACGGCGGCGATCCCGCCGAGCGCGGTGAGGAACAGGCCGCTCATCGCCACCCAGAACACGGCCCGCCGCTGCAGGGCGACGAGCACCAGTACGGCCAGGCCGCCGATGCCCACGAACAGCTCCAAAGCGTGCCAGAACGCCGGGGAGACGGCGCCCACCACGTCACCCACGACAGGAGGCAGTCGCTCGATCGACACGTGCGGACTGATCCACGCCGGATGGCGGTTGGCCAGCGGCGGAAGGAGCAGGACCAGGCACGCGGCGAACCGGGCCGCCACCGTGAACGCCGCTCCACGATCGGTCGGCGGGACGTATGGCGCGAGCCCGCTGGGCGTGCCGACGAGTTCGTGGGCGGACCGGGCCAGCCAGATCACGATCAGAGCGTCGGCGGCCGACGTGGCCTCGTCGTAGACGTCGTGGAAATCACCGGCCCCGCTCAGCGGTATGCCCCCGATCAGGAGCGCGACCGGCACCAGCACGGAGGCGATGCCGTACCACACGGTCGTCCGCCCCCAGCGGCCGTCCCGCCACTGCGCCACGAGCACAAGCACGGACCACACCAGAGTCCCGGCGCCGGCGAACCCGCCGAGCGCCGCCGCCCGCTCCGCCGCGTGCCAGTCGAGCATGTCGAACACCTCGGTCGCCGCCAGGCTCACCTGGGCCAGCAGGCCGGCGGCCAGGGCGAGATCGGCGTGCCGTACGTTGCGGCGCAGCACCGGGTGGAACAGCACGACGACCGCCGCCATCACCAGCGTGTCGAGCACCACCGCCCACCACGGCCAGACCGGCATGACCGCGTAGAACACCCAGAATGCCACTGCCGCGTACAGAGTCCTTCGCAGCGGGCGCGTCTCGGGGTCGGCCGAGAGGGTCTTCCCGTACGGCAGGCCCCGCAGGCTCTGCCAGAGCGCCCAGGCCCACAGTCCGCCCGCCAGGACGAGGATGAGCACGTTCGGCCACGTGGCCGTGGCGTCCTCGTCCGCTTCGACGAACAGTGACAGCCGCCACAGGAAGCCGACGTCGCCACCGGTCCGCGCGACCACGGCGGCGACCACGAGCGCCGCCACATAGCCACCGGTCACGAACACGGCGGGAAGGACCGACCGATAACGGCGCACGCGTCACATCCAGGAGATCGAGCAGAGGGCGGGGCCGCTCACCCTAGCGCTTTGTGATCACAAATTCGATCAACGGTCAAACGGTCAAGGGCCTGATCATGTCTCTAGTGATCAGGCCCTTGATTCTCGAGTCGGGGTGGACGCGCACCCGGGTTTTCCCGGCCTTGCCCGGCGGTGGAGGGCATATTGCCTTTGTGACAACGGGCAGGTGTGTGAGGGACCTTCTGGCGGCAGGGATCGTCGAAGGCATCCTCGTCTGGGGTGCGGTTGGTGCGTGGACAGCCGCTACGGTCGGCAACTACCCCTGGAACGCCTGGGTCCCGATCGCCTACGGAGCCGGCAAAGGTGTCTTCCTCGGTCTGCTCGCCGGACTCGGTGCCGCCGCAGGGCTGACAAGGTGGGCGCGGCGCACTCCGAAGTCCATCGCCTTCGTCGGCGCCCTCGTCGGCGGCTCGATTCTGGGCACGATCAAAGACTTCAACGGCCCACCTGCACCTATGGTCTACTTCATGCCGCCGATGCCGGATGAGCGCTGGTACTGGTCCACCATGCTCATCCATTGGTCCGGCAAGATCATGGCGCCGGCTGTCCTTTGCGCCGTCAGCCTTGTCATGTTCGTCGGCCGCCTTATCCGGGAACCGTACCCGGCGAGGCTGTCCGTCGCGACTAACTCGATGCTCGCCCTGGCAGGGGTGGCGCTGCTACTCCTTCCGGAGATCGCCTCAAGCTTCGTTCCTGAGGTGCAGGGCAACGGGCAGCACGTGAACGAGGGAATCATCGCGGCCCTCTACTGCTGGGCGATGGCCATTCCCGTGATCGCCGTGGGCATCTGGCGACTCCTTCGCCGTTCTTCCTCCATCTCAGTATTTCCGCCCAGAGATGCCTCCGCTGGAGCGCTTGAGACTCGAACCCCTCATTGACGGATTACAGCCGACCGACGCCCTGGGCACATGGCCTCTGAATCGGGGGCAAATGTTCATCTGGCGCGTTGCCGTCGCCGGTTGCCGTCCGCCGCCGTCAGCAAGTAGTGAGTTGGTGCACGGCTCTTGCCAAGAAGTGTCATCGGCTGGGGTTACCGTCGCTGCCATGCGGATACCTGACCTGATCCCCATTTCCTACGAGCCCGATTACCACACCGACACCATCGGCACTCATGCTGGAGGCTTGTTCTTCGGAGGGGTGTGCAGGGGATGGCCGGTCGCGGCGTACGAAGAGGTAGGGGAGTGGCCCTGGCGTGATGAGCATGGTGAGCCGATGCCGGGGCCATGGTTCGCGATCCTTCATCTGTTCGACCACGATGGTCGGCACCTCAGCTCAGAGATCGGTCCGTTTGCGGACGGCGCCGAGGCAGATCAGGCGTTGCGACGGATGCTGGCCTGCTTGCAGGACGTCGAGTATGGGGACATCGCCGTTCGTCTCTTCCGTGTTGACGCCCACGACTGCGTGTTCGGTCTCATAGACGAGACGGACAGAGCCGAAGACGGCGACGGCTATGTCGAGTACTACCCCAACCAGATCGGGTTCTACGAGCCCTGGGATGGCTCCTACGACACCTGATCGCTTCTCGGCAGCCCTCGCCGGTGGGTAGCCCAAGATTCGCCGGGGTCACTCTGCCTGGGCGCGCTCTTCCGGGGGGTGACGAAGCTGCCCATGCCAGGCTCGGTGTGGATCAGGCCGTCTGCCCAGAGCGCCCGCATGACCTTCTGGCCGGTGGCGTTCGCGACGCCGAACTCACCTACGGCCCGCACTCGTGCTCGGCGATCACCTCGGGGCCGGAGTGCCCCCGCCGGAGGCGCATTCATGCTCAGCCCTCTTCTGCCCTGTACCGGAAGCCGGGGAGCGCGGCGGCCGGCGCGATCGGGGTCCGCGCGCGGGCCTGCTTCGAGCGCGGACTCCTGGTCGAGCGCGCCGGAGCCCACGCGGCATGACCTGGATGGTCGGGCCATGCCGCGTCCTGTTCGGCCTCGCGCTACCGCTCCACGTGGGCACGCAGAGCCTGGATGAACCAATCGAACACTGGGGCCAGACTCTCGGGGACCGGCCAGCCGTTGATCACGGCCAGCAGTTGCCAGTACCGCTCCACGCGGGGATCGTTGGCGGTCTCCAAGCGCGTCAGCAGCCAACGCTGCAGGTTGGCGTCGTCGGGGCGGCCGAAGACGTCCGCGTAGCGGGCCATGAGCGCTGTGATCACAGGGGCGGCCTGGGGCGAGGCCGGGGCGACACCGGCTGCCAGTGCCTGGCCGACCTGGTCGCGGACGGTGTCGGTGAGGTCATGGTGCAGGCCCGTGGTGTCGCCTTGAGCGCGTTCGGCCGCCTGGTACTCGGCCATCCGGCGTACGGAGGCGCGGAAGTCCGGCTCCTGGGAGAGCTCGGCGAGTTCGACCCAGGTCTCGACCTGCTCCGGCGTGGGGTCGTCGGGCAGGTCGGGCATAGCCGAGCGCATCATGGCCACCAGATCGGGGTTGGCGTCGAGACCACCGAAGGTGTCGTCGATGAAGTCGCTGATATGACGTCGGCGTTCGTCATCGGAGAGCTTGGCGAGCTTGTGCATCAGGTCCATCTCCTCAGGGGTGGAGCCACGCTTGGCTACCGCTCGCAGCACCGCACGCCGCAGTCGCAGGGTACGGATCTGCACCTCCAGTGCTTCGGCATGTGCTGCGGCGACCTCGGGCAGCGAGATCTCCCGGTTCAGGATCTGCCGGACGGCGGCAAGGTCGAGTCCCAGGTCGCGCAGCGTCCGCACGAGGTCCAGACGCGCGAGGGCATCGATGTCGTAGAGCCGGTAGCCAGCCGGGCTGCGGTCAGTCGGCGGCACGATTCCCGAGTCGGAGTAGAACCGTATGGTCTTGACCGTCAGCCCGGTCCGCCGAGCCAGATCGCCGATCGAGTAGAGCGTGTCGCCGTCCATACTCCGTACCCTCGCGTCTCCCCCTGCTGGAGACTCAAGCTCCTCTTCCCGGTCGCTGTTCCACTCCAGCGAATCGGCAAGCCGCATCCCGTCCACACGTCTTGACTATTCCTCCCAGGCGATCACCGGACTCGATGAGGTGATTCGGGCTGCGGATAGACGTGCGACTTCGAAAGGTGACCGACCTCACCGATCACTGGAGACTGCAGGAGCAACGGCCCCACTGCCCGGCGAAGCAGCTGCGGACACGCACGATGGTGCTGCCGTAGGTGCCCGAAGGGCCGCGGAGCGGTGGGCGACGGCGCGTGCGGTGGCGACGCGGCTGAACGCGCCGTCGGCCTCCACGCCGATCGGCCCGATCTCCTCCTCCAGGATCAGCGTCCCTCCGGGTGTCCAGCAGGGACGGCCCTCGGCCTGGTAGGCCGCGGCGCCCCCGGGCGGCAGGCGATCCTGTTCGTACCCTGCACCGACCGGGCCGCGATCGGAGAGCGGAACGTGTGGCCGGGGCGCGGTGGAGTTGCTTGGCACTATCGGGGCGTTGGCGTGACCAGGAAGTCTGCCTGAAATTTACAGCGGTGTCGGTCACGGACCAGCGGTTCGAGCAAGTCGTCTCCCTTTCTGTTGACGCACTCCCGCCTCCCCTCTAGCGTGAGGCCTCCGTGGGTGATCGGCAGTTATTTTGTTATCGCTAACAATGTGCACAAATGAAATTTCGACCCAGCCATTTAGATCTAGTGATGGGACATTTCATGGCACTGAGCATGGCGTCTGATGGTTGCTCATCAGGACCATCGCGGAGCATTCGGTCGTTGCGCCAATTGCTGATCGCCCTTGTGCTGACCGCGCTCACCGCAGTGGCAGCCCTCGTCCCCGCGCCATCGGCCAATGCCGCCACCAGCCAATTCCGAGGTATGAACTGGGCCGTGCTGGGTGACAACTTCAGCACCGGCACGCTCGTCGTGCAGGGCCTGAGCCAGTCCGACAGCAACGCGACAGTACGGGCCAAGGCCAACGCGCTCTACGACTACATGGAATACATCATGGGGGTCAACACCGTCCGGTTGCCTATCAACACCCACACTGTGGCCAACACGACCTGGTGGAACTCCTACCGCGGCGCCATCGACGCCGCCACCGACCGTGGATTCAAGGTCATCTTGGCCTATTGGGAGGACGGCGCAGCCTCCGGCGGCAGGATCACGAACCTCGCCGCGTGGAACTCGATGTGGTCCACCGTGACCAACACGTACGGCTCGAACAGCAACGTCTACTTCGAGCCGATGAACGAGCCGCACGGCTACTCATCGGCGGAATGGCGCGACGTAGCGGCGAATTGGCTCAGCACTCACACCTCGGCGGTGCCTGGCCGGGTACTCATCGGCGGTACCGGCTTCAGCCAGGACCTCCGGGACATCTGCAACGACAGCCGCTTCAACTCGACGCTGCTGTCCTTCCACTACTACGCCTTCTTCTACAGCGCGATGACCTACGACGCCTTCCGAAGCCACATTCAGACGCGTCTGGGCAACTGCGCCTCGCGCGCGGTCATGACCGAGTTCGGTGCGCCGATGAACGACGGCCGCAACTACGGCGACGCGAACAGCACCGACAACTTCGTGCGCTACCTCCGCGCCGTGGCCCAGGTCATGCGTGACAACCAGATGGGCGGCACCTACTGGCCCGCCCTCGGCGGCAAGCCGACCGACAACCTCGGCTACGACCACTACTCGATGTACGCCCTCGGCGGCAGCGGCACCAACCTCACCTTGACCATCCGCAACCAATCCGGCGCCGACCGGGTCCGCTACGGCTGGGGCGACACCGTCCGCGACTCCACCCCTTCGCCGCAGCCGGAAACGTTCTACAGGATCGACGCGCGCCACAGCGGCAAGGCCATGGACGTCCTACAGGCGAGCACCAGCAACGGTGCGCGCGTCGACCAGTACACCTACGGCGGCAACCCATGGCAGCAGTGGCAGTTCCAGGACGCCGGCAGCGGCTACTGGCGCCTCGTCAGCCGCCACAGCGGCAAGTGTCTTGATGTGGTGGGCGCTTCAACCGCCGACGGCGCCGAGCTCATCCAGTACACCTGTGGCACCGGCACCAATCAGCAGTTCCAGATGGTCGCCAACGGTGGCTACTTTCAGCTCCGGGCACGACACAGCGGCAAATGCGTGGACGTACCGTCCGCGTCGACCGCGGATGGCGTGATCCTCAAGCAGTATCCGTGCAACACCGGCACCAACCAGCAGTGGTCGCGCACGGCCGTCTGACGGTCGTCTCGACGTAACCGCGGATCCGCGGTACATCCCTCCCCGGTGCCGAGCTCGTGCTGTGCGTTCGGTGCCGGGGATCCGGATTGCGGCGTTGTGTGGTCCGTTCCCACGGCCCGCACAGCACTAGCATCGGGCTCCATGATCGTATGGCTTAACGGCACCCACGGCGCAGGCAAGACGACGACCGCTCCACTTGTGCAGCAACTGATCCCGAATTCACGGGTGTTCGACGCCGAGAAGGTAGGCGAGACACTCATGGACATCACGCCGGGGCTGCCGGCGACCGACAACTTCCAACACTGGCCGCCGTGGCGGCCACTCGTAGTCGAGACCGCCCGCCTCGTACTCGACTACACCGGCGGCACTCTGGTGATGCCCATGACTGTCCTGGTTGAGCAGTACTGGCGCGAAATCAGCATGGGCCTCACCCAACATGCCATCCCGGTACGACACTTCGTCCTCCACGCTGACCAAGACACCCTGCGTAGGCGCATCGAGGGGGACACTCTTCTTGGCCCCTCCCCCTTCCGTCTCAGATACCTTGAGCCCTACGCCGAGGCGGCCCGCGCGTGGCTACACGGCGAGGCCGAGGTCGTCGACACCACGCACCTGACACCGGCCCAGGTCGCACTGCAGATCGCAGAGGCCGTCAAAAGTTGAGGTTCGCCCCCACGCGAAGACTGTGCACCCCGGTGAACGTTTTCCGTCACAGCACGAGTAATCGTCAAGACCTGTGGATCAAGATCCTTCAAGCAGCGATGGATGACTGCGAGCATCGGCAGCACGCAGAATCGCCGTGGCGGATGCATTAAACCAGGATCTCCACCCGTCCCCGGCGAGCCTAATGACGAGGTTGGCCCGAAGGACCACTCAGACCCAGTCAGGCGGGCCAACCCACTCTTCATAACGCGATCCAGAGAAACGATCGTGCGGAGAACAGGTCTAGCCAGCGGCAGTCGCAGGGCAGAACACCGACGCGAGGGCTTGGTCGATACGCTGCGCCACAGCACCGCGCTCGGCGTCATCCATGGCCACCGTCACGGAAACCGCGAACTGCAGCCGCCCGTCCGGCGAGGTGTAGGTCGCGGCGACGAAGCCAGGGGCGCTGCCGCCACGTGGCTGGAAGGCCGGCTTGCCCATACACGGACCGCCCTGCGGCGGCGACGGCTGGCCGGGCACCGGATCGGTGATCACTTTGCGCAGGGAGTCCGGCAGCAGCTTGCCTTGGATGAACGCGCGTTGGAAGGCGCTGATGTCGTGCGCGGTGGAGATCACGCCGCCGGCGCCCAGCATGGTGGTGGCGTTGAGCTTGTCGGCGTCGAGCAGCTTGCCCGTCTCATCCTTCCTATAGCCGTGCCCATGCGGGCCCTTGATTCCCTCGGCGGCTTTGATCGGCAGGTAGGTGGCCCGCATGCCGAGCGGGGTGAAGATCCTCTGCTTGAGCTCGGTCGCCAGCGAATGCCCGGTCACCTTCTCGATGATCATGCCGAGCAGGATGTAGTTGGTGTTGGAGTAGTTGAAGGTCCCGATCTCCGATGGCCGTTGTTGCTTGCGCGAGGCGGCCAGCAAGTCGACGGGGCGATACGTGGTCGTGGAGCCGAGCGGGTCGATCTCGGGGGTGAGGAAGTCGGGGATGCCCGAGGAGAGCTGGATCAGGTTGCGTACCGTGATCTCGTCGGCCCGTTCCACTAGATCCTTCTCCGCCACCTCGGGGAGCACCTCGCTGAGCTTGTCGTCCAGTTTCAGCTTGCCGCTCTGGACGAGTTGCAGGGCCACGGTGGCGGTCATGTTCTTAGTCTGCGAACCGATCCGGTAGCGGGCGGTGGAGGGGATCACGCCGCCCCCGCCGTCGAGCAGCCGGGAGCCGGCCGATCCCTTCCCGACCCGCTTGCCGTTCACATACACCTCGCCGATGGCGCCCACCACGTGGCCTGACTTCACCAAGGCCTCCATCGCCTTCTGCACGTCCCCTACCTTGACCGGGGCGTTGTCCGTCGACGCGATGGCGGGCGCGGACACGCTCAGAGCCAACGCCGCGCATGCCGCCGAGACGACGCGTGCGCCTGCCGATTGACGCGAAACCATGAAGCGCTCCTCCTGGAAAGCCGAAGCTCCGATGTGAAGCTCCAGTCCTAGCCAGGGAGTTGCTACATAGGCATAAGTAACAACCCCTGAGAGGGGTGGGGGCGACGCCAAGACATGTAAGTCGCGCCGGACTCTCGCCCTGTCCAAGCGCTGCTTGGACGCGTTACAGCGGCAGAGGGAACAGCAGGAAAGGCAGCGGGAAGCCGCGGAAGAAGTGGCAGGAGAACAACCTCGTGTTCGCATCCAAGGTCGGGACCCCACTCGATCCCTCGCACGTACGGCGCGACTTCCGCAATGCCATCAAGGACGCCGCAGATGCTAGTGATCGGCAGCGTAGCGAGTGGTGCTCCTACGGCAGTGGCGTGTCGGAGAAAGGTAATAGCGTTGTCTGGCAGGCGATTCAGTCGCTAGAAGAGGCGAGATCAACGATCTTTGGCCGAAGAAGTTAGCTGGAGATCCCAGGCCAAGCGGGCTGGCACCGTCGGGCACCCGAGCCTGTAGTCCCTCCCCATGGGGAGAGATCTCCCCGCAGGCTAGTCACTCAATTACTCACTCAGGAACGCAGAAGGCCGGTTCCGATCTTCGGAACCGGCCTCTCAGCTGGTACTACATGGTCGGGGTGGCGGGATTTGAACCCACGGCCTCTTCGTCCCGAACGAAGCGCGCTGCCAAGCTGCGCTACACCCCGGTCGCTTGGACTTTTCGTCCTGCGCCTCGGCAAGTCTAGCGGACTTTGCGGCTGCTTGTGTCATCCGGCACGACGGGGCGGCGGGGGACGAGCGTCAGCAGGGTCGCCTCGGGCGGGCAGGCGAAGCGCGCGGGTGCGTACGGCGAGGTGCCGAGTCCGGCGGAGACGTGCAGCCAGGAGCTCTCGTGCCTGCTCAGCCCCTTGACGCGGGCGCGGTCGATGCCGCAGTTGGTCACCAGGGCACCGTAGAACGGAATGCACAGCTGCCCGCCGTGGGTGTGCCCGGCCAGCAGCAGTTGATACCCGTCCTGGGCGAACCGCGACATGTTGCGTGGCTCGGGCGAGTGCATGACGCCGAGCCGCAGGTCGGCGTCCACGGGAGTCTGGCCTTCGATCTCGTCGTACCGGTCCCGGTCGATGTGGGAGTCGTGGATGCCGCCCACATGGACGTCGAGGTCGGCCACCTTGAGGCGGGCCGTCGCGTTGTTCATGTCCAGCCAGCCGGCCTCCCGCATCGCGGCGCCCAGCTCGGCCCACGGCAGCGTCGGCACGTGCTGCCGGGAGTCTCCCTTGGACGTACGCCACAAATAGCGGGCGGGGTTCTTCGGCCGGGGGGCGTAGAGGTCGTTGGAGCCGTAGACGAACAGACCCGGCCGGTCGAGCAGCGGTTCCACGGCGTACATGTACGACTCGACCGCGTCGGGGTGCGCCAGCGTGTCGCCGGTGTTCACGACGAGGTCGGGGTCGAGGGAGGCCAGCGAACGCACCCAGTTGATCAGCCGGTGGCGCCGGGGCGTGAGGTGCAGGTCGGAGATCTGCAGGATCCGGACCGGCCGCTGGCCAGGAGCCAGGACGGGGACGTCGAACCGGCGCAGCCGGAACCAGTTTCGCTCGATCACCGAGGCGTAGCCGACACCGGCCACGCCGAGGCCGAGGATGGACAGGGGAATCGCGGCTGCTTTCCTCACACAGCCATGATGCCCGACGTACGGCCCGCCTCCCGCATAACCTGGCGAAGACGGGAGCCCGGGCACGGCAAGATGGACGCATGAGTGCGTTGAAGGACAAGCTGAAGGCCGACCTCGCGGCCTCGATGAAGGCTCGTGACGAGGTACGGCTCCGGACCATCCGGATGGCTCTGGCCGCCGTCAACGTCGAGGAGGTCGCCGGCAAGGAGGCCCGCGAGCTCTCCGACGACGAGGTGATCAAGGTGCTGACCCGCGAGGCCAAGAAACGCCGGGAGGCTTCCGAGGCGTTCGCGGGCGCCGGGCGGGCCGAGCAGGCCCAGGCGGAGCTGGACGAGCAGGCGGTCCTGGAGGAGTACCTCCCCGCCCAGCTGAGCGACGACGAGCTGAACGCGCTCGTCGACGAGGCGATCTCCGAGAGCGGCGCGCAGGGCCCCAAGGCCATGGGCCAGGTCATGAAGATCCTGAACCCGAAGGTCGCGGGCCGCGCCGAGGGCGGCCGGGTCGCTCAGGCCGTACGCGCCCGCCTGTCCGCCTGACGGCCGCGAGCGCCCGGCCGAGGCCGGAAACTCCGCCTCACGGCCGCGGGCGGCCGGCCTGGGAACGGGCGAGTGTCCGGCCGAGGCCGGAAACGCCGATGGGCCGCTCCTCGGCGAGAGGAGCGGCCCATCGGGAGAAGGATCACCCGAACGGGTCGAAGGGCGAGTCGCCGCCACCGGGGCCACCGCCGTTGCCACCGCCACGGCCGTTGCCGGGACCGCCGCCATGGCCGTTGCCGCGACCGTCGCCACCCGGACCGTCGCCGCCGCCGCGGTCGGACTTCGGCTTCGGCGGGGGAGCGCACTGGTGGGCGCAGCCGCCGAACCTCGACATGTCCGGCTTGACGAACGACGAGGCGTCGACGCCCTTGAGCGCCGACAGGAAGGTCGCCTTCCAGATCGGGCCCGGGATGCTGGCGCCGAAGACCGAGCCGTACGACCGGCCGCCGATGACGCGGTTGCTCAGCGGGTAGCGGACCGGGCCGCGCGGGTCGCCGAGGCTGACCGCACCCGCCAGGTCGGGGGTGAAACCGGCGAACCAGACGGTCCGGGAGACGTCGCCCGTACCGGTCTTGCCGGCCGCGTCCCTGCCGATGCCGCCGACACCGGACATGGTGCCCTTGGTGAACACGCCCGACAGGATGCTCGTGGCCGCGTCGGCGACCTCGGCCTCGACTGCCTGCTTGCACTTGGGCTTGAACGAGGTCACCTTGTTGAAGCGGTCGGTGATCTCGGTGATGGCCATCGGCGCGCAGTACTTGCCGCGGGCGCCCAGCGTCGCGTACGCCGTGGCGACGGTGACCGGGTCCATCTCGTTGAAACCGAGCGTGAACGGCTCGAACTCCTGGAGTTTGCCGCCGTCGGCGCGCTTGATGCCGAAGTCCTTGGCGGTCTTCACGACGTCGCAGAGGCCGACCTTCTGCTCAAGGGTGAGGAAGAAGGTGTTCACCGAGCCCCAGGTGCCGGTCTGCAGGGTCAGGAACCCGCCGTGGCCCTCCGCGTTGTGCAGCGGGGTCTTGATGTCGCCCACGGAGTTGCCCTTGCAGTCCTTGAACGCGGAGTAGCTGGGCGCCGTGTAGGTGCTGCCGACGTTGAAGCCGTCGTTGAACTTGTAGCCTTCCTTCAGCGCCGTCACCAGCGTGAACATCTTGAAGGTCGATCCGGCCTGGAAGCCCGTGCCGCCGCCGTGCAGGCCGTCCGCGACGACGTTGATCGACATCTCGTTCTTCTTCTTGCTGGTGCCGAACTTCCGGCTGGAGGCCATCGCCTTGATGGCTCCCGTGCCCGGCTCGACGAGTGCTTCGGAGGCGACCGGCTTGTCGCTCGGGAAGACGTACTTCTTGATGGCCTTCTCCGCGGACTTCTGCATCTTCCGGCTCAGCGTGGTCCTGATCGTCAGGCCGCCGCGGGCCAGGAAGTCCTGCCGGGCCTTCTGCGTCTTGCCGAACTGCGTGTCGTTGAGGATCTCGTTGCGCACGTACAGGCAGAAGTACGGGTAGTCGCTCTCCTCGCAGCCGCCGGGGATCTCCTTGTCCTTCCACCCCAGCTTCTTCTTCTTGGCCGCGTCGCGATCGGCCTCGGTGATGATCTTCAGCTCGGCCATGCGGTCGAGCACGACGTTGCGCCGGGTTAGCAGCCGGTCACGGAACTCCTTGCCCCGGTTGGGGTCGGTGGCGTTCGGGTCCTGGACGGCTCCCGCCAGGGTGGCGGCCTCGCTCAGGCTCAGCTCGGAGGCGTGCTTGCCGAAAAAGCGCTTGGACGCCGCCTCGATGCCGTACGCGCTGGCGCCGAAGTAGGCGATGTTGAGATAACGGTTGAGGATCTCGTCCTTGCTGTACTTCTGCTCGATCCCCATCGCGTAGCGGATCTCGTTGAGCTTGCGCCCCACGGTCGGCGCGACGGCGGCGGCCTTCTCCTCGTCGGTCTCCGCCTTGTTGTACAGGACCTGCTTCACGTACTGCTGGGTGATGGACGAGCCGCCCTGCGTCACCCCGCCCGTGGTGATGTTCCTGACCAGGGCGCGGGTGGTGCCCTCGACGTCGAGCGGGCCGTGCTCGTAGAAGCGGAAGTCCTCGATCGCCACGATCGCCTTGCGCATGATCGGCGCGATGCGGTCCATCGGGACCGATTCCCGGTTCTCGAAGTAGAACTGGGCGATCTGCTTGCCGTCCGCGTCGAGCAGGACCGTCTTCTCGGGCAGCGGCGGTTCGTCGAGCTTCGCCGGCTTGAGGCTCAGGGTGTCGATGCTCGACTTGACCGTCACGCCGGCCCCGCCCACGGCGGGTAGTGCAATGGCCGCCGCAAGCACTCCCGCGACGCCCGCGGCGCCGATGAGGCGCAGGCCCGCACCTGTCCGGGATGCCAGAGTTTTGCCGTGTGCTTGCACGGATCCAAGGGTACGTCCGTTTGGTGACTCTCCCGGCATCGACCTCACAGGTCCGCATTACCCCCCGGCGGGGGGGACTAGTCATTCCCGGCCACATGGCCTGACATGACCATGCACGAATTTGGTCCCCCCGGGGTATGTCGGTTCGATCGTTTCGTTGCGTACTTTCTCCTCTGCGGCTACTGCAACCAGGAGGCCCGACGCCCGCGCCCGTCGGCCGAAACGACGACTGACCACCTAAGGGGAGTGGGGTCGAACATGTGGATCACGGATTGGACCTCCCGTGCCGCCTGCCGAGGTGCGGATCCTGACGCACTCTTCGTGCAAGGCGCCGCCCAGAACCGGGCCAAGCTCATCTGCCGTGGATGCCCCGTCCGTACCGAATGCCTCGCCGATGCGCTCGACAACCGCATCGAGTTCGGGGTGTGGGGCGGGATGACGGAGAGGGAACGGCGCGCGCTGCTCAGGCGCAGGCCGGATGTGGAGTCCTGGCGCGACCTGCTGGAGTCCGCCAAGGAAGAGTACGAGCGGACCAACGAGCTGATCGCCGGCTGAGCCCGGCGCGGCGTCCCGCGGCGAAGCGGGACGCCGGACGTCACGTCTTCAGGACGCGAGGAGTTGCCCGATCTGGCGCAGTCCCGCCAGATCGTGCACGTCCTCGGGCATCGCGGGCACCTGCGCGATGGGCACCGTCGGATGGGCCGAGGTGAAGTGCTCCTGCTGGCGCTGCTCCCGGGAGGCGAGCTGCATCCTTCCGGCGTGCAACCGCAGCACGGCCGCGGTGAGCTCGTGCTCACCCCTGGCGTCCAGGTCCTCGGCGGCGGCGGAGCTGCGCGCCGCCGACAACGACGGCGCCAGCGGCCGGTGCACGCGGTTGACGACGAGCCCGGCCAGCGGCATGCGCTCGTCGGCCAGCCGCTCCACGAAGTAGGACGCCTCGCGCATCGCGTCGCGCTCCGGCGCGGCGACGACGACGAACGCCGTGCCGGGGGCCTGCAGCAGCCGGTACGTCTGCTCGGCGCGCTGGCGGAAACCGCCGAAAACCGCGTCGAGCGCGGTGACGAACAGCTGGATGTCCCGGAGCACCTGGGCCCCGATCACCTTGGTCAGGATGCCCGCGACCATCCCGAAGCCGGCGTTGAGCAGCTTGAACGCGCTGCGCCCGCCGGCCTTGGCCGGGGCCGTGAGGATGCGGATCAGCCTTCCGTCGAGGAAGCGGCCGAGGCGCTCGGGGGCGTCGAGGAAGTCGAGCGCCGACCGTGACGGCGGGGTGTCCACCACGATCAGGTCCCACTCGTTCGAGCGGCGCAACTGGCCCAGCTTCTCCATGGCCATGTATTCCTGCGTGCCGGAGAAGCTGGACGACAACGATTGGTAGAAGGGGTTCGTCAGGATCTGCCGGGCGCGCTCGGGGTCGGCGTGGGCCTCGATGATCTCGTCGAAGGTCCGCTTCATGTCGAGCATCATCGCGTGCAGCTCGCCGCCGGCTTCTCCGGCGCCGTCCACACCGTGTACGCGCCTGGGGGTGTTGTCGAGCTCGGTCAGGCCCATGGCCTGGGCCAGCCGCCTGGCGGGGTCCACAGTCAGGACGACCACCGAGCGGCCCCGCTCGGCGGCGCGCAGCCCGAGAGCCGCGGCCGTCGTGGTCTTGCCGACACCGCCCGAGCCGCAGCACACGATGATCCGGGTGTCCGGATCATCCAAGATCGCGTCCATGTCCAGCGCGGGCGCCGTCCTCGTCACCATTCAGCCTTTCACTCGATCAGAAGGTCACGCCGCGCACAGTTCACGCGACACACTGTGCCCGCAGCGCGTCGGCCAGCTCGTAGAGCCCGGCCAGGTCGGCGCCTTCGGGCAGCAGCGGCAGGTCGTACCGCGGCACGTCGGCCTCCTCCAGCGCGACGCGCTCGCGCTTTTCCAGCTCGGTTCGCAGGGCGTGCTCGGTCACCTCACGGGCGAGCGCCTCTGCGACCGCGGACGCGTTGGCCGTGGCGTCCGTCAGCCCGGCCGCCTTGAGGCCGAGCGCGAGCTCGGCGGAGTCGAACCGCCCCCGGCCGGCCGCTTCGAGCACGCCCTCGGGCAGCCCGGCGGGGCGCACCATGTTGACGAACACGCCGCCCACCGGCAGCCCGGTCGTGCGCAGCTCCTCGATGCCGTCCAGCGTCTCCTGGACGGGCATCTCCTCAAGCAGCGTCACGAAATGGACCGCCGTCTCCGGGGAGGCGAGCACGCCCCGCACCAGGTCGGCGTGGTTCTTGATGGGCCCGACCCGGGCCAGCCCGGCGACCTCCTGCGTCACGTTCAGGAAGCGGGCGATCCTGCCGGTCGGGGGCGCGTCCATGACGATCGCGTCGTACACCCTCCGGCCCAGCTTGTCGCGGCGGCGTACGGCCTCGCTGGTCTTCCCTGTGACCAGGACGTCCCGCAGGCCGGGGGCGATGGTCGTGGCGAAGTCGACCACGCCCATGCGGGTCAGCGCCTTGCCCACGCGCTTGATGCCGTAGAACATCTCGAGATATTCGAGCATCGCCTCTTCGGGGTCGACGGCCAGCGCGTACACGTCCCCGCCGCCGGGCGCCACGGCGATCTTGCGCTCCTCGTACGGCAGCGGCGGCAGGTCGAACGCCTGGGCGATGCCCTGCCGTCCCTCGACCTCGACGAGCAGCACCTTGCGCCCGCCCGCCGCCAGGGCCAGCGCGAGCGCGGCGGCGACCGTCGTCTTCCCGGTGCCGCCCTTGCCGCTCACTATGTGCAGGCGCACGCCGTCCCAGTCGGTGTCACGGGCCTCCCCGTTGCTCCCGCCGCGACTGCTGGTCGGCTGACTCACCGTGCCTCCTCCGGACGGCCGGCGAGATCGCGTGCGCGGGTCGTCGCGCGGTGGTTCCCGTCGGCGTGCCTGCTCCACTCGCCCACGTGAGGAAGGCTACCCAAGGGTCACCTGCCGATTCGCGGGGGTCGTCCAGAGCCGGAACCCGAGGTACGGCTTGCGCGTCGATTGGGTAAGGGTTCGCCAATGGGCGCTTGCCCCCCATCGGGTCGACGAAGGAGGTGCCGGCCGTGGAGTCGGTGCTATTGACGCTGGTCGTGGTCCTGGGCTTTGCCCTGCTCGTCGCGGTGGCCCGGGGCGTGCGGATCGTCCAGCAGTACGAGACCGGGATCGTGTTCCGGCTCGGCCGCATCCAGCAGGAGGTGCGGGGCCCCGGATTGCACCTGATCGTCCCGATCGTCGACCGCATGCAAAAAGTGAACATGCAGATCGTCACGATGGGAGTGCCCGCGCAGGAGGGCATCACGAGGGACAACGTGTCCGTCCGCGTCGACGCGGTGGTCTACTTCCGGGTGATCGATCCGATCAAGGCCGTCGTGAACGTCCAGAACTACCTCTTCGCGGTCTCCCAGGTGGCGCAGACGTCGCTGCGGTCGGTGATCGGCCAGTCGGAGCTGGACCAGTTGCTGTCGGACAGGGACGCGCTGAACGCCCAGCTCAAAGCCGTCATTGACGAGCCGACCGAGGGGCCGTGGGGCATCCGGATCGAGCGGGTCGAGATCAAGGACGTGGCGCTGCCCGAGGGCATGAAGAGGTCGATGTCCCGGCAGGCGGAGGCCGAGCGGGAGCGGCGCGCGCGGATCATCACGGCCGACGGCGAGTTCCAGGCGTCCAAGCGGCTGGCCGCCGCCGCGCGGCAGATGTCCTCCGACCCGGCGGCCCTGCAACTGCGCATGCTGCAGACCGTGGTGGAGGTCGCGGCGGAGAAGAACAGCACGCTGGTCATGCCGCTGCCGGTCGAGCTGCTGCGTTTCTTCGACAAGATGGCCCCCGCGGCCGAGACGCCCGCCGCCGGGCAGAAGGCCGAGGTGGGGGAGCCCGTTCCGGTGGAGGAGGAGCTGGAGGAGCTGCCCGCCATCGACGCCCCGGCCGACCTGCCCGGCACGCCGTTCGACGTGTCCGACCGCGCCCCTCGGCCGGAACCGCGTTCCTGAGCATCCCCGGCCTGCCGTGCCTCGATAGCCTTTGCCCATGACCAAGTGGGAATACGTCACCGTGCCGTTGCTCACGCACGCTACGAAGCAGATTCTGGACAACTGGGGCGAAGACGGGTGGGAGCTCGTCTCGGTCATCCCGGGGCCCAACCCCGAGCAGCTGGTCGCCTACATGAAGCGGCCGAAGTGATGGCCACCCCGGAGGAGCGGCTCGCCGAGCTCGGGCTCGCGCTGCCCGAGGTCGTGCCCCCGCTGGCCGCGTACGTGCCCGCCGTACGGACGGGCGACCACGTCTACACCTCCGGCCAGCTTCCGCTCGTGAAGGGCGAGCTGGCCGTCACCGGCAAGGTCGGCGCGGAGGTGTCGGCCGAGGAGGCCAAGGAACAGGCGCGCATCTGCGCGGTCAACGCCCTGGCGGCCATCAAGGCGCTGGTGGGCGACCTGTCGCAGGTCGTGCGGATCGTGAAGGTGGTCGGGTTCGTCGCGAGCGCTCCCGGCTTCACGGGGCAGCCGCAGGTCGTCAACGGCGCCAGCGAGCTGCTCGGCGAGGTGTTCGGCGAGGCGGGCAAGCACGCGAGGAGCGCGGTCGGCGTGGCGGTCCTCCCGCTCGACGCCCCGGTCGAGGTGGAGGTCATCGCGGAGGTCCGCTGACCGTCCGGCCGGCCGGAACCGGGGTTTGCGGTTCCGCGAACGCGTGGGGGAGCATGGGGGCGGGTTGACCCGATCCTTGTTCTGGAGGGCCTCATGGGGTTTCCGCTGCCCGGCGAGGTCGGCGAGCGGGCGCGGGAGATCCTCGCCGGCCGCCTGGCTCCCGTCCCCGCCAGGGACGCGGCCACGGTGGTGCTGCTGCGTGACGACCCCCTGGAGGTGTACCTCCTCAGGCGCAAGGCCACGATGGCCTTCGCCGCCGGCGCCTACGTGTTCCCCGGCGGATCGGTCGACCCGCGGGACGCCGACCACACCGTGGCCTGGGCGGGCCCGCCGCCCGCCGCGTGGGGCGAGGTCTTCCGGGCCGACGAGAGCACGGCCCGGGGCCTCGTCTGCGCCGCCGTACGCGAGACGTTCGAGGAGTCGGGCGTGCTCCTGGCCGGGCCGGGCGCGGACACGGTGGTGACGGACACGACGGGCCCGGACTGGGAGGCCGACCGCCTCGCGCTGATCGCGCGCACGCTGTCGTTCGCCGAGTTCCTCGACCGGCGCGGTCTCGTGCTCAGGTCCGACCTGCTCAAGGCGTGGGCGCACTGGATCACCCCGGTGGTGGAGCCCCGGCGCTTCGACACCCGCTTCTTCGTGGCGGCTCTGCCCCCCGGGCAGCGTACGCGGGACGTGGGCGGGGAGGCGTCCGGGGTGGCCTGGATGCGGCCGCGCGACGCGCTGGCCGCCGCGAGGGCGGGAACGGCGCACATGCTGCCGCCCACCTTCCGGACGCTGGCCGAGATGGCGGCGTTCGAGTCGGCCGGCGACGTGCTCGCCTGCCCCCGGTCGATCACGACCGTCCTGCCGGAGCCCGCCGAGGTGGACGGGCAGATGGTGCTGATGATCCCCGAGACAGGAAAGGCGGCCGAGTGAGCGGCCTGCGCATCCCCGGACCGGACGGCGCCGACGGCCTTGACGGCTCCGGCGGCCTTGACGGCGCGGGCACGGCGAGCGCCGTGAACGTGCTGGCGCCCAACCCGTCGCCGATGACCCTCGACGGCACCAACACCTGGATCGTCGGCGGGGCGGACGCCGTACTGGTGGTGGATCCGGGCCCGGACGACGAGGCGCACCTGCGGCGGGTCGCCGAGCGGGTGGACGGCCGCCGGGTGACCGCCGTGCTGCTCACGCACGGCCACCCGGACCACAGCGAGGGCGCGACGACGCTCGCGCGGATGCTCGGCGCGCCGGTGCGGGCGCTCGACCCACGCCTCCGCCTGGGCGAGGAGGGCCTGGCCGACGGCGACGTGGTGACGGCGGGAGACGTGGAGGTGCGGGTCGTCGGCACGCCGGGGCACTCGTTCGACTCGCTGTGCTTCTGGCTGCCCGGCGACAGGGCGATCCTGACCGGTGACACGATCCTCGGCCGGGGGACGACCGTCATCGCCCCCGACGGGGACCTCGGTGACTACCTGCGCAGCCTGGACAGGCTCAGGCAGGGCGCCGAGATGCTGGAGGCCATGGTGCTGCTGCCCGGTCACGGGCCCGTCCTGCCCGATCCCTCCGGGGTGCTCGACGCGTACATCGCCCACCGGCGCGAGCGGCTGGACCAGATCCGCGAGGCGATCCGCAGTGGCGCCAGGGACGCGCGCGAGATCGTCGAGATGGTGTACGCCGACGTGGACCGGTCACTGTGGCCGGCCGCCGAGATGTCGGTGGCGGCCCAGCTCAACTACCTCAAGACGCTCTAGCGTCGCTTCAGCGGGAGCGGTTGAAGAGCCGCTCCCTGTCCATGATCACCACGGCCTTGGCCTCGATGCGCAGCCAGCCGCGCTGGGCGAAGTCGGCCAGGGCCTTGTTGACCGTCTCCCGCGAGGCGCCCACGAGCTGGGCGAGCTCCTCCTGGGTGAGGTCGTGGTGCACCCGGATGCCGTCGTCGGTCTTCTGCCCGAAGCGGTCGGCCAGGTCGAGGAGCTGCTTGGCGACGCGGCCGGGCACGTCGGTGAAGACGAGGTCCGCGAGCACGTCGTTGGTGCGGCGCAGCCGCTGGGCCAGGGCGCGCAGCAGGTGCAGCGCCACTTCGGGCCGGCCGGTCAGCCACGGACGCAGGTCGTCGTGCCCCAAGCCGGCGAGCCGTACGTCGGTCAGCGCGATGGCCGAGGCCGTACGCGGGCGAGGGTCGAACAACGACAGCTCGCCGAACATCTCGCCGGGGCCGAGCACGCTCAGCAGGTTCTCCCGGCCGTCGGGAGCGGTGCGCGCCAGCTTGATCTTGCCTTCGAGCACCACGTAGAGCCGGTCGCCCGTCTCGTTCTCACTGAAGAGGGTGCGGCCCTTGGGCAGCTCCACCTCGGTGATGCTCGTACGCAGAGCCGCGGCGCTCTCGCGGTCGAGCGCGGAGAACAGCGGCGCCTTGCTCAGTACTTCCTCGGTGCTCACGGTGCCTCCTTGCTGCGGGCGCGCTCGGTCGCCGGCTCCGTGCTAGCCATTGTGACCCACGCCATCCGCGACGCATTACGGGGTGTCCCGTTACGTCGCATGGGCGTAGCTCCCGGCTCGCACTCGTGTGCGTGGTGCCTGGCGAAACAACACAATCTTGGCGGAAACCTATCCTTACGCCCATCGCGCGCTCGACCGGCTCGGGCAGCCGGTCGTCCCCCTACGGGCACAGTGTATTGCGCAGCGTAGGGACAAATTGGCAAATACAGGCTGGATATGTGGCATGTGTGGCAAGCCATGACCTGGGAGCGGGCCGAGGACGCGAGGCCCTACGCTTGCGGCATGGCGACGAACACGGCCGCTCCCCGACGGCGTCAGCGTCAGGCCGAGACCCGCCTGGGACTCGTGCGGCGGGCGCGGCGAATCAACCGGATCCTGGCCGAGACCTACCCCGACGCCCATTGCGAACTCGACTTCGGCAACCCCCTGGAGTTGCTGGTCGCCACGATCCTGTCGGCGCAGTGCACCGACAAGAGGGTCAACATGGTCACTCCGGTGCTCTTCGCGAAGTACCGCACGGCGGCCGACTACGCCGGAGCCGACCGCGCCGAACTCGAGGAGATCATCAAGTCGACCGGGTTCTTCCGGGCGAAGGCCAACAGCATCATCGGGATGGCTCAGGCCCTGTGCGAACACCACAAAGGGGAGGTCCCGGGCAAGCTGGCCGACCTGGTCAAGCTCCCGGGCGTGGGCCGCAAGACCGCGAACGTCGTGCTCGGCAACGCCTTCGAGGTTCCCGGCATCACCGTCGACACGCACTTCCAGCGGCTGACGAGGCGCTTCGGCTGGACGACCGAGACCGATCCCGTGAAGATCGAGCACGAGGTCGGCGAGCTGATCCCCAAGTCCGAGTGGACGATGCTGTCGCATCGGCTGATCTGGCACGGCCGGCGCATCTGCCACGCCAGGAAGCCCGCCTGCGGCGTGTGCCCGCTCGCCGCGCTCTGCCCGTCGTACGGCACCGGCCCCACGGACGCGGACGAGGCGCGCAAGCTGGTGCGGCCGGGCCCGTTCTCGTGAGTATGCAGTGATCGGGAAGCTCGGGCGTCCTCCCGTGGTTGTACGGCACGCTTGGGCCCCAGCATGCCCGGTGTGACGATGTGGAGGTGGTCGTGGCTCCCCCTTGGTTGACGGAGCTGGCCGCGAAGGCCGCGCACAGCCCTGTTCCCACCGCGTTGCGGCCGCCCGCGAACGGCGCCGGCCGCTCGGCGGCGGTGTTGTTGCTGTTCGGCGAGGGGCCCGAGGGGCCCGACATCCTGCTCATCCAGCGCAGTTCGAAGGGCCGGGTGCACGCCGGCCAGCCCGCGTTCCCCGGTGGCGGCGTTGATCCCGGCGACGACGGCCCGATAGGCGCGGCCCTGCGCGAGGCCCAGGAGGAGACCGGGCTCGACCCCTCGGGCGTCGAGGTCGTCGGGACCATGCCCGAGCTCTACGTCTGGCGCAGCGACAACCGGGTGACGCCCGTGCTCGCCTGGTGGCACACGCCCTGCGCCGTGCACGCCGCGTCTCCCGACGAGGTCGAGACCGTCGAGCGGGTCCCGGTCGCGGAGCTGGTGGACCCGGCCAACCGGCTCCGGCTGCGCCATCCGCGCGGCATCGTCCCCTCCGTGGCGTTCCGCGTACGCGGGCTGCTCGTGTGGGGGTTCACCGCCGGCGTGCTCGACGGGGTGCTGACCGCGGCCGGCTTCGAGCGTCCCTGGGACCGCTCACGGGTCGAGGATCTTCCCCCCGAGGTCCTCGATCTGGCCGCGCGGGGCTGAGCCGCCGGGGTGCTCGTACGCCGCGTATGGCGACGAGACCCGGCAGACGCCCGCACACGACGAGTGGCGTGGCTATACCGTGGAAACTGTGCGCGGCGATCTTCTGGATCTCATCCTGATCGGCCTGGTGGTGGCCTTCGCGGTATCCGGTTACCGGCAGGGCTTCATCATCGGGGCCTTCAGCTTCATCGGATTCATCGGCGGCGCCATCCTGGGGCTGTTCATCGCGCCACCCCTGGCCGGAGCGATCGTCAGCGGCGACATCGAGAGGGCCCTGTTAGCCATCGTCATCGTCTTCCTGGCGGCGACGATCGGGCAGTTCGCGTCCTCGACCATCGGCGCGGTGGCCCGCAGCCATGTCACATGGGAGCCGGCCAAGGCCGTCGACGCCTTCGGCGGCTCGGTCGCCAGCGGTCTGTCGGTTCTGGCCATCGCCTGGCTGATCGGCTCCCTGATGGTCTCGATGAGCATCGGCCAGCCGCTGGTCAAGGACCAGATCAACGGATCCGTCGTGTGGCAGACGGTCGACGAGGCCATGCCGGACGGCGTGCGGGCCATGCAGAAGCCGTTCAGGGACTTCGTCAACACGTCGGAGTGGCCGCAGGTCATCACCTCCATCGGCGGCCAGAACGTGCCCCCGCCCGACCAGAGCCTGATCAACGGCAGCCCCGCCCTCGTCCGGGCCCGCAGGGCGATCGTCAAGGTGCAGGGCACGGCCCCGAGCTGCCGCAAGCGCATCGAGGGGACCGGGTTCGTCTACGCGCGGCAGCGGATCATGACCAACGCCCACGTCGTCGCCGGGGTCACCGAGGGGCTGCGGGTCACCGACTACGAGGGCAACCAGTACGACGCCCGGGTCGTCCTGTACAACCCCGAGCGCGACATCGCGATCCTGTTCGTCCCGAACCTCCCGATCAACGCGCTGCGCTTCGACATGAACGCCGACAAGGGCGACAGCGCGATCATCGCCGGTTACCCGAAGGGGCACCCCTTCACGCCGCTCGCCGCGCGCGTCAGGATCAAGCAGCGCGCCGAGTCGTACGACATCTACAACCAGCGCAGGGTGGAGCGCGAGGTCTACGCCATCCGGGGCAAGGTCCAGCCGGGCAACTCGGGCGGGCCGCTGCTGAGCCCGGACGGCCGGGTGTTCGGAGTGATCTTCGCCGCCGCGACGGACCAGCCCGAGACGGGCTACGCCCTCACCGCGGAGGAGGTCATGCCCGACGCCAACGACGGCAGCGGCGCCGTCGTCCGCGTGGGCACCCAGGACTGCGACTAGGGAGTGTCCGGTTCCTGACGCTCCACCCCGTTCTCCAACCTTCGGAGGTGCCGCTCCACCCCACCCCGTCCCTACCGTCCTCGGCATGGACAAACGCACTGGAGGGTCGGGCCGCATCTGGCTCGACCTGCTGCACCGGCTCATGGACGCCAACGGGGGGAAGATGAACGGCAAGGTCCTGCTCGCGATCGTGATCGTGGCCCTGCTGGTGATCGCCGGCTTCGTGGCCTTCCGGCTTATCGTGTTGAACATGATTCTCACGTTGACGGATTCGCGCTAGGCGATGCGGGAGGTGTGGGGGCGGGTCGTGCGGCTGCTGGCGGCCGACGACCCCGAGACCGGCCACATGGTCAGGCTGCTGATGAGCCTGGTCCTCGCCTGGTCGCTCGCGACCGCGTCGCCCGACCGCGCCCCCGCGCTGTTCTGGTCCGCGCTCTGCGCGTCGATGGCGTGCTGGCTGGCCTTCGTCCTGCTCGACCGATACTTCTCCCGAGTCGCCGTGGCCCTGCTCGCGGCCGGTTCTGCGATCGCCGCGTCGGTGTCGGGATCGGCCGAGGCGGCGCCCACGGTATTCGTGTTCGCGATGCTGCTGCTGTTCGCGGCGCACGTGACGCCGAGCATGGGGGCGATCGTCGCGGTCACCGTGACCGACCTGGCGCTCATGGCCGGCAGCATGCTGTGGTGGGAACAGCCGCGATCGGCGATCGTGGTCCGCGCCGCGGTCGTGCTGTGCACCGTGCTCTTCGCCTTGCACCGGCGCCAGTACCGCCGGGCCCAGCAGGACCGGGCCAGGGCCATGGCGCTCGACGAGCGGGCCCGCATCGCCAGGGAGCTCCACGACGTGCTCGCGCACTCCCTCGGCGCCCTGGGGGTGCAACTGGAGGTCGCCGAGGCATTGCTCACCGAGCGAGGCGACGTGGAGGGGGCGGTGGCACGCATCCGCAGGTCGCGGGCTCTGGCCAGGGAGGGGCTGACCGAGGCGCGTTCGGCGGTGGCGGCCCTGCGGGAGGACGTGCCGCCGCTGCCCGACGCGCTGAGCCTGCTGGTCGCCGAGCACCGCAGGGACCACGACGTACCCGCCGAACTGTGCACGGCGGGCACACGGCGGCCGATCACTCCGGCGGCGGAGGTCTGCCTGCTGCGTACGGCGCGCGAGGCACTGACCAACGCCGCCAGGCATGCTCCGGGCGAGCCGGTGACGGTCGAGCTCGGCTACGGTGAGGGCGCCGTCCGGCTGGTGGTGCGCAACCCGTGTGAGGCCGCACGCGCGGTGTCATCCGGGCACGGCCTGCAGGGCATGCGTGAGCGGCTGGCGCTCGCCGGCGGGACGTTGAGCGCCGGACCGGCGGGCGGCCTGTGGGAGGTGCGGGCGGAGGTGCCGGAATGAGGGTCCTGGTCGTCGACGACCAGCAGCTCATGCGTGAGGGCCTGGTGGCGCTGCTGGACCTGGTCGACCACGTGGAGGTGGTGGGCGACGCCGGGAACGGAGAAGAGGCCCTGAGCCTGGTGGCCGAGCTGCGTCCCGACGTCGTGCTCATGGACCTGCGCATGCCCGTGATGGACGGCGTCGAGGCCACGCGGCGGATCAGCCGTGCGTACCCGGAGGTGGCCGTCGTGGTGCTGACGACCTACGACGACGACCGGTCCGTGGACTCCGCCCTGCTGGCCGGGGCCCGCGGCTACCTCACCAAGGACGCCGGTCGCGCCGAGATCGCCGCCGCCCTCCGCTCCGCCGCCGCCGGGCAGTCGACGTTCTCGGCCGCGGTGTCCCGGCGGCTGGTCGACGCGCTGTCCCGCGCCGCGCCGCCGCCGGTCGCGGCCTGTCCCGACGGGCTGACCGTGCGGGAGGTCGAGGTGCTGCGGCTCGTCGCCGGGGGGCTGAGCAACGCGGAGATCGGCTCGGCCCTCTTCATCGCGGAGACGACCGTGAAGACGCACATCAACAACGCCTTCGCCAAGATCGGCGTCCGCAACCGTACGGCGGCCGCCGCCTACGCGCGCGACAAGCTGCTCTAGGTGACTCTCCCGCGCACCACGCAGCCGGTGCCCGGTTCCACAGTCCGCAGCAGCCTTGTCGGCCGGCAGCCCTGCCCGCCGCAGCAGCCATATGGTCAGCAGCCCTGCCCACCGCACCCCGCTGCCGCACCCCGGCGTCACCGCTGCCGCTGACGGGCGGCCTCGCTACTTCGCGGGGGCCAGGCGGGCGAGGATGGCGGCGATGGCGGAGCCGGCGTCGGCGTTCCCCTCGTCGATGGCGGTCGTGACCGCGTCGGCCTCGATGGCCAGGGCCCGCAGGTCCAGCCTGTAGGGCCGGGTGGAGCCGTACGCGCCGAGCCTGGCGGACCCGCGGGTCAGCAGGGCGGCGGCGCCGGAGAGGTTGCCGCGCTGGATGTGCGTCAGGCCCACGCATATCTGGGCGAGTCCCTGCCACAACTCGCGTTCCTCGGCCGGGCTGGTCTTCCAGCGGGCCTCAAGCACCTCGTGAGCGTGGAACGGCCGGCCCGCCGCGAGCAGCTTCCTGGCCTCCTCCAGCGCCTCCTCGGCGGCGGGAGCGTAGTCGTCCGGCACCCGGGGCACTCCCTCTGTGCCTCTGGGGAGCGGCCTGCCGTACTCGTCGCGAGGGCGTGCATTACGGGGGCGACCCGCTTCGTCACGGTCACGCATGGTCTCTCCGCAGGGCGCGTGGGCGGTTCTGAGCGGCCGAAGCACCCCGGCGACTCCCGGATCACCCGGAGATCAACCAGGAAGTTGAGCCACTTCAGGGCACATTTCTACTATCTTCTACAAGATCACGGGTACCGATCCGGCAGCCGGGGCGGCCGCGCTGGGGCGATCAGGGTGTGTGAGACCGGCGGCGGCGGGTCACACCCGGCGCCGGACGGCACGTCGGCGGCCGGGTTCAGCCGCGGGCTCGGGAGCGGATTCGGCGGTCAGGTCGGCCGGCCGGGCGGCCGGGTTCAGCGACCGGGTTGAGCGGCCGGGTTCAGCGACCGGGTTGAGTGGCTGGGTTGAGTGGCCGGGTTGAGTAGCCGGGTTGAGTAGCCGGGTTCAGCTGACCGGGTTCAGCGGTCGGGTTCGGGGTCGGAGAGCCAGGCGATGAGCTCGGCGTTGAACTGCTCGGGGCGCTCCTCGTGCGGGAAATGCCCGGCGCCCTCGATCAGCCGCCACCGGTACGGCGCGGCCACGAACCTGCTGGAGCCCTGGGCGGTCCGCGGCAGGATGCACGGGTCGAGCGCGCCGTGCAGTTGCAGCGTCGGCGCCTCGATCTCCGCGCGCATCTGGCGGGCGTAGCGGAAGCCGTCAGGGCGGAGCTGGGACCGGGCGAACCAGCGGTAGTACTCCAGCGCGCAGTGCGCCACGGTCGGGAGCCGCATCGCCTCCCGATACACCCGCGTCACGCCGTCGCCGGGCCACTGCGGCCCGGCCCACCTCTCGACCAGCCTGCCGATCGCGGCGCCGCCCTTGCGGGTCAGCTTCCGCTCCGGCAGGAAGGGGAGCTGGTATCCCAGGGCGTAGCGGCTGGCCTTGAGCTGCCCGAGCGGGTCGGTGAAAAGCGCGGCACGCATGCGCAGCGGATGCGGCGCCGACACCGGCACCAGCCGCCGCACCACCTTCGGGTCGAGGACGCTCATCGTCCAGCCCAGCAGGCCGCCCCAGTCATGGCCCACCACGATCGCGCTCGTCTCGCCGAGCGCGCGCACCAGGCCCGCCGCGTCGACGGCCAGCGTGGGCAGGTCATAGCCGCGTGGCGGCTTGTCGCTGGTGCCGTAACCGCGCAGGTCGACGGCGACGGCCCGGTAACCGGCCTTCGCCAGCGCCGGAAGCTGGTGTCGCCAGGTCCACCAGAACTGGGGGAACCCGTGCAGCAGCAGGACCAGCGGTCCATCCCCGGCCTCGGCCACGTGGAACCGCACACCGCCCGCGTGCACCACCCGGTGGGTCCAGGGGCCGTCGAGCTCGATCAGCGTCTCGTCAACCGGCATCGCTCACGGACTCCCGGTGGGCGCCCACCTGCCCGGCGGTCGGGCCCGTGTACGGCGGCGGCGCCGGGGCCCCGGACCGCGGCGTGGCGGGGGCCGGGATCCTCTCCGGCAGCTCCTCCTCCGCCTCCTCCGGGCCCGCCAGGCCGCGCAGGCTCCGCCTGGTGCGCTTCATGCCGGTCAGCCCCTTGAGCCGGCGGTAGCCGACGAGGACCAGCAACCCGGCCATCAGGAGGTAGAACACCGTGACGATCGTGAACGCGAGCCAGGTGGCCAGCCCCACGGCCACGAGGGCGTACGCGATCGCGAACGAGGCCAGGATCAGGCACAGGTGCCCGATGAAGGCCGCGGCGCCGAACAGCCCGGCGGCCATGCCGACCCGCTTCGCGTCGAACTTGAGCTCGGCCTTCGCCAGCTCGATCTCCGACCGTACGAGGGTCGAGATGTGATGGCTCGCCTGGGCGACCAGCGCACCGAGCGATTCGTCCTCGGGCATGAGCGATCTCCTATCTGCGACTATCAAACATCATCTCGTGCCCGTCCGCGCACCTGCACTGAAGCCCCTTGCCTGTGGATAACCCGATTCGAAGGACGCGACACGCGGAGACCTGCCCGCGGACGGTCCGAATATGACGGCTCAGGCGATCCGTACGCTCCTCGTCGCACCGGACCGTGGCCGGTGCGGAGACGCGGAAGGCGTGGACGCCGTTCGTCCACGCCTTCCTCACGAGACCAGGCGGCTCGTGATCAGTCGTCGCTCTTGGCGCTGGGCAGCTTCTCCGCGATCAGGTTCATGACCGAGCTGTCGGTCAGCGTGGTGACGTCGCCGAGCGACCGGTTCTCCGCCACGTCGCGCAGCAGCCGGCGCATGATCTTGCCGGAGCGGGTCTTCGGCAGCTCGGGCACGACCAGGATCTGCCGCGGCTTGGCGATCGGGCCGAGCGTCTTGGCCACGTGGGCGCGCAGTTCGGCGGCGATGTCGTCGCTCTCCTCCGCACTGCCGCGCAGGATCACGAAGGCCACGATGGCCTGGCCGGTCAGCGGGTCGGTGGCGCCCACGACGGCCGCCTCGGCCACCTTCGGGTGGCTGACCAGCGCGCTCTCGACCTCGGTCGTGGAGATGTTGTGCCCGGAGACGAGCATGACGTCGTCCACCCGGCCGAGCAGCCACAGGTCGCCGTCCTCGTCGCGCTTGGCGCCGTCGCCGGGGAAGTACATCCCCTCGAACCGCGACCAGTAGGTGTCGACGTAGCGCTTGTCGTCGCCCCAGATGGTCCGGAGCATGGCCGGCCAGGGCTCGCGGACCACGAGGAAGCCGCCGCCGCCGTTCGGCACCGAATTGCCCTGGTCGTCGACCACGTCGGCGGAGATTCCCGGCAGCGGCTGCATGGCGGCGCCGGGCTTGGCGGCCGTGACGCCGGGAAGCGGGCTGATCATGATGCCGCCGGTCTCCGTTTGCCACCACGTGTCCACCACCGGGCAGCGGTTGGCGCCGATGTGCTCGCGATACCAGACGTACGCCTCGGGGTTGATGGGCTCGCCGACCGAGCCGAGCACCCGCAGGGACGACATGTCGTACTTCGCGGGGATGTCGTCGCCCCACTTCATGAACGTACGGATCGCGGTGGGGGCGGTGTAGAGGATCGTGACCTTGTACTTCTGCACGATCTCCCAGAAACGGCCGCGGTGCGGGGTGTCCGGGGTGCCCTCGTAGATCACGCTGGTCGCGCCGTTCGCGAGCGGGCCGTACACGATGTAGGAGTGCCCGGTGACCCAGCCGATGTCGGCCGTGCACCAGTAGATGTCGCTGTCGGGCTTGAGGTCGAAGACCGCGTGGTGGGTCCAGGCGACCTGGGTGAGGTAGCCGCCGGTGGTGTGCAGGATGCCCTTCGGCTTCCCCGTCGTGCCGCTGGTGTAGAGGATGTACAGCGGGTCCTCGGCGTCGTGCGGCACCGGCTCGTGCTCGGCGGGCTGGCGGTCCACGAGGTCGTGCCACCAGACGTCCCGCTCGGTGGTTGCGACGTCCTGGCCGGTCCTGCGTACGACGACGACGTGCTCGACGCCGGGGCACTCGGCGACCGCCTCGTCGACCGTCGGCTTCAGCGCGCTGGGCGCGCCGCGGCGGAAGCCGCCGTCGGCGGTGACGACGACCTTCGCGTCCGCGTCGTGGATGCGGCTCTTCAGGGCGGAGGCGGAGAAGCCGCCGAAGACCACCGAGTGGATCGCGCCGATCCGGGCGCAGGCCAGCAGGGTGATCGGCAGCTCGGGGATCATCGGCATGTAGACCGCGACCCGGTCGCCCTTGCGCACTCCCAGCTCCTGCAGCGCGTTGGCCGCCTTCGCGACCTCCTTCTGCAGGTCGGCGTAGGTGATCGTACGGCTGTCGCCGTCCGGCTCGCCCTCCCAGTAGTAGGCGACCTTGTCGCCCCGGCCGGCCTCCACGTGGCGGTCGACGCAGTTGTAGGCGACGTTCAGCTTGCCGCCGACGAACCACTTGGCGAAGGGCGGCTCCCACTCAAGCGTGGTGTCCCAGCGCTCCGCCCACGTCAGCCGCTCCGCGGCGCGCTCCCAGAAGGCGAGCCGGTCCTGTGCGGCCTCCTCGTAGGCGTCCGCCGTGACGTTCGCGGCCGAGGCCAGGTCCGCCGGGGGCTCGAACCGGCGCGTCTCGCTCAGCAGGTTCGACAGCGTCTCCTGGGTTTCCTGACCGGGGGTCTCGGTGGCCACTCCGTACTCCTTCACAGCGTCTAAAAGGTTGTCTCTCGTTCGGCCGCCTCGGCCAAGCTGGGGTATGTCGTGTCCCACTTCACCAGGCGAGCGGTGTCAAGTACAAGTAATCGGGGTGGGGGCGTTTTGTCCGGTTACCGCCTATAACCTGCCAACTTAGCGATAGGTGAGGAACTCGCCGAGACCGGTGTCGCCTTTGTGCGCTGAACGGCCGTACCTCCTCGGCGAACGACCTTCTACCGGCGGGTATGGTCGGGGGCTGTGAGCGATCCCCTGGCTGTGATCGCCGGGCTGCCCGGCGTGCCCGAGGCCGTACAGGAGGCCCGAGAGGCCGTCGACCGGCTCTACCGGCACCGGGTGCTGCGCCGGCGCAGCCCCGAGGTGTCGGCCGAGTCGGCCCTCCGAGGCGCGCGCGCCTCCGCCGCGATCGAGGGCGTCGACGTGCCGCTCGAGACGCTGCGCATGGGCGAGGTGACCGATCCCGTCGTGCAGGGCGCGCTGCGCGCCTCGGCCGAACTCGGACGGCTGGCGCCGACGTGGCGCTCGGCGCCGCGGCAGGTCCTCGCCCGGCTGCACGCGCTGGCGGCGGCCGGGATGACCACCGACCCCGGCAGGCCCCGGACCGCGCCCACGACCGCCGATCCGCTGGGGCTCGGCCCCGCGCCAGGTCCGGAGGAGACCGCGGCCCGCATGTCGGCCCTCGCCGGGCTGGTCACGGGTTCCACCGCGGCGCCCGCCCTCGTGCTCGCCGCGATCGTGCACGCCGAGCTGGCGGTGCTGCGTCCGTTCGGCGTGGCCGACGGCCTGGTCGCCCGCGCCGCGGAGCGGCTCACACTGGTCGACCTCGGCCTCGATCCGAAGTCGCTCGCCGCCGTCGAGGTGGGCCACGCCGACCTCGGCGACGCGTACGCCGAGGGCCTCAGGGCGTATCTCAAGGGCACGAGTGAGGGCGTCGGGACCTGGGTGAGGCACTGCGCTTCGGCGGTCGTCCACGGCGTCCGCGAGACGACGGCGATCTGCGAGGCCATGTCCCGCTGATCCGCCCTTGCGCGCCGCCGTACGCGGCGCCGGTGCGGGCGGGAGCGGTCCGCCGGGGCCGTGCCGGGCCGCCGGGCGCGGCGCCGGTGCGGACAAAGCAGACGGCGTCCCTGGTGTGGAACGCCGTCGCCGGTACGTGTCACCGGGTTACCAAGCGTGCACCTGAATCTGTCGGAGCGGGTCAAGCCCGTCTCGACACGCCTCCCGCGGCTGGTCGCGCGTGGGTACCCGATGCCGTACACGGACCCGCAGGTCCGTAATCCCTTTTTACGTCCGTTTCCCCGAGATGGAAACCCCCACGTCCAAGAGCTTTACCGAGTCACTTGGGTCATTCCTGTACTTCTGTCCCCATTGGTGCCGTGTGTCGGCATGAAGAGGGAGGGGCGGTGACTCCTCGTGGCCGTCGCCCGTACCCGTTGCGACCGCGCCTGTCGACATGCCACACTGACTCTGGGAAAAAATTTTACTAAGATTGGAGAGGGTTCTCGACGTACCTCTCGTGATCAGGCAGCATACGGTGTGTCTCTCCATACGGAACGACGTGCGTGGCCGCTTGATGGCGCTGGAACCCTTGCCATGTCGTGGTCCCTTGTTTAAAGCTTTCTTGTAATACGGGACCGGCTCTACCCCCCCAGAGCCGGACCGCCAGGCGACCCCCGCTCTCCCCCCCGGCGGGGGTCGCCCTTTTTTTTCGATCAACCTGCCTGTGGCCAATAGGGGACGACCCGAACCGCCCGGTCTTGTCCACAGGCCGGGCTTCGTCCACAGAACGCGGTTCGCTCGCCCGCGCCGGTCGCGGCCTCTCGCATGGTGGTCCTCCCTAACGCCGAGTCGTCCGGGACGACAGGGAGACACCGATGCCACGCCCACTGGCCATAACCGACGATCAGGAACTCCTCGACGATCTGCTCCGCATCGCCGCCGCCGCGGGCGTCGAACTCGACGTGGCCCACGCGGCGGCCCACGCCCGGCCGTACTGGATTCGGGCTCCGCTGGTCGTGGTCGGCAGTGACCTGGCCGACGATCTGGCCGCCACGGGTCCGCCGCCCCGGCAGAACGTGGTTGTTGTGACCCGGACCGCCGACGACCCCGACATGTGGCGCAGGTGCGTCGCGGTCGGGGCGCACACCGTGCTGGAACTGCCCGAGGCCGAGCGGCTCCTCGTGGAGGAGTTCGGCGACGCCGCCGAGCCCGCCACCAGGGCCGGCACGGTCCTGTGCGTCGCGGGAGGGAAGGGCGGCGCCGGTGCCACCGTCCTCGCGGCGTCCCTGGCGCTGACGGCGTCCCGTGGCGGGCTGCGCACGCTCCTCGTCGACGCCGACCCGCTCGGCGGCGGCATCGACGTGCTGCTCGGTCAGGAGGAGGCGCTGGGCGCCCGCTGGCCCGACGTCGTCGGGAGGGAAGGCAGGGTGAGCTTCGCCGCCCTCCAGGAGGCGCTGCCCACCTTCGGGGAGCTCACGGTGTTGTCGGCGCATCGCGGCGAGCCGGTGTGCATCCCCCGCGAGGCGATGCGTGTCGTGCTCGACGCCGCGCAGCGCGGCTGCGACCTGGTCGTGGTCGACCTGCCCCGGCACGTCGGCGAAGGCGAGGCTGAGGCGCTCGCCAGGGCCGCCGCGACGATCGTCGTCGTTCCCGCGGACCTGCGAGGAGCGCTCGCGGCGGCCCAGACGGTGACGCTGCTCCGGCCGGGGACCGGTGACCTGCGCCTGGTGATGCGCGCCGGGACGCTCGATCCGGAGGTCGTCGCGGCCTCTCTGTCGGTCCCGTACGCGGGTGTGCTCCCGGAGACGCGCGGACTCGTGGAGACGCTGGATCGGGGAGACCCGCCGCCGCTGCGCCGCTCCCCGTTGGGCCGCTTCTGCGGTGAGCTGCTCGAGTCCCTCCTGGGCGGGCTCTCCCAGGGCGGCAGGACCGGCCGGCCGTCCGCCGGGGCGGGTGGCCCGTGACCCGCCAAGGACCGGTGACCGTTCCCGGGGTCGGCGCGGATCTGGTCGAGGCGGTCCGCGTACGGCTGTCGCAGACCGGTGCCGCCCCCAGCGAGGCACAGGTGGCTGCGGCCCTGCGCGCCGAGCGGGCCGTCCTCGGCGACGCCGAGATCCTGGCCGTCGCTCGAACGCTGCGCGCCCATCTCATCGGCGCGGGCCCGCTCGAAGCCCTGCTGGCCGAGCCGGGTGTCACGGACGTCCTGGTCAACGGGCCGCGCGAGGTGTGGGTGGACGACGGGGACGGCCTGCGCAGAACGGGCGTGACGTTTCCAGGAGACGACGAGGTCCGCAGGCTTGCCCAGCGCCTGGCCGCGGCGGCCGGGCGTCGCCTCGACGACGCCTGCCCCTACGTGGACGCCCGGCTCGCCGGTGGCGTGCGCCTGCACGCGGTCCTCCCACCGATCGCGGCGGAGGGGACCTGCCTTTCGCTGCGGTTGCCGTCACGACGGGCGTTCACGGTGGAGGAGCTCGCCGCGGAGGGCGGAGCCGCCGTGCTCCGCGCGATCATGGCGGCCCGGCTGGCGTTCCTGGTCACCGGAGGAACCGGCACCGGCAAGACGACCATGTTGAGCGCCATGCTCTCCCTCGCGGGTCCCGCGGAGCGTCTGCTGCTGGTCGAGGACTCCGCCGAGTTGCAGCCTCTGCACCCTCACGTCGTACGGCTGGAGGCCCGGCCGCCGAACCTGGAAGGCGCGGGCGGGGTCGGGCTGCGCGATCTCGTTCGGCAGGCCCTCCGGATGCGGCCCGACCGCCTCGTGGTGGGCGAGGTGCGAGGAGCGGAAGTCGTCGATCTGCTGGCGGCGCTCAACACCGGTCACGAGGGCGGCTGCGGCACGCTGCACGCCAACAACGCCGCCGACGTGCCCGCGCGGCTGGAGGCTCTGGCCTGTGCGGCGGGGCTGTCGCGGGAGGCGGTGCACAGCCAGATCGCCGCCGCGCTCGACCTCGTCATCCACCTCGTGCGGGAGGTCGGCGGAGGCCGCCGCCGCGTTTCGGAGATCTGCGTGCTCGAGCGCGGCCCGTCCGGCCTGGTGACGGCGGCTCCGGCCCTGACCTTCGATCCGGACGGCCGGGCCTGCCGGGGCCGGTCCTTCGAGGCCCTACGAGCACGCTGCCCGGCCTCGTGGCCGTCATGACGCCGCCGGGCGGGCTGGTCACGGGGCTGGTCGCGATGCTCGCCGCCGCCCTCGCCGCCTGGGTGTGGGCCGGGCCGGATGCCGGGACGACACGGCTGGCGTGGCTCACGCGGAGCCGGCGGTCAAGGGACATGCGCAGGTTCTGGGTCGTACTCACCCGCCGTCCACGGCCAGGGGCGACGGCGGCGGCCTGGCGTGCGGCGTCAATCGAACTGTGCCAGAGCCTGGCAGCCGAGCTGTCGGCGGGCAGGACCCCCGGCGACGCCCTCGCTCGGGCGGTCTCCTCGGTCAGCCCACCCGATCCGGCCGCGCTCGCCCCGGTGGTGGCCGCCGCCCGGGATGGCGGCGACGTCGCCGCGGCCCTGCTGAACGCCGCGCCCGCGCGCGGGGGCGAGGGACTGGTCCGGCTGGCCGCGTGCTGGCAGGTGAGCGTAGCCGTGGGCGGCGGCCTGACCGCACTGGTGGAACGGGCGTGCGCGTCTCTGCGGGAGGCGCAGGCCCATCGAGAGGAGGTGGCCGCCCACCTCTCCGGACCTCGGGCGACCGCCCGGATGCTGGCGGGCCTGCCCGTGCTCGGCCTGCTTATGGCCGCAGGGCTCGGCATGGATCCGCTGGCGTTCCTGTTCGGCAGCCCGGCGGGGTTCGTCTGTCTGGTGGTCGGGCTCGTCCTCGACGCCGCCGGCGTCTGGTGGACCCGCAGGCTCGTCACCCGGGCGGAGGAGTTGACGGTGCCGTGATCGGACGGCGCCGTGGTCGACATGCGGTGGCGAGACGGTGCCGGGTGCGGCGAGACGGTGCGGTGCGGTGGCGGGACGGTGCCGGGGCCGGACGGTCCCGATCGGACGCACGCGGGGGCCGGACGGCCTTGATCGGACGCGTCCCGGGGACGTCGCGGGCCGAAGCCGCGAGTGCTGCTAGCGGCTGTCGCGAGGTGTCACGTGGCGGGGGCGGCGGGTGTCGCCTGTGGTGGAGAGGACGTCCGTCGTCATGGGTGGCGACGCCGGGTGTCCTGCTGGAGGCGGTTGTTCCGCTGGAAAGGGGGCGAGACATGATCGCCGTACTGGCCGGGCTCCTGACCACGCTGGCGATGCTGGCGTGGCCGGCTTCTCGTTCGCCGGCCGTGCGGCTGAACGCCATCGCGTCGTCGGCGGCGTCGGAGGCGCCGGCACGGGGATCAGCAGGCGCCGCGCCGATGGGTGCGAGCGCGTCACGTCGAGGGGTGGCCGTCGCGGCACCTGTGGGATTCGCGCTGTTCCTGCTTCTCGGTGGTCTGGTGGGGGCGTGCGCGGGGACGGTGACGGCCATCGGCCTGTTCGTCGCCGTTCGCAGGCGGGAACCGGCCGAGGCCAGACGCCGCCGGGAGCGTATGGGGGCCGACCTTCCGTTCGCCGTCGATCTGATCGTCGCCTGTCTCCGGGCAGGGCAACCGATGAGCGGGGCCGTCGAGACGACCGCCGTCGCGATCGCGGGCCCGGTGGGCGAGCGGCTCTCGTGGGCCGGTGCTCAGATGCGCCTGGGCGCTCCTCCCGAGGAGGCGTGGGCCGCTCTGTCCGATGAACCGGCACTCGCCGCCCTGGCCAGAACGATGATCCGGGCTGCCCAGAGCGGTGCGCCGGTCGCCGACGTCCTCACCCGGCTCGCCGACGACGCCCGGCGTACGGCTCGGGCGACGGCTTCGGCCGCGGCGCGCAGGGTAGGTGTCCACGCCGTCGCACCGCTCGGGCTCTGTTTCCTGCCGGCCTTCGTCTTCCTGGGGATCATCCCCATGGTCGCGGGTCTGGCGAGCCAGATCCTCCTGCCATGAACAACCTGTGGACAGTCTCATCCACACCTGTGGACAGCAGGCGGGGCAAAGGGTTCAGAAGCTCCACAATCGCTGGTCGTCGATCCACAGATGAGGGCGCTGTGGTTGTGGACAACTGCGGCGGCAGGGCTCTTGTCCACAGAACCGTGCTCGGCCCGAATTCCTCCGTCCGTCATCCCGCAGTCTGGCCCCAGCACGGGCGGAGGGGCCGCCCCGAGCGGGTCAGGAGGACCGATGAGCAAGCACGCCGCGACCGGCCGGAGGAATCAGACGGGCGCGATCCTTCGGCGGCGAGACGGTGACGCTGTGGGCCGTCACAGGGCGCGGCCGGCACGATGGGCGACGCTCGTGCGCTCGGCGCGTAGGGCGCTGCTCAGCCGCTCCGGGCGCACGTCCGTGCTCACCCGCCCCGGCCGGTGGGCAGCTTCCGAAACCGCCGGGTCGTCGACGCGGTCCGGGCGGGGGCCGAAGTCCGGCCGCCTGGGACAGCGCGCGGTCGCCGGCGGGTGGGCGCTTGCCGGCCACAGGGCGGGAGGCGGGTTGCGGACCGAAGGCGGCCTGTGGACGGAAGGCGGCCGCCGCCGATCCGGCGTGAGTGCGGTGGGAAACATCCTCGCTCTCAGCGTCCTGGCCGTCCTCTCAAGGGCGGGACGGCCGGGGGCCCAAGGTGCCGGGGGTCAGCGTGCCGTGCGTCAGCGTGCCGTGCGTCGGGGTGCTCGGCTCTGGAACGCCGCGCAGTCGATGGGCGACGCCCTGCGGAGGTCGTCCGCCGCGTTGCGGCGATCGGTCGCCCGGGCCTCGTACCGAGCTCGAGAGCTGAGCGTTCGATGGGCGGTGCAGGCCGAAACGAGGGCCGACGCGGGTATGTCCACCGCGGAGTACGCCGTCGGCACGATAGCCGCCTGCGGGTTCGCCGCACTGCTCTGGAAGGTGGTCACCAGCGCCGAAGTGAGGTCGATGCTCGCCGCGCTCATCCAAAAGGCGCTGAAGCTGGCCGCCTGAGGCTCCCGGTGGTGCGCCGCTGTGCCTGGATGCCGCGACGGCGGGTGGTGGACGTGCCGCCCCGGCGGGAGGAGCGAGGCTCGGTGACCGCGGAGACCGCCGTCGCACTTCCGGCCCTCGTGGTGGTGCTGATCGCCTCACTGTGGGCGGTGACGATCGTGGGCGCGCAACTGCGATGCGTCGACGCGGCCCGGGCCGGCGCACGCGCCGCCGCACGGGGCGAGGCGGCCGAGGAGGTGAGCGCGGCAGTCCTGCGACTGGCTCCGGAGGGTGCCACGGTGTCCATCCGCGTGAGAGCGGACACCACCCGGGTCGAGGTCATCGCGACCGTCCGGCCGCCCTTCAGGTCGCCGCTCCCGCCGGCTCGCCTCCGGGCCGCCGCCGTCTCCGCCACCGAACCCGGCGTCCTTCCGTCGCTGTCGGCGGCTGCGGAGGCGACCCGGTCTGCGGGCCTCGGGAGGACCTCGTCGCTCCGAGACCAGGCGGACGCGAATGACGAGCGGTTCCGAAGCCATATGAGCGCGGCCGGCAGCCACCCTGAACGCAGTCGCCCTGCACTCGAAGAAATCGGAGGAGCGCGGATCGCGGGAGCGGGGGCACGCGAATGAGGAGATTTCAGGCATGCGAGGGCGGAGCGCGCTCCAGGCGGGAGCGCGGCTCGGCGACCATCTGGACGATCGCCCTCATGACCGCCGTGTGGGCGGTGGCGATGGTCGTCGTCCAGGTGGGCGTCGCTCGCGTCGCGCGGCACCGGGCACAGAGCGCCGCCGATCTCGGCGCGCTCGGGGCCGCTCGCGTGGCGCTGGCGGTCCCGGATGAGGCGTGTGACCGTGCGCAGGCGATCACGGTCGCCAACGGCGCGTCCCTGCGGTCGTGCTCGCTGTCGGACGGTGTGGCCGAGGTCGTGGTAACCGTGCGGTTCGTGGTCCCCCTCCTCGGCCCCGCGACGGCCACCGCCTCCGCATCGGCCGGTCCGGTCGGCTCCGCCGCATAAGGGGGATCCGCGGGTGAACGCGGTGACGGTGACGCCGGCGGAGGGGTCGACGAGTCGCGTGCGGCGGGGGCGATGGTGCTGGGCCGCACCGGCATGCCGGAGTTCGGCATGCGGTGGCACACCGACAACGCGCTGCGGGGCGCGACGCGGAACTCGTGGTCGGCGGGGCACACGGCGGGTGGTTCGAGTGGCGGCGACGCGGCCGCCGTCGAAGTCGCTGTCCCACCGCTGACACCCGTCGAGCACGCGATGAGGCGTTACCGGCCGATGCAAGCGCGACCGGGCATATGGCGCATTTCTGATCTTCCGTAAAGTGAGACCACTTGTGTCGCAATAGAATCACGACTTCTTAGACATTCGGTCTAAGAGCGGACGGCTGGCGTAAAGTGCCGCGTACTCTCAGTCGCCGTGCGTATTCGGCCGAGGCAGCCGGGGGCGGACGGTTCTCCATGAAGGGATGCGTCGTGACCAGGGTTCGTAGGCTGGGCACAACGGCGATGATCGTTTTGATGGCTCTGGCGTCCACGCCGGTGATCGGCGCCGCACCCGCGAACGTGGCCGACGCCGAGATCCTGTCCCCCGCGGACGGGGAGGTCGTCAAGTCATCGGGTGCCGTGGCCGTGTCCGCGCAGACGGACTGGTACCAGGTCAGCATGGCCCTGTATGTCGAGGGCCCCTCCGTATCCCGGCAGAAGATCGCTTCCGGCGGCGCGAACCAGACGATCAGCGGATCCTTCGACCCCGGCGACGCCCCCAACGGCACGTTCACGGTCAGTTTGTTCGGTGAGGTCACACACAAGACCTATGCCACCTCCACCTTCGTGCTCAGCCGTCCGCCGGAGGCTCCCTCAGGGGTCGAGGCACGGCTCAAGAACCCCTCGACAATCCTGGTCAGCTGGGCGAAGGGCGCAGAGCCCGATCTCCAGTCGTACGAGATCACCTCGGTCAAGGCGGGCAAGTCCGGTTCCGTCTCCGCCGACTCCGCCTGCTCCGGTTCCACCTGTCAGACGAGCCTCGCGCTTCCGGCCGGCATGGGCGGGCAGAAGGTCGACGTCTCCGTCCGCGCGTTCCGCTCGGACGGCACCGGCGGCTCCGTGGGATCTCAGCGCTCCGTGGCCGCGTACGTGGCCGTTCCCGCGCCGAAGGCGTCTCCGAGCCCCTCCCCGTCGCCGTCGAGGAAGCCGGGCCAGTCGACGGTCAAGTCGCCCGCCGCCAAGACTCCGAAGACGCATCACTCCACCGCCGTGCCGAACCCGGAACCGGCACTGCCGCAGAACACCACGCCCAAGGACACCGAGCCGCCGAAGGACACCGAGCTCACGCTGCCGGAGGCGAACGGTGGCAGTGACCAGACCGAGCCGGTGGTCGTCCCGGAGAAGACCGACGATCCGAAGATGACGGCTCAGTCCTCTTTCCTGCCGCTCGGCGGGCTGAGCTTCGGCGTCTACGTCGCGCTCGCCGTCGTCCTGCTGCTCACGGGCGCGAACCTGGGCGCCTGGCTGCGCCGCAAGGGCCTGACAAGTGACAGCGCGGGCGAGGGACGGTCCGGAGGCTCGGAGCCGCGGCCGGTGGCTGGAAAGACGGGCGCCCCGCCTGAGGCCGCCACGGTGGCGAGTGGCGCGGCCGCGTTCAGCGGCGCCGCCACGGCGAAGGCCCGGGGAAACGCGCCTGTACGACGTCCCTCCGTAATCCTGGCCAGGCCGAAGGCCCGCGAGAATCTCCCGGCGACGGAGGCGGACACCGAAGTTCGCTTGGGCGCCGTCTCCTCGACGACCGAGGGCACGGGCGCCATCCCAGGCGCCGGCGCGACCACGGGCACGGTCACGGAGACTTCGTTGTCCGATCAGGAGCCGACCGCCTCTCTCGATCGGCCGGACCGGCAGGAGCTGTCGGCTACCGCGGAGACCGGCCCTACCACTGAGACCGGCCCTGCCACTGAAATCAGCCCTACCGCCGAGACCAGTCCTGGCGAGACATCCGCGGCTGAGGCGACCCCCGCTGCCCCCACAGCCGAGGACGGCGCTTCCACCGACTCCGCTTCCGAAACCGATCCGTGGAACGGCGCCTCCCCGGACTCCGCCGTCGCCGGCGCGGCTTTCCCCGGATCGTCGTCCGGTGACCTTTCGACCTCGGCCGTCCCCGCCGAAGGCGAGCCGCCTGTGCAGAATGCGCTGGACCGGCTGGCGTCGCTTCCGCCGTTGACGGCACGGCGGGACGACGGCGGCCGGACGGCCGCCGCGCACGTATCGCTGTCTCCGGTGGCGCTGCCCGGGCAGGTGCCGGTGGTCCCTGTGCCGGTGGTCCCAGCGCCGGTGATCCCAGTGCCGGCGGTGCCCGCGGGTGCGGCGGTCAACGGCCAGATGCCGGAACGGCCCCTCCGCCAGCCCGAGCCGGACGTCTGGACGGAGGACGACGACAACCCCTACCCCGGCCGCCGCGACCTCTGACGGTCGCGTGTTCCCGTCGTCTACCGGGACGCGTGCCTTCGGTGCATATCGGCTCCGGCTGCCGCTGTTCGCCTCGCGGGGCGGGTGTGATGGGAGAGCGCATGCCCGCCCGCTGGGAGGGTCCGTCCGCAGCCTGACGTGTTCCGCGCCCCGGGTCAGGCGCCCAGGAGGATGTCGAGGAGGCGGATCGCTCCGGCCTTGTCGAGCGGCTCGTTGCCGTTGCCGCACTTGGGGGACTGGATGCAGGACGGGCAGCCGCGTTCGCATTCGCATGAGGCGATCGCCTCCCGCGTAGCGGTCAGCCAGTCGGACGCCCGGGCGTACCCGCGCTCGGCGAAGCCCGCGCCTCCGTCGTGGCCGTCGTAGACGAAGACCGTGAGCAGGCCCGTGTCGGGGTGGAGTTCGGTGGACACGCCGCCGATGTCCCAGCGGTCGCAGGTCGCGAACAGGGGCAGCAGGCCGATCGAGGCGTGCTCGGCCGCGTGCGCCGCCCCGCCGAGATCCACAGCGTGTCCGGGCTCGACGAGGCCGGCGAGTGCGGGCGTGGGCAGGGTCCACCAGACCGCGCGTGTGCAGAGCGTGCGCGGCGGCAGGTCGAGCGGCTCCTCGCCGAGGACCTCCCCGGTCTGGGTGCGCCGTTTGAGGTACGAGACGACCTGGCGGGTGACCTCCACCGAGCCGAAGTGCAGAGTGCCGGGCCCGAAGGGCCGCGAACGCAGCGATTCCATCACCCGGATGTCGGTGACGTCCCGCGCGAAGGTCGCGTAGTCCGGTTCGGCGGCGGTGACCAGGGCGACCCCCGCGTCCAGATCGAGCACGTCGACCACGAACGTCTCGCTCTGGTGCAGGTAGACGGCTCCGTGATGGACCATGGTGTGCGCCGACGGCTCGTCGACCGTGCCCAGCAGACGACCGGTGGACGCCTCCACGACCTGCACCGGCGCACCGCCAGAGCCGCGGATGTCCGCCAGGTCGGCCGCGTGGTCCCGGCTCGTCCAGAACCACCCCGTGGTGCGCCTGCGCAGCAGTCCCTGGCTCACGAGGTCGTCGAGCACGCCCCGCGCCGCCGGGCCGAAGATCTCCAGGTCGTCCTCGGTCAGCGGGATCTCCGCGGCGGCCGCGCACAGGTGGGGCGCCAGCACGTACGGGTTGTCGGGGTCGAGGACGATGGCCTCCACCGGCCGTCCGAACACCGCCTCCGGATGATGGACGATGTAGGTGTCCAGCGGGTCGTCACGCGCGATCAGCACGGCCAGCGCGTCCTGGCCCGCGCGGCCGGCCCGGCCCGCCTGCTGCCACAACGAGGCGCGGGTGCCGGGCCATCCGGCGATGAGGACCGCGTCGAGCCCTGAGACGTCGACGCCGAGTTCGAGCGCGTTGGTGGTGGCCAGGCCGGTCAGTTCGCCCGAGCGCAGGGCCTTTTCGAGCACCCGCCGGTCGTCGGCGAGGTAGCCCGCCCGGTAGGCCGCCACCCGGTCGGCCAGCCGCCCCCCTCCACGATCTGTCCGGCGCCCCGCGTCGATCTCAGCCGGCTCTCCGCTCTCGGCGGCCGCCGCGGAGGACCGTCCCCGCCCGCCGATCCCGTCGAAGGCCTCACCAGAAGCGCCGCCGAAAGCTCCGCCGTCGTTCTGGCCGCTCACCTCTTCCTGTACGCCCTCGGCGTACTCCCCGTACGGCGCGGGCCCGGCGTCGAGGAGGGCCTCGACCTCCTCCAGCGTGCGGCGGGCGGTGAGGGCCACGGCCTCCGCGGCGCGGCGGGAGCGGACGAACGCGAGAGTGCGCACGTCCTCGATCACGAGGTCCGCCAGGAGGTCGGCCGCCTCGGCCGTGGCCGTACGGCGGACCGGGGCCCCGCTCTCCCCGCGTAAATCGGTCAGAGGCGGCTCCCACAGGGCGAAGGTGGTCGAACCCCTGGGGGAGGCGTCCGTGGTCACCTCGGCCATTTCAAGGCCGGTCAGACGCACTCCTGCGGCGGCGGGGTCGCTCGCGGTGGCCGACGCCAGCAGGAACACCGGGGAGGAGCCGTATCTGGCGGCGACCCGGCGCAGCCGGCGCAGGATCTGGGCGACGTGGGAGCCGAAGACGCCCCGGTAGCCGTGGCACTCGTCCACGACCACCAGCCGTAGCCGCCGCCAGAATGACGACCAGGACGAGTGCCGGGGCAGAATCGACCTGTGCAGCATGTCCGGGTTGGTCAGCACGTAGTTGGCGTTCTGGCGGACCCACCGGCGTTCCTCGGGCGGGGTGTCGCCGTCGTACGTCGCGGCGCGCACCTGCGTCAGCCGCAGCTTGCGCAGGGCCCTGAGCTGGTCGGCGGCGAGCGCCTTGGTCGGGGTGAGATACAGCACGGTGCCTCCGGAGAAGATCTCCGTGATGGCCGGCACCAGGTAGGCCAGGGACTTCCCGGACGCGGTCCCTGTGGCAATGATCACGTTTTGGCCACGTTTAACCAGCTCGGCGGCCATAAACTGGTGTTCCCACAGGCCGGAGACCCCCTGCAGGCGCAGTCGCGAGACCAGCAGGTCAGGGGCCCATTCCGGCCACCTTGCCTCACCTGCCTGACGTGCTGGAACATGCTCCACATGAGTCACGCGCCCCCGGCGTGCGGGAACCGCGAGCAGACGGGTGAGAAGGTCGCCTGTTCGGGCAGAGGACGAAGAAGTCGGAGTCACTGGTTTCCAGTTTGGCATCTGCGGGGAGAGTCGCCCGGAGTCGTGATTTCGTATAGACACGGAGTCGTAGCGTGGTTGAATGCCGCGCATCGGGTCGTGCCTCTGGACTACCAGGATGCATGACCTGTATCGAGACCTACGCAAGTAAGGCGCTGGAGGATCTGTGGATCTGAAGTTGGACCACCATTCCGAGGACAATCTCACCATCGTCGATGTCGAGGGTGAGATCGACGTCTACACCGCGCCCAGACTGCGTGAGCTGCTGATCGACCTGGTCAACAAGGGCAACTTCCACCTGCTCGTGAACATGGAGAAGGTGGACTTCCTCGACTCGACAGGCCTTGGCGTGCTGGTCGGCGGCCTCAAGCGGGTGCGGGCGCACGACGGTTCCCTGGAGCTCGTCTGCACGCAGGAGCGCATCCTGAAGATCTTCCGCATCACCGGCTTGACGAAGGTCTTCGGGATCTACGCCTCGGTCGAGGAGGCCAAGGAAGCCCACGGCCGGGACAAGTGACGGCCGAGGACTCAGCAACATGGCCACCGTCGAGCTGACGTTCAGCGCTCTGCCCGCCCACGTGCGTACGGCCCGGCTGGTCGCCACGGCCATCGCCCGGCGCACGGGAGTGGCGGAGGCGATCCTGGACGAGGTGCGGCTCGCCGTCGGAGAGGCGTGCTCGCGGGCTGTGGAGGCGCACCGCCTCCACTGCCCGGGGGAGCCGGTACGCATCGAGTTACGCGATGACGCGGGGCGTTTCGAGGTGACGGTCACCGACGCCGCCCCGAGCGAGGATGTGACGCCCCAGGTGCTGGAGGCGAACGGCAACCTCATGCCCGAGATCGACAATCTGGGCATCGCGGTCATCGCAGGGCTGGCCGACGACGTCGAGGTGCTTCCCGGGCCGAAGGGCATGCGCATCCGCATGAGCTGGCCCGCGTCGCCCCACGGCATCGCCGCCCTCTGACCTGCGAAGCCTCCGAGAACCTCCGAAAGAGATCCCAGAGCCTCCGAGGAGAGCCGAGGGCTTCCGGGGACATCCGAGGAGGACCTTCAAGGACCTCGACGACCTTGGACGACCCTTCGGGGCCAGGTCTTCGAGGCGAGACCTACGAGCAGATCGAGTGTCGCCCCCGGCGTGACACTCGATCTTTTGCTATGCCCGGCCTAATTTCGGATGGACCGAAACAAGGGACAAGGGAGTACCGTAACCAGGGCGACCATCGCCGCCACGCCTCTGACTCCGCTGGTCAAAGCACGTTCATAGCGGTGCAAATGTTGGTCCATTACTGGACGCCGCCTCGATTACGGGGCACGAGGGCCTTCATATCCGTGGCGTCGCTGCGTAGACTCCCGGCACCGGCCAAGGTATTGCGGATGCAACCGGAAGCGGCACTTGCCAACCGCCCGGAAGTGCGCCGCACGGCCAGTCGGATCGTCGGCGCCGTCCGGGCAGGACCGAAACCCCGTCTGGCCGAGGAGGACGGATGTCTGCCTATCACGCCGCTGGCGAGAGCGCAGCGGTAGCGTTGAACGGATCCCATCTCACCCTTGTCATAGTCGTCGCCGTCGTGGCTCTGCTCGCTCTGGCCGTCGCGGGCGGCCTGGTGCGTGAGGTGCTCGCCGCAGGGCAGGGCACCGAGCGAATGCAGAACATCGCGCGGGCCGTGCAGCAGGGCGCCGCCGCGTATCTCACGCGGCAGTTCCGGACGCTTGCGATATTCGTCGTCATCATTCCGTTCCTGCTTCTGCTGCTCCCGGCGGGCTCGACCGGCGAGCGCATCGGCCGGTCCGTCTTCTTCGTCGTCGGCGCGGTGTTCTCCGCGCTGACCGGTTTCATCGGCATGTGGCTCGCCGTACGTGGAAACGTCCGTGTCGCGTCCGCCGCCCGCGAGTCGGGTGAGAGGACCGCGATGCGCATCGCGTTCCGCACGGGCGGCGTCGCCGGCATGTTCACGGTCGGCCTGGGCCTGCTGGGCGCCGCGATCGTCGTGCTGGTCTACAAGGGCGACGCGCCGAACGTCCTCGAGGGGTTCGGCTTCGGCGCCGCGCTGCTCGCGATGTTCATGCGTGTCGGCGGCGGCATCTTCACCAAGGCCGCCGACGTCGGCGCCGACCTGGTCGGCAAGGTCGAGCAGGGCATCCCGGAGGACGACCCGCGCAACGCCGCCACCATCGCCGACAACGTGGGTGACAACGTCGGTGACTGCGCCGGCATGGCCGCCGACCTGTTCGAGTCGTACGCCGTCACCCTGGTCGCGAGCCTGATCCTGGGCAAGGCCGCGTTCGGCACCGAGGGCCTGGTCTTCCCGCTGATCGTCCCGATGATCGGCGTGATCACCGCGGTCATCGGCATCTTCACCACGGCTCCCCGCTCCAAGGACCGTTCCGGCATGGCCGCCATCAACCGCGGCTTCTTCATCTCCGCCGCCATCTCGGCCGTGCTGGTGGCCGTCGCGGCGTTCGCGTACCTCCCGTCGAGCTTCGCCGAACTGTCCGGCGCCTCCGCGGACGTCGCCGCGCTCACCGCCGACCCGCGCCTGATCGCCATCGGCGCGGTGCTCGTGGGCCTGGTCCTGGCCAGCGCGATCCAGATCCTCACGGGCTACTTCACCGAGACCAACCGGCGTCCGGTGCGGGAGATCGGCGAGAGCTCGCTCACCGGTCCCGCCACCGTCATCCTGTCCGGCATCTCGGTCGGCCTGGAGTCCGCGGTCTACTCGGCGCTGCTGATCGGCGGCGCGGTCTACGGCGCCTTCCTGCTCGGCTTCGGCAACGTGACCGTGGCGCTGTTCGCCGTGGCCCTCGCGGGCACCGGCCTGCTGACCACGGTCGGCGTGATCGTGTCGATGGACACCTTCGGCCCGGTCTCCGACAACGCCCAGGGCATCGCCGAGATGTCGGGCGACGTCGAGGGCGAGGGCGCCCGCGTGCTCACCTCCCTGGACGCGGTCGGCAACACCACCAAGGCCATCACCAAGGGCATCGCGATCGCGACCGCCGTGCTCGCGGCGACCGCGTTGTTCGGGTCGTTCCGTACGGCGGTCGAGGGCGAGCTGGCCAAGGCGTCGGCGGGCGTGAAGGACGCCCTGGGCTCGTTCGCCAACTTCAGCCTGTCGGTGGACGCCCCGAACGCCCTGGTCGGCCTCATCGTCGGTGCGGCCGTGGTGTTCCTGTTCTCCGGCCTCGCGATCAGCGCCGTCGGCCGCGCCGCCGGCCGGGTCGTGTACGAGGTGCGCGAGCAGTTCCGCACCAAGCCGGGGATCATGGACGGCAGCGAGCTGCCGGACTACGGACGCGTGGTGGACATCTGCACCCGCGACTCGCTGCGCGAGCTCGCGACCCCCGGCCTGCTCGCCGTGCTGACCCCGATCGCGGTCGGCTTCGCGCTCGGATACGCGCCGCTCGGCGCCTACCTGGCCGGCGCCATCGCGGCCGGAACGCTGATGGCGGTGTTCCTCGCCAACTCCGGCGGCGCCTGGGACAACGCCAAGAAGCTGGTCGAGGACGGCCACCATGGCGGCAAGGGCTCGGAGGCGCACGCCGCCACCGTGATCGGCGACACCGTCGGCGACCCGTTCAAGGACACCGCGGGCCCGGCCATCAACCCGCTGATCAAGGTGATGAACCTGGTCGCGCTGCTGATCGCCCCGGCCGTCGTCGCGTACGCCGACAACGTCGCGGTCCGCGTCACCGCGACGGTCGTCGCGGTGGCGATCGTGGTCGGCGCCGTGGTCGTCTCCAAGCGCCGTGCCTCGGGCATCGCCCCGTCCGGCGAGGCCGACGAGGCCTCCCGTGCCACGGAGCCCGTCGCCCACTGACGCGGCTCACGACACGGCCCGAAGGTCCCTCGCTCATGGAGCGGGGGACCTTCTCCATACACTGAGCACTTATGGACAAGCCGAACGGGGGCAGGACGCTGGCGCTGATCCTGCTGACCATGGCGGTGATGATCGCCGTGATCGTGGGCCTCGCTGTCTGGGCCATGCCATGAGCGTCCGGACGCTCGTCGTGGTCAGGCACGCGAAGGCCGGCCACGCGCCCGGCCTCCCGGACAGCGAACGTCCGCTCACCCCCGGCGGTGAACGGGACGCCCGGGCGGCCGGAGAGGAGATCCGGCGATTGGTCCCCGGGCTCACCTCAGGGCTCACCCCGGGGCTCGTCCTGTGCTCGCCGTCGGTCCGCACCCGCAGGACCGCCGAGCTGCTCGGCCTCGACGCCCCCGTCGAGATCGAACGCGACATCTACGAGGCGTACCCCGACGACCTGCTCGGCGTGCTGCGCCGTACGGACGGCGAGATCGCGTCGGTCGTGCTCGTCGGCCACAACCCGGGCGTGCACGAGCTCGTCGCCGCCCTGACCGACGCCAGGCTCGACGGCTTCCCGCCCGGCGCGTACGCGGTGATCGAGCTGGACGTGCCCTGGGAGGACGTCGCCCCCGACACCGGACGGCTGGTCCATGTGAGCCGCACCTGATTGCGGCCCGGCAAGGCGGGTAATAAGAAGCGCCTGCCGCTCAGGAACGTCGTGCTCGCCAGGGCGCCGAGGCTGGAGGATCCACGCCTCGCGCTCGGTTTCGGCCTGACCGGGGCCGCCTGCCTGGTGATCCCGCTGCTCACCGGCCTGCTCATCGGGCACCCCGCGGGCGGCGCGACGGTCGGCCTCGGCGCGTGGCTGGTCGCGGCGCGGACCATCGCGAACCCCGCGGGCATGCGCACGCCCTACCTGCTCGGCGTCGTGCTGTCGGTCGGCGTGGGGACGTCGCTGGGGATCCTGCTGTCGGGCAGCAGCTGGCTCATGGTCCTGGTCGCCTCGGCCCTGGCCGGGCTGGGCGGCCTGGTGCGCCCGATCGGCGTCACCCCGGCGCTCACGCTGCTGCTGACCGCCGCCAACCCGCTGCCGCTCGACCCCGTGCCGCACACGGGCCTGCAACTGCTCGGCGGTCTGCTGGCGGCCGTCCTGCTCACCCTGCCCTGGCCGTGGCGGCGCACCCGCCCGGTCGTCACGATGCTGGGGGAGACGGCCGACATCCTGGCCGGGCTGATCGAGGCCGTGGCCGACCCCGCGGTGGGCCAGGACGAGTGGGACGAACGCCGGAGGAAGGCCGCGGACGCGATCGCCGAGGTCCGCATGGCCCGGGCCCGCCGCGTCCGCTGGGAGCGGTCGAGGGCGGCCGAGGACGTCGCGCTCGCGTTGCGCCGGGTGTTCCACGAGATCATCGCGTTGCGGGGGCTGTGCGACACGCTGGCCCGGCGTGCGCCCGGCGCGGCGGACGACGCGGGGCTCGGCGACCTCCTAGGCTCGCTGTCCGCGTCGCTGCGGGCCTACCTGGCCGAGTGCCCGCCCGAGCACGTGCCCGCCGTGGACTTCGGCGATCGGGTGGACCGGCTGCGCGACCGGGCCGCCGGCGGCGAGCGAGAGATGGTCGTGCTCGTCCTCCTCCGGCAGATCGCGCACAGCGCCGGGCGGATCCGGGAGGCGCTCGGCGGCTCCATCGAGGCGGCCCACCGCCTGTGCGCGCCCGGCCTCGATCTGGCCACGCTGGCGGTTCCCCCGTCGCTCGCCTTCGACGACCCGCGCGTGCGGCACGCCCTGCGGGTCGTGCTCGGCACCGCCTTCGCCTCGATCGTCATCGTGCTGTTCAAACCCGCGTTCCCGCACTGGCTGGTGATCGCGGTGCTGGTCACCATCCAGCCGACGTACGGGGAGACGCGGGCCAAGGTGTGGGCGCGGGTGGGCGGCAGCACGGCCGGCGGTCTGGTCTCGGCCGCGATCCTGCACATCGCGCCGGGTCACTGGACGCTCGTCGCGCTGATCGGGGTGTCGGCCGCGCTGGCGTTCGGCCTGGCCCCGACGCACCAGGCCTACTGGGCGACGTTCATGACGATGTGCGTGCTGCTGCTGCTCGACTTCCAGGTTCCGCAGACCGCGCGGATCGCCGAGTCGCGGGTCGTGCTGACCGTCGTCGGCGGCGTCATCGCCATCGCGTGCGCGCGGCTGCTGTGGCCGCGGGGGGAGACGGAACGGCTGGCCGAGCGGGTCGGCCGGATGCTCGACTCGCACGCGGCGGTCGCCCGGACGCTGGCGCAGCTGGCCAGGGGGAAGGCGGGCGCCGAGCGGGCCGAGGAGCGGATCAGGAAGGCCGCGGTGGACGCCGAGATGGTCACGGGGGCGCTCGGCTACATCGCCAAGGAACCCGGCGGCACCGCCCCCGAGGCCGTCGACGAGGCCTTGGAGGCCGCCCAGCGGGTCCGCGACGACCTGCTGACGCTGATCTCGGTGCTGCGCGACGAGCCCACCGGCGCCGGGCCGGTCCCCGACGTCCTGGACGCCGTGGCCGACCATCTGCGGGCCGCCGCGCAGGCCGTGCGGGGGCGGGAGCCGTACGAGCCGGCGGCGGAGGTGAGCCGGGGGCTCGCGGACGACGCCGTGTGGGTCGGCGCCCAGGCCGAGCGCCGCCTCAGCGAGCTGGAGGCGAACGCCACCGAGCCGGGCTCGGGAACGGCGCTGCTGCGCACCGCCGCCGTCGACCAGGCGCTGCGCTCGCTGGACGCCGACGCCGTACGGCTGTGCGCGGCGGCGGCCGGCGCCTTCGCGAACAGGCCCTGAGGTCTCAGATCATGGGGGGCGGCATGCCGTCCTCGGCGTCGGCCGCCTCGACCTCCTCGCGGGAGATGCCGAGCAGGTAGAGGATCGAGTCGAGGTAGGGCACGTTGACCGCGGTGTCGGCGGCCTGCCGCACGATGGGCTTGGCGTTGAACGCGATGCCGAGCCCGGCGACGGCGAACATGTCGAGGTCGTTGGCGCCGTCGCCGATCGCGACGGTCTGACTCAGCGGGATGCCCGACTCGGCGGCGAAGCGCTCCAGCGCACGGGCCTTGCCCGGCCGGTCCACGATCTCGCCGACGACCCGGCCGGTGAGCCGGCCGTCGACGACCTCAAGGGTGTTGGCGGCCGAGTAGTCGATGCCGAGGTCGGCCACCAGGGAGTCGGTGATCTGGGTGAAGCCGCCGCTCACGATGGCGAAGCGGTAGTCGAGCCGCTTGAGGGTCCGCACCAGCGTGCGCGCGCCGGGGGTGAGGACGACCTCCTTGACGACCTTCTCGAAGACCTCCTCCGACAGCCCTTCGAGCAGCGCGACCCGCCTGACCAGCGACTCGGCGAAGTCGAGCTCGCCGCGCATGGCCTCGTCGGTGACCCGGGCGACCTCGTCCAGGCACCCGGCGTGCCGGGCCAGCAGCTCGATGACCTCGTTTTGGATCAGCGTCGAGTCGACGTCCATCACGATGAGACGCTTGGCGCGGCGGTGCAGGCCGCTGCGCTGCACGGCCACGTCCACCTGCTGCGCCGCGGCCTCCGCGGCCAGTTCCGCGCGCATCGCCTGGGGGTCGGCGCCGGACACGGCGAGCTCGATGCACGTCACCGGATAGCTCGACAGCCGCTCGATCCTGTCGATGTTCGCGCCGCTCGCCGCGATCCGGCCGGAGATCCCGGCCATGGCGGCGGGCAGCAGCGGCGCGCCCAGGACGGTGACGTGCAGCCGTCCGCGTCGCCGTTTCTCCTTGGAGATCGTGCCGGTCGCGATCTCCAGGTCCATGTCGAGGTCGGCGGCGACCTGCTCGACGGCCGTCCACAGGCCGCCGATCGTGCCTCCGGTGCCGGTGGGCGGCCCCCCGGCGTAGGCGACGAGTACGCCCAGGGTGAGGCGGCCTCGGATGACGACCTGCTCCACGTCGGCCACGACGACCGGGAACCCGGCCAGTACGGAAAACAGCCGCGAGGTGACGCCCGGGCGATCCGGACCGGTCAGCGTGATCAGGAGCGTGCGCTGGTTCACGTTGTTTGAGGTTACTGCGCCGCTTGTCATGAGCGCGCACGAGGTTCACGATGCGGACGCCTTCATGCCCCCGCCCTGAGGCTCCGCTGTCATTTCCGCATGTCGTCATGGTGGTGGGCCGCGAAGCAGGCCAGTCCGGGACGCCCTGCGCCGTCCGCCTCATCGTGGCCGACACCCCCCGAGGAAGGACGCGACGCGCATGACGATCTCTCTGCAGTCTCAACACTCCCTGGGCTCCGGCCGCTACACCGTCGGGTTCGCCGAGAGCGCCGCGGACCTGCGTGCCGCCCAGCGCCTGCGCTACGAGGTGTTCGCCGGGGAGATGGGCGCCCGGCTCGACTCCCCCCTGAGCGGGCTCGACGCCGAACCGCTCGACGCGTACTGCGACCACCTCCTCGTCCGCGAGGGTGACACGGTGGTCGGCACCTACCGCCTGCTGCCGCCCCGCCGCTCCGACCGGCTCTACTCCGACTCCGAGTTCGACCTCGGCGCGCTGAAGGGCCTGCGCGGCGACCTGGTAGAGGCCGGGCGCACGTGCGTGCACCCCGACCACCGTGGCGGCACGGTCGTCGCCCTGATGTGGGCCGGAATCGCGCACTACATGACCAGCCGCGGCCACGCCTGGCTTGCGGGATGCTGCTCGGTGCCCCTGGACGACGGCGGCGCGGTCGCCGCCGGAGTCGTCGACCGGGTCCAGCTGGGGCCCGAGGAGTATCGCGTCACGCCGCACACGCCCTGGCGCGACGCCGGGGTCCCCCGCCCCGACCGGTTCGTGCTGCCGCCGCTGCTGCGCGGTTACCTGCGGCTCGGCGCGTGGATCTGCGGCGCTCCCGCCCACGATCCGGACTTCGGCACCGCGGACTTCTTCGTGCTGCTCTCCGTGGCCGACGCCGACCCCCGCTACCTGCGGCACTTCCTCAGGCAGTCGCGGTGAGCGCCGTCGCGCACCTGCCGGCGGCCTCCTCCGCCTGGCTGCCGGTGTCTCCCTGCGCGCCCGACGTCTGCCTGCGCGCGCAGGCGCGTACGGTCGGCCCCCTGCGGCGGGCCGCCCGACTGGCGGGCGCGGCCGCCGTGCTGCTCGCCGGTCTGCCGATCGCGCTCGCGCTGGGCCGTACGGCGCGGCGCGGGGCGGTCACGATGTGGTGGTCGCGTCTGCTGCTGCGGGCCCTCGGCATCAGGATCGTGACGCGCCGCGGGTTCTCCTGCATCGGGGGTTCGGCGCGGGCGCGAGCCGTGCCGGAGGAGGACGGGCCCGCCCTGCTCGTCGGCAACCACGTCTCCTGGCTCGACCCCCTGGTCATCACGGCGACCTTCGCCTGCCGCCCGCTGGCCAAGGCGGAGGTGGGCAGGTGGCCGATCGTCGGCACGCTCGCCGCCGGGGGCGGCGCGCTGTTCATCGACAGGGACAGGCTGTCCGCCCTGCCGGGGGTCGTCGCGGACATGACCGCCGCGCTGCGGCGCGGAGAGAGCGTGGCCGCGTTCCCCGAGGGAACGACGTGGTGCGGACGTGAGATGGGGCGCTTCCGGCCCGCGGTGTTCCAGGCGGCGCTCGACGCGGGGGTGCCCGTGCGGCCGCTGGCGCTGCGTTTCCTGGAGGGCACCGCGGTTCATAAAGGCGCTGCGGCCGGCCGGGGCGCTGGGGTTCATGGAGGTACGGGGGAGCGGGCCGCCCTTTCCACCCGGCCGTCGTATGTCGGGGACGACACGCTGCTCGCGTCCGTCCTGCGGATCGTCGCCACCAGGGACCTCGTCGCGGAGGTGACGGTCTTCCCCGCCGTGCGGCCGGACCGTCCGGCCGCGTACGGCGGGCCGGTTCACCGGAGGGAGGCGCGGACGGCGCTGGCGCGGATCGCCGAGGCTCAGGTCAGGACGGGGCTCATGGAGCCCGAGGAGCAGGCCGTGGCGGCCTGACGGGGGCCGTCACACGATCGACGGCGCCCGCCCGGCGAGGCCGGGCGGGCGCCGTGGTGGATGGACGGATATCAGCGGTAGATCGAGCTCTTCGACTTGACCCAGCCGATGCTGTCGCCGAACTCGCTGAGCAGCTCCCTGGGGTCGGTGTTCGTCGACGTGTCGACGACCGCGCCGCCGAAGTAGCCGTAGAGCTTGCCGCGGGCGGACCCGCTCACCTGGGCCTTCGCCCAGAACGTGTAGCTGTTGCCCTTCTTGAGACCGGGCAGCACGCACAGCGCCCGGGTCCGCTCCCGCGTGCAGTGCTCGTGGTAGTTGGAGCCGTGCGGGACGTAGATCCTGGTCTTGGTGACGTTCTTGGGGAACTTGACCGCGAGGAAGATCTCGTCGGTCTTGGTCCTGAGCTTGTTGATGAGCCTGACCTTGAACGACACCACGCGCCCGGCACGGACGCTGTAGGGATAGCTGATCTGGATGCGGACGGGCGCCGAGGCCGCCGTGGTCGCCGCAGACGCCGCGGACGCTGCGACCGCCGTGGACGAGGTGGACGCGGTGGACGCGGCCGACGACGCGGCGGAGGCGGGCGCGCCGGACGCGACCAGCGCGCCCGCGGCCAGTGGCACGGCCAGCAGCGCGGTCGGCTTGCCGATGAGGGTACGCATGCGGTCAGCCTTGACGATCGAGATCACGGTTTGATCACGTATCAGAGGATGAGATGGCTGTCGCCGAACTCGTGCCAGAGGTAGCCCTCCTCCAGCGCCGCCTCGTACGAGCGGGCCAGCACGCCGGTCCCGGTGATCGCCGACAGCATCATCAGGTGGCTGGAGCGGGGCTCGTGCAGGCCCGTGACGAGGCCGTCCACCGCTCGCACGCCTCCCGCCGGCGTGACGACGTGCGAGGTCCAGCCCGACGCCGCCCGCACCGTGCCCGGGGCGTGGGCGTCGAGGGCGGCGGTCTCCAGAGCCCGTACGACGGTCGTGCCGACGGCGATCACCCGGCCCCCGTGCTCGCGGGTGATGTTCACCAGCCGTGCCGTCCACGGGGAGACCGAGAACCACTCGGGATAGGGCGGTTCGTCTTTCTCCGGTGACGCGACCCCGGTGTGCAGCGTGATCGGCGCGACGCCGATCCCCCGGCTGACCAGGTCGGTGACGAGCTCCGGGGTGAACGGCCGGGCGGCGCTGGGCATCTCCGCGCTGCCCGGCTCGACCCCGAAGACCGTCTGGTAGTCGGCGAGCGGCCAGTCGCGCCCCACGTAGCCGTACCGGATGGGCACGCCGTGTGCGGCGAGGTAGGAGAGCACGTCGCGGTCCAGTTGGGCACGCCACAGGCGCGGCGTCTCCTGCGCCAGCAGGCGCAGCGTGGCCCCTCCCGGGAGCGGCAGCCACTCGCCGGGCGCGGCGCCGGAGTAGGGCGCCGTCGCCGTCGCCGTACGGCGGCGCAGCTCGACCAGCCACTCGCCGGACGCGAGGCGGCCGGAGAAGTGGACGGCCAGGCGGTCGAGCCGCACCGCCGCGGGCAGGGTGGCGGAGTTGTTGACCACCAGCAGGTCGCCGGGGGACAGCAGCGACGGCAGGTCGGCGAAGACGTGGTGGGTGACCTCGCCGGTGTCACGGCGGGACACCAGCAACCTGACCTCGTCGCGGCGCAGCCCGCGCGCCTCCGGCGGTTCGTGCGCCTCCAGTGGCGCCGCCAGCGCGAACTCGAACGATCCCCCCGCCCCGTACGGCCGGATCGCCGGGTTGGGGACGGCCTTCATGGAGGGCTCGGTCCGGGCCGGGACGGCGGTGTGGGGGTCCCTGGCGGTCATTCCAGCTCTCCCCGGGTGAAGCGGCCGGGGGCGGGGCGGGTGCCCACGAGGCGCAGCAGCGCCGGGACCACGCTCTCGGGCGGCGGCGCTGCCCCGGCCTCCTCCGGGCCCACGGCGTCGGCCAGCATGCGGGTGCGCATCTCGCCCGGGTCCACCCACCAGACCGCCACGTCGGGCTCCTCGGCGGCGAGGACGTTCGACACCTGGTCGAGGGCGGCCTTGGTCGCGCCGTAGCCGCCCCAGCCCTCGTACGCCTCGACGGCGGCGTCGGAGGAGATGTTGAGGATCGCGCCCCGTCGCTTGCGCAGCGCGGGCAGCGTCGCCTGCACCAGCGCGAGCGGCGCGATCACGTTCGTCTCGAACAGCGCGCGCAGCGCGTCCAGCGGATAGTCGGCGAGTCTGGGCATCGGGGCGGGGCCGAGCCCGCTCGCGTTGTTGACCAGGAGGTCCAGCTCGGGCACGGACTCGGCGAGCGCGGCCACGTGCGCCGGGTCGGCGACGTCTCCGGGGATGGCCTGGGCGCCGAGGTCGAAGGCCGCCGACATCAGGTCCTCCTCGCCGCGCGCGGTGAGGAGGAGTGACCAGCCGTCGGCGGCGAGCGCCTTGGCGAGAGCGAGTCCCAGCCCTCGCGACGCTCCGGTGATGAGTGCGTGCTTCATGCGCTTCACGCTAGAAATCAGCACGTCAGGCGCGCATCGGACCGAGGTCCGGCCGTCGCTCGGCAGTTGGGTCTAGGTCCTGCGGCCGACGCGGGCCCTTCGGCGGTGGTCCTAGTCTGTGTCCGTGCCCGAGCCTGCCGACCCCGCCGCCGACCCCGCCGCCGCCTCCGTGCGGGACCGCGACGCGGTGCTGCACGCGGTCAGCTCGGCCGTGCTCGCCGTCACCCGCCACCTGTCGGTCCGCGAGGTCCTCCAGGTGATCGTGCGGTCCGCGGCGCGGCTGCTCGACGCGAAGTACGCCGCGCTCGGCGTGCCGGACGACGACGGCGCGTTCGCCGAGTTCGTGGCCGAGGGCATCTCCGACGAGCAGTGGGAGGCCATCGGGCCCACCCCGCGCCAGCACGGCATGCTGGGCGCGATGCTGCGCGAGGGGACGCCGGTGCGGCTGCCCGACATCCGCAGGGATCCCCGGTTCGAGTGGTGGCCGAAGGCCCACCCCATACTCAAGGACTTTCTCGGTGTGCCGATCACGGACGGCGACACGGTCCTCGGGATCATCTTCCTGTCCAACAAGCGGACGCCCGGCGGGTTCGACGAGGCCGACGAGGAACTGCTGACGTTGTTCGCGGCGCACGCCGCCATCGCGATCACCAACGCCCGGCTGTACGAGCGGGGGCGCGAGCTCACGGTCGTCGAGGAACGCACCCGGATGGCCCGCGAGCTGCACGACGCCGTCAGCCAGAAGCTGTTCTCGCTGCGGCTGACCGCGCGGGCCGCCGCCGCGCTCGCGCGTACGGATCCCGAGCGGGCGGCAGAGGCGATCGAGCGGGTCGAGCGGATGGCGGGAGAGGCGCTGACCGAGCTGCGCGCGGTGATCGTGGAGCTGCGCCCGGCCGAGCTGGACCGGCACGGCCTGGTGGAGAGCCTGCGCAAGCAGGCGGCCCTCCTCGACCGCCTGCACCCCATGACGGTCACCTTCACGACCGAGGGCGAGCCGCCGGGCGACCGCGGCCTCGACCTGGCGCCCGAGATCGAGGTCGCCGTGCTCCGGGTCACCCAGGAGGCGCTGCACAACGCCGTACGGCACGCCAGGGCCGCCCGCATCGACGTACGGCTCGCGCATCGGGAGGACGCGCTGGTGCTGGAGGTGGCCGACGACGGCGCCGGATTCGATGAGGCAGGCGTGCACGGCTTGGGGCTGCCGTCGATGGGCGACCGGGCCCAGGCCGTCGGCGGCACGCTGACGGTCTCCTCCGTGCCCGGCCGCGGCACGACCGTACGACTGGAGGTGCCCGCGTGATCCGCGTGCTCATCGCCGACGACCACCCCGTCGTACGGCAGGGCCTGCGTACGTTCCTGGAGATCCAGGAGGACATCAGCGTCGTGGGGGAGGCGGCCGACGGCGCCGAGGCGGTCGAGATGACCGGCGCGCTCGCCCCCGACGTGCTGCTGCTCGACCTGAAGATGCCGGTGCTCGACGGCCTCGGCGCGCTCGCGGAGCTGTCCGGCCGGGACGTGCGGGTGATCGTCCTCACCTCGGTCAGCGACCGCGGCGACGTGGCCCCGGCGATGCGGGCGGGCGCGGCGGGCTTCCTCTACAAGGACGTGGACCCCGGCGCCCTCGTGCAGGCGATCCGGGCCGTGCACGGCGGGCAGGTCCTGCTCGCACCGGAGGCGGCCGAGGCGATGCTGGCCGGCCCGGCGGACCGCGAGCAGGACGGGGCGGGATCCGCGCTGACCGACCGGGAACGCGAGGTGCTGCGACTGCTCGCCGCCGGCCGTTCGAACCGCGAGATCGCCCGCGAGCTCGTGGTGGCGGAGAAGACCGTGAAGACCCACGTCTCCAACGTGCTCATGAAGCTCGGCGTGCAGGACCGCACCCAGGCCGCGCTTTACGCGGTGCGCCACGGCCTGGCCTGAGCGTCCGCCCGCTCACCCCGCCAGCCGGGCGCCGCGCCGCCAGACCGCCCGGATGTTCAGGGTGTCGCCGATGGCCGTGGTGGGGTCCCCGTCGACCAGGAGGAGGTCGGCGCGCAGCCCCGGGGCGATGCGCCCGCGGTCGTCCAGCCGGAACCGCCGGGCGGTGGCGGCGGTCGCCGCGTGGAGCGCCGCGGACGGGGCGAGACCGGCGCGGACGAGGTATCCCAGTTCGTGGTGCACGCTGGCGCCGTGGGCCAGCCCGCCGAGGAACGGCACGGGGATGGAGGCGTCGGTGCCGACGAGGACGTCCACGCCGGCCTCGTGCAGGGCCGCGACGGACGCCAGCACGTCGTCGAGCCTGCCCTGTGGGTAGCGGTTGAAGCTGCCGCGCAGGGTCTTGTCCCATCGGTCGTCGAGACGCCTGCTCACCCGCGGGTCATCGGCCAGCGCCTCGCCGGTCATCCCCATGAGCGAGGCGTTCAGGCAGACGCACGCGACGACGAAGGCGCCGGAGTCGGCGATCATCCGGATGATCTCGGGCGTGTGCGGGCGGTCCATGAACAGGTGGGCGAGGCCGTCCACGCCCGCCTCGATCGCCATGCGGGTGGCGTCGACGGTGAGTGCGTGGGCGATGGCGAGCATCCCGTGCCGGTGGGCCTCGGCGACGCCGGCGTTCAGTGTCGCCTGGTCGAGCATGGGAAGGCCCGGGTGCCCCTCGACGGTCCCGTCGTCCACCATGAACTTGATGTAATCCGAGCCCGAGGCCACGAGGCGAGGGATCCACACCACCGCCTCCCCGGGGGTGGTCACGTGCGGTTCCGGGGGAGGACCCGCCTGCCGCCGGTCACCCGGCGCGCCGTTCCCGGCGGGCGCCCGGCCGCCGTGCCCGATGAAGGGACGGATGTCGAAGCCTTCGGGGAGCAGTTCGCTGGGATGCCCGCCCGGCGCCGTGAGACCGAAGCCGGCGGAGCGGACGTCGGCGAGCGTGTCGTCGTCCTCGATGTGGGCGCGGTTGTGCCGGGTGTGCACGCCCTGCATCTCGAGTTCCGTCGTCACGCCGAACGTCAGGGCGAGCGCGAGGGAGTCCTCGCTGGTGTGGACGTGGGCGTCGATCAGGCCGGGGAGGAGGGTCGCCCCGGCGGCGTCGACGACCTCGGCGTCGGAGGGCATATCCCCTCCCACGGCGAGGATTCGCCCGTCGCCGACGAGCACCCCGGCGGGGCCGATCGGCCTCTCGCCGTCGAACACCCGGGCGTTGACGATGGCTGTCTTCATGGTCCGTCCCGTCTGCCGCTGATACATAGGTGCCTATGTAAGCAGATGCATAGGGTCCTATGCAAAGGCCGCGTACGGTGTCGGTAGCCTTTTGCCGGGTGGCGGACGGGTGCCCCGCGGGACGTGCCGTCACGTGCCCGGGCCGGACGCCAGGTCGATCGGGAGAGAGGCGCCGATGGAGGGCGAGGAGGAGCGGTGGGTTCCGGAGCGCTATGTCGCCTTCTGGATCAACAGCTCGTCGAGGAAGGTGGTCCGCCTCCATGAGCTGCGGCTGCGCCCCCTCGGGCTGAGCATGGCCAACGCCGCGGTGCTCCTGACACTGGCCGAAGGCGGCCCGCTGTCGCAGAAGGACCTGACCCGGTTGGCGCGGGTCGAACAGCCGACGATGGCCGAGATGCTGTCGCGGATGGAGCGTGACGGTCTGGTGCGCCGGCAGCCCAATCCCCGTGACCGGCGGGGCAGCCTTTTCTCCGTCACCGACCTGGCGCGGGACCGGCTCGACCTGGTGCGCGAGGCGCTGGTGCAGGGGGAGCGGGACGCGCTGTCCGGTCTCACCGACGAGGAGGCGGAGCAACTGATCCGGCTGCTCCGGCGCGTGGCCGACAACGTGGACCGGGCCGCCGCCCCGATCCAGTCGCCCCGATAGCCGTCTCCTCCGCATGCTTCGGCGGAAGCGGTAGTTCGTCTCGCGAATTGGTTACTCTGGACCGGTGAGTAAGGATGTCGGCGTCCAGATCGGGACGGTGGCCGCACTGGTGCGGTCCACATTCCTGGTGAACGCCGTGTACGCGAATTCCGCCCGCGAGTACGGCCTCACCCAGCAGCAGGGCCAGTTGTTGTGCGTCCTGATGGCGCAGCCCTACGGCATGAGCGAACTGGGCGCGATGCTCGGCCTGGCGAAGTCGAGCCTGACCGGTCTGGTGGACCGCAGCGAGCGCAACGGCCTGGTCCAGCGCACACCCGACCCTCAGGACTCCCGGGCGGTGCGGGTGTCGCTCACCGGGGAGGGCGCCGAGCTGGCCGACGAGTTCTACACCGAGACCTGCCGCCGCGTCGAGGAACTGGTCTCGGGGTTGGCGCCGGCGGAGCGCGACGCGCTCGCCGCCCTGCTCGGCCGCGTCGTGACGGACAACAAGGTCCCCAGCGTCTTCATGGAGCCGGACTCCACGCACTGAACCCGGGAAAGGTTGCAGTTCGTACTACGAACTAATATGGTTCGTAGTACGAACTGCATCCATTTCTTGCGTTGGAGCGTGAAAGATGAGTCGTACAGTCGTGGTCGTCGGCGGAGGCTACGGGGGTTCCGCGCTCGCGAAGGCGCTGGACGCCGAGGCCGACGTCGTCCTCATCGACCCCCGGGACGCGTTCGTCAACACGGCAGGCTCCCTGCGGGCGCTGACCCAGCCGGACTGGGCGGGCACCATGTTCTTCCCCTACGACCAGTGGCTCAGGCGCGGCAGGGTGGTGCGCGAGCGCGCGGTCTCGGTGGACCCCGGCGGCGTCACCCTGGCCTCGGGCCGGCGGGTCGAGACCGACTACCTGGTCCTGGCCACCGGTTCCAGCTACACCTACCCCGCCAAACCCGCCTCCGACTCCATGGACGACGTCCTGGACGACCTGCGCCGGACCCACAAGGAACTGGCCGGCGCCGAACGGGTGCTGATTCTCGGCGCCGGGCCGGTCGGTCTCGAACTGGCCGGCGAGATCAAGGAAGTCTGGCCGCACAAGCACGTGACCATCGTCGACCCCGCCGAGCGACTGCTGGCCGCCTTCCCCGAGGAGATGCGCCGGGAACTGCACCGCCAGCTCGATGGCCTGGACATCCACCTGCGGCTGGGCGCCGGCCTGACCGCACCTCCGGCGACCGAACCCGGTCAGGCGGAGACCTTCACCGTCACCACGACCGGCGGGGAGGAGATCACCGCCGACATCTGGTTCCGCGCCCATGGCGTGCGGGTCAACAGCGACTACCTCGCCGACGGCCGATTGACGACGCGTATGCCGCAGGGACGGGTTCCCGTCACCGAGACCCTCAACGTCCAGGGTTACGAGCACGTCTACGCCATCGGCGACATCACCGACGTCCCCGAGGCCAAGATGGCCGGGTACGCGATGCAGCACGCCGAGGTGGTGGCCCGCAACATCATCGCCCAGCTGCGCGGCGGGCAGCCGGAGGCCACCTACCGGCCGCTGCCCTACCCCATGATCCTGCTCCCGCTCGGTCCGCGTGGCGGTGTCGGCCAGCTGCCCAGCCCCGACGGACCGGTCGTCGTCCCGGCCGAGACCGTCTCGGCGTACAAGGGGGCCGACCTGTTCACCGGCCGCTTCACCGAGCAGTTCGGTGCCGCCTGACATGGACGAAACGCCTGTCCGCATACAGAAAGGCAGAACGTTGTCAGCACATGACGTCGTCTTCGGGTTTGGCGCGCATTCCGGCATCGAGGACATACCCGAGCTGTTGCGCATGGTCCAGCAGGCCGACCGGGACGGACTCGACATCTTCACGTTGTCGGACCATCCCTACCTCGGCGGACGTGTGGACGCCTACGCCGCGCTCGGCTTCATCCTCGGGCGTACGCAGCACATCGCCGGCTTCGCCAACGTCACCAACCTGCCGACCCGGCCCGCTCCGATGCTGGCCAGGATGGTGACGTCGTTGTCGGCGCTGTCGGGCGGCCGGGTCGTGCTCGGCATGGGCGCGGGCGGGCTGTGGGATCGCATCGCCGACATGGGGGTGCCGCACCTATCGCCCGGCGACGCCGTGGACGCCTTCGAGGAGGCGATCGTCCTGGTCAAGCTGCTGTCCGGCGGCGGCCCTCCGGTCACCTACCAGGGCAAGCACTACCAGGTGAACCAGATCGAGCCGGCCCCCGTGCCCGCGCCGCCCGTGTGGACCGGATCGGTCGGCCGCAAATCCCTTGCCGCCACCGGCCGGGTGGCGGACGGCTGGATCCCCGGCCACGCGGCCGACTGGCTGAGCGAGCGCTACCGCACGTCGCGGCCGGTCATCGACGAGGCGGCGGCCTCCGTCGGCCGCGATCCGCGCGAGATCCGCACGGTCTTCAACTTCCCCGGCCGCATCACCGACCGGCCGCTGCCCGCCACCCGTGACTCGGAGGGCCGCTGGATCGGCGGCTCCGTCGGCCAGTGGGTCGAGGAGCTGACCGGGGCCGTGCTGGAGCACGGCGCGTCGGGCTTCACGCTCTTCTCCGCCGACCACGGCGCTCCCGGCCGCACCCTCCTGGCCCGCTGGGCCCAGGGCGTCGTGCCCGCCGTCAGGGAGGCGATCGCCAAGCGGTGAGCCCGGTCCGGGCGCACGTCAGACCTGGGACTCCACGATCGCGTTGTGTGCGGCCACCCTGGCCCGCCGTACGGCGCGGTCGAGGTCGCGCAGGACCTGCCCGCGTGCGGCGACCTGCCCGGAGGTGAGCCCCCGCTCGTCGGCGAGGCGGAGCGCGGCCGACAGCCGGGCGGCGAGGGCGCCGACCCGGTGCGCCCTGCCGGGATAGCCGGGGGCGAGGGCCTCGCCCGCGCGGTCGAGCGTGTCCGGCGCCGGGAAGCCCTGCGCCGGGCCGCCCACGCCCAGCAGCGCCTCGGTGGCGGCCATCATGGCGGTCCGCAGCGCCTGCTCCGCCTCGGCCAGCGACGGCACGTCGGGCGGGACGGCCGACGCCTCGGTCACGGTCCAGCGGATTCCGGAGTACGACGAGCCGCGCCTGTCGGCGGACGGCACGAGACCGAGGCACCGGCCGGACAGCACGGCCACGACGGCCTGGCCCGCGTCGATCGCGGCGCCGTTGAAGGCGGGCGGGCCGGTGAGCCCGAGCGGGTCGCCGGGCACCGGCAGGGCCAGCCGGAACGCGCCGAGGCCTTCGATCCGCCGGTCGACGAGGTAGGCGAGCAAGGGGGTCTCGACGTCATCCGCCGCCACCACCTGGGGCCCGGCCTCGCGCTCGACGCGGTCGAGGGCGTGCTCCAGACTCACGTGTCCCCCGAGCCAGGCATTGCCCCAGGCGACGAGCGTGGCGGAGATCGGTGAATCGATGCGCACCCGATCCACGATATGTGGTCGGACTGCCATAGTTTTATCTCAGCGAACCACGGGAGGGGGCCCACATGGGCGGTCAGGTGCTTCAGCTTCAGGACGTGGCCGTCCGCAGGGACGGCGCCGCCCTGCTGCGCGGCATCGACTGGAGCGTCCGGGAAGACGAGCGCTGGGTGGTGATCGGGCCCAACGGCGCGGGGAAGACGACGCTGCTCCAGGTGGCCGCATCGCTGCTGTTCCCGTCCGAGGGCTCGGTGGAGATCCTCGGCGAGCGGCTCGGCCAGACGGACGTGTTCGACCTGCGGCCCCGGATCGGCCTGGCCAGCGCGGCCCTGTCGGAGCGCATCCCGCCGGAGGAGAAGGTCATCGACCTCGTGCTCACCGCGTCGTACGCGATCCTGGGCCGGTGGACGGAGGAGTACGACTCCCACGACGTCACCCGGGCGGTCGAGCTCATCGACCAGCTCGGCTGCGCCCACCTGATCCGGCGGCGCTTCGGCACGCTGTCGGAGGGCGAGCGCAAGCGGGTGCAGATCGCCCGGGCGCTCATGCCGGACCCCGAACTGCTGCTGCTCGACGAGCCCGCCGCCGGGCTCGACGTCGCGGGCCGCGAGGACCTCGTACGCCGCCTCGGCGCGCTGGCCCGGGACCCGAAGTCGCCCACGATGGTGCTGGTCACCCACCACGTCGAGGAGATCCCGGCCGGGTTCACCCACGTGCTGCTGCTGCGGCACGGCTCGGTGGTCGACCAGGGGCCGATCGACTCGGTGATGACGCCGGAGAACCTGTCCGCGACCTTCGGCGTGCCGCTGCATCTCGACCGCGGCCAGGAGGGCCGCTGGTACGCCCGTCCCCTCTGACCTCCACGCGGAGCCCGGCGCCTACCCTTGGCGGATAGCCGTACAGCGAGGGGCGCGCCGTGTTCTGGACTGAGGAGCGCGCGGGAGCGAAGCGACCAAGCGCGACGAGGGAAGACACGGCCTCAAAGCGCCCCGAGCAGCCGAGCGAAGCGAGGCAGGTAAACAGGGAGAGGTGCGAGTGACGCCGTGGGAGGCGGCCGCGGTCTTCGCGGCCGGTGTCGGGGCCGGGGCCATCAACGCCGTCGTGGGATCGGGTTCGCTCATCACGTTCCCGACGATGCTGGCCGTCGGCTTCCCGCCGATCGTCGCGAACGTGTCCAACAACGTCGGCCTCGTGCCCGGCGGCGTGACCGGAGTGCTCGGCTACCGTGCCGAGCTGAAGGGGCAGCGCGAGCGGCTGCTCCGGCTCGGCGTCGCGTCCGTGATCGGCTCGCTCGCCGGCGGGGTGCTGCTCCTGCGCCTGCCCGCCGAGGCGTTCAAGGTCATCGTCCCGGTGCTCATCGCGGTGGCCTGCCTCCTCGTGGTGTTCCAGCCGAGGATCAACGAGTGGCTGGCCGTACGGCGCAGGCCGCACCCGCACGGCGGGCCGTGGCTGTGGCTGGGCGTCCTGGGCGCGGGCATGTACGGCGGCTACTTCGGCGCCGCCCAGGGAATCGTGCTGATCGGCCTGCTCGGCAGCTTCCTCGACGAGGACCTGCAACGGGTGAACGCGGCGAAGAACCTGCTGTCGCTGCTGGTCAACGCCACGGCCGCGGTGCTGTTCGCGTTCATCGCGCCGGTGGACTGGGCCGCCGTGCTGATGGTCGCGCTCGGCTCGGCCGTCGGCGGCTTCCTCGGCGCCCGCCTGGGCCGCCGGCTGCCCGCACCCTTGCTGCGGGGATTCATTGTTGTCGTGGGAATCGTGGCGATAGTGAAGCTGGTGTCCTGAAAGGGTATGTCTGCCCTTGTGAAGGGCGACCGGGTGGAGATCGTCATCGATGCGGGGGGCACCCCGCGCACCTACGAGGTGGTCGCGACCAGGGCGGGCCGCCGGATCGAGATCACGACGGGCCGCGGAGTGGTCGAGGTCACCGAGGTCACGCGGGCGGGCACTCCCGTCCGCACCGCGAGGTTCATGTCCAACCGCGTGCTCGCGCTGGTCGAACATCCCGCCGACGACCGCGGCCCGGACACCGGATGACCCGGGCCCGGGCGCGGAACGCGCCGCCGCGGTGAGTCGCCGTGGTGAGTCGCCGTGGTGAGTCGCTGTGGGATCACTCCGCGGGACGGACCTGGATGACGCCGTCCTGCCGCAGCCGGGTCTGGAAGGCCGGCTGGCGCGACGTCGCGGGACCGTGCATGACCCGGCCGTCGGAGATGCGGAAGGCGCTGCCGTGCCACGGGCAGACGATGCAGGCCTGGCCTTCCTCCATGGCGACCCGCCCTTGGTGGAGAGGGCCGGCGAGGTGGGAGCAGTTGTCCGCGAGCACGCTCACGTCGTCGCCGAGGCGCAGGACGAAAAGGTCGATGTAGCCGAGCCGCCTCCGGACCGGCCGCCCGTTGGGCAGGTCCTTGAGCGCGCACAGGTCGTGCCAGCCGAGCGGCATGAGGTGGCTGACCGACTCCGCGTGGTTGGCCCCGGCGGCCTGGCGATAGGACATGTGGCTGCCGAGGTGCGCACCCGCGGAGGCCGCCGCGAGTCCCGCGTACGCCAGCATGCGCCCGGCGCGTTCACGTCCCGTCACCCGTAAGAAGAGAGAGCCCGTGTAGCAGAGCGCCGCGGCGGCGTTCGTCATGGCGTGCACCAGGCCCACGCGCTGCTGTTCGCGGTGCAGGGTGGACCAGTCGGTGAGGCCGGCCGCCACTGTGGGAACGGCGGTGCCCAGTCCCGCCAGGATCAGCGTCCGCGCCGCGCGTGAGCCCGTGTTGGTCATGTCCACCACGCTCGCCGACAGCCAGCAGCCGAAGGTCGTCACGGCGAGCGCCGGGTGCAGCGGGTGTCCCATGGGCACGCCGTGCAGGACGTCTCGCAGCTTGCCCGGGCCGAGTCTGCGGCGCACCTTCTTGGATATGACGGTGATCGGCCGGTCGAGCACGGTGGCCCGCTCGAGCCCGTCGAGGAGCTCTGCCGAAGGGACCCTCCGTGCCGTACGGCCCGCACGCGGCCTGGTCGTCTCTTCCATGTCTCGCCCCCTAACAGGGGATCACGTACCCCCGCGTCACAGGTGTGAACATGGACAGGCATGAGACGGTATATGCGAGTTTCGGGCCGGCAGGTTCCCGATCAGGGCGCCAGATGACCCCGGGCGACCGAGCTGGCGACCAGCTCCGCGGCGTACTCACCGAGCGTGGGAGACCCCTCCTCGACGAGCCGCACCTTCTCCATGACCTGGCCGGCCGTCACCTTGTAGAGCGACCAGGTGCCGCCCTCGTTGTGGTGGTTGGCGATGATCGGCGCGAGCCGGTCGAGCGCCTTAGCGAACCTCGCCTCCGGTGTGCGCCGCTCCTCGAACTCGTCCCACAGGCCGCGCAGCCGCGCCCCCTGGTCCTCCGGGAGCAGCCCGAAGATCCGGTCGGCCGCCGCGCGTTCGAGGGCGGCCTGCCCCTCGACCGCGACCGGGTCGTAGATGAAGGTGTCGCCGGCGTCGACCTCCACGATGTCGTGGACGAGCAGCATCGCGACCACCCTGGACATGTCGGTTCCCGGGGGCGCGTGCTCGGCCAGCGTCATCGCCATCATGGCCAGATGCCAGGAGTGCTCGGCGTCGTTTTCGCGGCGCGATCCGTCCAGCAGCGTGTTCCGGCGGATGACGCGCTTCAGCTTGTCGATCTCCATGTGGAAGGCGAGCTGGGACTGGAGCCGTTCGTGGATGAGCGCGGTCGTCACGCGCGCAAGCCTAACCGGTCACGATCAGCTCGTAGCGGATGCTCGGCCGGGCGCCGTCAGGTCCATGAAACGCACGCCCTTCTCCCGGCCGGCGACGCGTCCCGCCTTGTCGTATGCGGTCACGGTGACCGGAGGGCTGTCCAGCACGTGGTGGTCCTTGACCCGCCCCCGGGATCATGGCGGACCTTTGAGGTTCTCGCGGAGCGTCAGAAGGTGAAGAGGGTGTCGGACGGTGGAATGGGCGTCAGACGGTGAAGAGGCGGCCGACCTCCTCCAGTTCGCGTACGAGGTCGAAGCGGGGGTCGCGGTAGTGGCGGGCGCCGAAGCCGGTGCGGCTCACGGTCCATTTCAGTTCGCGCGCCCACCTGTCCTGGTCGGCGCACAGCGCCAGGTCGGCCATCGTCATCCGGATTTTGATCAGTGATAACCAGGCGGCACCGGGGGGATTCACCAGGAGACTCCTTTCGGAGGGGTGCCAAGCGGAGATCTTGTCGTCCTGAATTCGTCATACGGAGGCGCGTCCCATCCCCGGAACGGCCTATTCGGTGTTCGCTGTGCGATGCGAGCGCCGCGACGCCCGCCGAATGTCGAAATCCCGCTGGCCCGGATGCCTCCCGTTTTCACGCGCACCCGAAGCGGCCGGCGCCCCTCGCCGGGCGCGTGCCCCGGATGGGGAAGCGGGTCTCGGAGTATTTCGCCGGCGACCGCCGGCGCCCCCACACTCCGAAAGACCCTTCCCGCATCGATCGTGACTCAGGACGCAATGCCCTGCAATACTTGACGAAAAGAAATCCGCAAGAATCTTGTGCGGATACGCTGCAAATTACGGTGCAAGTTGCACGAGCGGGCGCGGTAATCTTCGAACAGGGCGCCCCTCATCCGCGCGCCCGATCCGCCAGGGCGCGCCCACCATCCGTGCGTCCACCGCAACCACCGGATTCACCGGATGAAGGAGGTCGGCAGGGGTGCCCGAGCACGGCAGTCCCACCGTCCGCCGCCGTCGGCTGGGGCAGGAACTGCGCCGGTTACGCGAGCGCGCCGATCTGACGGGCGACCAGGTCGCCGCCCGGCTCGGCTGGTCGGCAGCGAAGATCAGCAGAATCGAGACGGCGCGCACCTCGCCTCGCACGAGCGATGTTGAGGCACTTTTGGTGATCTACATGGTAGATTCCCGCCAACGCCAAGAGCTGCTCGCCCTGCACCGGGACGCGACCCGGAAGGGCTGGTGGGAGGATTACCGCGACTCCCTGCCCAAGGAATACACGACGTTCCTTGGCCTGGAGGCCGAGGCCACGGCGGCACGCGACTGGGAACCCCAGGTGGTGCCGGGTCTGTTCCAGACAGAGGCGTACGTCCGAGCCATGATGGAGAGCGGACAACGGAGCACCCTTGAGGCGCCGGGCGGCGTCCGCAGCCGGATCGAGGTCCGGATGGCGCGCCAGCAGGCGGTTCTCAGGGCGGAGAGCCCGCTGGCCATCTCGGCCGTTCTGGAGGAGTCGGTCCTGCTGCGCCGGTTCGGCGACCACGAGGTGATGCGGGAACAGCTCAGGCGGTTGATCGAGGTGTCAGAGCTGCCGAACGTCGAGTTGCGGATCCTGCCGCTCGACGCGGACCATCCGATCAACACCGGGGCGTTCTGCCACCTCAAGGTGCCCGAGTTCCACGACGTCGTGTACCTGGAGGCACTCCTGGGCGGGCGTCTGGTGGAGGACGAGGCGATCGTCTACCGGTACGAGGTGGCATTCGACTACCTGGAGACGAAGGCCCTCGACGTGGACGACTCCCGCCGGTTCTTGGAGAAAACTGTCCGTCACTGGCGTTAGCCAGCTCTAGACCGCCTCGGAAACCCGCGCGACATGCTTTCCGGGGGGAGAAAAACATTGTCCATGAACTCGAGTGACCTGTCCGGCGCCGTCTGGTGGAAGAGCAGCCGGAGCTCTAACAACTGCCAGTGTGTGGAAGTGGCCGTACTGCCCGACGGCCACGTGGGTGTGCGCGACAGCAAGAACCAGGACGGTCCCGCTCTCGTCTTCACCTCCGCGGAATGGGACGCCTTCATCGGTGGCGTTAAGGACGGCGAGTTCGACCTTTAACGAGTTCGACCTTCAGCGAGTCCGGCCTTTGGCGAGTCGGCCTTCCGCGAGGCGAGTCCGGCCGGATATCTCGACCTCGGAAAACGGCGCCTGCAGAGCGCTCGTGACGACGGTCGCGGACGCGCGTACGGCCCGCGCCCGGAAAGGGGCGCGAGCCGTACGTGAGGGGAAGGGGGTCAGGCGACGCCGAGCCCCTGCGCGACGCGCTGGCCGAGGTCCTTGTGGATGTTGGTCCAGTAGTCGACCACGCGCTTCTTCATGTCGGCGGTGACCTCGGGAGCCGAGGCGTGGCCGACGATGTTGCTCACCATGTGGTCGCGGTCGACGTCCGAGAGCACGTTCTCCCACAGCGCGCGCGGCTGGACGTAGTCGTCGTCCTCGCGGTGCCTGACGTGGGCGCTCCGGATGATCTCACCGGTGACCTGGTAGTTCTCGCCCTTGTAGAGCGACGGGTCGGCCGCGGGGCCGTTGACGCTGTTCGGCGCGTAGACCGGGTCGCCCGGGTTGCGGTAGCGCATCTGGCCGTCGCGGTTGTAGCTGTGCACCGGCACCTTCGGCGCGTTGACCGGAAGCTGCAGGTAGTTCGGCCCGATGCGGTAGCGGTGTGCGTCCGGGTAGGAGAACAGGCGGCCCTGGAGCATCTTGTCGGGAGAGGGTCCGACGCCCGGCACCAGGTTCGCCGGCTCGAAGCCCGCCTGCTCGACCTCGGCGAAGTAGTTCTCCGGGTTGCGGTTCAGCACGAACCGGCCGATGGCGATCTCCGGGTAGTCGGAGTGCGGCCAGACCTTGGTGAGGCCGAACGGGTTGAACCGGTAGTCCGCCGCGTCCTCGAACGGCATGATCTGGATGTTGACCTTCCACGCCGGGTGGTCGCCGTTCCTGATGGCGGTGTGCAGGTCGCGGAGGTGGAAGTCCGGGTCCTCCGCCACCAGCGCCCTGGCCTCGGCGTCGGTGAGGTTCTCGATGCCCTGCTCGGTCTTGAAGTGGTACTTGACCCAGAACTTCTCGCCCGCGGCGTTGTACCAGAGGAAGGTGTGCGACCCGAAGCCGTGCATGTGCCGCCATGAGCGCGGCGTGCCGCGGTCGGTCATGAGGAACGACACCTGGTGGGCCGACTCGGGCGACAGCGTCCAGAAGTCCCACTGCATGTTGTGGTCGTGTGTGTGGGTGTCGGCGCGGCGCTTCTGCGAATGGATGAAGTCGGAGAACTTCGACGGGTCGCGGATGAAGAAGATCGGCGTGTTGTTGCCGACGATGTCGTAGTTGCCGTCCTCGGTGTAGAACTTGATCGCGAAGCCGCGGGGGTCGCGTACGGTGTCGGCGCTGCCCAGCTCGCCGGCGACGGTCGAGAACCGCAGGAAGAGCGCGGTCTCCTCGCCCTTCTGGAACAGCTTGGCCCTGGTGTACCGGCTGACGTCCTCGGTGATCCGCAGCACGCCGTACGCGCCGCCGCCCTTGGCGTGCACCACGCGCTCGGGGACCCGCTCCCGGTTGAAGTGGGCCATCTTCTGGATCAGGTAGTGGTCCTGCAGCAGAAGCGGGCCGTTGGGGCCGACGGACAGCGAGAACTCGTCGCTGGGAGCGGGAATCCCGGCGTCGGTGGTGGTGATGGGCCTGTCGGTCATGGGGCCGTCCTCCGGGGTCACTTCATGGAACCTGCGTGCGGAAAGCAGCGGAAAGCAGGGACGCGAGACTCAGACGTGGGCGGAGTCGGGCTGGGCGCTGCCGGCCTCGGCCCGGCACGGGGGGCACAGGCCCCAGTAGATGACGTCCGCCTCGTCCACCAGGTAGCCGGCGTCAGACGCCGGCTCCAGGCAGGGCGCGTGCCCCACCGCGCAGTCGACGTCCGTGACTCTTCCGCAACTGCGGCAGACGAGGTGGTGGTGGTTGTCGCCCACCCGCGTCTCGTACCGCGTCGGGCTGCCCGCGGGCTCGATGCGGCGGAGCAGTCCGCCGCGCTGCAACGCGTTCAGCGAGTCGTAGACGGCTTGCAGGGACACCTGGCCGACGCGTTCGCACACACCGCGATGGATGGCTTCCACGTCGAGGTGGTCGCCTCCGCTCACGGTCTGCATGATCGCCAGCCGGGCCGCGGTCACCCTCAGTCCGGCCTGGCGAAGGCGCCCGGCGTCGTCCACAGCCCCTACGTTAGCAACAAACTTGAATGGCTCAAGTAAAGGAACTCTCCCAGTTATTTGCCCCAGGATCTCCCACGGGCTCCCCGGATGCCGGCGGAAGATGGCATGCTCGGGTGCCGTGAGACGTCAGCCCCTCGCCCTGTCCCTGTTCGCCCTCCTCGCGGCTCCCCTTCTCGTCGCGGGGTGCAGCCCGGCGGAGAGCGAGCCCGTTCCCGGTGCGTCGCAACCGGAGGTCAAGACCGCGACGCCGTCTCCCAAGCCGCAGCGGCGGCCCTTCACGATCTCCTTCGCGGGCGACGTGCACTTCGAGGGCGTCCTGCGCAACCGGCTCAACGCCGACCCCCGTACGGCGCTCGGCCCGATCGCCGCCGTGCTGCGCAAATCCAACCTCACCGCGCTCAACCTCGAGACGGCCATCACCACCGCCGGTACGCCCGCGCCGGGCAAGCAGTTCACCTTCCGGGCGCCCGCCACCGCGTTCACCGCGCTCAAGGCCGCCGGAGTGGACGTCGTCAACATGGCCAACAACCACGGCATGGACTACATGGAGAGCGGCCTCCGGGACACGCTCGCCGCGATCAAGTCCTCGAAGTTCCCCGTCGTCGGCATCGGCGCGGACGAGACCGAGGCATACCGGCCCTTCCGCAGGACGGTCAACGGCAACCGGGTGTCGATCATCGGTGCGACCCAGGTGATGGACGAGCAGTTCATCCAGCCGTGGACGGCGGCCGGGGACAAGGGCGGGCTCGCGTCGGCGAAGAACGAGCCCCGTCTCATTCGTGCCGTACGGCAGGCCCGCAAGAACTCCGACACCGTCATCGTCTTCCTGCACTGGGGCGCCGAGCTGGTCAAGTGCCCGACCCCGGTGCAGCGGAGCCTGGCGGGCAAGCTCGTGGCCGCGGGAGCCGACGTGGTCGTGGGCAGCCACGCGCACATCCTGCTGGGCGGCGGCTACTCCGGTCCGGCGTACGTCCAGTACGGCCTGGGCAACTTCGCCTTCTACAACTGGGGCCCGGACACCGGGACGACCGGCGTGCTCACCCTGACGATCAACGGCAGGAAGGTGCTCAAGGACCAGTGGACCCCCGCCCGGATCAACGGCGGCGTGCCGATTCCCGTGACGGGCGGCGCCAAGCAGCAGGCGCTCGGCGCGTACCGCGCGCTGCGCGGCTGCACCGGCCTGTCGGCCGCACCCGCCGACTCCTGACGGCGGTGCGAGGGGATTCTTGCCGCAAATCAGACGACTGGTCGATAAGCGCTGACCACGGCGCGTGAAACAGGCAAGATGGGTGGGTGTCCAGCCGGTACGTGAGGGAAGCAGGCGGCCCCGCTGTCGCCGTCGAGCACTGTGCTGCCGTAGAGACCTGTGCCGCCGCCGAGAAATGGGTCCGTGGGGGTGGTGAGGGAATGTCACCGCGCTCGCCGCATCCCGATGAGCCGCTGCGGCGGCGTCCTTCGCAGCGTCGCAGCGCCCGCAGAGTGGAGCGGATGCTCGACGCCTGCGCCGAGCTGCTCGACGAGGGAGGGTACGACGCGCTGACGACCACCCGGGTGGCCGAGCGGGCCGGGGTGGCGATCGGCTCGGTCTACCAGTTCTTCCCGGACAAGCGGGCGCTCAGCCAGGCCCTGACGCGGCGCAACGTCGAGTTGTTCGTCGCGCGGGTCGGGCGTCGCTTCATGGTCGAGGACTACGCCGGCTGGTGGGACGCCGTCGACGCCATCATCGACGAGTACGTCGAGATGCACCGCAGTGTGCCCGGGTTCCGCTCGCTGCACTTCGGCGAGGTCTTCGATCTCGACCTCCTCGACTCCGTGGCCGACAACAACACCGTGATCGCCGGACGGCTGCGCGCGCTGCTGTTCGCCGAATTCGGGCTGGCGGACAGTGAGGATTTGGATCGTGCCATTCTCGTCGCCGTGGAGGCCGGGGACGCGGTGCTGAAGCTCGCCTTCCGGCACGACCCGAACGGCGACCCCGGAATCGTGGCCGAAGCCAAACAGCTCGTCCGCGGATATCTGTCCCGCCAGCTCGCCTCGGCCGTCTCGCGGCGCGGGTGACGACGCGCGCCCTCGTGGCGCGGGTGTTGCGGCAGGCGGGCAGGGCATCCACCCCCGCCGGAGGCGGGCGGAGCGGCTCGCGGCGGGCGGCGGTGTTCGTGCGGGCTTATCCGTGCGGGCTTATCCGCGGGGCGGCTCACTCGGAGGCGGCTCACTCGTGCGGGCGGCGGGGATCGCCCGGCGCCTGCGGGCCGGGTACGCCGCGGGGGACGCCGATCGAGGGCCACAGCCCCGGTGTGGCGGTGCCCTGGACGTAGGCGGTGTTCTGCCAGGACCTGGTGCGGGTGCGCGGCGGTATCGTCAGCTCCCGCGTGTCGTCCTCGTCCGTCAGGCTCGGCTGTCTCTTCCCGGTCGCGCCGGCGCGGCATCGCAGAGTCGCCGCCGGCTCGACCCTCAGCTCCATCATCTGCAGCTTGGCCTGCAGCCGGGCCAGTTCGGCGCGGGCCTGGTCGAGCGCCTCGTACTGGGCCGTGACGAAGCCGGCGAAACCCGGAACCACGGCGGCGAGCACTGTTGTGGAGGCGAGAGTCAGTATCACCCGCTTGGACATGCTGTAACGCTCCTCGCCGAGCTTCGATTGGCACAGGCATGCTGCGATATGCCCGACTATCTGCCGAGAAAAGCGCATAGTAGCCAAACGTGTACTAACTGTTGCTTCGGCAATGCCTGGTGTTGTCCTGCGAAAACAGGCCGGGATCGGTAGCCTCGGCTCTGTGGCACATGTGACAAATGAGCAGGTGGACCGACTGCTCGAACAGGCCCTGCTGCTCGATGACCACGGTGCCCTCGCCCGCCGCCTCGACGCGCTGGCCCAGGGGTACGAGTCGGGAGAGATGTCCAGGGCGGCGATCCTCGTGCTCGCCGCGGAGGAGTGGCGCCAGGCCGGTCAGCCCGCGACCGCCCTCGACCGTTACCAGAGCGCTCTGGAGGACGGCGGGGAGGTGCCGGTGGACCCGCGTGCGGGCATCGCCGACACGCTGTTCGAACTCGACCGGCCCGAGGAGGCCAGGGCGTTGATCGCCGCGGTCAGGTCAGGGGACTGGAACCCGTCCACCGCGCTGACCGTCGCCGAGACACTCGTGGCGTACGGCGACCTCGACGCGGCGCACGAGTGGGCCACCGACGGCATCCGCGCCTGCGGCGCGACGGGGTCGGGCATCCGCGACTCGCTGCTGCGCACTCGCTACCGCATCCGGGTCGATCTCGGCCTGCCGGAGGACGACCTCGACGCCCTCCTCGACGTTTCCCGCTGAGTCCTCTCGGCACCCCGGATACGGCTTGAGGGCCTCACCCGGTCAGGTGGTGTGAGGGCATGGAAAAAGGGGCCGTGGATCACGGCCCCTTGGTCACGTTGTCTTCGGTTTCGCTGTCTTCTGTGTTCCGGCGGACGAGGCCGGATGGGAGCCGCGGGGGAGCCGGGGCGACGCCGATCACCCCGGCCGGCCGGTGCAGGCCGTCCCGGCCGGTGCTCGCCTCTCTCCCCGCCCGGCGGACTCGCTCCTCGTGCGGCCCGGTCGCCGAACCCGGGCCGTCGGCCGCAAGGCCGCCGTCCTTGCGCCTCGTATGGCGGATGGAGGGTTACGGCAGGAGTTTCTTGCCGGTCGCGGTGGCGAAATCGGTCACCGCGCGCGTGCCCGTCGCCTTGGTGAGGGCGGCCGGGGCGGTGATGTCACCGTTCTGCTGGCGCGAGGCCGCCTTGGGGTACTCGCGCGGCTGCAGCCGCGGCACGTGCCGGCCGTCCGCTGCGTCGGGCTGCACGGCCGCGGCGGTCCCTCGCCCGCGCGCGTCGTCGTTCCGCTGACGCTTGTCCTTGGCCCCCTTCTTGCGCTCACCCTCCGGCAGGGAGGCGTTGCGCGTGCCGGTCATGGGCCGGCCGGCCTGACCCGCCTGCGGGGCCGCCTGGTCGGCACTCTGCTTGGCACTCTGGTCGGCGGCCTGGGCGGGCGCCACGACCCCGGGCTGCTTGTGGGGGTGGTGCGCCTTGCGGTGGCGGCGGTCCTTCACCGGGAAGGTCTGCGTGCTCTGCTTCTGGCCCGAAGCACCGCTCTGCGAACTGGTGCTGTGGAACTCGCCCTGGGGTGCGAAAGCACCCTGTGTGCCCTGGTTCCGCGCCTCCGGCTTCTGCGCGCCCGGCTTCTGCGCTCCCGAGTTCTGCGCCTCCGGCTTCTGTGCTCCTGGCTTCTGCGCGCCCGGCTTCTGCGGCACCGCGCCCTGGGCGGAGTCGCCCCGGGACGCCGAGCCCGCCTGCTCGTCCTGCGGCTTGGGATGCCGGTGGCTCTTCTTCTGATGCCCCTGCGCGACGGGGTGCTCCCGCTCCTGGGCGGCCGGCGCGGTCCGCAGCGCCTGGGGCGCGCAGGCGTTCGCGGCGCCGGGCTTGGCGGGTGCGGCGGCGAGGAGGGGCACGGTGCTCCTGGCCGGGAACAGGGTTTTGGCGTCCGCCGCAGGAACGGCGGGCGCGCGGCGCGGTTCGGAGACGGCCGTGGCGCCCGCCACGGCGTTGTGCACCGGGGCGGAGACCGCCTTCGCGGGCGCCGAGAGGGTCGCGGCGTCGGCGGGAAGCGTCTTCGCGCCCGCCGGTGCGGGCAGTGCCGTCGTGCCGCCGGGAACGGCGGGGGCGGCCTTGGCCGCGCCGGGTGCCGCACCTGTTGCCGTACTGGGCATCGTGCCCGGCAGCGTACGGGGGCCTGGCACGGCCGGCAGCGCCGCGGGCCCCGGGACGGTCCGGGCGACCATGGCGGAGCCGGTGGGAAGCGAGTTGCGCCCCTGCCCGGCGGCCGCTCCGGCCGCGTCGGCGATGCTCAGCACGCCCGCCGCCGGAAGGGTGGTCAGTCCTCCCGTGAGGTCGCGGCCGGTGACGTCATGGCCGGTGACGTCGCGGCCGGTGATGTCGTGGCTTTGGGCCCGGCAGGCGTCGGCGAGCGCGCCGTCCTTCGCCATCGCCGGGCCCCCGGTCAGCCAGCTCACTCCGGCAGTGACGGCCGCAAGCGCAACGCACCGCCCTCGAATACTTCGTGATGTCCTGGACATCCACGTCCCCCTGATCGCGTACGGTAGTCCGACGAACGCCGAACGTAGCAGCGAGGGGAAAGAGCGGGGCGCGCTTGCCCCAATGGTGGGGAAGACCTTACCGAGCGGGCTGAATCGTCAGCGTGTCACCTGCCTCGTCAAAGTCCACGATTACCTCGTCGCCGTCCCTGATGGCCCCCGACAGCAGCTCCTTGGCGAGCTTGTCGCCGATGGCCGACTGGATCAGGCGGCGCAGCGGACGCGCGCCGTACAGCGGGTCGTAGCCGGTCAGCGCGAGCCAGTCGCGGGCGGCGGGCGTGACGGTCAGCTTCAGCCGCCGGTCCGACAGGCGCCGCGCGAGCCGGGCGACCTGCAGGTCCACGATCTGCGACAGCTCCTCGGTGCCCAGCGCGTCGAACACGATGATGTCGTCGAGCCGGTTGAGGAACTCGGGCTTGAACGACGCCCGCACCGCGTTCATCACCGCCTCGCGCTTGGCCTCGTTCTCCATCGTGGGGTCCACGAGAAACTGCGAGCCGATGTTCGAGGTGAGGATCAGGATCGTGTTGCGGAAGTCGACCGTGCGGCCCTGCCCGTCGGTGAGCCGGCCGTCGTCGAGCACCTGCAGCAGGATGTCGAAGACCTCGGGATGGGCCTTCTCGATCTCGTCGAGCAGCACCACGGTGTACGGCCTGCGCCGCACGGCCTCGGTGAGCTGGCCGCCCTCCTCGTAGCCGACGTAGCCGGGCGGCGCGCCGACCAGACGGGCCACGCTGTGCTTCTCGCTGTACTCGCTCATGTCGATGCGGGTCATGGCCCGCTCGTCGTCGAACAGGAACTCGGCGAGCGCCTTGGCCAGCTCGGTCTTGCCGACACCGGTCGGGCCGAGGAAGAGGAACGAGCCGGTCGGCCGGTCGGGGTCGGCGATGCCGGCCCGGGCACGCCGTACGGCGTCGGAGACGGCCTGGACGGCCTGGCGCTGGCCGATCAGGCGCTCACCCAGCTCGTCCTCCATCCGCAGCAGCTTGGCGGTCTCGCCCTCCAGCAGCCGCCCGGCGGGGATGCCGGTCCACGAGGAGATGACCTCGGCGATGTCGTCCGGGCCGACCTCCTCCTTCACCATCGGCTCGGCCTCGGCCTCCGCGGTCTCGGCGGCCTTGGTGGCCTCGTCGAGCTCCTTCTCCAGGCGGGGGACGTCGCCGTACATGAGCCGCGACGCGGCCTCGAAGTCGCCGTCGCGCTGGGCCCGTTCGGCCGCGCCGCGCGCCTCGTCGAGCTGCTTCTTCAGCTCACCGACCTTGTTGAGGCCGGCCTTCTCCCGCTCCCACCGGCTGACCAGGGCGTTGAGGTCCTCCTGGCGGTTGGCCAGCTCCTCGCGGAGCTTCTCCAGGCGCTGCCGGCTGGCCTCGTCGGTCTCCTTGGCGAGCGCGAGCTCCTCCATCTTCAGGCGGTCCACGCTCCGCTGGAGCTGGTCGATCTCCACCGGCCGCGAGTCGATCTCCATGCGCAGCCGCGACATCGACTCGTCCACCAGGTCGATCGCCTTGTCAGGAAGGAAGCGCGCCGTGATGTAGCGGTCGGAGAGCGTCGCGGCGGCGACCAGGGCGCTGTCGGAGATCTGCACCTGGTGGTGGGCCTCGTATCGGCCCTTGAGCCCGCGCAGGATCGCGATCGTGTCCTCGACGGTGGGCTCGCCGACGTAGACCTGCTGGAACCGCCGCTCCAGGGCCGGGTCCTTCTCGATGCGCTCGCGGTACTCGTCGAGCGTGGTGGCGCCGATCATGCGCAGCTCGCCGCGGGCCAGCATGGGCTTGAGCATGTTGCCCGCGTCCATCGCGCCCTCGGCCGCGCCCGCGCCGACCATCGTGTGCAGCTCGTCGATGAACGTCACGATCTGGCCGTTGCTCTCCTTGATCTCGGTGAGCACGGCCTTGAGGCGCTCCTCGAACTCGCCGCGGTATTTCGCGCCCGCGACCATCGCGCCGAGGTCGAGCGCGACCAGGCGCTTGTTGCGCAGGCTCTCGGGCACGTCGCCCGCGACGATTCGCTGGGCGAGGCCCTCGACCACGGCGGTCTTGCCGACGCCGGGCTCGCCGATCAGCACGGGGTTGTTCTTGGTGCGGCGCGACAGCACCTGGACGACCCGGCGGATCTCGCCGTCGCGACCGATCACAGGGTCGAGCTTGCCCGCCCTCGCCGCCTCGGTGAGGTCGACGCCGTACTTCTCCAGCGCCTGGTAGGTGTCCTCGGGCGTCTCGCTGGTCACCCTGGCATGCCCGCGGACCTTCTCGAACGCCTCCAGCAGCGCGCTCGGGGTGGCGCCCGCGGCCTTCAGCAGGTCGGCGACCTGCCCGCCGTCGGTGGCGAGCCCGACGAGCAGGTGCTCGGTCGAGACGTACTCGTCCTCGAGCTGCTTGGCCCGCTGCGCCGCGGTGTTGAGCACGGTCAGCAGCTGGCGGGAGCTGGACGGCGCGCTCACGGTGGAGCCCTGCGCCTTCGGCAGCCGGTCGAGCAGTTCCTCGGCCTGGGCGCGCAGCTGCCGGGGGTCCGCGCCGACGGCCTGCAGCAGCGACCCGGCGATGCCGCCGTTCTGCCCCAGCAGGGTCGTCAGCAGGTGCGCGGGCGCGACCTCGGGGTTGCCGTCGGCCGCGGCGCGCCGGACGGCCGCGGACAGGGCCTCCTGGCTCTTCTGGGTGAACTTGTAGTCCATATGTGAATGCCTCGTTTCGCCGATCAGGCAGGTGGCAGTTCGTAGCGGACCAGTGCCCGCAACATCGTGAGCTCACCCCTGAGCCGGGTGACCTCCTCGCGCATGCGCATGTTCTCGGTTTCGAGTTCGAGGATGCGCTTGATGCCGGCGAGGTTGATGCCGTGCTCCTGGGAGAGCCGCTGGACCTCGCGCAGAAGCACGATGTCCCTGGTCGAGTACAGCCGCCCCCGCCCCGCCGTACGGCCGGGGCTGACGAGCCCGAGCCGGTCGTACTGGCGGAGCGTCTGCGGGTGCAGCCCGGACAGCTGGGCGGCTACGGAGATCACATAGACGGGGGTGTCGTCGGAGATGTCGAAAAAACTGGCATCCATCGGCTCACTCGCTTCTGGCCTGCTTGATCAGCTCTTCGCGAAGGTCCTGGCCCTCGGTGGCGTTCCTGAACTCCTCGAGGGCCGCGCGGGCCTTGTCGTCGAGGTTCTGGGGCACCGTGACCTGGACGGTGACCAGCAGGTCGCCCTTCGTGCCGTCCTTGCGGGAGGCCCCCCGGCCGCGCACCCGGAACGTCCGCCCGTTGGGCGTTCCCTCCGGGATGCGCAGGGTCACCGGCATCCCCCGGAGCGTCGGCACCTTGATCTCGGCGCCGAGCGCGGCCTCGGGGAAGGTGACGGGGACCGTGACGGTCAGGTTCTCCCCGCTGCGCCCGAACACGGGGTGCGGCTTGACGTGGACCAGCACATAGAGGTCGCCGGCCGGGCCGCCGTTCTCACCGGGCGCGCCCTTGCCCTTGATCCTGATGCGCTGGCCGTCGCCGACCCCGGCCGGGATGCGGGCCTGGATCGTACGGGTGCTCTTGCCGCGCCCGCTGCCTTCACAGACGGGGCAGGGGTCGTCGACCACCAGGCCCCGGCCGCGGCAGTCGCGGCACGGCTCGGAAAAGGCGAAGTTGCCGAGGTTGCGGCTGGCCGCCCCGGTTCCCTCGCAGGTCGGGCAGACCCGTGGGGTGGTGCCCGCCTTCGCCCCCGTGCCGCCGCAGGCGGTGCAGGCGGCCGAACTGGTGAGCCGGAGGGACACGGTGGTGCCGTCGACCGCCTCGCCGAAGGCGAGCGTCACCTCCGACTCGACGTCCTGGCCGCGCCGTGGCCGGGCAGTGGTCGTGCGCGTGCCCGCTCCGCCCCGGTTGAACAATCCCCCGAACAGATCCCCTATCCGCTCGCCCGACCCCGAGCCGCCGAACAGGTCGCCGAGGTCGAAGTTGAAGCCGCCGCCGGCCCGGGTCCCGCCCGCGCCCGCGTAGCCGCCGAGCCCCGACCCGAAGAGCGTGCGCGCCTCGTCGTACTCCTTGCGCCGCTTGACGTCCGAGAGCACGTCGTACGCCTCGGAGACCTCCTTGAACTTCTCCTCGGTCTCCTTGTTCCCCGGGTTGGCGTCGGGGTGGTACTGACGGGCGAGCTTGCGGTACGCCTTCTTGATCTCCTCGGCGCTCGCGGTCTTGGGCACACCAAGGACGGCGTAGTAGTCCTTTTCCAAGTAGTCCTTGGTGCTCATCTATTGCTTCCTTCGCACGAAAGGGGAGTGATCCAGTGTTCCCGCGGCTGTCGTCGCGGGTGCCCTCGCGGGTCTCTCCCGATCTTCACCGATCGGGAGAGACCTCCGCGGTTTCAGTTCTCGTCCGGTCCGCCGGACTCGCCGGAGCCGGCCGCCGTCTCCGCCGTCTCCTCGCTCGGCTCGGCGACGGCCACGCGGGCGGCGCGCAGGATCCGCTCGTTGATCCGGTAGCCCGGCTGGAGGATCTCGACGCACGTCGGCTCGGTCACCTCCGCCGAGTAGCTGTGCAGCAGGGCCTCGTGCACGGTCGGGTCGAAGAGGTCGCCCTTCGTGCCGTACGCGGTCAGGCCCAGCTTGCCGACGGCCGCCTCCAGCGACTCGCTCACCTTCGCGAAGCCGCCGGTGAGCTCGCCGTGGTCGCGGGCGCGGCCGATGTCGTCGAGCACGGGCAGCAGCTCGGTGAGCACGCTCGCGACGGCCTGCTCCCTGACGGCGATCCGGTCGCGCTCGACCCGCTTGCGGTAGTTGCTGAACTCCGCTTGGAGCCGCTGCAGATCGGCGGTGCGCTCGGCGAGCAGGTCCGTCGCGGACCCCTCGGCGGGCGCCGCCGCCGTCTGCGTGCCCTGGTCTCCGAGGGCGCCCTCGGGCGCGTCCTCGGCGGACTCGCGGGCCTTGCCGGTCTCCGGGTCGATCTTGCGGTTGTCGCGGATCACCGGCTCCTCCTCGGAGCCGTTCTCACGCGGGCTCACTTGCGGCCGCCCTCCCGCTCGTCGTCGACGATCTCAGCCTCGACCACGTCCTCGTCGGCCTTCGCCTGGGCGCCCTCCGCGTCCGCGCCGGGTGCGGCGCCCTCGGCGCCGGCCTGCGACTGGGCGTAGATGGCCGAGCCCATCTTCTGGCTGACCGTGGCGAGCGTTTCTGCGGCGGTGCGGATGGCGGGGATGTCGGTGCCCTCCAGCGCCTTCTTCAGCTCGGCGAGCGAGTCGTTGACCTCGGTCTTCACGTCGGCCGGGACCTTCTCGTCGTTCTCGCGGAGGAACTTCTCCGTCTGGTAGGCCAGCGCGTCCGCGTTGTTGCGGACCTCGGCCTCCTCGCGGCGCCGCTTGTCGTCCTCGGCGTAGGACTCCGCCTCGCGCATCATGCGCTCGATGTCCTCCTTGCCCAGGGCCGAGCCGCCGGTGATGGTCATCGACTGCTCCTTGCCCGTGCCGAGGTCCTTCGCCGAGACGTTCACGATGCCGTTGGCGTCGATGTCGAAGGTGACCTCGATCTGCGGGATGCCGCGCGGGGCCGGGGCGATGCCGGTCAGCTCGAAGGTGGCCAGCTTCTTGTTGTACGCCGCGATCTCGCGCTCGCCCTGGTAGACCTGGATCTGCACCGACGGCTGGTTGTCCTCGGCCGTGGTGAAGACCTCCGAGCGCTTGGTCGGGATCGTCGTGTTGCGCTCGATGATCTTGGTGAAGATCCCGCCCTTGGTCTCGATGCCCAGGCTGAGCGGGGTGACGTCGAGCAGCAGGACGTCCTTGACCTCGCCCTTGAGGACACCGGCCTGGAGCGCGGCGCCGATGGCGACGACCTCGTCCGGGTTCACGCCCTTGTTGGGCTCCTTGCCGCCGGTCAGCTCCTTCACGAGGTCGGACACGGCCGGCATGCGGGTGGAGCCGCCGACCATGACCACGTGGGCGATGTCGGAGATCTTGATCCCCGCGTCCTTGATGACCTGGTGGAAGGGGCCCTTGCAGCGCTCGAGCAGGTCGGCGGTGATCCGCTGGAACTCCGCCCGGGTCAGCTTCTCCTCCAGGTGCAGCGGGCCCTCGGAGGAGGCGGTGATGTAGGGCAGGTTGATCGTGGTCTCGGTCTGGGCCGACAGCTCGATCTTGGCCTTCTCGGCCGCCTCGCGCAGGCGCTGGAGGGCCATCTTGTCCTTGGACAGGTCCACGCCGTGCGCGTTCTTGAAGCGCGTCACCAGCTCGTCGACGACCCGCTGGTCCCAGTCGTCGCCGCCGAGGTGGTTGTCACCGCTGGTGGCCTTGACCTCGACGAACCCGTGCCCGTCCTCCTGACCGACGTCGAGCAGGGACACGTCGAAGGTGCCGCCGCCGAGGTCGAAGACCAGGATGGTCTGGTCCTTCTCCTTGTCGAGGCCGTAGGCCAGGGCCGCGGAGGTGGGCTCGTTGATGATGCGCAGCACGTTGAGGCCCGCGATCTGGCCGGCCTCCTTGGTGGCCTGCCGCTGGGCGTCGTTGAAGTACGCCGGGACGGTGATCACCGCATCGGTGATCTTCTCGCCCAGGTACGCCTCCGCGTCCTGCTTGAGCTTCTGCAGGACGAACGCGCTGATCTGCTGGGGCGTGAACTTCTTGCCGTCGATCTCGATCGACCAGTTCGTGCCCATGTGGCGCTTGACCGAGCGGATGGTCCTGTCGACGTTGGTCACCGCCTGCCGCTTGGCGACCTCGCCGACGAGGACCTCTCCGTTCTTCGCGAACGCGACCACGGACGGCGTGGTCCGCGAGCCCTGGGCGTTCGCGATGACCGTGGGCTCGCCGCCCTCGAGGATCGAGACGACGGAGTTGGTCGTCCCCAGGTCGATACCTACCGCACGTGCCATGAGTACGTCCTTGTAGTCAAAGTTGAGTCGGTCAGACTCAAATACTAGCCCCGCTGAGGGGTCTGTCAAACAGCTTGAGTCTATGGGGCTCAACCCTGGAGCGCGCGGATTTCATCCCGTCATCGCGAACTTGTGTGAACTGTCCCGTCTGCCTCGTCCGGGGCGGGGCCTGCGGGCGGGGGCGTCGTCTACTTCGCCCCGTCCACGACCTTCCGCCCGTCGAGGGGGGCCTTGAGCTGCACCTTCGTGGTCTTCATGATCGCGATCGCGATGCAGACGGCGTCGGGCGAGCGCCGGTCCTGTCCCTCGTACAGGGTGACGGTGACCTCGCGCGCGGTCTCGGTGACCTCGACGCGGTCGAGCACGTTGCAGGGCTCCACTCCGGACCACCACACGACGTCGAGGGACCTGCCGTCCTCTGTGGGGGTGGCGCTCTCCCACGGCACCTTTCGCGGGTTCAGGGTGGGGCCGGCCGGGGTCACAGGAGACGGCGCGCCGGACGGTGCCGTGCCGGCCGGCGAGGCTGGTGCGGGTGAGCTGTGATCGGCCCCGGCGCCGGAGGGGGAGCCCTCGGGCTGCTCGGGTGATGCCGAGGTGGAGGAGGTCCCTCCGCAGGCGACCGCCAGGAAGAGGAGGGCCACGAGCCAGAGCTTTCTCATGCCCCTTACACGGCTGTAAAGAGCCCCCGGTTCGACCGGCCGGCCGCGCGTTGACGCACCCCCGTCGGAAGGCTAATTTCAACGCATGATGAATTTATCGGATCCCGCGATCGCCGTACGGGATCTGCGGGTGGCCAGGGGCGGGGCGGAGGTCCTGCACGGCCTCACCTTCGAGGTGCCGCGAGGACAGGTCACCGGCCTGCTCGGGCCGAGCGGCTGCGGCAAGACGACGCTCATGCGGGCGATCGTGGGCGTCCAGATCGTGTCCGGCGGGGAGGTGAGGGTGCTCGGCGAGCCGGCCGGGAGTGCGGGCCTGCGCCGCAGGATCGGCTATTCGACACAGAGCCCGGCGGTCTACCGGGACCTGACCGTGCTGGAGAACCTGCGCTACTTCGCCGCCGTGCTCGGCGCGCGGAAGGACGCCCCCGAGCGGGTGCTGGCGGAGGTGGGGCTCGCCGGCGCCGCCCACCAGCTCGGAGCCACGCTCTCCGGCGGCCAGCTGGGCCGCGCCGGGCTCGCCGTGGCCCTGCTCGGCCGTCCGGAACTGCTCGTGCTGGACGAGCCGACGGTCGGGCTCGACCCCGTGCTGCGGCAGGAGCTGTGGACGCTCTTCCACCGCCTGGCCGAGGGCGGCACCACGATCCTGGTCTCCAGCCACGTCATGGACGAGGCCGCGCGGTGCGAGCGGCTGATCGTGCTGCGCCAGGGGGAGATCCTCGCCGACGACACCCCCGGCGCCCTGCGTGCGCACACGGGCACGACCGACCTGGAGGAGGCGTTCCTGCGCCTGATCGAGGAGAGGGCGGCGGCGTGAGTTTCGCGATCACCCTCGCCACCGCGAGGCGGATCACGACCCAGCTCCGCCACGACCGGCGGACGGTCGCGCTGATGGTCCTGGTGCCGACGCTGGTGATGATCCTGCTCTATTACGTGATGGACGACGAGCGGTCGTTCGGCCGCTGGGCGCCGATCCTGCTGTGCGTCTTCCCCTTCCTGGTGATGTTCCTCATCACCTCGATCGCGACCCTGCGCGAGCGCACGTCGGGCACGCTGGAGCGGCTCATGGCGATGCCGCTCGGCCGGCTCGACCTCCTCCTCGGATATGGCCTCGCGTTCGGGCTGGCGGCGTGTGCCCAGGTGGCGCTGGCGCTGGCCGTCTCCCTCACCTGGCTGGGCCTGGACCTGCCGGGCCCGCTGTGGCCGCTGGTGCTCGTCGCCCTGCTCAACGCCCTGCTCGGCACCGCGCTCGGCCTGCTGTGCAGCGCGTTCGCCCGTACGGAGTTCCAGGCCGTGCAGTTCATGCCGATCGTCATGCTCCCCCAGATCCTGCTCGGGGGGATCCTCGTGCCGCGCGGGCAGATGGCGACCGTGCTCGAATGGATCTCGGACGTGCTGCCCATGTCGTACGCGATCGAGGCGATGGCGCACGCGGTCGCGGACGCCGACCCGGGCGGCGAGTTCTGGCGCGACGTCGTCGTGGTGGCGGGGTCGGCCGTGCTGGCCCTTCTGCTCGGCGCCGCCACGCTGCGGCGCCGAACCTCCTGAGTGAACCCTCTGAGTGCCGCCGTACGCCTTGGGCAGGGGCTCAGCGCGTTCGGCGGCGCCAGGCCGAGGGACTGACCCCGTGGGCGCGCTTGAACGCCACGCTGAAGGCGAACGCGTCCTCGTAGCCGACCTCGCGGGCCACGGCGGCGACGGTGGCATCGGTGTCGCCGAGCAGATCGGCTCCCAGGGTCATCCGCCAGCCGGTGAGGTAGGTGAGCGGGGGCTCGCCCACCAGGCTCCTGAAGCGCGCGGCGAAGGCGGCGCGGGACATGCCGACCCCGGCGGCCAGCTCGGCGACCGTCCACCGATGAGCGGGACGGTCGTGCAGCAGGCGCAGCGCCTCGCCGACGGCGGGATCGGCCAGCGCCCGGTGCCAGGAGGGGAGCGGAGCCTCCGGCCCGGCGCACCAGGCCCGCAACGCCAGCACGAGCACGAGGTCGAGCAGCCGGTGGAGGACGGCGTCCTGGCCCGGTTCGTCGCGGGCGACCTCGGTGGCGAGCAGATCCAGGGCCGCCCGGGTGCGCGGCCCGGACGGCACGACCGCCAGCGGCGGCAGCATGCGCAGCAGCCGGACGCCGGCCTCGCCGCGCAGTTCGCAGGCGCCCCTGAGCATGATCGTGGCCCCGGGCAGGCCATCGCCGTAGGTGCGCGGGCCCAGACTCCGCTGTACGCCCGCCGCCCCCATCCCGGCCGCCCCCACCCCGGCCGTCCCCTCGCTTCCGCCGACGACGTGTTTCCTGCCCCCGTGGATCACGGCCTGCGGCGGGGTGGCCGGACTGTCGGCGATCGTGTGCGCGTGTGCGCCGCCGATGAGGGCGATGTCACCGGGGGCCAGACGCGCCGGGGCGACGCCGGCGTCGTGGAGCCGGACCGACGCGTGGCCGCCGAGCGCGGCCACGACGGTGAGAGGAGGGGCACCGGTGAAGGCCAGCGCCCACGGTGGCCGCTGGATCAACTGCCTGACCAGAGCGTTCCTGGCGTGAGCCCGGTGGAGCAGGTCGCTCAGCACGTCCATGGCGTCACGGTAGACGATCACAAATGGATAGACGACGTTCTCCCATGGATCGTCTGCGCTTCTCCCGGTTTCCTGGAGGCATGGAGAAGATTCTCGTTCTCGGCGGCACCGGCAAAACGGGTCGCCGCGTCGTCCGGCACCTGCGGGCCGCCGATATTCCGGTGAGCGCGGCGTCCCGCACCGGCGGGGACGTCGCCTTCGATCTGGGCAGGCCGGAGACCTGGGCTCCCGCGCTCGACGGGGCCGCCGCCGTCTACATCGTCGAGCCCGACCTGCGGCCGGGCCTGGACCGCCGGGCGCGCGTCCCCGCTCTCGTGGCCGAGGCGGTGGCCGCGGGCGCGCGGCGGCTGGTGCTGCTGTCCGCCCACGGCGTGGGCGAGGCCGGTGACGATCACCCTCTGAAGTCCGCGGAGCAGGCCGTGCGCGAGTCGGGCGTCGGCTGGACCCTCCTGCGGCCCGACTGGTTCTCGCAGAACTTCAGCGAGGCCTTCTGGCGGCAGGGGATCCTCGCCGGAACCCTGGCCCTGCCCACCGGCGACGGACGCACCCCGTTCGTCGACGCCGAGGACATCGCCGAGGTCGCGGCGGCGGCGCTGACGGACGAGCGCCACAGCGGCCGGATCTACTATCTGACCGGCCCGCGGGCCGTCGCCTTCGGAGAGGCGGCCGACCTCATCGGCAGGGCCACGGGGCGTACGATCCGGCACGTCGACGTCGATCCCGAGGTCTTCGTGGAGCGCCAGGTCGCGAACGGCGTTCCGTCCGACGTCGCGCGGCTGCTCACCGGCCTCCTCGTGAACATCCGCGACGGGCGGGGCGCCGCGCCCTCCGACGGCGTGGGACACGCCCTCGGCCGGCCGCCCAGGAGGTTCGAGGACTACGTCGCCGAGGCCGCCGCCGCGGGACACTGGAACTGACCCTTTCCGCCGACGCGTGGGGCAGCGCGTTCGGCTCCGTCCGGCAGGGTCGGTAAGCTGCGGGGAGATCCCGGCCAAGCCCAGAAGAGGTGCAGGAATGATCGCGATTCTCGGGACCGGAAAGATGGGCGAGGCCCTGCTCTCCGGGCTGGTACGCGCCGGTCTGCGGCCGGACGAGATCGTGGCGACGGCCCGCAGGCCCGAGCGGGCCGAGGCGCTGCGCGAGCGGTACGGCGTGCGGGTCGCGAGCAACGCCGAGGCCGCCAAGCTGGCCGACACCCTGATCCTCGCGGTCAAGCCGCAGGACATGGGCGCGCTGCTGACCGAGATCTCCCCGCATGTGGCCGCCGACCGGCTGGTGATCTCGGTGGCCGCCGGCATCACGACCGCGTTCGTGGAGGCGAGGCTCGGGGACGGCGTGGCGGTCGTCCGCGTCATGTCCAACACGCCCGTCCTGGTGGACGAGGCCATGAGCGTCATCTCGGCCGGGGCGCACGCCTCCGAGGAGCACCTCAAGCGCACCGAGGAACTGCTCAACCCGGTGGGCAAGGTGCTGCGCATCCCCGAGTCGCAGCAGGACGCCGCCACCGCCCTGTCCGGCAGCGGCCCGGCGTACTTCTTCTACCTGGTCGAGGCCATGGTCGACGCCGGGATCCTGCTGGGCATGCCGCGCGCCGCCGCCCTCGACATGGTCACCCAGTCGATCGTCGGCGCCGCGATCATGCTGCGCGACTCCGGGGAGCACCCGGTGATCCTGCGCGAGGCCGTGACCTCGCCGGGAGGCACCACGATCTCCGCCATCGCCGAGCTGGAGCGCCACAAGGTGCGGGCCGCGTTCCTCGATGCCATCGAGGCGGCCTGCGAGCGCAGCCGCCGTCTCGCCGCCGGCTGACACAAGACGCTCACCCCGGTTCGCGGACAGTGCGCCGGTTGCCGCGCTGATGCCCTGTGCTGGCCGGTATTCCCTGTGCTGACCGGTATTCCCTGTGCCGACCGCATTCCCGGGACGGCGGATGACCATCCCTTTACGATTGGCGGGTGACGTCTCGTCGCGGGGTCGTCCCGCTGCTCGCCGTCCTGCTCGCCGCCGGGTGCACGTCCTCAGAACCACAGAAGGCCCCGGTGGCCGTGGTCACCAGAACCACCGTCAGCGAGGTCGTCGAGGCCCCGGCGACGGTGGGCGCGCGTGCGACGGCCACCCTGACCGCCCCCGCCTCCGGCACGGTCGCCCACCTGTACGTCCAGGACGGCGACACGGTGAAGAAGGGCCAGATCCTCGCCAGGATCAGCTCTCCCCAGGCCAGGCGGCAGCTTTCCGCCGCACGGAAGGCCGACAGGCAGGCCGCCCGTCCGGTCTCCTTCGGCGGCGCGGGCGGCGCTCCGGTGAGCGTGCGGCTGCCGCGCCCGCGGCTGCCGAGCTCGCTCGACGTGCACGTCGCCCGCTCGTTCGCCCAGGCCAGGAAGGCGGCCAGGTCGATCGGCGACCGTGCGACCAGGGCACGGCTGCTGGCCGCCATCGACGCCGCCGACAAGCGTCAGCGGGCCCAGCGGCGGGCGCTCGGCGAGGTGCTCGACGGGCTGACCCGCTCGCTCGACCAGACGCTGTCGCAGGTGAGCGGCCAGGTGAGCGCGGGGATGAGCGGGCTGAGCGCGTCCATGGCGTCCCTGCGGGCCGCGTCGAGGTCGCAGACCAGGGCGGCCGTGCACGCGGCCGAGCAGACCGTGGACGCCCTGGTCGTCAGGGCGCCGTTCGGCGGCGTGGTCACGCTCGGCGGCGCGTCCCCGGCCGCGGGCGCGGCCGGCCTCGGCGCGCTGGTCTCGCAGCTGCCGGCGGGGCTGGCGAGTCAGGCGGGAGCCGCGGCGGCCGCTCCCGCGGGCCGTTCCGGCGGGACGATCGCCACCGGGGTCCCGGTGGCCGCGGGGGATCCGATCGTCACGGTGACCGACGTGTCGGTGCTCACGTTGTCCGCCGACGTGGACGAGACCGACGTGCTGCTGGTGCGCAGGGGCACGCCGGCCGAGGTCGAGTTCGACGCGGTGACCGGCGCGACGTACACCGGCAGCGTGACGGGCGTGGGGGTCACCCCCAAGGAGGGCGCGACCGGCGGGGTCAGCTATCCCGTACGGCTGCGCCTGGGCCGGGGCGCCTACGACGACGGCAGCGCGGCCCCCGCGCCCAAGCCGGGGATGAGCGCCGTGGTGCGGCTGGCCGTACGCCGGTCGGAGAACGCCACCGCCGTGCCCGCGTCGGCGATCGTGACGAGCGGCAGGGAGACGATCGTGTGGGCGGTGCGCGGCGGCAGGGCCGAGCGGCGGGTCGTCCGGCTGGGCGCGCAGGGCGACGCGGTCGTGGAGATCCTCAGCGGGGTGTCCCCCGGTGAGCGGGTGGTCGTCAAGGGCGCCGACGCCGTACGCCCCGGCCAGTCGCTGTCGTGAGCCGCGACGAGCGTGCCGGCGGGCCCGCCACGGCGGCGACGCCGGGGGCGACCGGCGCACCCGTCCCGGCGTTCGAGGCGATCGGCCTCACCCGGTCCTACCGCCTGGACGGCGGGGTGCTGGTCGACGCGCTGCGCGGGGTGAGCCTGCGCATCGGGCAGGGAGAGTTCGCGGCGATCGTGGGCCCGTCCGGCTCGGGCAAGTCCACGCTGATGCACCTGCTCGGCTGCCTCGACCGGCCGACCTCCGGCACGCTGCGGGTGAACGGCGTGGACGTGGCGACGCTCGACGACGCCGGACTGGCCGATCTGCGCAACCGCACGATCGGCTTCGTGTTCCAGTCCTTCCATCTGCTGGCCCGCACGTCCGCGCTCGACAACGTGGCGCTGCCGCTGGTCTACCGGGGCGTGTCCCGCGCCGAGCGCAGGGAGCGGGCCAGGGCGGCGCTGGAGGCGGTCGGGCTCGGCCACCGGCTCACGCACCGGCCGTCCCAGATGTCCGGCGGCGAGCAGCAGCGGGTGGCGATCGCCCGGGCGCTGGTGGGCGATCCCCGGGTGCTGCTGGCCGACGAGCCCACCGGCAACCTCGACACCCGCAACGGCGAGGAGGTGATGGGCCTGCTCGAACGGCTCAACGAGGGCGGCGTCGCCGTCGTCCTCGTCACTCACGACGCCGAGGTCGCCGGCCGGGCCCGCCGCCAGATCCACGTACGCGACGGCCGGATCGAGCGCGACTCATGAGGACCGCCGAGGCGCTGCGGATGGCGGTGGAGGCGCTGCGGGTCAACCGGCTGCGCAGCATGCTGACCATGCTCGGTGTGATCATCGGCGTGCTCTCGGTCGTGATCCTCGTCGCCATCGGCACCGGGGCCAAGAACGCCGTGGAAAAGGAGATCGCGGGGCTCGGCAGCAACATCATCCTCGTGGTCCCCGGCCAGGTGGGGCTGGGCGCGGCCCCCACGCAGAGCCGCCTCGACCTGTCGGACGTCGCGTACGTGCGGCGCGTGGTCGGCGATCCGTCGAAGGTGACGGTCGCGGTGAACTCCGGCGAGCCGGTCCGGGTGGGCCGCGTGGAGGTGTTCGCCACGCTCACCGGGACCGATGAGAACATGCCCCACGTCTTCGACCGGCCGCTGCGCCGGGGCCGCTATCTCACCGAGACCGACGTGGACACGCGGCGGCGCGTGGTGATCCTCGGCTCGGAGGTCGCGGCCAAGCTGTTCGGGGACGTCGATCCGATCGGCCGCCAGGTCACGATCGCGGGGGTGCGGTTCCGGGTGATCGGCGTCTACGAGACCGTCGGATCCACGTTCGGGGTGGCGCGGGACCAGGAGGTGCACCTGCCGGTCACCACCGCCCAGCGGCTGATCGGGCTGCCGAGGATCAACGGCATCGCCGTCGGCGCCTCCGGCCCGGACGAGATCGAACCGCTGCGGCGGCGGGTCGTGGCCGCGCTGGACGCCCGCTATCCGGGCGAGACGTTCTCGGCCGTCACGCAGACCCAGCTCCTCGGCACGATCGGCACGGTCCTCGGCATGCTGACCGGCGTGCTGGCCGCCATCGCGGGGATCTCCCTGCTGGTCGGCGGCGTCGGGGTGTCCAACATCATGCTGGTCAGCGTCAGGGAGCGCACCAAGGAGATCGGCCTGCGCAAGGCACTCGGCGCCCGGGGCCGCGACATCCTCGGCCAGTTCCTCATCGAGGCCGTGCTGCTGACCACGATCGGCGGTGTGATCGGCATCCTGACCGGAGTCGGCGGGGCGCTGCTGATCCAGGCGGTCTCGCCGGTGCCCGCGTCGATCACCTGGTGGTCGATCGTGCTCGCCTTCGGGGTCTCCGCGGCCGTCGGTGTCTTCTTCGGCGTCGCCCCCGCCCGGCGGGCGGCCAGGCTCGACCCGGTCGTCGCGCTGCGTACGGACTGAACGGGGTACGGACTGAACGGGGTATGGACTGATCGGGCGTGTGACGCCCGGATGAACGCCGGTGACGACCCGTGCGGTACCGTCGCGGCATGAGTCAGGCGGTGCGGGTCGTCTGGGACGACGCTCTGGTTTCGTACGACTTCGGCCCCGGCCATCCGCTCGCGCCCGTACGCGTGGAGCTCACCATGGCGCTCGCCCGCGACCTGGGCGTGCTCGACGGCGCCGAGATGACCGGCTGCGTCCCCGCCACCGAGGACGAGATCGCGCTGGTGCACAACCGGGACTACATCGAGGCGGTCAAGAACGTCTCCAAGGACGGCCGCCCTGACCTGCGCTACGGGCTCGGCACCGAGGACAACCCCGCCTTCGTGGGCGTGCACGAGGCGTCCGCCCTGGTCACCGGCGCGTCACTGGCCGCAGCCAGGGCGGTGTGGACGGGCGAGGCCGAGCACGCGATCAACGTCGCGGGCGGGCTGCACCACGCCATGCCCGGCGCCGCCAGCGGCTTCTGCGTCTACAACGACCCGGCGGTCGCCATCGCGTGGCTGCTGTCGCAGGGCGCGACGAGGATCGCGTACGTGGACGTGGACGTGCACCACGGCGACGGCGTGCAGGCGGCGTTCTACGACGATCCGAGGGTGCTCACGATCAGCCTGCACGAGAGCCCGCGCACCCTGTTCCCCGGCACCGGTTTCCCGCAGGAGACGGGCGCGGAGGGCACCGCGGTCAACGTGGCGCTGCCGGCCGGATGCGGCGACACCGGGTGGCTGCGCGCCTTCCACGCGGTGGTCCCGCCGCTGCTGCGCGCCTTCGCGCCGCAGATCCTGGTCACCCAGCAGGGCTGCGACAGCCACGCCCTCGACCCGCTGGCCCATCTCATGCTGAGCCTGGACGGGCAGCGCACGGCGTACGCCGCGCTGCACCGGCTGGCCCACGAGACCGCCGGCGGCCGGTGGATCGCGGTGGGCGGCGGGGGATACGAACTGGTGCAGGTCGTGCCGCGGGCGTGGACGCATCTGATCGCCGAGACGCTGGGGCGCCCCGTCGAGCCGTCGACCGCCACACCGGCGACCTGGCGGACGTACGTGGAGAAGCGCACCGGGGAGATACCACCCCTGACCATGACCGACGGGCGGCACCCGCAATGGCGGGACATCTCGGAAGGGTACGATCCAGCCGACGCCGTCGACCGGGCCGTCATCGCGACCAGGAAGGCGGTGTTCCCCTTCCACGGCCTGGACCCCATGCCGTGAGAAGTACGGAATCACGCCGAGCCGAGGAGCGCTGTACCTGTCGTGACCCCTCCCACCCGAGCCGAGTTGCGCGAACACCTCGTCCGGACCGCCATCGCGGGTGACGTGGCGACCAGCCGCGAGAACAACCTCGACCACTACCGGTCGCTCGCGCTGCGCGACCCGCACTACCTCTTCGGGCTCACCTTCGAGGGCGAGTGGTCCTACCGCGAGGTGCTGGCGCTGATGGCCGATAAGGCGGGGGTGACGGCCGATCCCGGCCATCGCGAGGGCCCCGACACCATCGACCCCGAGCGGACCATCGACGCCGTCGAGGAGATGGGCGAGCGGATCGCCAAGGTGCTGCGGCGCAGCGCGCCCCGGATCGTGCTGGCCACCGGTCACCCCACCGGCCTGCTCACCGTCCACCTCGCGCTGGCGCGGTTCCTCGCGAGGAACGGAGCGACCCTGCTCTTCCCGGCCGAGGGGTGGACGTACGTCGGCGGTCTCGGCCGCCGCAGGCGGATCCGCTACCTCGACGGCGTGGCGATGCTGGAGGACCGGGGCACGTTCGTGCACACCCACGAGGCGGCGCCGATGGAGGCGATGCTCGCCGAGGAGCGGCCCGACTTCGTGATCGCCGACCACGGCTGGGCGGGGGCCGCGGGCGAGGCCGGGGTCGAGACCGTGGGCTTCGCCGACAGCAACGACCCCGCGCTGTTCGTGGGCGAGGCCGAGGGGAAGATCGCCGTCACCGTTCCCCTGGATGACAATGTGCTTCCCCGCTTCTACGCTCCGTTGACGGCGTACCTGCTCGCCCGGGTCGCGCGCAGCCTCTGACTCCCCTTCCGGACCTCCCAAACCGGGCATTTCGCGCCCGTTTTTGCGCCTGTGTGTCGACCGTTTGCCAACTTTTTTGTGTGCCTGGGCGACTCTAATGTGAGAGAAGTTGGTCCGTTCCAAGATTGAGGCGAGGGGCACGGCCCGGCTGCTGCCAGCGACTTTCCCGATTTTGACGGCTCACGGCTCCGTTGACTGATGAAATGAGGGGTTTGCCTACTCGGAGTCCGGACTTACGCTGACGGCAGTACACGTGCGTGAGCAATGGCACCAGTGGGGATAACCCGGAAACACGTGCGGAAGAGGCGTCCGATGGGTGCAGGCGAAAGACCTCTCAGCGAGGTGAAGTTCTTGACGGTGGCCGAGGTGGCGACCGTCATGCGGGTGTCCAAGATGACCGTGTACCGGCTCGTGCACTCCGGGGAGTTACCGGCCATCCGTGTCGGCCGGTCCTTCAGAGTGCCCGAGCAGGCGGTCCACGACTACTTGCGGGACGCGTTCATCGAAGCAGGGTGAACCACGCAGGCGACCACGCTTGACGGCGGCGTGGCCGACTCCCGGCCGACGCGGGGTCCCCCGGGGGAGCGATCTACCACGGATCGCCGGTAGTCTGTTGAGCCGGTGTGCGCTCGCGCGCCGGTCTGACAGTCACACCTTCACCTGGGGGTCCCGTGGGCTCTGTGATCAAGAAGCGCCGCAAGCGCATGGCCAAGAAGAAGCACCGCAAGCTGCTGAAGAAGACCCGCATCCAGCGGCGCAACAAGAAGTAGCCGAGACGGAGCGCGCACCGGTCCTCAGGGACCGGGCGACCGTGAACACGCACACCCCCGGCGAGGCGTCGATGACTCGTACCGTGCTGGTCACCGGTGTCTCCGGTCACATCGGCGCTCGTGTGGCGATCGCGCTCGCGGCCGACCCGGAGATCGACCGGGTCATCGGCGTGGACACGGCGCCGCCGCCATCCCCTGCCGGGGAGGACGGCGCGGTGCTCGGCCGCACCGAGTTCGTCCGGGTCGCGTTGCGCAGTCCCGACCTGATCAAGGTCATCAGGGACGCCGACGTCGACACCGTCGTGCACCTCAGCCTGGTCAGCGGCCCCGGCGGCGGCCGGGCGAGTGGCACCGGCGGCGGTCGGCCGGCCATGAAGGAGCACAACGTCATCGGGACGATGCAGCTGCTCGCGGCGTGTCAGCGCTCCGCCACGGTGCGCCGGGTGGTCGTGCGGTCCACCACGGCCGTGTACGGCTCCTCGCCGCACGCTCCCGCCGTGTTCACGGAGGACACCGAGCCCGTCGAGGTGTCGCACTCCGGGTACGCCAGGGACGCCACCGAGGTCGAGACGTACGTGCGGGGCTTCGCCCGGCGCCGGCCCGACGTGACGACGACGACGCTGCGGTTCGCCACCCTCATGGGGCCGCGCGTCGACTCACCGCTGACGAGTTATTTCTCACAGCCGGTGCTGCCCACCGTGCTCGGCTTCGATCCCCGGCTGCAGTTCGTCCACGAGGACGACGCCGTCGAGGTGCTGTGCCGTACGGCGCGGGCCGACCACCCGGGCGTGTTCAACGTCGCGGGCGACGGCGTCCTGCTGCTGTCGCAGTGCGCGCGGCGTACGGGCCGGCCGGTGATCCCGATGCCGTCCCCCGCCTTCCGCTTCGTCAGCGGGCTCGCCCGGGGCGCGCGGCTGGTGGACTTCTCGCCCGAGCAGCTCGCGCTCATGAGCCACGGCCGGGCGGTGGACACCACCAGGCTCGCGGCCGAGCTCGGCTGGCGGCCGAAGTACAGCACGGCGGCGGCGTTCGACGACTTCCTCAGGTCGCGCGGCGGTCCCGGCGACCTGCCGCGCGCCCTGGTGGACTGGCTGGCCGACTTCGTAACGGGACGTTGATGGACGACTTCCAGGGCCGGCGTACGCACGAAAACGCGGAGGGGAGCACGGCCGACGAGCGGCTCGCCGAGCTGTTCGCGTTCCTGCGGCGCAGGGTCACCGGCGAGTACGAGATCGACGAGTTCGGCTTCGACCCCGAGCTCAACGAGAAGGTGCTGCTGGAGGCGTTGCGCCCGCTCTACCGGCACTGGTTCAGGGCCGAGGCCCTCGGGCTCGGCAATGTGCCGGCCGACAGGGGCGCGCTGATCGTGGCCAACCACTCCGGCACGCTGCCCGTGGACGCGCTCATGCTGCAGGTCGCGGTGCACGACGAGCTGGGCAGGCCGCTGCGCCTGCTCGGGGCGCACCTGGTCTATCAGCTTCCCGTGCTCGGGCACCTGGCCCGCAAGTCCGGGCACACGCTCGCCTGCCCGGAGGACGCCGACCGGCTGCTGCGCAAGGGCGAGGTCGTCGGCGTCTTCCCCGAGGGCTTCAAGGGCATCGGCAAGCCGTTCTCCGAGCGTTACCGGCTCCAGCGGTTCGGCCGGGGCGGGTTCGTCGCGTCGGCGATCAGAGCCGGCGTGCCGATCGTCCCGTGCGCCATCGTGGGGGCGGAGGAGATCTACCCCAAGATCGGCGACATTCCCGCGCTCGCCCGCCTGCTCGGCCTGCCCTACCTGCCGATCACGCCGCTGTTCCCCTGGCTCGGGCCGCTCGGCCTGCTTCCGCTGCCGTCCAAGTGGCTGATCGAGTTCGGCGAGCCGATCCGGACCGACGAGTACGCCCCGGAGGAGGCCGACGACCCCATGCTGGTCTTCGACCTGACCGACCACGTCCGGGAGACCGTGCAACGGCAGCTCGACGCGCTGCGGCTGCGCCGGGGCCCCGCGTTTCCCCCGATCGTGATGTGACAACCGGGGCTCCTGCTGCTTTAGTGACGTAGATCGGGACGACTTCGCTCGCTTTCATCAACGTGCTGCTCGGCGCCGACGGCCCCCGCGTGATCGACTTCGGCATCGCCCGCGCGCTCGACACGACGGCCACGGTCAGCAGTCAGGTCGTCGGCACCCTACTTTCCGAACGGCTCCGGCCGCGAGATGGCCTACAGCGCGACCGCGACGTTGTACCGCAAGGGCGTCTGAGAATTATTGGGGGCTGGGTCTAACAAAGAGACCTACTGGTCGGTATGGTGTGCTCACTCTCACCCCGGAGGAGCACCATGAGCAAGGGGCGGAACGCCGCCCTCGCCGGGCTCGCCCTCGGCCTGGCGATCGGCACCGCGCGACGCATCCAGACCAGACGGGCGAAGACCGCGGCGACTCCGGACGGCGCGTCCGGGCGCCGGACGACGGTCACGACCGACGACGGGGTCCGCCTGGCCGTGGAGATCGACGACCACCCCGATCCCCGCTGCGCCGTCGTCTTCGCGCACGGCTGGCTGATGAACCGGCAGTGCTGGCAGCTCCAGCGCGAGGCCCTGGCGGGCCTGGGCACGCTCGTCTTCTACGACCAGCGCGGGCACGGCGACTCCTCGGCCGGGGCGCTGGAGGCGTGCACGATCGACCGGCTGGGCGACGACCTGGCCGCCGTCATCGAGGCCGCCGTGCCGGAGGGGCTGCCCGTCGTCCTCGTCGGCCACTCGATGGGTGGCATGACGATCATGGCGCTCGCGGACCGGCACCCCGCCCTGGTCGAGTCGCGGGTGGCCGGCGCGGCGCTGCTCAGCACCTCCTCCGGCGGGCTCGACGCCACCACCTTCGGCCTCCCCGGGCCGCTCGGGCGGCTGGCTCCCCGCGTCACGCCCTTGCTGTTCGAGAACATGCTGGCCCGCGCCGCGGTCATCGACGCGCGGCCCCGCGTGAAGGACTGGACGAACCTGCCGGTGACCCGGTACGTGGCCTTCGGCAAGGGGGCGAACCGCCGGCACATCCGGCTGGTGAACGCGATGGCCGCGGCGACGCCGACGGAGGTCATGGTCGGGTTCTTCCGCGACTTCCGCGTGCACGACAAGTTCGCCGCGCTGAAGGCGCTCCAGCGGACGCAGACGCTGGTCATGGTGGGAGAGCGAGACCGGCTCACCCCGCTCGCCCACAGCCGCCGGATCGCCGAGGCGCTGCCCGGCGCCCGGTTCGTCCGGATCCCCGGCGCCGGCCACATGATCGGCTTCGAACGCCCCGAGCTGGTGAACCGGGAGCTGGCCGGTCTGATCGAGCGGGCCACGCCGGGCCGGTCCGCGGCCTGACCGCCGTTCAGGTGCGTGCCGGGCGGAACCCCGGCCGCGCGGCCACGGGGGTGAGGTGCCCGGCCGCCTTGAGCGTGTGCAGGACGGGGGCCGTCTCCAGGGTGCGGATCTGGTCGAGCCTGCCGAGCTTGCGGGTGAGGTAGCGGTGCAGGTCGGCGGGGCCGGCGCAGAGCGCGTGGGCGAGCAGGTTGGTGGCGCCGGTGGTGGCCGCGACGACGGCGAGCTCGTCGTGCGTGGCGAGGGTGGCCGCGACCTGGTCCAGATGCGCAGGCGCGACGGCCATCCACAGCAGGGCCTGGGCGGTGACGCCGTAGCCGGCGACGTCGATCTCCACGTCGAAGAAGACGGCTCCACAGGCGCGAAGCTCGGCCAGGCGGCGCGCCACGGTGGCCGGGGACCAGCCGGTGGCCGCGGCGAGTTCGGCATAGCCGGCGCGGCCGTCGTGGCGCAGGGCGTCGATGAGGGCGCGGTCGCCGTCCGTCAGGCTCACCTGGTCGAGGTGACCGGTCGCGGGGGGTCTTGCGAGTGTCCGTTGCTGCTCGTCGCTGAGGGTCCGCAGCCGTCCACGCCAGGCGGTCGGACCGCCCAGATAGGTGTGGAGCAGCAGGTGCGCCGAGACGGCCGTGATCCCGGACGTGCGGGGAATGTCGTGCAGCAGCAGCGACCGTGACAGGCGGCTGTCGTCCGCCGCGTGGACGATCGCGAAGATCTCGGTGCCTCCGGAGGCCAGCTTGACCCAGGAGGTGTCGGGGCGCCGGGCCAGCGCGTGCCCCAGGGCCTGAGCCGCCGTGGGGGTCGTGGTGAGTCTCACCACCCACTGCGCCTGGCCGGTGCGGTCCTGCTCCGGCAGGCCGACGACGCGCAGCCCGGCCTCGGCGCGCAGCCGCCGGTAACGCCGCGTCACGGTCTGGGTGGACACGCCGAGGACCTCGGCGATCCGGCTGAACGGTGCTCGCCCGTCGACGTGCAGGGCATGGACGAGACCCCGGTCAAGTTCATCCAGCATCGTCGGATTCTCTCGCCGTTTCACCACTGATGGAAGAAATCCGCAAATTTGTCCCTCTGGCTGGAACGTCCCATTCGTACGCCTCAGGCTGCTGCGTGCCCACGACGCCACCCGGAAGGACAAGTCATGCCCGTATTGGAGGACACCGTCGCCACGACGGCATATCGACGGCGGTGGGCGGCCCTGCTCGCGCTGCTGGTCGCCGAAGCGATGAACCTGCTGGACGCCACGATCACGACGGTGGTCGCGCCGGTGATCCACGGCGATTTCGGCGGTGCCGAGTCCGACATCCAGTGGTTCAGCGCCGCCTACACCCTGCCCTTCGCCGTGCTGCTGGTGCCCGGCGGCCGCCTGGGAGATCTCGTCGGCCGGAAGCGGGTGTTCGCGGCCGGGGTCGCCCTCTTCGCGCTGGCGTCGGCGATCTGCGCCTGCGCGACCGGTCCGGGATCGCTCATCACCACACGTGCGGTCCAGGGAGCGGCGGCCGCGCTCATCATTCCGCAGACCATCGGACTGATCCGGACCATGTTCGAGGGGGACGAACTGGCCAAGGCCATGGGGTCCATCGGGCCGGTGATGGGCCTGGCCGCCGTCTGCGGGCCCGTGCTCGGCGCGGTTCTCACCCGCGTCGACCTGTTCGGCCTGTCGTGGCGGGCGGCGTTCCTCGTCAACGTTCCCCTCGCCGCCGTGGTCCTGGCCATCGCGCCGGCCCTGCGGGAGAGCAGGTCTCCGCACCCTCCCCGCATCGACCTGCCCGGCACGGGGCTGGCCGTGCTAGGCACCGGCCTGATCGTGTATCCCCTCATCCAGGGCGACGCCGCCGGCTGGCCCGCCTGGGTATGGATCGCTCTCGCCGCGGGCGTCGTCGTCCTCGCGGTCCTGGGGTGGCACCAGCGTCACCGCGCCCGGCGGGGCCGCAGCCCGCTGATCGAACCGAGCCTGTTCCGCGACCGGGCCTTCCCGGCCGCGCTGGCGACCTCCACGCTGTTCTTCTCGGTGATGAACGGACTGATGGTGGCGATCGTCCTGCAGGTGCAGCTGGGGCTGGGCAGCGACGTCCTGACCGCCGGGCTCACCCTGCTCCCGTGGTCGGCCGCCATGGCCGTGGCCTCCTGGTACGCCGGCGCGCGTCTGGTGCCCCGCCACGGAGCGAAGATCATGTTGGTCGGGCTCGCCGCTCTGTTCGCCGGGCTGGTCTGCGCCGTCGCCGTCTACCGGGCCGCACCCGCCGACGGCTACCCCTGGCCCCTGCTCGCGGCGCTGTCGCTCAGCGGAGCGGGAAACGGCCTGTTCACCGTCCCGTTCTTCACCACGGCCCTGTCACGGGTGCGGGCGCACGAGACCGGTTCCGCCGCCGGCCTGCTCAACGCGGTCCAGCAGTTCGGCGGCACCCTCGGCGTCGCCGTTCTCGGCACCGCGTTCCTCCACAGGTTCACCGCGGACGTCCGGTCGCATGTGGACGCGGGCAGCGCGGCCCTGGGGGCGATCCAGCTCACGTTGTGGATCGCCGTGGCGCTCGTCGCCGTCACGGCCGTCACGGCCGTGTTGATGGGCGTACGCGAGTCCTCCGCGGAGTCCGCCAGCCACTGACCGGGTGGTCAAAGAACGGAGCGACGGCGTCAGAGAGCGAAGCGACGATGTCAGAGAGCGGAGCGGTAGTGGCGGCGTAGGGCGATCCCGGCGGCGACGCCGCCCGCGATGGCCCCCGCGGTCGCGGCGATCGGCAGGCCGATCATCGTCGCCTTCCTGCCCGTGCGGAAGTCGCGGACCTCCCAGCCGTTCTCCCTGGCGTGCTCGCGCAGTTCGCTGTCGGGGTTGATGGCGTGTGGGCGCCCGACGAGGGAGAGCATCGGCAGGTCGTTGGCCGAGTCGCTGTAGGCCGAGCAACGGGCCAGGTCGAGGCCCTCGCGGCGCGCCAGCGCCCGGATGGCCTCGGCCTTCGCCGGGCCGTGCAGCAGGTCGCCGACGAGCCTTCCGGTGTAGGCGCCGTCGGCGGTCTCGGCGACCGTGCCGAGAGCGCCGGTGAGCCCGAGCCGCTGCGCGATGACCCGGGCCAGTTCCACCGGCGTGGCGGTGACCAGCCACACCCGCTGCCCGGCGTCCAGGTGCGCCTGGGCCAGCGCGCGGGTGCCCTGCCACACGCGGTCGGCCATCACGTCGTCGTAGATCTCCTCGCCCAGCCGGACGACCTCGTCCACCTTCAGCCCGGCGACGAAGGCGAGGGCCATCTCCTTGGCCTTGGCGATGTGCTCGGGGTTCTCGTTGCCCCGCACGCGAAACCACGCCTGCCCGAGCGCGAACTTCATGAGGTCACGGCTGGTGAACAGGCCGCGCGCCGCCAGCCCACGGGCGAAGTGGTAGATCGAGGCACCGCGCATCATGGTGTTGTCCACGTCGAAGAACGCCGCCGCCGTAAGGTCGGGGACGACCTCGGGGACGGACACCGCCGCGGCGGCCGCCACCTCGCCGGCGATCTCCGCCTCTTCCCGCCGTCGCAATAGCCGCCTCATGACTCATCAGCTTAACCGCCGGAGAGTGTACGGAACGGGAGCGGGACATGACGTGTCAACGTCCGGAACCGGTGAACGAATCGATATAACTCAGGTATTGGTTGGCCTTGTCGCGATTTTCCCGGTCGAGCTTCGGCAGCAGCGGCTCCACGAGATGGCGCTGCTCACGGGCGAACTCGCGCGCCTCGCCGTCGGCGCGCCCCTGCCGGGCGACGCGGCTCAGCGCGGCCCTGGTGGTCGTCTCCATGTCGTCGAGCGTCTGCCCGATGAGCCGGCGGCGCTCCGGGGTCGACGTGTCCACCAGTGAGGCGGTCTCGGCCGCCCGCTGCCGCGCCGCGACCATCTGCCGCTGCGCCAGCTCCTCCTCGTCGTATGCGAGGCCGAGCACGGTCGACTCCGCCATCCTCTTCAGCGGGTACAGCACCTCGCCGGGCACGGCGTGGTAGGTGCGCACACCCGTGCCGAACATCCCCGCCAGCAGCACGCAGAACACCAGCAGGGGGCGCAGCCGTACGAGCAGGGGCCGGCGGGGCCGCGGGGGTGTGGCGGGGGGCGTCGCGTGCTTTCCCACCGCGTGCCTGCCCGCGGCGCGCTCGGCGGCGTGGGCCCGCATCAGATCGGCCCGCAGCCTCTCGCGGAACTCCGGTCTCGGGCCGCCGCCCAGCAGGGAGCGGAGGCCCGCCACACGTGCGGCGACCCCGCGGGTGCGGGCCGACGGCCGGCCGCGCAGCGGGAAGCGGCGACCGGCGTCCTTGCGGGTGCGGGACGACGACCGGCCGCCCGCACGGCGCGAGGGTCGCCACCAGCCCATCACCGCTCCCGCCATCCCCCGCTTGACGCCAGCGGAGATCTGCTCGCGGAGTCCTGGGAAGCGTTCGTCACCTCCCGGCCGGCCCGCGAGATCCGCCTGAAGATCCGACCTGCCACATGCCCAACGATGGGGTATGGGTAATGGTTACGGGGGTCTCAGCCGAGATCGTCGGGGAGGGCCCGGGCGAGCGCCCTGATCGCCCGGAACTGGAGGGCCTTGATCGCCCCGGACTTCTTGCCCATGATCACCGCCGTCTCCGCGAGCGACATCCCGTGCAGGAAGCGCAGGATCACGCATTCCTGCTGCTCGGCGCCGAGTTGCTTGATCGCCTGCATCACGCGCTCGTTGACCATGTTCGTGACGACCGCGTTCTCGGGGATGTGCGGGCCGTCCAGGGGCGTGTCGAGTATCTCGGCGGTGGTCACCTCGAGGCGGTTGCGGCCCGACTTGTAGTGGTCGGTGACGAGGTTGCGGGCGATCGTGACGAGCCAGGCGCCGAAGTCGCGGCCCTGCCAGGTGAACTCGGCGATGCCCCGCAGCGCCCGCAGGAACGTCTCGCTCGTCAGGTCCTCGGCCAGCGCGTGGCTGCCGACCCGGAAGTAGACGTACCGGTAGACCAGCTCCAGATAGTGGTCGTAGAGCACGCCGAACGCCTCGCTGTCGCCGGTCTTGGCGCGCAGCACGAGGCTTCGCATCTCGTCGTGCTCGTGCGCGCGATCGGAGAGATCGGCGGAACGCGCGGGTTGCGCTGCTCCTGCTGCGACCGGAGGGGAAAGCCCGGCCAACGGCCACGTGTTCGGCATCCGTTATCCCATGGGGGAAGGGGAGTCGGCGTGCTCGAACACTCTAGAAATCAACGGGAGATTACACAATCCGTTCGGGTGGAGGAATCGACTTCAGGAGTGGAGACGCGGGTGGTGACATTCCCGGACAGGGTGACCGGCTACCGGTGGGAAGCCGATGTCCGGCAGCATGGGAGCCACCATGGAAGTCCTCGTCGCTCTCCTCGCGTTCGCCGGCGCACTGCTCGCCGGCATCACCACCGGCGTCCTCGTCGGGCGTCTCCGTGACGAGCCGGCCGGTTGGCTGATCGCGTGGAGCATCGCCACGGGCGCGCTCGCGCTGTCGCTCGGAGCCATCGCCGTCGGCCATCTCACCGGGTTCGGGCCCGTGACGTTCCGGGTCTACCAGATCACCGGCTCGCTGCTGGCGCCGATCTGGCTGGCGATCGGCGTCATCCAGCTCCTCGCGGAGAAGGGCGGCGCCCGTTTCGCCGGCTGGCTCCTCGGCGCCGCGCTGACGGTCGTCGGCACGGTGATCATGGTGCTCGACCCCGTCGTCACCGCGGGCTTCGGCAAGTCGCTGCCCGACGGGCCGACCCATTGGGACCTCTGGCCGGAGTGGCTGCTGCGCGGCGTCCACGGCCTGGTGGTCTTCATGCTCCTGCTCTGCCTCGCCATGGCGGTGATGGCCTGGCGGGACGGCGACGAGTACGACGTCGACAACATGAACGCGACCGTCGTGCTCGCCCCGGCGGGAATGGCGATCTCGGGTGTGCTCGAGTTCGGGCTCCCGGGGCTGGTCGTCGTCCCGGTGCTGGCCGCCTCCGCCGGAGGCGTCTGGTACGCCGTGGCCCGGCCGCTCGCGCCGTACGACGACGAGGGCGAGGACGACGAGGCCCCGGAGGAGGAGTGGCAGGGTCGGCGCGGCGGCCGGGCCGACAGCGCCCTGCGGGCCGAGACACGCGTGCCCTCCGCGCCCTCCGGGCCGCCCGCGCCGCCGCGCGGAGCCCAGGGCGGCCGCTCCGCCGGACCGGGCGCGGTTCCACCCGGGATGCCGGGAGCGGCGGGAGTTCCGGGAGTTGGAGGTCCGGGGGCGCCGCGCCGGTCCGGGCTCGGCGACCTGGTGGCCGAATACCGGGCGGGAGAGCAGGGCGAGGTCGACTACGCCGCCCGCATGCGGCCCTCGGACGGTCCTTCGCCCGCCGACGAGTTCGGCGGGCCCGCGACCGGCCAGCTTCTCGCCGCGGACCAGTACGGCCAGCCCCGCCGGCCCGAGTACGGCATGCCCGCGGCGTCTCCGGCCGAGCCCGACCGGGCGATGCCCGCCACGGGGGCCCTCTATCCCGGGGCGGAGGTCCCCGACCCGGCCGACCTCGCCGCGAGCTTCGGCGTGGGGTTCGGCGGCAGGTCCCGCCCGGCCATGAGCAGCCAGGGCGGCGGGCAGGGGGACCGGCAGGGGCCGCAGCAGGCGGGCCGCCCCGCCGGTCAGGGGGGCTCGGTGAAGCCGGCCCCCGGCATCTACGGCCTGCTGACCGTCTTCACGCTGCTCGACGGTTCTGGCGAGGCGTTCGACAAGCTGGCGGAGGAGACGGTGGAGGCCGTCCAGCGCAACGAGCCCGACACGCTGCTGTTCGTCTGCCACGCGGTCAAGTCGGCCCCGCTCCAGCGCATCGTCTACGAGCTCTACCGGGACGAGGTCGGCTACGGCGAGCACCAGCGGCAGCCGCACATGGAGCGGTTCGCGACCGAGCGGGTGAGGTACGTGCTGGCGGCCAACGTGATCGAGCTCAGCGTCAACGCCGCCAAGGTGGTCCCCCTCCCCACCCGCCAGATCCTCTGAACGCAGGCCCCCTCGATCATGAGGGGGTCTCGCACAGGGCGGCGGTGACCACTGAGTCGAGGTCGGCGTTGTGGACGCCGTCGATGCGGTACAGGTTGGTCATCACCGTTATCTGCCTGCCGTCGAGGGTCGCCCCGCCGCTGGTCCTGAAGCCGAGCATGTCGCCGCTGTGACCCCAGAGCACTCCACCGCAGGGCAGCGGTGTGCTCATCAGCCCCAGGCCGTAGCCGCTGCCGTCGGGGCCTATGGGGCGGGTCGTCATCATCTGTTTCAGCTCGGCGGGACGTAGCAGGCGGCCGCCAAGGAGGGCGCCGTAGAAGCGGTTGAGGTCCGACGCGCTGGAGATCATCCCGCCTGAGGCCCCGGCGACCGTGGGGTTGAGACGGGTGATGTCGAGCAGGCCCTCGCCGGTCTTGAGGTATCCGCTGGGGTGAGGGCCGGGAATGCCGAGCGCGTCTTCGGGGACGGAGGTGGCGTTCAGGTGCAGCGGGCGCAGGATGCGCCTGCGGATCTCCGCGCCGTAGGTGTTGCCGGTCTCCTTCTCGATGATCAGGGCGACGATCAGGTAGTTGGTGTTGGAGTAGCTCCAGTCGGTGCCTGCGGGGAACTCCGAGGGGTGCCGCAGAGCGAGTTCGACCAGGTCCATCGGGTTCCAGTGGTCGTAGCGGTGGGCCACGATGTCGGCGGGGTTCAGCAGCGCCAGATAGTCGGGCAGGCCGCTCGTGTGCTGGAGCAGGTGGCGTACGGTGATGTCGGGCGCCACCAGGCCGGGCAGGTAACGGTCGACCGGCGCGTCCAGCTCGATCTTGCCCTCGGCGACGAGCTGGAGCGCCACAGTGGCGACGAACGTCTTGGTCTTGCTGCCGATCCTGAACCTGCTGTTCGCCGGCACCGGTCGTCCGGTGACCGTGTCCCGCACCCCACTGGTGATCGTCACGTCTCCGTGCCGGTCGTGTATCTCCGCCAGCGCTCCCGGCACGTCGTCGCCGGTGGTCAGTTGCAGGAGGGCCTGGCGTAACCCTGGATGGTTCTCGGCCGCCGCCGCCGGCAGGGGCAGAAGAGAGATCGCGATGGATCCCGCGATCGCCGCGCTCAGTGCTCGTATGGACATAAGCAGGAGGTTCGCAGCGGTTCACGAGCCCGGCATCGTCCCCACTGACCAAGGTCGGGCTCATCCGTCCGGACGAGACGACCCTGAGCCGGATCAGGGTGGCCGCGACGACTCCGGCCCCGGCCTCAGCGCTGCAGGGCCTCGCGGAGGCGGTTCTCGTTGACCCGCCAGTAGTCGTGCTGCACGCCGTCGATCAGGACGACGGGGATCATCTCCCAGTACTCGGCCTGGTCCTCCGGCGAGGCGGTGATGTCGCGTTCCTCCCAGGGGACGCCCAGCTCTGCGGCCACGCGCTCGATCACCGCGCGGGCGTCGTCGCACAGATGGCAGCCGGGCTTGCCGAGCAGCGTGATCCGGTGGTCTCGAGGGGCCATGCTCTCGATTATCGCGATCCCTCCGGCCCGGAATGGAGACCGCCGCCCCCTCCTGGGACCCTTGAGTGCGAGGGAAGCCGCACGATCGACTTTGTGCATAGCTTCACAAAGGCACTAGCCTGGTACTCATCCGTCGCATCCGCTATGCGGCCGGGGGCGCAACCGGCCGTCCGTCCCCCTGGAGCCCCGGCAAGTGATCCGCCGTATCCCGCAGGCCCGCGACCGCGGCATCCCCGACGCCACCGTGGCGAGGTTGCCGCTCTATCTGCGCGCACTCAACGGGATGGCCGAACGGGGCACGGCGACGGTGAGCTCGGAGGATCTCGCGCTCGCCGCCGGGGTGAACTCCGCCAAGCTTCGTAAGGACCTGTCCCACCTCGGGTCGTACGGCACCCGGGGCGTGGGCTACGACGTGCAATACCTCATCTACCAAATATCGCGTGAGCTTGGTCTCACTCAGGACTGGGCCGTGGCCATCGTCGGCGTGGGAAACCTCGGCCGGGCGCTGGCCAACTACGGCGGATTCGCCTCCCGCGGGTTCCGGATCGCGGGCCTGCTGGACGCGGATCCGCACGTCGTGGGCGATCGCATCGCGGGTCTCGTCGTCGAGCACGCCGACGAGCTGGAGTCGGTGATCAAGAAGCGCGGAGTCTCGATCGTGGTGCTCGCCACCCCCGCCACGGCGGCGCAGCAGGTCTGCGACCGTGTCATCGCGGCCGGTGTCACCAGTATTTTGAACTTCGCCCCCGTCGTCTTGGCTGTGCCTGACGGCGTGGATGTCCGTAAAGTCGATTTATCCATCGAACTGCAGATACTTGCGTTCCACGAGCAGCGCAAGGCTAATGGAGGGCCCATCATGGCCGAGGAGTGGCCGGACGGGGTGGTCATGTGAGTGAGCCATCGATCGGAGCGAGCTCATGAGTGTCCTCGTCGTCGGCCTGAGCCACCGGACCACGCCGGTCGCGCTGCTCGAACGTGTCACGGTCAGCGGGGACGCGCTCGTCAAGCTGCTGCACGACGTGCAGTCCGACGAGAACGTGTCCGAGGCGCTGGTCGTCTCGACGTGCAACCGCGTCGAGGTCTACGCCGTGGTCGACCGGTTCCACGGCGGCGTCACCGCGGTGACGAACATGCTCGCCGCGCACTCGGGCCTGCCGCAGGAGATGCTCGCGCGGCACCTGTACGTGCACTACGAGGACCGGGCGGTCCAGCACCTGTTCACCGTCGCCTGCGGGCTCGACTCCATGGTGATCGGCGAGGGGCAGATCCTCGGCCAGATCCGGACCGCGCTGCGCCTGGCGCAGGAGGAGGGCACGGCCGGGACCACGCTCAACGAGCTGGCCCAGCACGCGCTGCGCGTGGGCAAGCGTGCGCACGCCGACACGGGCATCGACCGGGCCGGCGCGTCGCTGGTCGGGGTGGGGCTGACGCTCGCCGAGCGGGTGCTCGGCCCGATCACCGGCAGGCGGGCCCTGGTCGTGGGCGCCGGCTCGATGAGCTCGCTGTCCGCCGCGACCCTGTCCCGCGCGGGCGTGACCGACATCGTCATCGCCAACCGCACCCGCGAGCGGGCGGAACGGCTCGCGGAGACGGTCGGCGGGCGGGCCGCGGACCTGGCCGACGTCCCCGCCGAGCTGGCGGAGGCCGACCTGGTCATCTCCTGCGTCGGCGCCGGAACCCGCACCATCACCCCGGAGACGATCGGGGACCGCGACAGGCCGCTGTTCGTCCTCGACCTCGCGCTGCCCCACGACGTGGACCCCGGCGTACGGGACCTGCCCGGCGTGACGCTGGTCGACCTGAAGTCGATGCAGCAGGACGGCGTGGGCGACGACGTCTCCGACGGCGGCAGGGCCGAGGCGATCTGCGAGGTCAGGCGCATCGTGGCCGAGGAGGTCGCCGCCTACCTCGACGCCGCGCGCGCCGCGCTCGTCACCCCCACGGTCGTGGCCCTGCGCAGCAAGGCCGCCGGGGTGGTCGAGACGGAGATGGGCCGGCTGCTGTCCCGCCTGCCGGACATCGACGGGCGGATGCGCGACGAGATCACCCAGACTGTACGGCGGGTCGTGGACAAGCTGCTCCACGAGCCGACCGTACGGGTCAAGCGACTGGCCGCGTCTCCGGGCGGCGACCAGTACGCGGAGGCGCTGCGCGAGCTGTTCGGCCTCGACCCGAAGACGCCCGAAGTCGTCGCGAGCCTGGAGGTGGAACAGTGACCGTCCCCCTGCGGCTCGGCACCCGCAAGAGCCTGATGGCGACCACGCAGTCGCAGATCGTCGCCGACCGGCTGACCGCCCTGACCGGCCGGGAGGTGGAGCTCGTCGGCGTCACCACGTTCGGCGACGTGTCCCGGGCCCACCTGACCCAGCTCGGCGGCACCGGCGTGTTCGTCAACGACCTGCGCGGCCGGCTGCTCGCCGGCGAGGTCGACTTCGCGGTCCACTCGCTGAAGGACCTGCCGACCAAGCCGGACGAGCGGATCGCGATGGCCGCGATCACCCTGCGGGACGACCCGCGCGACGCGCTCGTCGGCCCGGTCAAGCTGCACGACCTGCCCGCCGGCGCCCGCGTCGGCACCGGCTCACCGCGCCGGGTGGCCCAGCTGCGCCTGCTCCGGCCGGATCTCGACTACGTCCCCATCAGGGGAAACGCGGACACCCGCATCGGCAAGGTGACGTCGGGCGAGCTCGACGCCGTCGTGCTGGCCGCCGCAGGGCTGGTCAGGATCCGCCGTGACGGGGAGATCGCCCAGGTGTTCGAGGTCGACGAGATGCTGCCCGCTCCCGGGCAGGGCGCCCTCGCCGTCGAGTGCCTGGCCGACCGTGACGATCTCATCGAGCTGCTGCGCGCCGTCGACGACCCGCCGACGCGGGCCGCGGTGGACGCCGAGCGCTCGGTGCTCGCCGCCCTCGAGGCCGGTTGCGCGGCCCCGGTAGGTGCTTTCGCCTCCGGTGACGGGCACATTCTCAATCTGACCGCCACCGTCGTCGCCGTCGACGGCGCACGGTCGGTGCGCAAGTCCGCCTCCGGACCCTCTACGACGGCTGTGGAGATGGGCCGCGAACTCGCGGCAGCCATGATCGCCGAGGGGGCCGACACGTTGATGGGGGAGCAGGCCCGTTGAGCCCCGCGAATCACAGCACGCAGACCCGGTCCGGGTTCGTCGCCTTCGTCGGCGCCGGCCCCGGTGACGAGAACCTGCTCACGTTGCGCGGCGCCGACCTGCTGGGCAGGGCGGACGTCGTCGTGCTCGACCGGCAGGCGTACGGCGCGCTGCTGCGCCACTGCCGTGAGGACGCCGAGGTCGTGGACATCTCCGCCGACGCGGCGGAGAACTCGGTGTCGCTGAAGACCATCCAGGCCGCCAAGGCGGGCCGCACGGTCGTGCGGCTGTGCTCGGGCGACCCGTCCTTCTTCTCCTCGGTCACCGACGAGGTGGCCGCCTGCGCCAAGGCGGACGTGGACTTCGAGATCGTGCCCGGCGTGCCGCCGGCCACGGCCGTGCTGACGTACGCCGGCATCCCGCCGGCGGCGTCGGTGCCGGAGTTCCGCATCGTGGACGCCGCGCAGGTGGACGACTGGGCCAAGCACGCCGCGTGCGAGGGCACGCTGGTGATCTACAACGGCGTCGCGGACGCGGTCCCGATCAGCAAGGCGCTGATCGCGGGCGGCAAGCCCGACTCGACGCCGGTGGCGGTGACCAGCGACGGCACGACCACCGAGCAGTACACGGTGGTCTCCACGCTCGGGCGGCTCGGTCCCGACCTCAAGCACGCCGGGATGACCGAGCCCGCGCTGGTCGTGGTGGGCGACGCCGTCGGCATGCGCGACCGCCTGTCCTGGTTCGAGACCAAGTCGCTGTTCGGCTGGCGGGTGCTCGTGCCGCGCACCAAGGAGCAGTCCAAGGGGCTGTCGGAGCAGCTGCGCTCGTACGGCGCGGTGCCCGAGGAGGTGCCGACGATCTCCGTCGAGCCGCCGCGCACGCCGCAGCAGATGGACCGCGCCATCAAGGGCCTGGTGACCGGCCGCTACGAGTGGGTCGCCTTCACCAGCGCCAACGCGGTCAAGGCGGTGCGTGAGAAGTTCGAGGAGTACGGCCTGGACGCCCGGGCGTTCGCCGGGCTCAAGGTCGCCGCCGTGGGCGAGGCCACCTCGCGGGCGCTGGTGGAGTTCGGCGTGAAGCCCGACCTCATGCCGACGGGCGAGCAGTCGTCCGAGGGCCTGCTGGCCGAGTGGCCGCCGTACGACTCGATGCTCGACCCGATCAACCGGGTGCTGCTGCCGCGGGCCGACATCGCGACCGAGACGCTGGTGGCGGGGCTGACCCAGCTCGGCTGGGAGTGCGACGACGTGACGGCCTACCGGACCGTGCGCGCCGCGCCGCCGCCCGCCCCGATCCGCGAGGCGATCAAGGGCGGCGGATTCGACGCCGTGCTGTTCACCTCGTCCTCGACCGTGCGGAACCTCGTCGGCATCGCGGGAAAGCCGCACAACGTCACGGTGATCGCGGTCATCGGTCCGCAGACGGCGAAGACGGCCGAGGAGTTCGGCCTGCGGGTCGACGTGATGGCCGACAAGCCGTCCGCTTCGGCTCTCGCCGCCGCGCTGGCGGACTATGGTGCGAAGATGCGGCACGCCGCCGTCTCGGCGGGCGAAGTGCCCCGTCGTCCGTCCCAGATGCGCAGGGGCGCGCGGCGACGCGTGAAATGAACTGATTCGCCTGCGGCCCGCCGGGGACATCCGGCGGGCCTGCGCGATCCGGAGCGGGAGACCATTGTGAACGCCCAATACCCGGTGGCGCGGCCCCGGCGGCTGCGCCGTACCGCCGCGATGCGCCGGATGGTCGCGGGGACGCGGCTGCACCCGGCCGAGTTCATCCTGCCGATGTTCGTCAAGGAGGGCATCGCCGAGCCGCAGCCGGTGGGCTCCATGCCCGGGGTCGTCCAGCACACCCGCGAGTCGCTGCGCAAGGCGGCCCACGAGGCGGCCGAGGCCGGCGTGGGCGGGATCATGCTGTTCGGGATTCCCGCGCACAAGGACGCCCGGGGCTCGGGCGCCGACGACCCGGACGGCATCGTCCAGGTGGCGCTGCGCGACCTCGCCTCCGACCTGGGCGACGCCCTGGTGCTGATGACCGACACCTGCCTGGACGAGTACACCGACCACGGCCATTGCGGCCTGCTGACGGCCGACGGCGAGGTGGACAACGACGCGACGCTGGAGCGCTACGCGTCGGCGGCGGTCGCGCAGGCGGCGGCCGGCTCCAAGATGATCGCGCCCAGCGGCATGATGGACGGCCAGGTGGGCGCCATCCGGGCGGCCCTCGACGCCGGCGGCTTCGCCGAGATCCCGATCCTGGCGTACGCCGCCAAGTACGCCTCCGGGTTCTACGGGCCGTTCCGCGACGCCGCGGAGTGCGCGCCGCAGTTCGGCGACCGCAGCGCCTACCAGCAGGATCCGGCCGGTCCGATCGGCGAGGCGCTGCGCGAGGTGCGCCTCGATCTGGCCGAAGGCGCGGACGCCGTCATGGTCAAGCCCGCCCTCGCCTACCTCGACATCCTGCGGCAGGTGCGCGACACCGTCGAGGTGCCGGTCGCGGCCTACCAGGTCAGCGGTGAGTACGCGATGGTCGAGGCGGCGGCGGCCAACGGCTGGATCGACCGGGAGCGGGTGATCATGGAGTCGCTGATCGCGATCCGCCGCGCCGGTGCCGACATGATCCTCACTTACTGGGCCACCGAGGTCGCCCGCGGACTATCCTGACACCTCATCAGGGGGGTCCTGCCAAGCCGCAATCGGGCAGAAGGCATTATCAGGTACGTACCGCGAGCATCTTGCGTATCGCAGGAGGGCAGCGGGTGTGACGCTTGTGGGGAGGAGCGCCATGGTGGGGGTACCGCTGGCCCGACGTGCGAAACGGCGTGCGCATCACGCGCCGCGCAAGATGACGTCGGTGCTCGAGTACGCGCAGTTGGGCTGGGCGAGCTGTATGGGCGCCCACCCGCTGAGCGAGGGAGGCAGGGCGTGCTCCTGCGACCGGGTCGGCTGTCCCGACCCCGGCATGCACCCGCTGTCGCCCGCGTGGCAGATGCAGGCCACGACGGACACGGCGCTGCTCACGCGGTGGTGGAAACAGGATCCGGACGCGAACGTGATCCTGCCCACCGGCAGGGTGTTCGACGTGTTCGACGTACCGGCCTCGGCGGGCCGTCCCGCCCTGGCCGCCATGGACGCCGCAGGCTTCGACACGGGCCCGGTCGCCGAGAACGGCGACCGGGTGCTTTTTTTCGTGGCCACGCGTGGGGCGCCCGAGGACGAGGACGAGTGGTGGTCCTGCAGCCTCGACGCGGGACCCGAGACGATCGACAGCACGCCGGGGCTGCGCTGGCACTGCCGGGACAGCTTCGTGCTCGCGCCGCCGTCCACCACGCCCACGGGTGGGGTCGTGAGCTGGATCAGGCCGCCCGACGGGCGTCCGCTGCCCGACCCGCTGCGCGTGCTCGACCTGCTCGCCGACTTCTGCGAGTAGGTCGCGTCTCCCCGTTCCCGGTAGGGGCTCCGCACGGGTGGGCCCGTAATCTGGAGGGCGTGACTCGCACGCAGACCTCCGAGGACCTGTTCGACCGCGCCCGCCGGATCGTTCCCGGCGGCGTCAACTCGCCGGTGCGCGCCTTCGGCGCCGTGGGCGGCACGCCCCGCTTCATGGCCTCCGGCGAGGGGCCGTACATCACCGACGTGGACGGCAACCGCTACGTCGACCTGGTGTGCTCCTGGGGCCCGATGATCCTCGGCCACCGCCACCCCGCCGTCGTGGAGGCCCTGGAGGAGGCCCTTTCGCGCGGCTTCTCGTTCGGCACCGCGACCGAGGGCGAGGTCCTGCTCGCCGAGGAGATCGTCTCCCGGGTCGCCCCCGTCGAGAAGGTCCGCCTGGTCAGCTCCGGCACCGAGGCCACCATGTCCGCCGTACGGCTGGCCCGCGGCTTCACCGGGCGGGCGAAGGTCGTGAAGTTCGCCGGCTGCTACCACGGGCACGTGGACGCGCTGCTGGCCTCGGCCGGGTCCGGGGTCGTCACCTTCGGCCTGCCCGACACCCCCGGCGTCACCGGCGCCTCGGCGGCCGACACGATCGTCCTGCCGTACAACTCGGTCGAGGCGGTCGAGGAGGCGTTCCGCACGTTCGAGGTCGCCTGCGTGATCACCGAGGCGTGCCCGGCGAACATGGGCGTCGTGCCGCCCGCAAACGGCTTCAACCGGCGCCTGCGCGAGCTGTGCACCGAGCACGGCGCGTTGCTGATCATCGACGAGGTGCTGACCGGCTTCCGCGTGTCCGCCTCCGGCTGGTACGGCATCGACCCCGTCGAGGCCGACCTCATGACGTTCGGCAAGGTCATGGGCGGCGGCCTGCCCGCCGCCGCGTTCGGCGGGCGGGCGGAGGTCATGGCCGCCCTCGCCCCCGAGGGGCCCGTCTACCAGGCCGGCACGCTGTCGGGCAACCCGCTCGCCTGCGCGGCCGGCCTGGCCACGTTGGGTGCCTGCGACGACGACGTGTACGACAGGATCGACGCGTCCGCGCTGGTCATCGGCAGGGCCGCCTCCGACGCGCTGGCCGCCGCCGGGGTCCCGCACCGCCTCCAGCGGGCCGGGAACCTCTTCTCGATCTTCTTCACCGACACCCCGGTCACCGACTTCGACTCGGCCCGGACGCAGAACACCGACGCGTACCGCGCGTTCTTCCACAGCATGCTCGACCAGGGCGTCTACCTGCCGCCGTCGGCGTACGAGGCGTGGTTCCTGTCGGCCGCCCACGACGACGAGGCGCTCACCCGGGTGGCCGAGGCCCTGCCCCTGGCCGCGAAGGCCGCCGCCCAGGCCGCCGGAGTCTGAACCCCTACTTCACCAGCTGGTCGAGATCCACCTCGAAAGGGAAGGGCACCTGCACCGCCAGGTGCCCGTGGTGGATCCCGGTCGGCGTGTACACGCCCGTGGCGGGGTCCCGTTCGTACACGTAGACGACGGGACGCCCGTCGCTCTCCTCCACCCGCCAGAAGTGCGGGATGCCCGCCTCGGCGTACCGCAGCGGCTTGAGTTTGCGGTCGCGCTCCACCGACTCAGGGGAGACGATCTCGACCACGAGATGGACCTCTCGCGACTCGTAGAAAGTACGCGCGTTGTCCGCCGCGGCCTCGGCGTCGATGACCATCAGATCCGGGCACGGACGCGTCCGAGGGCCCAGCTTGACGTCCATGCGATGGACTGCCGCCAGACGGCCGGGAGCCTGGTCGTCGAGGCGCTTGGTGAACTCCTGGATCAAGCGCTGGTGGAACCGCTGTTGCGGGGCCATGAAGACGAGCGCTCCGTCGATCAGTTCCACGTGCCGGAAGAAGTCGGGCTCGCCGTTCGGACCCTCACAGGGCAGATGATCGAGGTCGTCCACGCTCCACCCCCAGGGAGGCGGTGCCGGCCAGTACTCGAACGCGCTGCTCACGTCAGGCAGTGTAGTGACGAGACCGTCACTCCGCGTGTAGACCGGGGATGGGTCGGCGGGAGGCGGGGAGGGGGTGCTTTTCGGGGGTGGGAGCCGTACGGGGGCGTGAGTTGGCGAGCAGGAGGCCGGCGAGGATGAGAGCGCCCGCGGCGACCGTGAGAGGGGAGATCAGCTCTCCGGTGAACAGCGCGGCGGAGGCGATGCCGAAGACCGGCACGAGCAGACTGTACGGCGCGACCACCGAGGCGTCGTAGCGCGCCAGCAGCCACCCCCACACCGCGAAGCCGCCGAGGGTGGACAGGAACGCGGTGTAGAGCACGGCCCCCACGCCCTCGGGCGTGAACGACGTCAGCGAGGACGGTCCCTCGGTCACCAGGGAAAGCACGAGGAGGGGCGGCGCCGAGACCGCGCTGACCCAGACCATGAACCGCAGGGAGTCGGGCGGCGCGGCCTTGCGGGTGGCGACGTTGCCGAGCCCCCACCCGGCCGCCGCGCCGACGCACAGCAGGAACGCCCCGAAGGGGATCGCCCCCGACCTCGCGGCGACGCCGGCCGCGATGAGGCCGAGACCGCCGAAGGCCACCGCCATCCCGGCGATCCGCCGAGGGCCGAGCCGTTCGCCCAGCAGCGCGGTCGCGAACAGCGCGGTGAACACGGCCTGCACCTGGATGACCAAGGAGGTCAGCCCGGCGGGCATCCCGGCGCGCATTCCGAGCAGGAGCAGGCCGTACTGGGCGACGCCCAGCGACGCGCCGGTGGCCAGCACCCACCGCCAGGGCACGCGCGGCCCTCCGGCGACCAGTACGGCGGGGAAGGCGGCCAGCAGGAACCGGAGTGCGGCGTACGTCAGCGGCGGGTAGTGCTTCAGGCCCGTCTGCATCACGACGAAGTTGACGCCCCAGACGGCCGCGAGCGCGACGGCGAGGGCCAGGTGGCGGGGGCGCATGAATCAGCGGGAGATCAGTGCGAGGGACGGCGCTCGCGGGTCTGCCTGGCCTGCCTCGCCAGGGTCTCCAGATAGGAGGTCTGCTCGGAACGGGTGGGCTTCGTGAAGAGCTTGTTGAAGATTCGCATGTGCATATCGTCGCATCGCTAAACAGTTGAGCGCAAACAAGTTTTTCTAAGCAGCACGGTTTAGACTGTCTACATGTTGGACCTGAACCGGTTGAAGGCACTGCACGCCGTGTCGGTCTACGGCTCCGTGGGCGCGGCGGCCGAGGCGCTGATGGTCACCCCTTCGGCGATCTCCCAGCAGCTCGCGAAGCTCGAACGGGAGACCGGCGCCGTCCTGATCGAGCGCAACGGGCGCGGCGTCAAGCTGACCGACGCCGCCGGGCTGCTCGCGGAGCACGCCGAGCGCATCCTCGCGCTCGTGGAGACGGCGGAGGCCGACTTCGAGGCGCTGCGCGGGGCGGTGGTCGGCAAGCTGACCATGGCCGCCTTCCCCACCGCGGCCCGGGGCATCGTGCCGCGCGCCCTGACCACGCTCAAGAGGCAGCATCCCGATCTCGACCTGCTCGTCTACGAGAGGGAGCCGGAGCGGCAGATCCGCGAACTGGCACGCGGCGACCTCGACCTCGCCGTCCTGCAGGACTGGCTCAACCGGCCGATGGCGCTGCCCGAGGGCCTGTCGCGCACGGCGCTGCTCGACGACGTGGCCGACGTCGTCGTGCCGGCCGACCACCCCCTGGTGAACGCCGACCGGGTGCGGCTGAGCGACCTCGCCGGCGACAACTGGATCAGCTCGACCCCAGGCACGGTGTGTCACGACTTCCTGGTGTTCCTGCTGCGTTCCGAGGAGCGGGAGCCGCGGATCGTCTGCATGGCCGACGAGTACCCCACCCAGCTCGCGCTGGTCGCCGAGGGCCACGGCTGCGCGCTCATCCCCCGGCTGGGCCGGGGACCGCTGCCCGAGGGCGTCGCCGTCCTGGCCGTCCAGCCGCCGCCGGTGCGGCGCATCTACGCGGTCTGGCGCACCGACGCCGCCCGGCGTCCCGCGATCCGCGCCGCCGCCGACGCGCTGCGCTCTGCTGCCGACGCGCTGCGCACCGCGTGCTCAGAGCTGCCTGGCGGGTAGGCTGTCCAGGTCATGACAGAGATGACCATCGTTCACCTGCTCCGGCACGGTGAGGTTCACAATCCCCGTGGGGTCCTGTACGGCAGGCTGCCGGGCTACCACCTGTCCGAGACCGGCCGCCGGATGGCCGAGGTGGTCGCCAAGGCCGTCGAGGGCAGGGACATCGTCGCGGTGTGGAGCTCGCCCATGGAGCGCGCCCAGGAGACCGCGGCGCCGGCCGCCCTGGCCTTGGGTCTGGAGGTGGCGACCGACGAGCGGCTGATCGAGGCGGGCAACGTCTTCGAGGGCCTGCGGATGACCGGGAGCGACAACGTCTTCCGCGACCCCCGCTCCTACCGCCACTTCAGGAACCCGTTCCGTCCGTCGTGGGGCGAGGCGTACACCGAGGTCGTGGCGCGCATGAAGGCGGTCGTGGACGACGCGCGGGCGGCGGCGCGCGGCCACGAGGCACTGCTCGTCAGCCACCAGCTGCCCATCTGGATCATCCGGCTGGCGGCCGAGGGCAGGCGGCTGTGGCATGACCCACGCCGCCGCCAGTGCGCGCTCGCCAGCCTCACCAGCCTGACCTTCGAGGGCGATCGGCTCATCAGCGTCGGCTACAGCGAGCCCGCGGGGGCGCTGCTCAGGGCCGGTGCGCCGCCGCAGGGTGAGGCCGCGCTGTTCGACAAGGCCGACGAGGCGCTCCCGGAGGCCCTTCGGACGGGCTCGGAGGACGAGGAGACGCCCGGACCACGATCCGTCCCCGGCGTGTGACCCGGCGAACGGGGCACCCGCACCGGTCGGTAGGCTTACAGCTCTACCGGTTGTAGTACAAGGAGATCCTCCTCCCGTGTCCGCCAAGCGCCTGTCCGCCAACCGCGTGACCGCCAACCGCGCCACCGCCAAGCGTCTGACCGCGCTCGCCGCCGCGGCCGTGGCCGCGACGGCCCTCGCCGGCTGCGCGGGTGGCCAAGCGGCCCAGCCCCGCTCCGGCGACACGCGCTTCGTCGCGGGGGACGGCCGTGTCGAGTTCTTCGCCGCCGCGCAGCGCCACAAGGCGCCCGTGATCGAGGGGCAGACCCTCGACGGCGGCACGGCCTCGCTGACCGCGGGCAAGGTCCACGTGCTGAACTTCTGGGCCTCCTGGTGCGCGCCCTGCCGGGCTGAGGCGCCCACGCTCAAGGACATCGCGGCGACCACCAGGTCCAAGGGCGTGGAGTTCCTCGGCGTCAACTTCAAGGACCTCGAGGCGTCCGCGCAGGCGTACGACCGGGCGGTCAAGCCCGGCTACCCGAGCATCTACGACCAGAGCGGCAAGGTGCTGCTGCAGTTCCAGGGCACGGTGCCGCCCGCCGCCATCCCCTCCACGCTGATCATCGACGCCCAGGGCCGCATCGCCGCCCGCGCGCTCGGCGCGGTCAAGTACGACGACCTGCTGTCGGCCGTCACCAAGGTGACCGATGAGTGACCTCGGCAGCACCGTCGCGACCGGGTCGCTGCTGCTGGCCGCGCCGATCGCGGCGGTCGCCGGGCTCGTGTCGTTCGTCTCGCCGTGCGTGCTGCCGCTGGTCCCCGGCTACCTGTCGTACGTCACGGGCATGAGCGGCGACCAGAAGCGGGGCCGGATGGTGCTCGGCAGCGCGCTCTTCGTGCTCGGGTTCGCGGTCGTGTTCGTGCTGGGGGGCGCGCTGTTCGGCGGCCTCGGCGCGGCGCTGCACGGCAACGCCGACGTGATCACCAGGGTTCTCGGCGTGGTGACGATCGTGCTCGGGCTGGCCTTCGTGGGGATCGTCCCCGGCCTCCAGCGTGACGTGCGCATCCATCGGCTTCCCGCGGCAGGGATCGCGACGGCACCGCTGCTCGGGGTCGTCTTCGGCCTCGGCTGGACGCCGTGCATCGGCCCGACGCTGGCGGTGGTGATGACGCTCTCGGTGAACCAGGGCAGCGCGCTGCGCGGCGCCGCCCTCGCCTTCGCGTACGCGCTGGGCCTCGGCCTGCCGTTCGTGCTGGCGGGGCTGGCCTACCGGAAGGCGCTCCACACGTTCAAGGCGGTGCGCCGCCACACCCCGCTGATCACCAAGGTCGGCGGCGCGATGCTCGTGGCCGTCGGCGTGCTGCTCGTGACCGGGCAGTGGTCGGAGATCATCGTCCACCTCCAGGTGTGGGTCGGCGGCTTCAGGCCGGTGATCTGATGAGCGCCCCCGACGACCTCGCCTCCGCCGTACGGGACGAGCCCGCGGCACAGGAGCAGGCCGAGCAGCAGGCACAGGAGCGGACGAAGCCCTTCGGCCTGGGCCCCGTCGGCTGGATGCGCTGGACCTGGCGCACGCTCACCTCGATGCGCACGGCCCTGATCCTGCTGTTCCTGTTCGCGCTCGGCTCGGTCCCCGGGTCCATCTACCCGCAGCGGAGCGTCGATCCGGGCCGGGTCGCGCAGTATTTCAAGAACAACCCGACCCAGGCGAAGTGGCTCGACCGGTTCTGGCTGTTCGACGTCTTCAGCTCGCCCTGGTTCGCCGCGATCTACCTGCTGCTGTTCATCTCGCTGGCCGGATGCGTGTTCCCGCGCGCGCTGACGCACATCAAGGAGATCCGGCGCCGCCCGCCCGCCGCGCCGCGCAACCTCCTGCGCCTGCCGCACAGCGAGGCGTTCGAGGGCGGGCTCACGCTGGAGGAGGCCGCCGCCGCGCTCAGGCGCAGGCGGTTCCGGGTGGTCACCGGCGACGGCTGGGTGTCGGCCGAGAAGGGCTACCTTCGCGAGACGGGCAACCTCCTGTTCCACGTGGCGCTGCTCGTGCTGCTGTTCGCCGTCGGCGCCGGAGGCCTGTTCGGCTACCGCGGCAACGTGCTGGTGGTGGAGGGCGACGGCTTCTCCAACGCCGTGGCCGCATACGACCGCTTCATGCCCGGCAGCCGGGTCACCGCCGAGTCGCTTGAGCCGTTCTCCTTCACCCTGAAGGACTTCCAGGCCAGCTACGTCGCCGCGGGGGAGAAGCAGGGCCAGCCGCTCGACTACCTGGCCAAGCTGACCGTGCAGGACTCGCCGACGGCCACGCCGCGCGAGGTGGACCTCAAGGTCAACGATCCGCTGGACGTGAACGGCACGCTGACCTACCTGATCGGGCACGGCTACGCCCCCACGTTCCGGGTGACCGACGGCAAGGGCCAGGTGGCCTACGACGGCCCGGTGCCGTGCCTGGCCGACGACCAGGCCACGTACACGTCCGAGTGCGTGATCAAGGTGCCGGACGCCCAGCCGACCCAGCTCGGGTTCCTGGCGCGCTTCCTGCCCACGACCGTTCCGAACGGCGACGCCTGGGTGTCGATCTTCCCGGGAGCCGCGAACCCGACCGTGCAGGTCTTCCCGTTCGGCGGCGACCTCGGCTTGAAGTCGGGGCAGCCGCAGTCGGTGTACCAGCTCGACACCACCAACCTGAAGCCGCTCGGCAAGATGTCGGCCCAGCCGACCCCGCTCAACGTGGGCGAGACCAAGGAACTCGCCGACGGAGCCGGGAAGATCCAGTTCACCGGCGTCAAGGAGTGGATCAGCCTCCAGATCACCTACGACCCCGGCCGGGAGCCCGCCCTGCTGGCGGCGGCCGCCGCGGTGATCGGGCTCGTGCTGTCTCTCACGATCCGCCGCCGCCGCGTCTGGGTGCGGGTGAAGGACGGGACGGTCACGGTGGGAGGATTGACCCGCACCGAAGGCGGCGGCGCGGCCTTCGCCGAGGAGTTCACCCAGATCGTCACCGCCCTGCGCGGCGACCCGCTCGCCGGCGACCCGTCCGCGGGTGACCAGGGCGGCGATCGGGGCGGCGAGCCGGACGAGCCCGGGAGCACCGGGCACGTCGCGCCGGACGCGCCCACCGGAAACGCTGCGCCGGGCGCCCGCCCGGACGAGGAGTGAGTGATGCCCGCCGAGGTCAACGAGAGTCTCGCCACGCTGAGCGACCAGCTCATCCTGGCCACCGTCCTGCTGTATCTCGCCGCGATGATCTGCTACGCGCTGGATCTCGCCTTCGGCCGGGCCCGCACGGTCGTGGCCGTACGCCGGCGGCAGCTGGTCGGCGCGGGCGGTCCCGCGCTGCCGGAGGACACGACCGGGGACACGACGGAGGATTCAGCCCTGCCGCCGGCCGCGTGGGCGGTCCGGGCGGGAACGATCGGCGTGGTCCTCACCTGGATCGCGTGGGCCGGCAACCTCGGCGGCATCCTCACCCGTGGCATCGCCGTCGACCGGTGGCCGTGGGCCAACATGTACGAGTTCGTGGTGGCCATCTGCTTCGCCGCCGTCACCGCGTTCCTCGCGCTGCTGATCCGCCAGCCGATCCGCTTCCTCGGCGCGTTCGTGACCGTGACCGCGGCGCTCGGGCTGGGCTTCGCCGTGCTGTTCCTGCACGTCCAGGCGGGCCCGGTGATGCCCGCGCTGCACTCCTACTGGATCGCGATCCACGTCACGGCGGCGATCGTGGCCAGCGGGCTGTTCATCCTGGCGGGCGTCTGCGCGATCCTCTACCTGATCCGCAAGGACGGGCGGCCGTCGGTGCTGCCGAGCAGGGAGGGCCTGGAGCGCGTCGCGCACCGCGCGATCGTCATCTCCTTCCCGATCTGGACCTTCGCCGTCATCGCCGGCGCTCTGTGGGCAGACCGGGCGTGGGGCCGCTACTGGGGCTGGGACCCCAAGGAGGTGTGGGCGTTCGTCACGTGGGTGGTCTACGCCGCCTATCTCCACGCCCGGGCGACGGCCGGATGGCGCGGCAAGGCCGCGATGATCGTTTCGCTGGTCGCCTTCGCCTGCCTGCTGTTCAACCTCGTCGGCGTCAACATCTTCTTCTCGGGACTGCACTCCTACGCCGACGTGCCCAAGTAAAGACGGGCGGCGCCCCGGGGAGAGGGGCGCCTGGGGACGGGCGGCGTCCGGGGGGAGGATCAGTCCTCGTCGCGCAGGCGCCGCTCCAGGCTGCGCAGGAACTCGGGGTCGTCGTCGGGGCCGCGGGGCACGTCGGCGCTCTGGGCCCACCCGCCGCCGCCACCCGCCGCGTACATGGCGTGCCGGGCACGGGGGCGACCCACGAGGAGCCAGGTCAGCGCGCCCACGTCCGCCAAGAAGATCACGATGAGGACCCACATGAACTTGGGGAGATTGCGCACATCCTCCTCGGGGGTCGTGATCACGTCGAACAGGCAGTAAAGCCAGAGGGCAAGCAGCGCCAGGCCGATAATCACGCTAGGCATGCCCACACGGTAAGCCATACCGGTGACTGATCGTGTCGGCCTTCGGGGTGACGGGGGCAGCCCGGCATCGTACGGTGGACCGGTACACGGCATGCCGGGAACGCGGAGCCTGACAGAGGGGTGCGATGGCGGAGCCGGGCGACAGGGGCCGCCACCGGCGGGGGTCGCGGTGGTGGCAGCGAGGGCCCTACTGGTCCTCCCACCGCCGTACGGACCTCCCCGAACGTCCTCCCGATCGTGTTTCCGACCGAGCCGCCGACCGTACGGCGGAGCGGACCCAGGAGCGGCCCACAGAACGGTCCGCGGAACGGCCGCAGGGCCGTCGTGCGCAGTGGGATGCGCAGTGGGGCGCCGACTGGACCGGATGGCCGCCGGAGCAGCCGGTGGATCGGATCCACACCGTGACGGCGCCCGTGGCGGACGACCGGCCGCACTACACCTGGCGGGACTTCGAGCTCGACGACCTCCCGACGCGGGCCGCGCCCCACTCTCCCGACGCGCCCGACCTGCGGGACGGCAGACGGCACTGCGGGCCGCTGGAGCGGATCCTTTACCGCGAGTGGGACGCCGCCGAAGGGCCGCCCTCCGCCGACGCCGTACGGGCCGTGGACAGCCTGGCGAGCCTGCCCGAGCAGCTCAAGACCAAGCTCGCCATCGGGCTCGAAGGCATCTACGTCGGGCGCGGCGGGGTGCCCGACCTGGACGACATGGGCTACCTGCGCGGTGCGCCGCTGCCGTCGGGGCGGGCCACCTGGGACATCTGCGCCGGCGCGTACGGCGACCGCAAGATCGTGGTGGGGGACCGGCCGTCACCCACGCCGGACGTGATGATGCACGAAGTCGGACACGCGCTGGACGACGTGGACGCCGGTCCGGGAGAGTGGGTCTCGGACTCTCCCGAGTTCGCGGCGCTCTACGAGGAGTGCCTGCCGCTGTTCGCGTCGTCGTTCCACCGGCAGCCCGGCGGCCTGGGGTGCAAGGAGTTCTTCGCCGACGCGTTCGCGGCGATCGCGTCCCGGCAGCGTCCGGCCCTGGTCGACATGCTGGGCGGCGACACGCGGGCCGCCCTCAACGTCATGCTCTTCTTCAACCGGCGTTACGGAATCTAGGTGATTCGGATGTACGTGATCCGGCTCGGCGACGGCACGCTGCGCGTGCCCACGTCACTCACCACCGACGACGGGCGCCTCATCGGCAACGCGTACGTGGAGGTCGCACCCGGCGAGCCCGACTACGAACGCTGGCTGGCCGAGTCGATCACCGAGGAGGAGGACGCCGAGCGGCGGCGCCGCTGGCGTGAGGGCGACGACGCGCTGGAGCAGGCGTTCCTGGCCTTCAAGGCGGAGCAGGACTGACGTACCCGGCAAGGGAGCAGGACAGGCCGGGACGCAGACTCGACGTGGGGCTGACTCCGGTGACCCTGCGGCGTCCGGGTAGCGCGCAGGATCACCTGGTGCTGGTACTGCGTCAGACTCGCGGGGAGTCGCCGTTCGGCCGTTCGGCCGTGAGGACGTCCTCACCGCGAAGGAGGGCGTGCACTTCCGATTCACGGAATCGCCTGTGCCCCCCGGGGGTACGGATGCTGCTGATGCGCCCGGCCGCGGCCCAACGGGTCACGGTCTTCGGGTCGACCCTGAAGAGAGCGGCAACCTCTCCAGGAGTCAGCAGTCGCTCGCTGCTACTCTCCACAATCTCTCCCCCTCGCGTCCCGCGTCCTGCAGCGGGCGGACAGGTAACCAGTGTGCCGAGCGAAGCCTGATTTATCCGTGGTTTTCGCAGAAGATCACGGGTTGTTACCGGCTCAGTGCCCGATTGTTATATGATAGAGCCTCTTTGGGGCGCTCATGGGTGTTTCTTTACAAAAGCGCCTTGTTGTGAACACTAGCAGTGCCCGCAGCAGATGCGAAGAGAGACCGGCGCGTCGGGAGAGTGACGTAACCTCGACGCTGTGCATCCGGTTGTCGTTTACACCCTTTCGCGCCTCGGCCTGTTCGCCGTGGCCCTCGGCGTCCTGTATCTCGTCGGCCTGCGGTCGTTCCCGCTGCTCCTGCTCGCGGTCCTGGTCAGCGGTCTGGCCAGCTACGTGCTGCTGACCAAACAGCGCGACGCGGTGAGCGAGCGCATCGCCGCGAAACGGCGTGAGGCGGGGAAGAACTAGGTCGTCGGGAACATGCCGACGCGGGCATGGTACTCATGCCCGAGCTCCGTCGTGTCGCTTCCCACCAAAAGACCTGTCTTTACGGTCAGGAAGGCCTTTACCCCGATTCCCCTTTCCCGCGTCGGGTTCCAGCGCAGAGCCCTGCCCGTGACCGGGTCGATCGCCCCGATCCCGGGCCGGCGGACCGCTCCGGGACCGGCCGTGTCGGCGCCCCGCGGGTTGTCCAGCCAGCGCTGGTGTCCGCCCACGTAAACGGCGGACCCCGTGACCGCGACCGCGTACAGGGAGTCCCCTCCGGTCAGGTTCACCCAGGTCGGACGGACCGCCTCGCCCTTCGCGTACGTCTCGAACCTGGCGGCGGAGTCGCACAGCTTGGACGTGCGCGGCGCCGGCCCGCCGGTCGTGACGACCACGAAATAACGACCGTCGGGGGACAGGTCGAGCCCCCGCACGTACGACGGGAAGTCCGGCTTGCACGCCGGGGCGTACGCCTCGGTTCGCCAGTCGGCCACCCGCCCGGTCGTCAGGTCGATCACGCCGAGCTGCGGGCGGCGCAGGCCGTCGAGCGTGGTGAACGAGCCGTCCACGACTAAGCGGTCGCGGACGGCCGCCATCGCGTAGATCCGGGGATCGCCGCGCCGCCCGTCGCCGGGCGTGACGGTGAACCGGGGGTCCACCGCGCCGGTCTCGGTGTCCACGCGGGCCAGTGCGGTGCGCGGGCTGCGGCCGATCCTGCTGAAGTCGCCGCCGACGTAGAGCGCGCCGCCCAGCCGGACCAGGCTGGTGACCTCCCCGCCGTAGACGGGGGCGGAGAAATCTTCGACGGGAGCGCCGTCGGACACGCGGAGGCGGGCCAGGCCCCGATAGGGAGCGCCGAACGCGCCGCCCACGTAGACCGTGCCGCCGGGGCCGGCGGCCAGCGCGGCCACCGGCCCGTCGAGGTCCGGCGCGAAGTCGCGCAGGACGCGCCCGGTGTAGAGGTCGAAGGCGAAGACGTTCGCCCGCGGCAGGTCCTCCCCGCCCCGGGCCTCGCGGACCGCGCTGAACTCGCCGCCCACGACGACGGTGCGGCCGACCAGCGCGAACGCGGTGACGATGCCGTCCAGCACGTGCGGAGTGGTGTTCACCGGGTTCTCCGAGACCACGCGGGGCTGCGGCGTCCCGGCGGACGCCGGGACGGCGGGGATGACGGCGGCGCATGTGACGAGCGATGCGACTGGGAGCAGTGCGGTGGTGACGCGCATTCCCCAATTTCTAGCAGACGCAGCGTAATCGATGAACTACGTTCCGCTCATCCGGTGGCGGCGATGAGGGGGCATGCCCTTCGCGGCCTAGGCTTGCGTGCATGACGCGCGCATCGCTGGACAAGCAGCCGCACGAGGTCGCCGCGATGTTCGATCGCACGGCCCGGCGCTACGACCTGGTCAACGACGTACTCTCGCTCGGCCAGGACCGCCTGTGGCGGAAGGCCACCGCGGCGGCGATCGACGCGGGGCCCGGCGAGCTGGTCCTCGACCTCGCCGCGGGCACCGGCACCTCGACCGACGCGTTCACCGCGCTCGGGGCGCGGGCGATCGCGTGCGACTTCTCGCTCGGCATGCTCCGCACCGGCGTCGAGCGGCGCGGCGGCTCCGGCCTGTACGGCGGGGGCGTGCGCGGGGTGACGTTCGTCGCGGGCGACGCGCTGCGCCTGCCGTTCCGCGACGACACGTTCGACGCGGTGACGATCTCCTTCGGCCTGCGCAACGTGGCCGACACCGGGCAGGCGCTGCGCGAGTTGCTGCGGGTGACCCGTCCGGGCGGGAAGCTGGTGATCTGCGAGTTCTCCCGGCCGACGCCGAAGTCGTTCGACCTCGTCTACTCGCAGTACCTGATGAAGCTGCTGCCGCCGGTGGCCCGGATGGTCAGCTCGAACCCCGACTCCTACGAGTACCTCGCCGAGTCGATCCGGGCCTGGCCCGACCAGGAGGCGCTGGCGGGGATCATCCAGGAGGCCGGCTGGCGGAAGGTGGCCTGGCGCAACCTCACGCTCGGCATCGTGGCCCTGCACCGGGCGGTCAAAGCGTGATGAGACGTGCTTGGCCATACCCCTCTGACACTGCGCGCCGGATAGGGGTTAGACTGCGGCGCGACAGTTTGTGAAGTTGTTCACAAAGGCACGAAGGTCTAAACCAATTCGAGGCCTTCCTTCCCTGGAACGGATAGGTCCCCCGTGAGCGAGCAAGGCCGCGTGACGCGGAGAGAGGTCGACGCCGACGTCATCGTCGTCGGTGCGGGTCCCGCGGGTGCGACGACGGCCTTCCACCTCGCCCGCGCCGGTCTCGACGTGCTGCTGCTGGAGAAGACGCGCTTCCCACGCGAGAAGGTCTGCGGAGACGGGCTGACCCCGCGTGCGGTGAAGGAACTCGTCGCCATGGGCGTCGACATCGACGCGCCCGGCTGGGTCAGGAACAAGGGCCTGCGCGTCTACGGCGGCGGCGTGCGCCTCGAACTCGACTGGCCCGAGCTGTCGAGCTACCCCGACTTCGGCCTCGTGCGCACTCGCGCCGACTTCGACCAGATCCTCGCCAGGCACGCCGAGCGCGCGGGCGTCCGGCTGCGCGAGGGCGTGAACGTTACAGGCCCGGTGCTCGACGAGCGCAGCGGCCACGTCGTGGGCGTGACGGCCAAGGCGGACGGCGAGGAGGTGTCCTACCGCTCGCGGCTCGTGGTGGCGGCCGACGGCAACTCGACCCGGCTGTCGCTCGCGATGGGCCTGCACAAGCGCGAGGACCGCCCGATGGGCGTGGCGGTGCGCACCTACTACAAGAGCCCCCGGCACGACGACGACTACCTGGAGACGTGGCTCGAGCTGTGGGACGGCGACCGCCTGCTCCCCGGCTACGGCTGGATCTTCCCCGTCGGCGACGGCACCTCCAACGTCGGCCTCGGCCTGCTGAACACCAGCGAGGCGTTCAAGAACATCGACTACCGCGACCTGCTGCGGCGCTGGATGAAGAACACGCCGTCGGAGTGGGGCTTCACCGAAGAGAACATGACGGGCCCGATCAGGGGCGCCGCGCTGCCGATGGGCTTCAACCGGCAGCCGCACTACACCCGCGGGCTGGTTCTCGTGGGCGACGCGGGCGGGTCGATCAACCCGTTCAACGGCGAGGGCATCGCGTACGCCATGGAGACCGGCAGGACCGCGGCCGAAGTGATCGTCCAGGCGCTGTCTCGGCCGACGCCCGCCCAGCGTGAGCGCGTGTTACTCGCCTACCCGCGTATCCTCAAAGACGCCTATGGGGGATACTTCACCCTCGGCCGCCTGTTCGTCGAGGCGATCGGGAGGCCGGGAGTGATGAGCTTCGCCACCCGGCACGGGATGCCCCATCCCACCCTGATGAGATTCGCCTTCAAGCTGCTCGCTAATCTCACAGACCGGCGGGGCGACGTCCCCGACCGCATAATCAACGCCCTGTCGAAGGTGGCTCCGCCATCATGACCGAAGCCAGCATGACGCGAACCCGCATGACCGAAGCCCGCATGACCGAGACGACGCGCACTTCGCCGCCGGCCCCGAAGACGGCCGCCCGGCCGGCCGCGCTCTCCGGCATTCTCGTGATCGCCCAAATTCACCGAGTAAGCGAGGACATGTAGCCATGGAGCTGTATGTGCCGATCGTGGTGCTCGCGGTCCTCGCGGCGGGATTCGCCGTGTTCTCCGTGAGCATCGCGCCCTTCACCGGGCCGAAGCGCTGGAACCGCGCGAAACTGGACGCCTACGAGTGCGGCATCGAGCCCACTCCGCAGCCGGTCGGCGGCGGCCGCTTCCCGCTGAAGTACATGATCACCGCGATGCTGTTCATCGTGTTCGACATTGAGATCATCTTCCTCTATCCGTGGGCGGTGGCCTTCGACAAACTCGGCGTGTTCGGGCTCGTCGAGATGGTGCTGTTCATCGTCACCGTTCTCGTGGCGTACGCCTATGTCTGGCGGCGTCGCGGCCTCGATTGGGATTAGCCATGGGTCTTGAAGAGAAACTCCCGAGCGGGTTCGTCCTCACCACCGTCGAGCAGGTGGCCGGCTGGGCCCGGAAGAACTCCGTCTGGCCTGCGACCTTCGGTCTCGCCTGCTGCGCCATCGAGCTGATGGCCACCGGCGGCCCGAAGCACGACCTGGCCCGCTTCGGCATGGAGCGCGCCTCCGCGTCCCCGCGGCAGGCCGACCTGATGATCGTGGCCGGCCGGCTGTCGCAGAAGATGGCGCCCGTCCTCCGCCAGATCTACGACCAGATGGCCGAGCCCAAGTGGGTCATCGCGATGGGCGTGTGCGCCTCCAGCGGCGGCATGTTCAACAACTACGCCATCGTGCAGGGCGTGGACCACGTGGTGCCGGTCGACATCTACCTGCCCGGCTGCCCGCCGCGCCCGGAGATGCTGATCGACGCCATCGTGAAGCTGCACGACAAGATTCAGAACATGAAGTTCGGCGCGCACCGCGAGAAGCAGATCGAAGAGCTGGAGCTCCAGGCGCTGCGCACGCTGCCGCTGATCGACCAGGGGGCCGGGAAGTGACCACCGAGAACCTGCCCGGGCTGCCCGAGGAGCCCGTCGCCCGCAAGGGCATGTTCGGCGTCAAGGACAGCGGCGACACCTCCGGCTACAACCGCCTGGTCGTCCGCCGCCCGCCGAAGCTGTCCAGCAGCCGGCCGTACGGGTCGTACTTCGACGAGGTGGCCGACGCGCTGGAGCCGGCGTTCGCCGACGCCATCGAGCGCGTGGTCGTCGACCGCGGCGAGATCACCTTCCACGTGCGGCGCGAGCGGCTGGCCGAGGTGATGCGGCACCTGCGCGACGACGCCGCGCTGCGGTTCGAGCTGTCGCTCGGGGTCTCGGGAGTCCACTACCCCGAGGAGACCGGCGCGGAGCTGCACGCCGTCTACCACCTGTGCTCCATCACGCACAACCGGCGCATCCGGGTGGAGGTCTCCGCCCCCGACGCCGACCCGCACATCCCCTCCACGGTTCAGGTCTACCCCACGCACGACTGGCATGAGCGCGAGACGTACGACTTCTTCGGAATCGTCTTCGACGGCCACCCGGCGCTGACCCGGATCGAGATGCCGGACGACTGGGAGGGGCACCCGCAGCGCAAGGACTACCCGCTCGGCGGAATCCCGGTCGAGTACCGCGGCGCCGAGGTCCCCGCGCCGGACCGGAGGAGGTCGTACTCGTGAGCATCCGCGGCGACCTGCACGAGTGGACGAGGGCAGCGAGGAGAGCGTCGTGAGCACCACCGAGACCGAGGGCCGGATCTACGACGTCGCCGGTCAGGACTGGGACGAGCTGGTCAAGACCGTCAGCGAGTCGGCCGACGAGCGCCTGGTCGTCAACATGGGCCCGCAGCACCCGTCGACCCACGGCGTGCTCCGGCTCGTGCTGACCCTCGACGGCGAGACCGTGACCGAGGCCCGCACGGTGATCGGCTACCTGCACACCGGCATCGAGAAGAACATGGAGTTCCGGACGTGGACCCAGGGGGTCACGTTCGTCACCCGCATGGACTACCTCGCGCCGATCTTCAACGAGACCGCCTACTGCATGGGCGTCGAGAAGCTTCTCGGGATCACCGACAGGATCCCGGACCGGGCGCAGGCCATCCGGGTCCTGACGATGGAGCTCACCCGGATCTCCTCGCACCTGGTCGCGATCGCGACGTTCGGCCTGGAGCTGGGCGCGACCACGCCGATGCTGTTCGGCTTCCGCGAGCGCGAGATGGTGCTCGACCTGATGGAGTACATCACCGGCCTGCGGATGAACATGGCGTACGTCCGGCCGGGCGGCGTCAGCGTCGACCTGCCGGCCGGCGCGGTCGACAAGATCGGTGAGTTCCTCAAGGTCATGCCGGGGCGGATCAAGGAGATGCGCAAGCTCCTCGACGCGAACCCGGTCTACACGCGGCGCACCAAGGACGTGGCCTACCTCGACCTGACCGGTTGCATGGCGCTGGGCGTCACCGGGCCCATGCTCCGCGCCGCCGGCCTGCCGTGGGACCTGCGCAAGTCGCAGCCCTACTGCGGCTACGAGACGTACGAGTTCGAGGTGCCGACGCAGAACACCTGCGACGTGTACGGCCGCTACCTCGTCCGCATGGCCGAGATGGAGGAGTCCCTCAAGATCATCGAGCAGGCGCTCGACCGGCTGTCCGGCCCGCTCAAGGGCGGCCCGGTGATGATCGAGGACAAGAAGATCGGCTGGCCGTCGCAGCTCGCGCTCGGCCCCGACGGTCTCGGCAACTCGCCCGACCACATCGCCCACATCATGGGCAGCTCCATGGAGGCCCTGATCCACCACTTCAAGCTGGTGACCGAGGGCTTCCGGGTGCCGGCCGGCCAGGCGTACGCCTCGGTCGAGTCGCCGCGCGGCGAGCTCGGCGCGCACGTGGTCAGCGACGGCGGCACCCGGCCCTACCGGGTCCACTTCCGCGACCCGTCGTTCACGAACCTGCAGGCGGTGCCCGCGACATGCGAGGGCGGCATGGTCGCCGACGTCATCTCCGCGGTCGCCTCGATCGACCCGGTCATGGGAGGTGTGGACCGATGAGTTACGCGCCCGAGGTCCGCGAGCGTCTGGAGACGGACGCCAAGGAGATCATCGGCCGCTACCCCCGGCCGCGTTCGGCGCTGCTGCCGCTGCTGCACCTGGTGCAGTCGGAGGACGGCTACGTCTCCGACGACGGCCAGGAGTTCTGCGCCGAGATGCTGGGCCTGTCCAAGGCCGAGGTCGTCGGCGTGGCGACCTTCTACACCATGTACAAGCGCAAGCCGGCCGGCGAGTACAACGTCGGCGTCTGCATCAACACGCTGTGCGCGGTCATGGGCGGCGACCAGATCTGGGAAGAGCTCAGCGAGCACGTGGGCGTCGGCCACGACGAGACCACCGCGGACGGCAAGATCACGCTTGAGCGGCTGGAGTGCAACGCCGCCTGCGACTTCGCGCCGGTCATGATGGTCAACTGGGAGTTCTTCGACAACCAGACCCCGGAGTCGGCCAAGCAGCTCGTCGACGACCTGCGCGCCGGCTCGGAGGTGTCGCCCACCCGCGGCCCGCGCCGGCTGTGCACGTTCAAGGAGGCGTCCCGGGTCCTCGCCGGGCTGCCCGACGGCCAGGCCGGTGACGGCCCGTCGGCCGCCGGCCCGTCGCTGGAGGGCCTGAAGGTCGCCAAGGCCAACGGCTGGGAGGCCCCCAAGGCCGAGGGGAGCGAGCAGAAGTGACTACCCTTACGCCTGTTCTCACCAGGAACTGGGACCAGGCAGACTCGTTCACCCTGGACGGGTACGGCGAGTACGCGGCCGCGAAGAAGGCGCTGGGCATGGACCCCGACGCCGTCATCCAGGCGGTGAAGGACTCCGGCCTGCGCGGCCGTGGCGGTGCGGGCTTCCCGACCGGCATGAAGTGGGGCTTCATCCCGCAGGGCGACGGCAAGGCCCACTATCTCGTGGTCAACGCCGACGAGTCGGAGCCGGGGACCTGCAAGGACATCCCGCTCATGATGGCCAACCCGCACTCGCTGGTCGAGGGCGTGATCATCGCGTCCTACGCCATCCGGGCCAACCACGCTTTCATCTACATCCGCGGTGAGGTGCTCCACGTCATCCGCCGGGTGCAGGCCGCGGTCCGGGAGGCGTACGAGAAGGGCTACCTCGGGACGGACATCTTCGGCTCGGGTTACGACCTGGAACTCGTCGTGCACAGCGGCGCCGGGGCGTACATCTGCGGGGAGGAGACCGCGCTGCTCGACTCGCTGGAGGGCTACCGCGGCCAGCCCCGGCTCAAGCCGCCGTTCCCGGCGGTCGCCGGTCTGTACGCCTCCCCGACGGTGGTCAACAACGTCGAGTCGATCGCGAGCGTGCCGAGCATCATCGCCAACGGCGCCGACTGGTTCGCCGGGATGGGCACCGAGAAGTCCAAGGGCTTCGGCATCTTCTCCCTGTCGGGCCACGTGACCCGGCCGGGCCAGTACGAGGCCCCGCTGGGCATCACGCTGCGCGAGCTGCTCGACATGGCGGGCGGCATCCGGGAGGGCCACGAGCTGAAGTTCTGGACGCCGGGAGGCTCCTCGACGCCGATCTTCACGGCCGAGCACCTCGACGTGCCGCTCGACTTCGAGTCGGTCGGGGCCAAGGGCTCGATGCTGGGCACCCGCGCCCTGCAGATCTTCGACGAGACGACCTGCGTGGTGCGGGCCGTCCTGCGCTGGACCGAGTTCTACGCGCACGAGTCCTGCGGCAAGTGCACGCCCTGCCGTGAGGGCACCTACTGGCTCAAGCAGGTGCTCAAGCGGCTGGAGAAGGGCCAGGGAGCCGAGGAGGACCTGGCCACGATCACCGACATCGCCGACAACATCCTCGGGCGCGCGTTCTGCGCCCTCGGTGACGGCGCGACGAGCCCGATCCACTCGTCGGTGAAGCTCTTCCGCGACGAATACCTCAAGCACTTCGAGATCGGCGGCTGCCCGTTCGATCCCGCCGCTTCCACGGTGTGGGGGTCCAAGTGACAGTTCAGACGACGCAGCCGGAGCAGCCGGTCGTGGACATGGTCACCCTGACCATCGACGGCTTCCAGATCAGCGTCCCCAAGGGGACGCTGATCATCCGGGCCGCGGAACTGCTGGGGATCCAGATCCCCCGGTTCTGCGACCACCCGCTGCTCTCGCCGGCGGCCAACTGCCGCCAGTGCCTGGTCGACATCCCCGACGCGGGCAACGGCCGCGGCTTCCCCAAGCCGCAGCCGTCCTGCGCGATCGAGGTCGCCGAGGGCATGGTGGTCAAGACGCAGCTCACCTCGCCGGTGGCCGAGAAGGCCCAGCGCGGCGTGATGGAGATGCTGCTGCTGAACCACCCGCTCGACTGCCCGGTCTGCGACAAGGGCGGCGAGTGCCCCCTGCAGAACCAGGCCATGTCGAACGGCCAGGGCGAGAGCCGCTTCGTCGAGCAGAAGCGCACGTTCGAAAAGCCCGTCCCGCTGTCGAGCGAGGTGCTGCTCGACCGCGAGCGCTGCATCCAGTGCGCGCGCTGCATCCGCTTCTCCGAGCAGATCGCGGGTGACCCGCTCATCGACTTCTTCGATCGCGGGGCCAAGGAGCAGGTGGGCGTCGCCGACGGCGAGCCGTTCGAGTCCTACTTCTCGGGCAACACCATCCAGATCTGCCCGGTTGGCGCGCTGACCGGCGCGGCCTACCGGTTCCGCTCCCGCCCGTTCGACCTGGTCTCCACGCCGAGCGCGTGCGAGCACTGCGCGTCGGGCTGCTCGCTGCGCACCGACCACCGCCGCGGCAAGGTCACCCGCCGCCTGGCCGGGGACGACCCGCAGGTCAACGAGGAGTGGAACTGCGACAAGGGCCGCTGGGCCTTCACCTACGCCACCGCGCCCGACCGCCTGCGGTCGCCGCTGGTCCGTGACGAGAGCGGCAAGCTCGTCCCGACCTCCTGGCCGGACGCGCTGGCCGTCGCCGCCGAGGGCCTGCTGCAGGCCAGGGGCAAGGCCGGCGTGCTGGTCGGCGGGCGGCTCACGGTCGAGGACGCCTACGCCTACAGCAAGTTCGCCAGGATCGCCCTCGGCACCAACGACATCGACTTCCGGGCCCGCCCGCACTCCGAGGAGGAGACGCGGTTCCTCGTCCACGCCGTGGCCGGCAAGGGCATCGAGGTCTCCTACGCCGACCTGGAGACGGCCCCGGCCGTGCTCCTGGCCGGGTTCGAGCCCGAGGAGGAGTCACCGATCGTCTTCCTGCGCCTGCGCAAGGCGGCGCGCAAGCGGGGCCTGAAGGTCTACTCGCTCGCGCCGTTCGCCACGCCGGGCCTGGCCAAGATGCAGGGCACGCTGATCCGCACGCTGCCCGGCGCCGAGGCCGAGGCGCTCGGCGACCTCGTCGGCGGCGACCTGCTGCCCGAGGGCGCGATCATCCTCGCCGGCGAGCGGCTCGCCACCGCCCCCGGCGCCCTGTCCGCGCTCGTACGGCTCACGCAGGCCACGGGCGCCAGGCTCGCCTGGGTGCCGCGCCGGGCCGGTGAGCGCGGCGCGCTGGAGGCGGGGGCCCTGCCGGGCCTGCTGCCGATCGGCCGCCCGGCCGACGACGAGACCGCCCGCGCGGAGGTCGCCAGGGTGTGGGGCGTCGCCTCGCTGCCCGAGGCGCCCGGCCGCGACACGGCCGGCATCATCGAGGCCGCGCTGAACGACGAGGTCGACGCGCTGGTCGTGGCGGGTGTGGACCCCTACGACCTGTCCGACCCCGCAAGGGCCCTGGCGGCGCTGGAGAACACGCCGTTCATCGTCAGCCTGGAGATCCGCGCCAGCGCGGTCACCGACCGGGCCGACGTGGTCCTGCCGGTCGCCGCGGTGGCCGAGAAGTCCGGGACGTTCGTCGACTGGGAGGGCAGGGGCCGCTCGTTCGGCGTGGCCACGGCCGTCCCCGGCCTGATGAGCGACCTGCGCGCCATCGCCTCGATCGCCGACCAGATGGACGTCCACCTCGGCCTGCCCGAGCCCGCCGCCGCCCGGCGGGAGATGGCCGCGCTCGGCGCCTGGAAGGGCACCCGCCCGGCCGCGCCCGCGGTCACCGGCCGCGCGGTGAGGGAGCCGCAGGCGGGCGAGGCCGTGCTGGCGACCTGGCACCTGCTGCTCGACGACGGCCGGCTGCAGGACGGCGAGCCCTACCTGGCGGGGACCGCCCGCACGGCGGCGGCGCTGCTGTCGGAGGCCACCGCCGCGGAGATCGGCGCGGTCGACGGCGGCAAGATCACCATCGGCGACGACGTGGTCGTGCCGGTGCGCGTCGCGGACCTGCCCGACCGGGTCGTGTGGGTGCCGTCCAACTCCGCCGGCCTGTCGGTCACGCGCGACCTGCGCGCGGTCGCCGGAGACGTCGTAACGATCGGGAGCGTCTCGTGAACAACCCCGGACCCACGCTGAGCGACTTCGGCCACGATCCCCTGTGGATCAGCATCATCAAGGCCGTCGCGATCTTCGTGTTCCTGATGCTGGGCGTGCTGATGGGCGTGTGGACCGAGCGCAAGCTCATCTCGCGCATGCAGCACCGCTACGGCCCCAACCGGGCGGGCAAGTTCGGCCTGCTGCAGTCGGTGGCCGACGGCCTGAAGATGGGCCTCAAGGAAGACATCATGCCCCGCACCGTGGACAAGGTGATCTACTTCCTGGCCCCGGTCATCATCGCCGTCCCGGCCTTCCTGGCCTTCTCCGTCGTGCCGTTCGGGCCGATGGTGTGGATGTTCGGCCACAAGACGCCGCTGCAGCTCACCGACCTGCCGGTCGCGGTCCTGCTGGTCCTGGCCACCGCCTCGATCGGCGTCTACGGCGTCGTGCTCGCCGGGTGGGGCTCCCGCTCGCCGTACGCCGTGCTGGGCGGCCTGCGCTCGGCCGCCCAGGTCGTGTCGTACGAGATCGCGATGGGCCTGTCGTTCGTCGCGGTGTTCCTCCAGGCGGGCACGCTGTCCACCTCGGAGATCGTGGCGAAGCAGGCCAGCGGCGGCACCTGGGACATCCTCGGGCTGTCCATCCCGGCGCCGTCCTGGTACGTGGTCTCGCTGATCCCGTCCTTCCTGATCTACGCGATCACGATGCTGGGCGAGACGAACCGCGTGCCCTTCGACCTCCCCGAGGGTGAGGGCGAGCTGGTCGGCGGCTTCCACACCGAGTACTCCTCCTCGCTGAAGTTCGCGATGTTCATGCTCGCCGAGTACGTGAACGTCTTCACGGTCTCGGCGATGGCGATCACGCTGTTCTTCGGCGGCTGGCGGGCCCCGTGGCCGATCTCCCTGTGGGACGGCGCGAACTCCGGCTGGTGGCCGATGCTGTGGTTCTTCATCAAGCTGGTCATCGCGTTCGGCTTCTTCGTCTGGGTCCGCGCCTCGCTGCCGCGTGTCCGGTACGACCAGCTGATGGCCTTCGGCTGGAAGGTACTGATCCCGGTCAACCTGGCCTGGATCCTGCTGGCCGCCACGTTCAAGGCGCTGCGCATGCCCGAGGCCGACCGGGCGATCATCCTGACCATCGGCGCGGTCGTCATCATCGGCGCCTTCGCGATCTGGCTGCGGTTCGACACGGTCAACCAGCGTCGCAGGGAGGCCAAGGCGGCCGCGATCGAGGAGGAGTTCGAGCAGCTGCGCGAGGAGCCCGCCGCGGGCGGGTTCCCGGTGCCGCCGCTCGACGCCCCGCACTACCACGGAGTCGTGCCCGCCGCGCGTCTCAATTCCGACGCCGCCAAGGAGGTGACCAGTGGGAGCAACTGATTGGCTGAACCCGATCAAGGGATTCGGCGTCACCTTCCACCACATGTTCAAAAAGCCGGTGACCGTCAACTATCCGGAGGAGAAGCGGCCCACCGCGCCGCGCTTCCACGGGAGGCACCAGCTGAACCGGTGGCCCGACGGGCTGGAGAAGTGCGTCGGCTGCGAGCTGTGCGCCTGGGCCTGCCCGGCGGACGCCATCTACGTCGAGGGCGGCGACAACACCGACGAGGAGCGTTTCTCGCCGGGTGAGCGGTACGGCCGCGTCTACCAGATCAACTACCTGCGCTGCATCCTCTGCGGGTTGTGCATCGAGGCGTGTCCCACCCGGGCGCTCACGATGACCAACGAGTACGAGCTCGCCGACTCCAGCCGCGAGTCGTTGATCTACACCAAGGAGATGCTCCTCGCGCCGCTCGGACCGGGCATGGAGCAGCCGCCCCACCCGATGCGCCTCGGCGAGACCGAAGAGGACTACTACCGGTTGGGTCGAAGCAATGGGTGAGTCCATCACGTTCTGGGTGCTCGCGATCGTCTCGGTGATCGCCGCGCTCGGACTCGTCTTCAGCCGCAGGGCCGTCTACTCGGCCCTCATGCTCGGCGTGGTCATGCTCTCGCTGGCGGTGCTGTACGCGGTCCAGGACGCTCCGTTCCTGGCGGCGGTGCAGATCATCGTCTACACCGGCGCGGTCATGATGCTGTTCCTGTTCGTGCTCATGCTCGTGGGCGTGGACTCGTCCGACTCCCTCGTGGAGACGATCAGGGGACAGCGGTTCTGGGCGATCGTGGGCGGGGTCGGCTTCGCCGTCCTGCTCGGCCTCGGCATCGGCAACGCGGTCGTCGGCTCGCCCAAGGGCCTGGCCGCCGCCACGCAGGCGGGCAACGTGCCCTCCCTGGCCCAGCTGATCTTCACGCGCCACGTGTTCGCCTTCGAGGTCACCTCGGCGCTGCTGATCACCGCGGCGCTCGGCGCGATGGTGCTCGCGCACCGGGAGCGCACCGAGGCCAAGCCGACCCAGAAGGACCTGTCCCGGCAGCGCTTCGTCACCTTCGGCAGGACGGGCAAGAACCCGGCGCCGCTGCCCGGCCCCGGCACCTACGCCCGGCACAACGCCATCGACATGCCGGCGCTGCTGCCCGACGGCTCCGTCTCGCCGCTGTCGGTCAACCGGTACATCGCCCGGTACGAGGAGTCCCAGGGCATCCTGTCTCCTGAGGTCGCCCAGGTGCTGGAGCAGGAGGAGGCCGCGCTGCGCGCGAACGGGCACAGCACGCCCACCGTGGCCGAGGAGGCCAGGGACGGCGGCCCCGACACCGAGCCGATGGATGAGGACGATGTCGTGGCGGTCCCGGTCGTCCGCCCGAGCGGTGAGTCCGTGAGGGAGTCCCTGAGCGAGGAGGACGGCAAGTGACCACGCACTACCTGGTGCTCTCCGCGCTGCTGTTCGCCATCGGCGGCGTCGGTGTGCTCGTACGGCGCAACGCCATCGTGGTGTTCATGTGCGTCGAGCTCATGCTCAACGCCTGCAACCTGGCGTTCGTCACCTTCGCCCGGCAGAACGGCAACCTCGACGGCCAGCTCATCGCGTTCTTCGTGATGATCGTGGCCGCCGCCGAGGTGGTCATCGGCCTGGCCATCATCGTGACGATCTTCCGAACCCGCAGGTCCGCGTCGGTGGACGACGCCAGCCTGCTGAAGTACTAAGAGGTGGCCGTGGAACCCGCTGAGATCATCCAGCACTCCGGCGGAGCGATCGGAGCAGCCTGGCTCATGATCGCTCTGCCCCTGGTGGGAGCGGCGGTCCTCCTGCTTGGCGGCCGGAGGACCGACAAGTTCGGCCACCTGCTGGGCGTGCTCATGGCCGTCGCGTCCTTCGTGGTGGCGGCGCTGTCGTTCGCGCAGCTGCTGGGCTTCGCCCCCGGCGAGCGCCGCCGCGGGATCGAGCTGTACGACTTCATCCCGGGCCTCGCGAAGGTGGGCCTGCTGGTCGACCCGCTGTCGATCTCGTTCTGCCTGCTGATCACGTTCGTGGGCTCGCTGATCCACATCTACTCGATCGGCTACATGGCGCACGACCCGAACAGGCGGCGGTTCTTCGCCTACCTCAACCTGTTCGTCGCGGCGATGCTTCTGCTGGTGCTGGCCGACAACTACGTGGCCCTGTTCGTCGGCTGGGAGGGCGTCGGCCTCGCGTCGTACCTGCTGATCGGGTTCTGGCAGCACAAGCCCTCGGCGGCGACCGCGGCCAAGAAGGCGTTCATCGTCAACCGCGTCGGCGACTTCGGCCTGCTGATCGGCATCTTCACGATCTTCGCGACGTTCCACACGCTGGCCTTCAACGACGTCCTCGCGAACGCCTCGAAGGCGTCCTCGGGCACGCTCACCGCGATCGGCCTGCTGCTGCTGGTCGGCGCCTGCGGTAAGTCGGCGCAGCTCCCGCTGCAGTCCTGGCTCCTCGACGCGATGGAGGGCCCGACCCCGGTCTCGGCCCTCATCCACGCCGCGACCATGGTCACCGCCGGCGTCTACCTGATCGTCCGGTCCGGCCCGATCTTCCAGGGCGCCGAGACCGCGCAGCTCGTGGTGACGATCGTCGGCGTCGCGACGCTGCTCGCCGGTGCGATCATCGGTACCGCCAAGGACGACATCAAGAAGGCGCTGGCCGGTTCGACGATGTCGCAGATCGGCTACATGGTGCTCGCCGCGGGCATCGGCCCGGCGGGCTACGCATTCGCGATCGCCCACCTGATCACGCACGGCTTCTTCAAGGCCGACATGTTCCTCGGCGCGGGCTCGGTCATGCACGCCATGAACGACGAGGTCGACATGCGCAAGTACGGCGCATTGCGCAAGGTCATGCCGCTCACGTTCGTGACGTTCCTCATCGGCTACCTGGCGATCATCGGGTTCCCGCTGCTGTCCGGCTACTTCACCAAGGACGGCATCATCGAGACCGCGATGGAGCACAACGCCGTCCTCGGCTGGCTGGCCGTGCTCGGCGCGGGCATCACCGGCTTCTACATGTCGCGCCTGGTGTTCATGACGTTCTTCGGCACCAAGCGCTGGGAGCCCACGGCCCACCCGCATGAGTCGCCCGCCGTCATGACCTGGCCGCTGATCATCCTGTCGGTCGGCGCGATCGGGCTGGGCGCGTTCCTGGTGCTGGGCAACCGGTTCATGACCTTCCTCTCGCCGGCCGTCGGCGCGCCGGAGGAGATGCCGTCGTTCCACCCGTTCAGCCTCACCGGTCTGGTCACGCTCGCGCTCGTCGCGGTCGGCGCGGCCTTCGCCTGGGTCAAGTACGGCAGGGCCGAGGTGCCCGCCGTCGCCCCGCGCGGCTCGTTCCTCACCGCCTTCGCCCGTCGTGACCTGTACGGCGACGCCCTGAATGAGGCGCTGTTCATGCGCCCCGGCCAGTGGCTGACCCGCCTGGCCGTGTTCTTCGACAACCGCGGCGTCGACGGCCTGGTGAACGGCCTGGCCGCGGGCATCGGCGGCACGTCCGGGCGCCTGCGCAGGGTCCAGACCGGGTTCGTCCGCTCGTACGCGCTGTCGATATTCCTGGGCGCCGCCATCCTGGCCGGTGCCTGGCTCGTCGTAGGGAACCTGTGATGCCCTGGCTTTCAACCCTGATGGGCGTGTCCGTACTCGGCGCGCTGGGCGTGACCCTTGTCCGCAACGACAAGCTCGCCAAGCAGTTCACCCTCGTGGTGTCGCTGATCGTGCTGGCGCTGACCGTCGCCATGGCGGTCCAGTTCAGCCCGAACGGCGACAAGTTCCAGTTCGCCGAGACGTACGACTGGATCCCCGCGTTCGGCGTCCACTACGGCGTCGCCGTGGACGGCATCGCCCTGGTGCTGATCCTGCTGTCGGTGATCCTCGTGCCGATCGTGGTGCTCGCCTCCTGGCACGACGCCGAGGCCGGCAAGCGCTCGGTCCGGACGTACTTCTCGCTGCTGCTGGTGCTCGAGGCCATGATGATCGGCGTCTTCGCGGCGACCGACGTCTTCCTCTTCTACGTCTTCTTCGAAGCCATGCTGATCCCGATGTACTTCATGATCGGGTCGTACGGCGGGGCGCAGCGGTCGTACGCGGCCGTGAAATTCCTGCTGTACTCGCTGTTCGGCGGGCTTCTGATGCTGGTGGCGGTGATCGCGCTCTACACGATCGCCGGCAAGGGCACGTTCATGTTCTCCGACCTGGTCGGGACCATCCAGGACGTGACGACGCAGAAGTGGCTGTTCCTCGGCTTCTTCATCGCCTTCGCGATCAAGGCGCCGCTGTGGCCGTTCCACACCTGGCTGCCGGACGCCGCCGCACAGGCCCCGGCCGGCGCGGCCGTCCTGCTCGTCGGCGTGCTGGACAAGGTCGGCACGTACGGCATGCTGCGCTTCTGCCTTGAGCTCTTCCCGGACGCCGCGAAGTTCTTCACGCCGCTGGTCATCACGCTGTCGGTGATCGGCATCGTGTACGGCGCGATCGTGGCCATCGGGCAGACCGACATGAAGCGGCTCATCGCGTACACCTCGGTGTCGCACTTCGGCTTCATCGCGATGGGCGTGTTCGCGATGACCACCAGCGCGGGCTCGGGCGCCACGCTCTACATGGTCAACCACGGCTTCTCGACCGGCGCGCTGTTCCTGATCGCGGGCTTCCTCATCTACCGCAGGGGCTCGCACTTCATCGCCGACTACGGCGGCGTGCAGAAGGTGGCCCCGATCCTCGCCGGGACGTTCCTGGTGGCCGGTCTGTCCAGCCTCTCACTGCCCGGTCTCAGCACGTTCGTCAGCGAGTTCATGGTGCTGACCGGCACCTACCAGCGCTACGTCGTCCCGGCCGTGATCGCCACGGTCGGCGTCATCCTCGCCGCGATCTACATCCTGTGGATGTACCAGCGGACGATGAACGGCCCGACGGCCGAGTCGGTCAAGTCGCTGCCCGACCTCAACGCCAGGGAGAAGTGGGTGGTGGCGCCGCTCGTCGCGCTGCTGCTGGTGTTCGGCCTCTATCCCAAGCCGCTGCTCGACGTGATCAATCCCGCCGTGAAGGACACGCTGTCGAGCGTCTCCGTCACGGACCCGAAGCCGGCCGTACCCGTTGCTCAGGAGGGCCAGTAGTGAACGGCACCATTCAGGCGCCGAGTATCGAGTACGCCCTGCTGGCGCCGATACTCGTCGTCTTCGGCGCGGCGATCGTCGGCGTGCTGGTGGAGGCATTCGCCCCGCGCTACCTGCGCTCGGCGATCCACCTGCCGCTCACGCTGCTGTCGCTGGCCGGCGCGTTCGCGCTGGCCGTCTGGCAGGCGGTCAAGGGCGTGCCCACCAAGCCCGCCGCGATGGGCGCGGTGGCCGTGGACGGCCCGGCCCTGTTCATCTGGGGCACGATCCTCATCCTCGCCTTCGTGAGCGTGCTGCTCATCAAGGACGAGGAGCACTTCGTCGGCTCCGCGGCGGCCGTGCCCGGCTCGGCCGAGGAGGAGCAGTCGCTCGTCGAGCGGGCCGCGCACACCGAGGTCTACCCGCTGCTGCTGTTCGCGGTCGGCGGCATGCTGCTGTTCCCCGCGGCCAACGACCTGCTCGTGGCGTTCGTCGCCCTCGAGGTCATGTCGCTGCCGCTGTACCTGCTGTGCGGCCTGGCCAGGCGCCGCCGCCTGCTGTCGCAGGAGGCCGCGGTCAAGTACTTCCTGCTCGGCGCGTTCTCCTCGGCCTTCTTCCTGTACGGCACGGCCCTGCTGTACGGCTACGCCGGGTCGGTCGACCTCGCGAAGATCAATCAGGCGCTGGGGTCGGTCGGCGGCCAGGACACGCTGCTCTACATCGGCGCGGCCATGCTCGGCGTCGGCCTGCTGTTCAAGATCGGTGCCGCGCCGTTCCAGGCGTGGAAGCCGGACGTCTACCAGGGCTCGCCCACGCCCATCACCGCGCTGATGGCCTCCGGCACCCTGGTCGCCGCCTTCGGCGCGCTGCTGCGGGTGTTCTGGGTCGGCCTCGGCGGTCTCGACTGGGACTGGCGCCCGGTGCTCTACGGTGTGGCGATTCTCACGATGGTTGTCGGCGCGATCCTCGCGATCACGCAGACCGACATCAAGCGGATGCTCGCCTACTCGTCCATCGCGCACGGCGGCTTCCTGCTCATCGGCGTCATCGCCACCGGCACGACCCGGGCGCAGAACACCTCGGCGCTGTCCGGCCTGCTGTTCTACCTGGTGGCATATGGTTTCACCACGGTCGGCGCGTTCGCCATCGTCACGATGGTGCGCGACGCGGGTGGCGAGGCGTGGCACCTGTCCCGCTGGGCCGGGCTCGGCAAGCGCTCGCCGCTGCTGGCCGGGACGTTCGCGTTCTTCCTGCTGGCCTTCGCCGGCATCCCGCTCACCAGCGGGTTCTTCGGGAAGTACGCGGTCTTCCAGGCGGCCGTCGCCAACGGCGCCACGCCGCTGGTCATCATCGGTGTGGTGGCCTCGGCGATCGCCGCGTTCTTCTACGTCCGTGTGATCGTGCTGATGTTCTTCAGCGACCCGGCCGCCGACGGCCCGTCCGTCGTGCTGCCCTCGCGGGGGACCGCGGCTGTGGTCGGTATCGCGGCATTGGCTACGGTAGTTCTCGGGGTGTACCCCCAGCCCGTGCTGGACCTCGCGCACACGGCTGCACAGTCCCTGTTCGTCCGATAGGAGATCTCCGTATGGCCGCGCCGCCCGTTGTGGACATTCCTCTCGTCGACGAGCGGCTGGCCGACGACCTCGCAGGCGGGCTCGCGGCGGTGGAGAAGCTGCTGCGCTCGTCGGTCGAGAGTGAGGACGCCTTCGTCACCCAGACGTCCAGGCACCTCATCGAGGCGGGCGGCAAGCGGTTCCGGGCGATGCTCGTGCTGCTGGCCGCCCAGTTCGGCAACCCGGACGCCCCGGGCGTCGTGCCCGGGGCCGTCGTCATCGAGCTGACCCACCTGGCCACGCTCTACCACGACGACGTGATGGACGAGGCCCCGGTGCGCCGGGGCTCGCCGTCCGCCAACGCCCGGTGGGACAACACCGTGGCCATCCTCACCGGCGACTACCTGTTCGCTCAGGCGTCGGAGATCCTCGCCGACCTCGGCAGCGAGCTCATCCGGATCCAGGCGCGTACGTTCTCCCGCCTGGTGCGCGGCCAGATCCGCGAGACGATCGGGCCCGCCGAGGGCCGCGACGCGATCGCCCACTACATCAGCGTGCTGGCCGACAAGACCGGCTCCCTCATCGCCACCTCGGGCCGCTTCGGGGCCATGCTCGCCGGTGCTCCCGCCGATGTGGTCGAGCGCGTGACCGACGCCTGCGAGGCGATCGGCGTGGCCTGGCAGCTGGGCGACGACCTCATCGACGTGGCCGCGCCGACGGCCGACTCGGGCAAGACCCCCGGCACCGACCTGCGCGAGGGCGTCCACACGCTCCCCGTGCTGTACGCCCTGGCCTCCGACGACCCCGCCGACGCCCGGCTGCGCACCCTGCTGTCGGGGCCCGTGGCGGAGGAGGACGTCGAGGAGGCGCTGACGCTGCTGCGGGCCAACCGGGCCATGGAGCAGGCCCGTGAGGAGCTCATCCGCTGGATCGACCGGGCCAAGGAGGCCCTCGCCGGCCTGCCCGACATCCCGGCCCGTACGGCCCTCATCGCCCTGTGCGACTACGTCGTCGAGCGCACGGGCTGACCGCCTCGTAGGGGATCATTGGCCGGGTGAAGATCACCCGGCTGGCGGCCCTGTGCCTCCTGGCGGCGACGGCCTGCGGCAGGCCAGGCGCGGGCACATCCGCCACCCCGACTCCGGCGGATTCGACGCCCGCCGACGCCGTCATCGTGGACAAGGACCAGGTCCTCACGTGTGGGGAGGGCGAAGGAGAGGGCTCGGCGCAAGCCCTGTGCGACGCCATCGCCGCGGCGGTTTCGCCCGAGCCGGGTTCGCCTGCGGCGCCCGCGACGGGTTCGCCTGAGCCGGCTTCGCCTGCGCCGCCCGAGGAACGACCGGCCCCCACCCCATCGGTGTCGCGGACGTTCCTCTCCTGGGTGTTGAAGAAGGGGCAGCCGTCTCCGCTGCCCAACCCCGGGAGCGGCCCCGGCGATCCCCGACTGCGGCAGGCCTTGCTCGTCGACTACGAGGGAGTCCATGAGTCGATCACCAGACCGGGCGTGGTCGTCGCCCTGCCCGCCGCCGAGGGCAGAGCGGAGGAGTTCATCTCGCCTCGGCAGGCGGTCGGGGTTTTCGAGAGGGTGTCCGGCTGCGAGCGGTGGACCGTGGGATCGTGGCGCGTCGCACTACGCGACTTCAATCGACCCGGCGTGCAGATCGCCGCGACGCTGCTGAGCGCGACGGCTGACGAGGCGTGGAAACGGTCGGCGGAGTTCTCCGAGACCGTCGTCACCGGGCCCGCGCAGATGGTGAGCAGCCTCGGCGATCCCGACGCATTGGCCTCCTGCCGGAAATTCTCCAGCGCCCTGGGCCCCTCGATGAGCGTGAAGCCATTCCCCGTGCCGCCTCTCGGCAGCCGGTCCTGGGCTTTCCGGGTCTTCGATGAGAAGTCGGTGACGCAGTGGGTCGAGGTGGTGCAGACGCCGCGTTACGTGCTGGAGATTCGCATCCCCAGGCGGTGGCCGAAGCCGCGTACCGACCCCGCCGTACTGCTGCCGCGCATCGCCGCGGCCGCGTACGCCAGGGCCGAGGCGGCCCTGGGGTAGCACGCACGGCTCTAGCGCTGGGCCGCGAGCCACTCGTCGAAGGTGGTCGGCGCGATGCGGGCGCCTTCGCCGGGCAGCAGCACGTCGCCGGCCATCGCCGTGCCGAAGAGTCCTGACCAGGTCGGCACGAGCTTGACCGTCCGGCCGCGTGCCGCAAGGGTGCGCCGGGCCATGTCGACGAGGTCCTGCGGCTCGGGACCGGCCACGTCGGTGTAGCGGCCCCGCGGCTCGCCGGTCGCGATCTCGGCGAGCACGTCTGCGACGTCCGCGGGCGCGATCGGCTGGATCAGCAGCGGTGCGATCGTGGCGACGCCGTCCTGCTCGGTCCACCCCGCCACCGTCTCGGCGAAGTCGTGGAACTGCGCGACCGGGACGATCGTCCACGGCACCGAACCGGCGGACACCAGGCGCTCCTGCTCCCGCTTGCCGGCGTAGTGGGCGTTGCCCTCCACCCGGTGGATGCCGATGATCGAGAGCAGCACGTGGTGGCGGACGCCCGCCCGCTCCTCGGCGGCCAGCAGGTTCCCGGTGGTCGTGCCGAAGTACGCCACCGCCTCGTCCTTGTCGGTCGCGGTCGAGCTGATCGCGTCGACGACGGCCTCGACGCCGTCCAGGGCCTTGTCGAGCCCCTCGCCCGTCATGAGGTCCACGCCGAGGGACCGGCTGACGCGTACGACGTCGTGCCCGTCCCGTTCGAGGGCGGCGACGGTGAGCTTCCCGATGTTCCCGGTGGCGCCGGCGACTGCGATGCGCATGGTTTCTCCTTCGCTAGACGCTTCGGATGCTATCTCGGACAAAAAAGATCCGCAATCTCTCCAATAGACTGGAGCGCATGAAGCTGCCTGCGAGCACCGAGTGGGTGTTGCACTGCGCCGCCACGCTGGCGCAGCTCGAGCCGGGAGCCACCGCGTCTGCGGCACAGCTCGCGGAGTTCTACGACGTTCCGGCGCCTTACCTGGCCAAGCAGTTGCAGGCGCTCGTCAGAGCCGGTGTGCTGGCCGCGATGACGGGCCCGCGAGGCGGATTCCGGCTCGCGCGGGCGGCCTCCGACATCACGATGCTGCAGATCGTCGAGGCGGTCGACGGCGCCTCCTCGCCGTACGAGTGCCGCGAGATCCGCCAGCAGGGACGGGGAGCGCTGCCCCCCGAGGACTGCCGGCGCATCTGCGTCATCGCCGAGAAGATGGCCGAGGCGCACCGTGCGTGGCGGAGCAGCCTCACGGGGGTCACGCTCGCCGACATCCTCGCCGAGCTGCCCGCATGGGCGCCTGCCCGCACCCGGTCACGCCTGTCGACCACACGCTGACGTCAGCGGCCTGCGAGGAGTTCGACGACGGGGGCGAGGGCGTCGGCGAAGAAGCCGTTGACGGTGATGTAGGACAGGCCCAGCTCGTCGCGGCGGCGCAGCAGCGTGTCGGCCATCTCGCGGGGCGAGCCGCGCAGCACGGTGGCGGCGTCCGCCGACGTGGCCCTGAGCCTCTCGGGCATCCACGGGGGCAGCTCGTCGCCGATCTGGAACAGGTTCATGCTCAGCTCGATGTCGTCGAACCTCGCCCCGGCCATCTCCCGCAGCGTGCCGGCGGGCCCGCGCAGGCCCTCCTCCGGAGTGTCGGGCGGCACGGCGAGCGCGACGATGTCCGCCTCCTCCGTGGCCAGCGACAGCATGCGGGGACCGGCCCCCGCCACCAGGATGGGCGGCCCCTGGCGCTGCACGGCGGTCCTGCTTCCGGCGAAGGCCGCCCGCACCTCGCCGATCACCGAACGGACCAGCGCGACGCGCTCGCCCGCCGTGCCGTACGGCATGCCGAGCGCCCGGGCGTCCTCCTCGGCGCCGACACGTCCGGCCCCCACGCCGACCTCCAGCCGTCCGCCGGACAGGAAGTCGAGCCCGGCGAGCTCGTGCGCGAGCTGCGGGGGATTGCGGTAGGGCGCGGCCAGCACGAACGTGCCCACGCGCAGCGTCGTCGTGACGGTGGCCGCGGCGGTCATCGCGAGCAGCGGCGGCAGCGTCCCCAGCGTGTCGGGGACGAGCAGGGTCGAGTAGCCGAGGTCCTCGGCCCGGCGGGCCGTCGCTGCCCACGAGGCGGCGTCGGGGGCCAGGCCGGCGACGGTCCCGAAACGGAATTCCTTGCTCATGCCGCGATCCTCGCCGCTCCGCTCGGTCCTGTCGTCCTCCCGCCGGAGGCGGACGCCCTACTCCGGGGGACGTATCAGACGGTCTCGAGCGCGGCCGCACGCTCCTGCCGGGACGTACGGGCGGAGCGGGCGCTGTCCCAGGTGAAGACGCTCAGCGCGAGCCAGACGACCACGAACCCGGCCCAACGGCTGGCGGGCATCGTCTCGTGAGCGATCAGCACACCGCACAGGAACTGCAGCACCGGCGCGATGTACTGGAGCAGGCCGATGACCGTGAGCGGAACCCGCAGCGCGGCGGCCGTGAAGAGCATCAGCGGCACCGCGGTGATGAGGCCGGCCGCCACCAGCAGCAGCGCGTGGCCGAGACCGTGGTTGCCGAAGGTCCCGGTGCCGTTCGCCTGCAGGACGAGCAGGTAGCCCAGGGCCGGCACCAGCAGCACGAGCGTCTCGACGGTCAGGCTCTCCGCGCTGCCCACCCCCGCCGCCTTCTTGATCAGGCCGTACGTGCCGAAGCTGACGGCGAGCACAAGGGCGATCCAGGGGAGGCGCCCGTAGTCGAGCGTCAGGATGAGGACCGCGAGCGCGCCCAGCCCGACGGCGATCCACTGCCATCGGCGCAGCCGTTCCCGGAAGATCAGCACTCCGAACAGCACGCTGACCAGAGGGTTGATGAAGTAGCCGAGCGCGCTTTCCACCACGTGGCCGGTGTTGACGGCGTAGATGTAGACGCCCCAGTTGACCGAGACCGTGACGGCCGCGAGGGCGAGGAGGATCAGCTGGCGGCGCGTCATCGTGCGGATCCACGACCAGTGGCGGCGTGCGGCGAGGAGCGTGACCACCACGACCAGCGACCAGACCATCCGGTGGGCGAGGATCTCCACGGCGCCGGACGGCTTGAGCAGAGGCCAGTAGAGAGGGAACAGACCCCACATGGTGTAGGCGGCGACGCCATATAGGACACCGCGGCGCGTATCAGGCATGAAGCCCATCTTCGCTGCTTACCTAGATTCAGCACAAATAAGGGTCTCTACGCCTGAGGTTTAGAGGCACTTATGTCAGGAACAAGGCCGCCGCGCGTCTGGTTGGTGATGGCAGAGCGGAAGGAAGGTTCGTGATGGGCTGGCTGTTCGGCACAGACAAGACGACGATGGTGGACCCCGCGGATGCCCTGCCGGGCCGTGCCGAGGTCATGCCGGTGGCCACCCGCCACCAGGTGCTCGGCGGGCCGCTGGCTCCGCCGTATCCCGAAGGTTCGGAGATCGCCGAGTTCGGGCTGGGCTGCTTCTGGGGCGCCGAGCGCAAGTTCTGGCAGACCCCCGGGGTCGTCTCGACCGCCGCGGGCTACGCGGGCGGCTACACGCCGAACCCGACGTACGAGGAGGTCTGCACCGGCCGGACCGGGCACACCGAGGTCGTCCGGGTGGTCTTCGACCCGGCAGAGGTGTCGTACGAGGAGCTCCTCAAGGTGTTCTGGGAGGCCCACGACCCCACACAGGGCATGCGCCAGGGCAACGACGTCGGCACGCAGTACCGGTCGGCCATTTACACCCGTGGCCCCGAGCAGGCCAAGGCGGCCGTGACGTCCCGGGACGCGTACCAGGAGGTGCTCACCAAGGCCGGGTACGGCGAGATCACCACTGAGATCGCCCCCGCCGGCGAGTTCTACTTCGCCGAGGATTATCACCAGCAATACCTTTTTAAGGTGCCCAACGGCTACTGCGGCCTCGGCGGCACCGGTGTCTCGTGTCCGGTCGGCCTCACGACCGGTGAGGCGTGACCTGCGGGAACTGACTGATCCTGGCCCTTCGCCGCCCGGGCTGGTGCGTTGTGGGCCGGGGCCAGGCTCGGCGCGATCGGTGGTCTCGAAGTGCGGGCCTGGGTGGGGCGCAGCAGTCCCACGGCGCGGCGCCTCAGGTGGGCGAGGTTGGAGCGCTATCAGAATGTGTTCTGAATTAGACTGGCGGCGTGAGCATCAGCAATGCCGACGCCGTCACCTTCTCGGACCTGTCGAGGAATCCCCGGGCCGTCGCCGAGCGCGCCGCGCGACTTGGTCGCGTACGTGTGACTCACCGGGATGCCCAGGACTTCTACCTGACTGCGGCTGATCGTGAGGAACGACGCGAACAGACGCTGGCCACTGCTTCCCGTCTGTTCCTCGCTCTCCTGCGGCATGATCCGACCGCCCGCGCGCTGGTCATCGCCATGCCCGAGGTCTTTCCCTGGGTTCGTCACCTCTCCTCTGATGAGGTGCGGTCTTTCACGCTTGAACTGGTTGAGGCGCTCTCTGACGCAGCCGAGCTGGATGTCGACGCCACTACTCAGGAAGTCATCGCAGGCTGGCGGGCCACCGCCCGGATCAAGGCCGACTCCGCGCACTATGCTCAGGCGCGTGAGGCGACGAGCGGAGACTTCGGGCCGGTTGAGGTTTCGGTATGAGTCCCAAGCGCGGAGACCGGGTCACAGTCCCGCCTCCTGACAGCGAATGGGACGTACGGTTCGGTACGAGCGATGCGGTGAAGGGCTGGGAGGAACTATGCCGTCATGCCCTGGCCAACACACGCCGATGCTTGGAGACGCTGCGCGCAGATCCACGCTCACGCACTGACCATGAGCGTCAGCATCGCCTGCGTGGCGACCTTGCGACTCATCGCCACAACGGACAGGACCTCGAGCAATGGGAGTTCGAGGTTACCAGCGGCGGGCGCGTGCGCTACGTGATTGATGACGCCGCTCACACGGTATGGATCGTCTATGCCTCGCCCCGTCATCCCAAGGACACCGATGTCTGAGGCCGACTGACCTGCTGGCGAGTGTGACACAGTCAGTCCCAGCGCCGAGGGCAGGAGCAAATGTCGCAAGGTCCTAGCGCGACTTATTGCCTGAAGCAAACCGCTACCACCAGCGATACCTTTTCAAGGTGCCGAACGGCTACTGCGGCATCGGCGGCACCGGCGTGAGCTGCCCCGTCGGCCTGACGACGAGCGTGAGTTGATCAGTCGCCGGGCAGGATCGTGAGTCGTTGCCCCTTGGGAAGATGACGAGGGGCAACGACGAGGTAGTCCCGCTGATCCAGCGTGGCGACTTCGCGAAGGTCGAAGCGCTCGGCAAGGGCTATCACGCAGGCGTCCACAGCCTGTAGGCGGAGCGAGGCGTAAGCCGCGAGCAACTCGGACACTCGCCGATAGTCGTGGGGCGTCACCTCGATCACGCGAAGTTCGTCGTCTGCGATGGCAGCGCAGAACTCGGCTGCGAGAGCGGGGCTGCCACGACGGACCGGATCAGAGAGCAGGTGGCATATTTCTGTCACTGCGAGCGACGGCACGACAAGCCTGGTCCAGTTCTGCGCGAGGAACCGGACACAGCGGGCGTGATCCTTGTCGGCCCTGTTAAACGCCGCGACGAGGGGTCCCGTGTCGCAGAGGATCACGCGGTGATCGCTCCGTCGGACTCCTCGTGGTGAGGATAGGTGAGGTACCGGTCATGGTGGACGCCGAGGTCTGCCGGCCCTTGTAGCGCGCCGACGAGCGCGGCGAGATGCCGTGGAAGCGCGGGCGCGTCGAGGGGTTCTTCGATGTCGGCCCAGCCTTCGTTGTCCAAGTCCATGCTGCCAAGTGTAGGCGCCGACCTGCCCGCAGCCGGGGAGAAGCCACAGAGCGCGGTGAGGGAGAACTTATCGCCCGAAGAGAACCGCTACCACCAGCAATACCTCTTTAAGGTGCCAAACGGCTACTGCGGGATTGGCGGCACCGGCGTGAGTTGCCCCGTCGGCCTGACCGCCGATGAAGCCTGACTCGTACGAGCCCCGCCCTTATCCAAAGGGCGGGCGTCGAGAGGGCGATCAGTCCATGCCCCGCCGTCCGGGGGTCCAGAACGGTTTCACGACGACGGCTTTGCGAGACCAGCCGCGTTCGCGGACGAGGTGGTCACGCACGGCTTGGCAACTGCGGGCCTCTCCGGCGAGATAAGCGACGCCCGGCGTGTGGGGAAGCTCCAGGGAACGGACCACGTCGGCAAGGTCTGTCGGCCGATATCGCCACGTCAGGCGATCCGTATGTTCCAGTGGGAGGCGGTTCGCGGGGCCCTCGACCGAGATCGCACCATATACGAGCGCGGACGGGGGCAAGGCCCGCAGCATCGCTCCGAAGGCGACGGTTGCGGTCTCGTCGCCGACGAACAGGTGGTATCGCGCATCCTCGCGGAGGACGAGCCGGCCCTCCGGCGCGGTGAGTGCCGCCGGGTCGCCGACGCGTATCCGCCGTGACCACTGCGCTCCGGGCCCGGCGGAAGGTTGGTCGAGAACGCACAGATCGAGGCGGCCGGTGGGGGAGTAGTTCCAGATCGAGTAGGTGCGGAGGAATCCGCGCAGCCATGAGCGCGGCGAGCGGGGGTCGCCGACCTGGAGACGGGTGTGCATGCCGGGCACCCAGGTTAGGTTGCACAGGTCAGGGCCGATGATCCGGACACGGCGCATGCGTTCGGCGATCTGCTCTGTCTCTTGGACGGTTCCGTACAGGAACAGACTCACTGTGCCAACTCCCAGCGCTCGCCCGTGGGCAGGTCCACCACCGTCAGGTCCGATCCAGCCAGGGCGATCGCGTCCGAGGCGGTGCCGGTGGTGCGGAACAGCGCCGAGAGCGGATCGTGTCCGTGGGCGTCGTGCACCGGGACCAGCACCTTTGCGCCGAGTACGGACGCCCCGGCCACGGCCTGGGCGGGGCCCATTACCAGAGGCGGCCCGAACAGCGGCCGAAGGCCGTTCACCGGCAGCAGGGCCAGGTCCACCGGCGGATGCTCGGCGCGGTACCGCTCCAGCAGTGCTACCTCGGCGATCTCTCCGCCGAAGAACAGCTGGGCACCGGCTGCGCTGAACGCGTAGGCGTTGTTGGGCCAGACCAGGGTCCGCCCGGCAGGCACGACCCGCATGGAGAGCTTGGGCGCGATCTCGCGCGTCTCTCCCCAGCGCACCTGCTCTGCGCGCCGGAAGCCCAACGCCCTCGCCCGGCGGGCCATGCCTGCGGTGGGGACGTACAGCGGTGTGGAGTCCTTGTCGGGAAACGCGCGCAGCCCGCGCAGATCCCAGTGGTTGGTGGCCAGATTGGTGACGACGATGGCGGCGAGCGGTGGCAGTTCGGCGACTCGCAGCCCGAGGGGCTCGCCGCGGCGCAGGAACCATCGTTCGGTGAACCATGGGTCGGTGAGCACGGCGTGGCCGTTCAGTTCGAGTAGCACGCATGAGTTGACCACGCGGGTAATCGCGACTGTTTGCTTGAGCATGCGGCCAACGGTGCCGGTTAATGTTCACATGAAGTCAAGTGAGGAGCTGACCATCGGAGAGTTGGCAGACCGGTTCGGCTTGGCCACGCATGTGCTGCGGTACTGGGAGAGCATGGGCCTGATCGGCCCCGCTCGGCGTGCCGGTGGTCAGCGCCGCTACGGACAGGACGCGCTGGTGCGAGTAGCGCTGATCCTGATGGGAAAGGAGGCAGGCCTCGGATTGCGCGAGCTGAGCGCCGTGCTGTCCGCTGCCGATCCGATGGACCACCGGGACCTGTTGCGCCGCCACGTCGTCGAACTAGAACAGCGCATCGCGCAGGCGCGCGCGGCCAAGGACCTGATCGAGCACGCCCTTGCCTGCCCGCACAGGTTCGCGGACTGCCCGCACGCCCGCGAGCAGATCGCGGCGCGTATCCCGCCCGCTCGAACGGAGCCCGCCGCCGACATGTATTGATGCCTGAAGTGAACCGCTACCACCAGCAGTATCTGTTCAAGGTGCCGAACGGCTACTGCGGGATCGGCGGCACGGGCGTGGCGCGTCCGATCGACCTGACGACCTCCAGCGGGGAGTAGCCGGATCGTGAGACCTCCGAGCGGCGTCGCGCTACTCGGAGGGTTCATGTTTCTGGTGCCGGTGGTTTGCTACTTGGAGTAGTAAACTGCTGCCATGAGTATGCCTGAGCAGGCCTTCCCGCCAGGGGAAGGGCCCGCGGCCAAGGTGAGCGTCTCCTTGCGGGCCGGCAACATCCGCGCCATCAAGGAGCGTGTCGGCGCGCGCGGGTTTTCTGCCTACGTGGACGCCGCTGTGGAGCGGCAGATCGAGCGGGACCTGCTGGAGGAGGCCCTGCAGGCGAACGAGAACGAGTTCGGTCCCATCCCACAGCATCTGCGGGACGAGGCTGAGCAGCTGTTCCGTAGCGTGAAGTCCGCTCCGGAGCTGCAGGAGGAGCGTGGATGGCACGCGCACGAAGCAGGCTGAGTGCGGGGACGGTGATCCTTGACTCCGAGGGGCTCTCGAAGTGGTGCGTGGCCGACCAGCGAGTCACGGCGATTGTCCGAGAGGCGCAGAACAACGACTTCCGCGTTGCCATCAGTGCCCTGACGTCTATCGAGGCCTTCGACGGGCGGGTGACAAACGATCGGTCGCGCTGGCACCTGTCCCGGTTACGTGTCGAGCCGGTGACCGAGGAGGTCTCCGTCCACGCGCTGGGCCTGCTCCGTGAGAGCGGTCTTCACGGCCACAAGTACGCGATCGATGCCGTCGTGGCCGCCACGGCTCTTCGCTCCACCCGGCCCGTCATCATCCTCACCTCGGACGAGGACGACATGAGCAAGCTCTGCGGTAAGGCGGTTCGCCTCGTACACGTGTGAGCGCTGATTTATTGCGCCACCGATTCGACTACCACCAGCAGTATCTGTTCAAGGTGCCGAACGGCTACTGCGGCCTCGGCGGCACCGGCGTCAGCTGCCCCGTCGGCCTGACCACCGACCGGCGAAACCTGACCTGTGGTAACCGCCTGATCCTGGCTCTCGGTTGCCCGGCTAACCCGGTGCCGACCGAGGGCCAGAGTCGTTTTCGGCGAGAACCTCCACTACAAGGCCGGACCGCTCATGTTCCCCCGATGCACGCCCGGCGCGTTCGACGCGGACTGAACGTTTCAGCGCCGTGGCCTGGGCTCCTTTCGGCCGCCGATCGGCTCGGCGGATGGGCCAACGGTCCCGTTCACCCAGGCTGAGGCGGCCACCGGCGTGGTGCACGACCGGCCACCGCAACAAAGGTGAGCACACCGCGTCTCGCATGGCGAACGCCGCACCGGGCGACCAATCGCGACCGCCCACTTAGTCGCTTAATTTCGGGACGCGGGGCCAGCGGTGCGCCGCGTGCGTGCCGGTGGCCTCCCGGCCCCGGTCGGCACCCTGACACGGGCGGCAGTCGCCCGTCGTCGTTCGCGAAAGGACTTCCTGATGAGACGAAGTCTCGCCACCGTCGCGGCCACCGGACTGGCCGCGCTGGTCGCCGCCGGTGGAGTCGCAACGGTGACGACGCCGGCTGCGGCCGCCGCCGCATGCAAGGTGACCTACAAAATCGTCAACCAATGGAGCGGCGGCTTCCAAGGCGACGTGGCCATCACCAACCTCGGCGACCCGATCAGCAACTGGAAGCTGGAATTCGACTTCCCCGACTCCGGCCAGAGAATCGCGTCCGGCTGGAACGCCACCTGGACGCAGTCCGGCACGCACGTGACTGCTACCAGCATGTCCTACAACGGCTCCATCGCCACCAACGCCACAGCCAGTGGCATGGCATTCACCGCGAATCTCACCGGCGCCAACCCCGTACCCACCACCTTCTGGCTTAACGGTGTCATGTGCAGCGGCCCCGTGACCCTCACCCCGACTCCTACGCCGACCCCGACACCTACGCCGACCCCGACACCTACGCCCACCCCGACACCTACGCCCACCCCGACACCTACGCCGACCCCGACACCTACGCCCACCCCGACCCCGACACCTACGCCGACCGTCACCACCACGCCCGGCACGCCGCGCCCCGGCGTGGGACCGTGCACGCCAGGCACGACCTACCCCAACCCGCTGCCGGCATCGTCGGTGACCGCCACCAAGATCCGGGACGGGTTCAACTTCCTGGAAGGCCCGGTCTGGGACGCCACCACTCAGACCCTGCTGCTGTCGCTCATGCGCGACGGCACCGGGCCAGAAGGCGTCCAGCCATCGGACGTCCTGCGGTACACCGAGCCGAACACCTTCCAGACTCTCATCCCCAGCGCCGGCAGCAACGGCCTGGCCCTCAGTCGGGACGGCGGCACCCTGCTGGCCGCGACACACGACCAGCGCAGCATCTCCTCCTTCAGCCTGCCCGGCCTGACCCGCGGCGTGGTCGCCTCCTCCTACCAAGGCCGTGCCTTCAACTCACCGAATGACCTCACCGTCGGCGCCGACGGCACCGTCTACTTCACCGATCCCGACTTCCAGCGCGCCAACCGGCCCGACCAGATGTCCGGCCGCACCGGCGTGTTCCGGGTCAAAAACGGCGTCGTCTCGCTGATCGACGACACCATCCGGCAGCCGAACGGCATCGTGCTCTCCCCCGATGGCAAAACGCTTTACGTCGGCGGCAACGGCACGGGCCGAATCTACAAGTGGCCCGTCAACCCCGACGGCAGTGTCGGCTCCCGCGCCGACTTCGCGTCTCTGACCGGTTCGGACGGCGCGACCATCGACTGTGCCGGCAACCTCTACCAGGCCTCTTTCAATGATGGCAAGGTCCACGTGTACGCGCCGTCCGGCCTACAGCTCGGCACCATCGCCGCCGGACTGAACACCACCAACGTCGCCTTCGGCGGCCCCGACGGCCGGACGCTGTACATCACCTCGGGCACACCATCCCACGGCGGGAACACCGGCAACTTCGGCCTCTACCGCGTCCGGCTGAACGTCCCCGGCTGGCCGTACTGACCTTTTCCCCTCCTATATCTCTATTTGTGCTGCATGAAGCTGCCCGAGTGTCACAGAAGCGCCTCAGCGTGGGGTGGCCCGTCTGGTCGCCGACGCTGAACGCGGGACCGATCTGGTGGTGACCCGTCGGCATCAGCCGGTGGCGGCGGTTGTCAGCATCCGTCGCCTGAATGAGCTGGAGGAGGCCGCCGCCGATCTCCGGGCTTGGCGCTCGTGCTCGCACGTTCGGTAACCGACTCCGGAGAGCGTGTCTCGCTCGATGACGTGCTCTCCGCTTTCGGGCACACGCGGGAGTCGCTGGCCGCGCTGCCGGACGACGAGTAGCCCGTGTCTGACGTCGTCTTCACAGCTCCGGCGGTCGATGATCTGCGGCGAATCGGTCCGGACGCCGCGCTCAGGGTACTCAAGGAGATCCTGGTGCTGTCGAAGAATCCGGAGGCCGGACAGGCGGAGCAGGTCGGGCGAGTGCTCGCGCTGGTCCGCGGCAGCGTCCCCGGTCACGCCTCCCGGCAGGCCGTCCTTGCGACCCTGGCTGCGGTCCAAGAGCGGATGAGCGGCGTCACCGGTGTGGATGGAGGAGCTGCGAAGCCTGCGGGACGAGCTACGTAACTGACGGATACGTCGTCGACACTGGAGTGTTTCTCCGGTGGTTCGTCGACCAGGACGGGGATGAGCACGCCCGAGAGATCCAGCAGGCCTACCTAGGAGGGGGGCTGAGGCTGGAGACCGTCGACTTCGCTCGGGTAGAAGTGGCTCCGCAAGAAAGGGCTGCGCGCAGGCTGCCTGGACAGGGCGATGTTTCTGGCCGCCACGCGCGTCATCGTTGGCTGGGCGTTGTCCTCGTCGATGCCTGCGAGGTCGAACGCATCCAGCGAGCTGCCAGGTTGGCGGTCGACCACTCGCTGCGCGTGTCGAGTCCCGCCGGCGCTCGCCGTGATCCCTGCGTCCATCGTGGCGGTCGTCCTGATACCCGCTGGGCTGATGAACGTTCGGATGGGCGTCGATCTCGCGGTGTGGGGCACCAACGTGCCGAGCATGCTGTGGATCGTGTGGGGAGCCGCCCTTGGCGCCGCCGCGTGCGCCTACCGCTTGCGCCGACGCGGAATCTGTCGTTACTGCCAGGTGGGCGAGCACTTCGACCGGCCTGCCCACTCGGTGCACGAGCTGTGGCTCTGCCCGCAGCACCTGTTCCGTCACCCGAACGGCTACTGCGGCCTCGGCGTCAACGCAGGTGACTCTTCGGCCGGGTGCCCGGCTGGGCTGACGACCTCTTCGGAGGAGTAGCCGGAATTTCAGCGAATTCCAGAAGATGCAACATTTCGGGGCTCTGGTGCGTCTCAGCCGGGATGAACGAGAGGATTCCCGCCCGTGGATGACGTGCCGCCGGATTTCGCGGACTTCGCCGCCGATCGCATGGATGCGTTGTTCCGCTACGCCTACATGCTCACCGGTAACCCGCACGACGCCGCCGACCTCGTTCAAGAGGCGCTGGTACGGCTGCGCAGCTCATGGCCGCGGGTGCGACGCAAGCACAACCCGGAGAGCTACGTGAGAACCACGATCACCCGGCTGCACATCTCCGTCTGGAGGCGGCGCAGGCGCGAGCATCTGGCAGGGGAGGTGCCCGAACAGCCGCCGCCGGTGGCGGAGTCACCGCCGGACCTATGGGACGAACTGGCCAAACTGCCCAAGAGGCAGCGTGCCGTCCTGGTCCTGCGCTACTACGAGGACCGATCGGACGCCGAGATCGCCGAGATCCTTGGCATTTCTCCCGGAACCGTACGAAGTCAGGCATCCCGCGCCCTCGGCAAGCTGCGTGACACCGTCGCCCCGACAAGGAGCCCGCGATGAACGACGTCGAAGAGGCGCTGCGCCGTACGTTCGCGCGCGCGGAGGCGCGGATCCCGGCCACGCCGCCGGATCTGCTGCGCCGGGTGACTGGGGGGCAGGCCCGGCGCGTACGCCGCGGCCTGGTGGCGGCGACCGCGATGGCCACCGCTCTGGTGATCTGGGCGGCGTCAGCCGTGACCTGGCGGGCTCCCGAGTCGCCACCCGCCGTCACGGCCACGTCTGCGCCGCGCATCCAGGAACGACGGGTCGTGGCGGAGATCGCGCCGCCGCTCGAACAGGTGCTGCCTTCGGTGATCGCGGAGGTTCCTCGGAAGATCCGCAACGGTAAGGCCTTCACGCCGAAGGTGTTCATCGATTCACGCACCATGCTCGGGTACGTGGCGAAGAAGGGTTACGATCCTGCGCCTGAGTTGTGGGTTTATCACCTGCAATCGCAGACCTTCAAGCGCCTGGCCGTCCTCGACGGTCCCATCGCGCCGGTGGACTCGCCGGCGGTGGGCGAAGGCGTGATCGCCTGGTTCAAGTACGTGGACCGAGACATCCACATCATGTCGATTCCGGTGACCGGCGGTACCCCCCGCACGGTGGTCTCGTTCCCGGCCGAGCTGGACGTGGACAAGGTGAACGGGGACACCATCTACGGTGTGGACCTGGCCGTCGGAGGCGGCATGATCTTCTGGTCGTCGACTAAGTCGGGGGGCGTCAACAAGGTTCCGGTTGCAGGCGGCGAACCGTCGTTCGTTCCGGGCACGGCGGGGCTGCGTCTCTTCTCCTGGCCCTGGGCGGGGCGTCCCGCCGATGGTCCGGCAGCTATGACGAATCTGCTCAACCTGAGCACCGGGGAGCGGCTCGACAATCCAGCGCAGGCGCAGTGCGATGTGACCTGGTGCCTCATCGGCAACAGGGCGACCCGCCGCGACGGGAGCCAGGTTCTGGACCTTCCGGGCGACAGCCCTCGGTCACTCGTGGCCGACCGCTTCGTCACCATGGATCAGGTCGACGACCAGGGACGCAAGGCCGCGGTGATCTTCGATCTCGCCACATCACGGGCTGGCAGGCTGTGGATTCTCAACGACCGCAAGGCATCCCCCACCCTCTACACGGATACGGAGATGCTCTACTTCAAGCGCGGTGAGAAGTGGGCCGTCATTCACGACTCGGGCCGTTAGGCCAAGAAGCTGCGGTCCGGCCCCGGCCGGGGCTGCCGAGCATCGTTTGCATGTGCCGGACGGCTGCTGCGGCACCGGCGTCGAATCATGTGACGCGTTCACGCGAGAGCAGCCCGTCCGGCACGAACTCTGGGCGACCCGCCTCCGGCCCTCGGAGGTTCGACCGGCCCAGAGCTACGGCAGGACGGCCCCTAGGTTTGGCTTGTCGAGCCAACCATGACGAGGAGACGCCGGATGACAGCTGGCTTCTCAGCATCCGTCCTCAGCACGCCCGCTTCATGGGGCAACGATCGGGCCGAACTCAAGCGGCGTGCGGTCGGGAACGCTCCCAGCAGTAACGGGGAATGACTGAGGTACGGCTGGTCAGGTAGTGGGCCACACACCATAGTTCCGCGGGAGCAGTCACCGTAAGCAGTGCACGGGAGGTGCGCAAGCCGCTCATATGACGCGGTCCGGCGTCCCTGGTCGCCATCGCCGAGCGACGGGGCATCTCCTGCCTATTCTGTACAGGTTGCTGTACAGTAGTTGCATGACCGTGGTGCGTGAAGCTGCCGAGTTGAGTGTCACAGAAGCGGCTCAGCGTGGGGTGGCCCGTCTGGTCGCCGACGCTGAACGCGGGACCGATCTGGTGGTGACCCGTCGGCATCAGCCGGTGGCGGCGGTTGTCAGCATCCGTCGCCTGAATGAGCTGGAGGAGGCCGCCGCCGATCTCCGGGACTTGGCGCTCGTGCTCGCACGTTCGGTAACCGACTCCGGAGAGCGTGTCTCGCTCGATGACGTGCTCTCCGCTTTCGGGCACACGCGGGAGTCGCTGGCCGCGCTGCCGGACGACGAGTAGCCTGTGTCTGACGTCGTCTTCACAGCTCCGGCGGTCGATGATCTGCGGCGAATCGGTCCGGACGCCGCGCCCAAGGTGCTCAAGAAGATCCTTCTTTTGCTCGACGATCCCGAGGCGGGCTATCCGCTGGGCGGGGAGCTGACCGGCTTTCGCAAGCTCGTGGTCGGGCGCAACACCTGGCGGGTCGTCTATCGGATCACGGACGACAAGTCGATCGAGATCTGCGAAGTATGGGCTGTGGGCGAGAGGGCCGATGGCGAGGTCTACGCCGAGGCCACAGCCAGGGTTCGTGCCGCCGGCAGGGGGCGTCCCGAGGTGGTGCAGCTAGGCCGGATCATCGAACGCCTGGGCGCGCTGGCCGATCACATCCGCGTTGACCAACCGCCTCCTCGGGAGCCGGTGCCGGATTGGCTCGCGGATCGCCTGATCTACACCGCCGGTATGTCTCGCGAGGATGTCGCCGCCCTCGACTTGCAGCAGGCGGTCGATCGTTGGGCTGACTTCCGGTCCAAGCCACGCTAGTTGCGAATTACTGCGCGAAGAGAACCACTACCACCAGCAGTATCTGTTCAGGAACCGGCTACTGCGGTATTGGCGGCACCGGCGTCTCCTGCCCCGTCGGCCTCACGACCAGCGACGCGTAGACCTGCCGCACTGGCTGATCCTGGCCCTCGGCTGCCCGGCTATCCCGGCGCCGTCCGAGGGCCGAAGCCGTTTGCGGAGCAGGCTCGCCTGCTCAGAGGTCTCGTTCGTCTCTTGGACTGGGAAGGAAGCCCTACCAGGAGTGGTCAACCAGGGGATTCCGGGTCTCTGACGTCTTGTCATCCTGGGCCGCGCTGCCGGATCGCCAGGCGCGTTGTTCGATTCGCTTATTTCGGCCGTACTAAGGTCGTCGTCGGGATCTGACCTTGCTCGCGTCAGGGACGGTCGATCAGCTCGCCGACGTGCAGGGTCGCGGCGAGCAGCTCGGGGTCGCCGGTGCAGTCGTACGACTCGACGGCCGTGTCGGTGAACTTCAGGACGTGCTCGTCGCCGTGCTCAGCTGCCCGCTGGAGCGCGTCCTCGCGGGTCAGCTCGGGATAGCGCCGGACGATCTCCGCGCACGGGGCCGGCCGGGCCGGGGCGTACGTCGCGATGACCGCCACCACGGCCGCCCACGCCGCCGTCAGGCTCGGCAGCCACTGCTCGGCCGGCAGGACCGGGAGCACGTGCCGCACGGCGTTAGGCGCGGTAGCGGCGTGGACCAGCAGGACCGGCGAGCCGTGGCCGAGCCTGAGGTACGCCTTGGCGGCGCTGTCGACGAGCGACTCCAGCCGCGCCGGGACCTCCTCGGCGGACGCAGCGGGTTTCAACGCGCGCAGGCTCGCAGTCCAGCCCGAGCTGCGCTCGAGCCGGTCGAGCCGGTGGGCGATGAAGCCGTTTTGCTCTTTGAGCCGGGTGACGGCCGGCAGGGCCTGTTGCGCTGTGAGGGTGCCCTCCGGCGCGACCACCCCGGCGAGCTCGCGGTAGCGCGCCGCCCAGAACGCCAGCCCGTGGGCCAGTTCGTCGAGGGTCTGGCGTGCTGGGGCGCAAGCGGTGCCGCGCAGTGTACGCACCGCGTGACTGACCCGGATCACGCCGTGGGTCGAGCCCGCCACGATGCCCGGCAGCAGCCGTGGCCACCACCCGGCGAGCACTTCCTGCCACGGGCGCTCGGTCAGCTCGTGCCGGAAGTACGCGGCCCAGTCGGGCAGCCGTCGCGCCTGGCCCAGCGCCGCGCGCCACTCGCCGGGTTGGACGGCCGCGCTCGTGCCGGGCAGCTCCGCCAGGCGGCGTACGTAGCGGTCGAGCCAGCCATCGACGTCGATGTCGAGCCCCCGCCGGACCATCACCTCCACGGCCATCGGACCGTGGTTGGTCAACCCGTGGTTGCCCTCCTCGTCGCCGCCGAACTCCGGCCCGTACGCGTGCAGTCGTTCGTACGCTGCGGGCAGGGCCTCAGTCATCGACTCGCGGGTCATGACGGCCACCTCAGCGGACGACGTCGTAGACGAGCTTGGTGATGCCGTTGGCGTACGTCTCGGACTCGGCCACCTTCAGCATCTGCTTGTCCTTGTCGGTGTCGCTGAACATCCGCTTGCCGGCTCCGAGCAGCACGGGGAAGACCAGCAGGTGGTAGCGGTCGATCAGGCCGGCGTCGGAGAGGCTGTGGGCGAGGGCGGCGCTGCCGTGGATGAAGATCGGGCCGCCGTCGCCCTCCTTGACCTTCACGACGTCCTCGAGGGAGCGCAGGATCGTGATGTCACCCCAGTTGTCGACGAGGGCGTCCTGGCCGAGGGTGGTCGAAACGACGTACTTCGGCAGTTCCTTGAGAGCGGCGAACTCCTCCATGTCCGGCCATACCGGCGAGAACACCTCGTAGCTGGTCCGGCCGAACATCAGCGCGGTGGCCTCCTCGATCTCCCGGCCCTTCAGCTCGTACGCCTCGGGCAGGAACTCGATGTCCTTGAAGGTCCAGCCGGCGCTGCGGTGGGCCTCGGTGCCGCCGCCGGGAGAGTCGATGACGCCGTCCAGCGAGACGAAGGCGGTGTAGATCAGCGTGCGCATCTTCGATGTCCTATCCGTGGTCAACGTGGATGGCCTAAGTCTGTCCTGACGTCATGCACACGGCCACGATTAGGCTCAGGGCTAATCGGAAGGGCGGCCGCGTGATCCACCTGCACTTCACGGCGACGGACTTGACCCGCGTACGCTTCGCCGTCTCACCCCTCATGGAGACCGTCGCCAGCCTGCGTACGCTGGCCGCCCGCAGGCAGGGGCGGCACCTGCACCGTCCCTGGATGGACAGATTCGCCGAGCGAGCGGGCCGGCTGCGCGAGCGCGACCTCGACCTACTGCGGGCGTTGGTGCGTCCGGAGGGCTACATCCCCGACTTCCTGGTGCCGCCGCCGGGTCGCCGGTCCTCGACCTTCGCGGACGCGCTGGCGCAGATCGCCGACGCCGATCCGGAGATCGTGGCGCAGGAGTTGGCGCACCTGGCGGCCCACCCGGTCGCCCAGCAGGGGCCCGGCCGCGAAGGGCGGGTAGCCCTGCTCCAGGCGCTGGTGGACCGGCCGGATGCGGGCATCGGCCCCGTCACGGAGGCGCTCGAGGCGTACCACCGGGTCGCGATCGCCCCAGACTGGCCGCGGATCAATGCGTTACTCAACGACGACATCGCCTACCGGCTCGACGCCCTGGCCGACGGCGGCGTCGGCCGGATGATGAGCAACCTGCACCCGTCGGTTACGTTCGCCGACCAGACGCTAAGGATCGTCAAGTACTACGAGGGCCACGCCGACTGCGGCGGGCGCGGCCTGTTCCTCGTGCCGTGCGCCTTCGCCTGGCCGGACGTCCTGGTGCGGACCGCGCAGCCGGATTCACCCAGCGTCTCCTACTCCCCGCGCGGCCTCGGCCGGCTCTGGGAGGAGCACCCCGAGCAGACGGGCTCGGCGCTTGCCGGCGTCCTCGGGCAGACCCGGGCCGCCCTGCTGGCCCAGCTCGACCTGCCGATGTCGACCAGCCAGGCCGCCACTCAAATGGCGCTCTCCGCGCCGACGCTCAGCGTGCACCTCCAGGCGCTGCGTGCCGCCGGGCTGCTCACCTCGCGCCGGGCGGGCCGGCAGGTGCTCTACTCGCGGACCGAACTCGGTGACCGACTGCTCAGCGAGGCAGGCCGGCAGCCCGACGCCTGAGCCGCATATGCGCGACGGTGTCGCGCAGCGTACGCGGCTCCAGGCGGAGCCCCAGGATCTGCCGATAGGTGCGCCTGTCCCTCGTCAACGTCCCCGCCACCAGGGAGCCTGCGCCCGCCGAGATCTGTGACACAGCCAGTCCCGGCGCCGAGGGTGGGAGCAAGTGTCGCGAGGCCCAGCGCGATTTGTTGCCTGAAGCGAACTGCGCCCACCAGCAATAGCTCTTCAAGGTGCCAGACGGCTAGCCGCCTGGCCGACGGGCCTGGTCCCGACCGCGGATCGAGGCTCCGGGACCTGTCCAGTGCAAGGCAGGTCAGCGGCGGGGAAGCACGCCCAGGAGGGTTGCGCTCAGGGCCAGCTTCAAGGAGTCCTTCAGCTCCAAGTGGAATCGGGCGAGGTCGGGCTCGGCCTGGTAGGCCGCCTGCAGGCTGGGTGGGGGTGAGCTGTACGCCGACAGTGCGCCGGCCATGACCATGGTGTGCAGGCTGAACAGTGTTGCGTTCTCGCCCAGCTCCGGCAGGTAGTTCTGGATCAGGGCGGTCATGGTTGTCAGGCGGTCCAGGGAGGCGCGCTTGTAGCGTGCTACGACCTCGACGGAGACGTTGTGTTCCAGGACGCTGCCCTGTGCGCCGAAGAGGTCGCACAGCACCATTCGACTGGAGAGCGAGCGGCTGAGGATCTCTGCCACCGCTGCCGCTCGCTCGGCCATGGGTAGATTTTCGTCGATGCCGGCGGCCAACTCGCCCGCCAGTTCCGTCAGCCACTCCTGCAGGAAGCGGTCCAGCAGTTCTAGCAGCACCGCCTCGCGAGACTCGAAGTAGCGCAGCACGTTCGGCTTCGCCAGACCTACCCGGCGGCTGAGCTCGTTCAGGGTGACCGCGGCCACGGGCATCTCGTGGAGCATCGCCGACGCCATGTCGAGGATCGCCCGCCGGCGGATCTCTCGCTGCTCTTCGGTTCGTGCCCGCTGGAACGTCACGATCGCCAGCCTAACTTAAGTACCTGCGGTACGTTGACAACGTACCGAAAGTACTTTAACGTCGTCGACACAAGATACCTTCGGTACGTTAGCTAGTTGGGAGCCTGACATGGGCGAGAAGTGGACGACGGCGAACATTCCGGACCAACGAGGGCGGGTGGCCGTGGTGACCGGGGCCAACACCGGACTGGGGTACGAGACCGCCAAGGCGCTCGCCGCGCGCGGGGCGTCCGTGGTGCTCGCCGTGCGCGACGTCGAGAAGGGCGAGCAGGCCGCGGCCCGTATGACCGGCGACGTGACCGTGCAGGCGCTGGACCTGACCTCGCTCGACTCCGTCCGGACCGCGGCGGCGGCGCTGCGGTCCCGAATCGAACGGATTGACCTGCTGATCAACAATGCCGGCGTGATGTACACCCCGAAGCAGACCACCCGGGACGGCTTCGAGATGCAGTTCGGCACCAACCACCTCGGCCACTTCGCGCTCACCGGGCTGCTGCTGGACCTGATGCTGCCGGTGCCCGGCTCGCGCGTGGTGACGGTCAGCAGCACCGGCCACCGCATCCGGGCCGCGATCCACTTCCACGACCTGCAGTGGGAGCGGTCGTACAGCCGGGTCGCCGCCTATGGTCAGTCCAAGCTGGCCAACCTGATGTTCACGTACGAGCTGCAGCGCCGGCTCGCCACGCACGGCACCACCGTCGCCGTGGCCGCGCACCCCGGCGTGTCCAGCACCGAGCTCGCCCGCAACACCCCCGCGGCCCTCCGGCTTCCGCTCACCTGGCTCGCGCCGCTGATCACCCAGACGCCGGCGATGGGCGCGTTGCCGACCCTGCGCGCCGCCACCGACCCCGCCGTGCTCGGCGGCCAGTACTACGGTCCCGGCGGACGCTTCGAGGTCATGGGCCACCCCCGGCTGGTCACCTCCAGCCCGGAGTCGTACGAGGTAGCCGTCCAGCAGCGGCTGTGGGCCGTCTCCGAAGACCTCACCGGGGTGAAGTTCCCCGTCGTTCAGTCCAAGCACAACTCGTTTCCCTCCGGATCGGCCATCACGATGTAGCCCGCGCTGGTAGGGGGCGCCGGCTCGTCGCGGAGCAAGCGGGAGGCGCCGAAATGAGCTGCGGTGCGACCTGGACGGACAGACGGGGGCCCGGTCGCGAGATCGTGGCGGGGCTGGGCTGAGTCAGTCGACCAGGCCGGCGCGGTAGGCGGCGATGGCCACCTGTACGCGGTTCGTGACGGCGAGCTTGTCGAACAGGTGGGAGATGTGGCTCTTGACCGTGGCCTCGCTCATGTTCAGGCGGGCTGCGATCTCGGTGTTGGAGCGGCCGAGCCCGACCTCGGTGAGCACCTCGCGCTCGCGGCCGGTCAGGGCCTCCAACCGGGCGAGCGCGTCACGGCGGCGCCGTATGGGCTGGTCGGTGGTGAGCCGGTGGATCAGCCGCCGAGTGACCTGCGGGGACAGCATCGAGTCACCGCCGTGCGCGAGACGGATCGCCCGGATCAGGTCGTGGGGCGAGGTGTCCTTGAGCAGGAACCCGCAGGCTCCCGCCTCCAAGGCGGTGAAGATGTGCTCGTCGCTGTCGAACGTGGTGAGGATGATCACCGCGGGTGCCCGGGCGAGCCGGCGGATGGCCCCGGTGGCGGTCAGGCCGTCGTACCGGGGCATCCTGACGTCCATCAGGACGACGTCGGGCCCCAGGCGACGGACCGCGTCGACGGCCTGGTTGCCGTCCTCGGCCTCGCCCACGACCTCCACGTCGGGTGCGGAGTCGATGATGAACCGCAGCCCCGCGCGGATCAGCGGCTCGTCGTCAACCAGCAGTGTCCTGATCATGTGATTCCCTTGGGGATGCGTCCGCGGCGTGCCACGGCAGCCGGCCCTCAAGACGCCAGCCTCCCGCATCGTCCGGCCCGCCGCGCACGGTTCCGCCGATCAGCCGGAAACGCTCCGCCAGGCCCACCAGACCGACCCCGGCGCCGGTCTCCAGACTCGGCTGGGGCGATCGTCCGTTGGCGACCACGATCGTGACGCCGTCTTCCCTGCTCCCGGTCGCCGTGACCGTGACCGGGGCCCCGTGGGCGTGCTTGTGCGCATTGGTCAGGCCCTCCTGGACGAGGCGATGCGCGGCCCTGGCCGTTTCCGGTGGCCACGTGCCGATATCGCCGTGCAGGGTAACGGTCCCGCCGGCCGATACCCAGGAGTCCACCAGCCGCCGCAGGTCGGGGAAGCCGTCGTCATCGTCGGGCCCGGCGCGCAGCACGCCAAGGATCTTGCGCAGCTCTTCGAGCGCCTCCTGCGCGCTGACCCTGATCAGCGCCGCCTCCCGCTCGACGCGCTCCGGCCCTGCGCTCGCGTTCACCTCCAGGCCGCCGGCGTGCAGCGAGATGAGCGTTACCTTGTGCGCGAGCACGTCGTGCATCTCCCGGGCGATCCGGCCGCGCTCAGCGGACCTCGCCTGCTCGTCGCGCAGACGCTGCTCGGTCTCGGCGCGTTCGGCGCGCTCGCGTAGCGATCGGGTCAGTTCGCGGCGGGTCGTGGCGTACGCCCCTGCCGCCAGCGTGACCCCGGTGGCCGTCATCGCCGAGATCAGCGCGTCGGTGCCCAACCGGCCGCCGTCCACCCACTGCTGGGCCAGGAACCCCGCCATGCCGATCGCCGCCAGCGCCAGGAAGCGCGTGCCCGCGCCGGAGAAGAGGCTGATCAGCAGCGGTCCCGGATTGCCCGACAGCACGTACGCGCCCGCCCCGGCGACGGCCACCGCGACCGGCCACCGGCCCCGGAACCACACCGCACCCGTGCCTGCCAGCCCGGCGGCGGCGATGACGGGTCGCGGCAGCGGCGCCCACGGCGTCTTGACCGCCAGGACGGTGAGGAGGAGGCAGAGCGCCACGAAGGCCGCGCTGATCGCGTGTGGCCCAAGCGCGGCCACCCGCCGAAGCGCCGCGCGGTACGACAGCATCGCTTCAGCGTAGCCAGGGCGGCGGCGCGCCACCTCATACCGGCGTCGATGCCGTACGCCGGGCGGTCTCCGACTTTCGTCGCATACGCCTGTGGCCGCGATGGCGATGTGGCCGCACCCTCGCCGGCCGCATCGTGGATGGCCTCGACAAGGTCAGGAGCCGTCCCGTGTATCTCTTCCGTTCGATGCTCGTCGCGGTGTGCGCGGCGCTGATGATCCTCGTGCCGCCCTGCGTCGCCTCCCCTGCCGCGGCGGCTACCGATATTCCGGACGAACGTGCTCTGGCGGGCTTCTTCGACGCCGCGATGGCGGACGGGCTGGCGGCCAACCACGTGCCGGGCGCGGTCGTCTCGGTGGTGGGCGGTGGGAAGATGCTCTTCAGCAAGGGGTACGGACTGGCCGACGTCGAGAACCGCAGGCCCTTTGACCCGGACACCTCGATGGTCCGGATCGCCTCGATCACCAAGCTGTTCACCTGGACCGCGGTGATGCAGCAGGTTCAGCAGGGCAAGCTGGACCTGAAGGCGGACGTGAACCGCTACCTCACCGCGTTCCGGATCCCCGCGACCTACCCCCGGCCGATCACCCTGCAGGACCTGATGGACCACACGGCCGGGTTCGAGGACCGCACGATCGGCGTGGGGTCGCGGAGCAAGGACGACGTGCCGCCCTTGGCGGACTATCTCGCCGACAACATGCCCGCGCGGGTGCGCCCGCCCGGCGAGGTGTCGGCGTACTCGAACTATGGGGCGGCGCTGGCCGGATACATCGTGTCGCGGGTGAGCGGGCAGCCGTATGACGAGTACGTGCGCGACCACATCCTCGACCCGCTCGCGATGCGGCACAGCACGGCCGCCGAGCCCGTCCCCGCCCCCTTGGCCGCGGATCTGGCGCGCAGCTACGACTACGAGGGCGGGGCGTATCGGCGCAAGCCGTTCGTTTTCGACAACCTCGCCCCCGACGGGTCGATCAGTGCCACCGCGAACGACATGGCCCACTTCATGATCGCTCACCTGCTCGACGGACGCTTCGGCGGCCGGCGCATCCTCGATGAGCCGACGGCCCGGCTCATGCACCGGCGGACGTTCGCGGCCGATCCGCGCATCGACGGGTATGCCCACGGGTTCAAGGAGCAGACGCTCAACGGGCATCGCGTGATCACGCACGACGGCGGCTGGGAGGGCTTCCAGAGCGCGTTGCTGCTGGTGCCCGACGCCGGCCTCGGCCTGTTCGTCTCCACGAACAGTCTGGACGGGGCCGACGCCATGACCACGATCATTCCTGCGTTCTTCGACCACTTCCTGCCCGGAAAGCGCGCCGTGCCCGACGGCGGTGCTTCCGTCATGCCTGTCGAAGGCTTCTACAAGCTCACCCGGTCCGCCGAGTCCAGCATCGAGAAGGTGGTCGCCCTGACCGGTTCCACCAGGCTGCGGGTGGAGGGCGGGAAGCTCACCTTCAGGGGCTCGACGTGGAGCCCGCTGGGGCCCGGGCTGTACCAGCAGGACGGCGGCACACAGCGGTTGGCGCTGGTGACCGGCGGGAGCGGTGTCGCGTACGTGGCCACGGACGGCCCCGCCTACCAACGCGTCCCCTGGTGGGATACCCCGCCGGTCAATGTCGTCATCGTCCTGTTGTTCGCCGTCACCGCCCTGACCGCCGTGCTCGGCCTGCCGGTGGCCGCTGTGGTCCGCCGGGCCAGGAAGCGTCCCGTTCCGCGGGTCTGGCGCGCCGGGCGTGTCCTGGCCGGGCTCGCCGCCGCGGTCGGACTGGTGTTCGTGGTGCTGTTCACGCTGGTCCTGACCGGCGACACGAGCATCCTGTACGGCGTACCGGCCAACGTCCAGGTCCTCCTGGTGCTGCCGCTGCTGGTCCTCGCACTCACCGTCGCCGCGATCGCCACCACCGTGAGGGCTTGGCGGCGCGCGGGCGTCCTGGCCCGCGGCCACCAGGTGGTCGTGCTGGCGGGACTGCTCGCCCTCCTCTGGTTCTGCCAGCACTGGAACCTGCTCGGCTGGCACCTGTGATCACTTGATCACTCAACCGCCTGGCTCAGCAGGCTCTGGTACGAGCCTGTCCACGTGCCAGCACACGATGGCGTCGACGGTCCCGGCCTCGATGTCGCGGAGGCGTCGTTGCCATGCGGGGCGGGGGCTTCCGGAGTGGGCGCTGACGTCGTTGTCGGAGTAGACGTCCACCACGTCCCACCCTCGGAGTTCGATCAACGCTCGGCAGTCGGCTTCCTGACGGGCGACGCCGCGTCCGGCGCCCGCGTGGTCCTGGCTGATCCGGCAGAAGATCGCAGCTCTGCGCGTGGGTCACATAGATACACGTTCGTAGCACCGGAGTCTCCTGCCCGGCCGGCCTTACCGCCGGTGATGCTTGATCTTGCAGGAACCAGTCGGCCCGGAGCCCAGGCTGCCCGGGCCGACGTAGCCGCTCTCAGCGGATTGCGGTCACCGTCGCGCTGCGCGACTGTCCGGGGCGGTCCCGCTGATTACACTCGATACATGAGCGTGATGCGCGAGGAACTCCACCACCTGGTTGATCGGCTGCCAGAGGAGAAGGTGGCTCCTCTGCTCAGGCTTGTCCGCGATCAGCTCGAAGAGCCGCCTGTGGTGCGCGATCTGCCGTTCATCGGCTTGCTCGAAGCGGAGCCGGATTTCGCGGAACGCTCAGAGGAAATTCTCCGCGCAGAGGACAATCACTCTTTGTGATCGTCATTGACTCGGGTCCGTTGGTTGCGGCCGTGAACGTCCGGGACCGCCACCATCAGGCCTGTGCGCGACTTCTACGGACCCACCCAGGGCCCTTGCTCGTCCCCGCGACCGTTGTTACCGAAGTATGCCAGCTCGTCGAGAAGCGGCAGGGAAGCAAAGCGGAGGCAGCGTTTCTATGCTCCTTCGGAGCAGGTTTGACCTTGGTGGACCTCGAAGATCGTGATCTGCAGCGTATGAGCGTCCTGGTGGAGGCGTACGCGAGTCTCCCCCTCGGGGCGGTTGATGCCTCTGTGATCGCCATTGCTGAGCGAGTCGGCGTCACGGAAGTGGCGACGCTCGACCGCCGCCACTTCACCGTTGTCCGCCCCCAGCACACCGGTGCACTCATGCTGCTGCCGGAGCGGCTCTGAGCACCGTTCCGCCCGGCGGCCCTGAGCGATGATCCGTTGGCCGAACGGCACTGGCGCGAGCAGGTGTCAATGCACGTGACCCTTCGGCCTGGTGCGCGACTGGGCTGACGACGCGATCCGTCGAGGCAACTCCTGCAGGTCGAGAAACTGGTCGCTGCGGGTGAGATGGCGCTCGCCCTGGATGCCCAGCCTGGCCGGCCACGCGCCGACTGCTACGACCAGGTGAGCGCCGTCGAGCACGTCCTGGCCGACCTCGATCGAACGCTGGTCAAGAAAGCGTGCACGCCCGTGGAAGGGTTCCACCCCTGCTTGGACGAAGCCATCCTCTCGCTGCCGGGGAAAGGGGTCGGTGAACGTGGCCTTGAAACGGATCAGCTCAGGCCAGTCGATGCGCAGGTCCCCAGCAACGCCTCGGCCCTCCACGCGACGTTTCCGATCGATGATCTCGGCCGCTCCCACCAGCACCTTCTTGGGGTCACAGCCACGCAGCCCACAGGTACCGCCGAAGGGCCGGGAATCGACGATCGCCACGTTCCGGCCGGCCGCCCGGCATCTCATGGCCACCGCTGAGCCGGCTTCCCCTGTTCCGATCACGACGACGTCAAAGGACTTCTTCATGATCCATCCTTCTGGTTATCCCGTTCGATCGGGTGTTGTTCGCCGACGGCACCAATCGCCCGACACCGCTGCGGGAAAGTGCTCGCGCGCTGACTTTCCGTGACCGTGCTGTGCCCTACCCGGGTCCAGGGGCTCGACACACCCTTCCGACTCGATGCCTCGAGTAGACCGTGTCTGACGTGGTCTTCACGGCTCCGGCGATCGAGATCTGCGAAGTATGGGCATGTCGCGCGCGGGGTCAGCGGTTGAGGTAGGCGAGGACGGCGAGGACCCGCCGGTTGTCATCGTCGGAGGGCTGCAGACCGAGCCTGAGGAAAATGGACGCGGTGTGCTTGGCGACGGCCCGCTCGGTGATGACCATCTGCGCAGCGATCGCCGCGTTCGAGCGGCCTTCCGCCATCAGGGCGAGCACCTCGCGCTCGCGCGGGGTGAGTGCGGTGACGGCGCCGTCGCCGGAGTTGTGTGCCAGCAGGCGGGCGATCACCTCCGGGTCCATCGCGGTACCGCCGTCGGCCACCCGGCGCACCGCGTCGACGAACTGGGCGCCGTCGACCACCCGGTCCTTGAGCAGGTAACCGATGCCGCCGGTGCCGCCCGCCAGCAATTCGCGGGCGTACAACTGCTCGACGTACTGCGACAGCACCAGCACCGGCAGCCCGGGCATCCGGCGCCGGGCTTCCAGCGCAGCCCGCAGTCCCTCGTCGGTGAAGGTCGGGGGCAGCCGGACGTCCACGATGACGACGTCGGGCTTGTCCGCTGTCACGGCGGCAAGTAGATCCGGCCCGTTGTCGACGGCGGCAGCGACCCGCAGTCCGTGCGCCTCGAGCATCCGGGTCAGACCGTCCCTCAGGAGGAAGAGGTCTTCGGCGATGACAACGCGCACGGGATCTCCATGGTCGCCATGGTAGGCCCGCCTGGCGGGCTGCTGACGGCCAGAACGCCGTCGAACGCGGCAAGGCGCCGCTCGACGCCGCGGAGGCCGGTGCCGCGGGCGGGGTCGACACCGCCGCGGCCGTCGTCGGTGACGCCGATCCGCAGCACCCCGCCGCCATGGCTGATGTCGATCCACACCTGATCGGCCCCCGCATGCTTGGACACGTTGGCCAACAGCTCGCTGACCGCGAAATAGGCCGCCGATTCGACCGGTGCCGGAGGACGGCCGGGTAGCTCGCCGGCGAAATGGACCCGCAGCGGCATGTCCAGAGCCAGGCCGTGGACCGCGTCGGACAGGCCGCGGTCGGCCAGCATCGGCGGGTGGATGCCGCGGACCAGGTCACGCAGCTCGGCCAGCGCCTTGACGGAGGAATCCTTGGCCTCGGCCAGGAGTGCCCCGGCAGCCGCGGGGCTGGTGTGGAGCAGCTGCGAGGCTGCGTCCAGGGTCATTCCCATCGCCACCAGCCGGGCCTGCGCGCCGTCGTGCAGGTCCCGCTCGATCCGGCGCATCTCGGCCGCGCCGGTGTCGATGGCGTCGGACCGGGTCCGGGCCAGGTGACGGACCCGCAGCGCCAGCTCGGCTTGACGGGTCGGTCCCAGCATCGAGCGGGCGAACACGCCGTACGCGGGCAGCATTCGCCGGCCGGCCCACAGCCCGAGTGCGGTTATCGCCAGACCCAGCGGAACGGCCAGCCACGCGGTAAGGCTGCCGGGGTGAAGCGGGATGGCCAGCCAGTGGATGAGGCCCTCGGAGTGCGTCTCGGCCGGCAGAGTGGGACCTGGAGCGGAGGGGGCAGCAGGGGCCGCAGGCGCTGGAAGATCCGGCGCCTGCGACCCGGTTGGGCCGAGCGCGACCATGGCCCCCAGCCCATAGAGCACCAGCCCGACCGGCGCGGCGACCAGAACGCAGCCCCCGCATGCGTTCACGGCCGTCCACAGCAGGTCCCGCCAGGTTGCCGGGTCGGCCAGCAGCCGGCCGGTCCGCCGCCGGAGCCGCGTCCAACGGCTGGTCTGCTCGCCGCCCGGATCCGGCCGGTAGGGAACGGCGATGGGCACACCCGACCACTTCCCGGCCAGCCGCCTGGTCAGCCCGGCGACCCAGCGCACGCCCAGCACGCCGCAGGGCACCAGCGTGACCGCCACACCCAGCCACACGACGCCATGGTCACCGCCGGGCAGCGCCCCGCCGTAGGTCAGCACGGCCAGCACCAGGGCCGGAGCCGCCAGCAGGGCGGCGGCCCCGGCCAGCGTCAGCCCGCTGAACGCCAGGCAGAATGCCAGCCCGCGGGCAGCGGCGACCAGGCCCCCGCCCATCCAGGACAAAGGTCCACGCCGAGAAATCTGTGCGCCCGGGGTCATCGCTGTGCCGCTCACTGCTGATCTCCTTGGCCGGGGTCACTCCCGTTAAGTGTGCCGGGCACGTGGCCGGGCCCGCAGTGCTGCTGAACCCTCAATCGGAGGTGTACCTGGATACACCTCCGAGACGCCTCTCAGCCGTATGTCGTCATCAGCCGGCCGCTCCCTAGCGTGGTCGGCATTCCGGTGAACCGGACCGTATGCACATCGAGAGGAACGTCATGAACGTGCGGTTCACCCGTCTCGCCAGGCCGTACGGCCGCCTCGGCGCAAATGCGATGACCGCCATGCTGCGAGGCCGCGGGCCGGACAAGCAATATCGGCGCCGCTGTGCGCTTTCCGATTGCACGCTGACCGCAATGCGAAGGAATGAACCATGACCCACACCACTTCGGTACTGCGCACCCGCGGGTTGCGCAGGGAGTTCGGCAAAGCCACGGGACTGGTGCGCGCCGTCGACGGTGTCGATTTGGATGTCGCACCGGGCGAAATGGTGGCCGTAATGGGCCCCAGCGGCTGTGGGAAATCCACCCTGCTGCATCTGCTCGGCGGGCTTGAACGGCCCACCGGCGGTGAGATACGGCTCGCCGGACACCGTCTCGATCAGATGAGCGAGAAGGCCCTGGCTCGGCTGCGGCGTGAGGCCGTCGGCTTCGTCTTCCAGGCCTTCCACCTCATCGACGAGCTCAGCGCGGTGGAGAACGTGGAGTTGCCGGCACTGCTGGCCGGCCGCTCGCCGCGGGCGGCACGAGCACAGGCCGTCGATCTGCTGGAACGGGTCGGCATGGCCGACCGGGCCGGGTTTCTGCCCTCGGCGTTGTCCGGCGGCCAGCGCCAGCGGGTCGCGGTGGCCCGAGCGCTGAGCAACAAGCCGCTCGTCGTCCTCGCCGACGAACCCACCGGCAATCTCGACAGCGCCGCGACACTGGACGTACTTCAACTGTTCCGCAGCCTCCACAGGGCCGGCCAGGCGCTGGTCATCATCACCCACGACTCACGCATCGCCGCCACCGCGGAGCGACTGATCTCGATGCGCGACGGCGCCTTCGTGGACGAGACCACAACGATGGGCCTCACCAGCGGCGACCCCGGCGCTTTCGCCGGGCTGGAGGGCTGACGCAGTGGGCCGCATCCTGCTCATTCTCCGCCTCACCAGCCGAGACCTGCGGCGACGCCCGGTCGAGGCGGTGTTGATGATCCTCGTGATCGGGGTCGCCACCACCACACTGACCATCGGGCTCGCCCTGTATGGGGTGACCGACAAGCCGTACCAGCAGACCCGGGCGGCGACGGCCGGGCCGGACGTGGTGGCGAGCCTCCCGGCTGGGCCCAGCCAGTCCGCCGTCTCCGCCGTCGTGGACGCGCTGATCCACGCCTCCGGCGTCACCGGCCACAGCGGGCCGTATCCGCTCGCCTTCACCGTGATCGGGGCACGGGGCCGTACGGCAGACGTCATGGCAGAAGGGCGCGACCTGGCCCCGGCCTCGATCGACCAGCCGAAACCGACGCAGGGCAGTTGGGTGCGCGACGGCGGTGTGGTGGTCGAGCGCAGCTTCGCCGACGCGCTCGGCGTTCACGTCGGCGATCAGGTCACCCTGGGTGGCCGCTCATTCCGGGTCGTCGGGACGGCGGTCACCGCCGGCCTTCCGGCTTACCCCGGAGGCCTCTGCAGCATGGGCTGCGCCAGCATTCCGGCGTCATTGCTCCATTCCTCGAGGTTTCCCACTCCCGGCCTGGTCTGGCTTACCAAGCCGGCTGCCAGGAGTCTTGCCACATCAGCGGGGTCCCTGTCCTACCTCCTCAACCTGAGGCTGGCCAATCCGGCCCAGGCCCAAGCGTTCGCCATCGCCCACAACGCCGACTGGTCTCCGACCGAGCCGATCCTGTCACCGTGGCAGAGGATCCTTGACGTGGACAACCTGGTGGTGGAGAACGCGCAGCAGGCCATGCGGATCGGCGGCTGGTTGTTCGGCCTGCTCGCGGTCGCCGGCCTGGCCGTGCTGGTCGGCCGCCGCATGGTGGAGCAGACCAGGCGGGTCGGACTGCTCAAGGCGGTGGGCGGCACGCCAGGGCTCGTCGCCTCCGTGCTCCTCGCCGAGCATCTGGTTCTGGCCCTGGCAGCGGCAGCGGTCGGGCTGGTGGCCGGATGGCTGGCCGCCCCGCCGTTCGCCAGGACCGGTGCCGGCCTGATCGGTACCCCGGGCGCGCCATCGCTGACCGTGTCCGCGATCGTGCTCATCCTCGCCGTAGCACTGGCGGTGGCGCTGGCCGCGACGCTCGTTCCCGCCATCCGAGCCGCCCGCACCAGCACGGTCGGCGCACTGGCCGACGAGGCCCGCCCGCCACGGCGCAGAGCCTGGTTGATCGCCATCTCGGCACGACTGCCCGTCCCCATGCTTCTCGGCTTGCGGCTGGCCGCCCGCCGGCCACGCCGCGGCGTCCTGAGCGCGCTCAGTATCGCCATCACCGTCACCGGGATCGTCACGATCCTGGCTAACGATTCCTATCTGGCCCGTCACTTCTCCCACGATGTGGACGATCCGCGGATCGACCGGATCAACCAGATGATGGCGATGATCACGATCATGTTGGTCGTTCTCGCGACCATCAACATGATCGCCGTCACCTGGGCGACGAAGCTCGACGCCAGGCGTTCATCGGCACTGTCACGCGCTCTCGGCGCGACCCCTGGACAGGTCGGCGCAGGACTGTCAGCGGCGCAGCTGCTCCCCGCGCTGCCGGGTGCCGTCGTCGGCATCCCTGCGGGCATCTACCTGTGCGACATCTTCAGACACGGAGTTCTCACCATCCCACCGCCAGGGTGGCTGCTCCTCGTGTTGCTCGGAACCCCGCTTGTGGTGGCAGGGCTCACCGCCATCCCATCCCGCCTCGGCGCCCACCGCTCCGTGGCCGAGATCCTCCGATCTGAGCTCGCGTGAGCATCAAGCCGGCGAACGTTCCGGCAGCACTAGCAGAGCGCCAGGGCTGTATGGATCAGGTGCAGGTGGGTGAACGCCTGAGGGAAGTTGCCCAGATGGCGCCCCTGGACGGGGTCGTACTCCTCGGAGAGCAGGCCCACGTCGTTGGTGAGGGCCAGCAGCCGCTCGAACAGGACCATGGCTTCGTCCTTGCGGCCGACAAGGTTGAGCGCTTCGGCCAGCCAGAAGCTGCAGGCGAGGAAGGCACCTTCGGCTCCGGGCAGGCCGTCGATGTCGTTGCTTTCGGAGATCGGATAGCGCAGCACGAAGCAGTCGGTCATCAGCTCACGTTCGATCGCGTCGATCGTGCCGGTGACCCGGGGGTCCTCAGGGGGCAGGAAGCCGACGATCGGGATGAGGAGCAGCGCCGCGTCGAGTTCGCGAGAGCCGTACGACTGGGTGAACGTGCCGCGGTCGCGGTCGAAGCCCCTGTCGCAGACCTCGGCGTGGATCTGGTCCCGCATGGCCCGCCAGCGCTTGAGAGGACCGGTGTGGCCGAGCTCTTCGATCGCCCGCACCTGCCGGTCTGCCGCCACCCACGCCATGACCTTGGAATGGACGAAGTGCCGCCGCGGGCCGCGTACCTCCCACAGACCCTCGTCGGGCTGGGCCCAGCTGTGCTCCAGGAAGTCCATCAGCCGGCAGACGATGGTCCAGGCGTAGTCGTGAGGCGGCATCCCCAGCTTCCGGGCCCGGTAGAAGCAGTTGAGCACCTCGCCGTAGACGTCGAGCTGAAGCTGGCCGGCGGCGCCGTTGCCGATTCGCACCGGCCGGGAGCCTTCGTACCCGGGAAGCCAGTCGAGCGTCTGCTCCGGCAGGCGCCTTTCGCCTGCCACGCCATACATGATCTGGAGGTCCTCCGGGCGGCCCGCGATGGCGCGGAGCAGCCAGTCAAGCCAGGCGCCGGCCTCGGTGACGTATCCGGATTCGGTCAGGGCGTCGAGTGTCATCGCGGCGTCGCGCAGCCAGCAATATCTGTAGTCCCAGTTACGCACCCCGCCGAGATGCTCGGGCAGCGACGTGGTGGGAGCCGCCACGATGCCGCCGGTCGGGCTGTAGGTGAGCGCCTTGAGCGTGATGAGAGAGCGGACCACGGCGGCGCGATGGCGGCCCGGGAGCCAGCAGCGGGAGACCCACTCCTCCCAGAACAGGCTGGTCTCGGTGAGTTGCTCGCTGGGATCGATGCCGCGGGGTTCCGGCTGGTGCGAGGGGTGCCACGTGAACACGAACGACCGGCGTTGCCCTGCGGCGATCGTGAAGGTGCCGGTGTGCCGGTCGCCGCTGCCCTCCAGGTGGAGGGGAGTGGAGATCCAGACCGAGTCCGGCCCGCCGATGGCGTGGAGGCGGCCGTCGAAGCGGCGGGCCCAGGGGACGATCCTGCCGTAGTCGAACCGGATGCTGATCTCCGCGGTCATGTCCACCGTCCCGGACACGCCCTCCACGATCCGGACCAAGGAGGGGTTGACGTGCCGGGGAGGCATGAAGTCGATGACCTTGACGGTCCCCGTGGAGGTCTCCCATATGGTCTCGAGGATCAGCGTGTCGTCGACGTACGCGCGCCGCGTGGCCCTCTCATGTCCGGTGGGGGCCAGCCGCCAGAACCCGTTGGACTCGTCACCGAGGAGCTTGGCGAAGCATGCGGGGGAGTCGAACCGGGGAAGGCAGAGCCAGTCGATCGATCCGTCGCGACCGACGAGGGCGGCTGACTGCGTGTCCCCGATGAGGGCGTAGTCCTCGATCCGCATGTGGCCCACGCTACTCGCCTGCCGTCGCCACCTGTGGGGGAGCGGGCCAGGGCCCCGCAGCGGGGTCAGGGTTCCGCGTGCCGGTCGAGGCCGAGCGTGGCGATGAGGTCTTCGTGGAGCTCGAACCAGACGCGATGGCAGGAGTCCACGTCGGTGCGGTCGACCCAGGCGCCGTCCCTGGCTTGGGCGCGCCCCAGGGCTGTGGTGAATCGTGTGTCATATCCGCGGAACCGCGTGAGGACGCGGCCGAGCCGGTCTGCGAGGGGGGTGAGCGCCCGGTCGATGCAGGCGAGCTCATGCAGCACTCCTGCGTCCCAGGCGGGATCGGAGTGGTCGTTGACGGCGAGCCGATCGCCGGCGGTGGGCCGGAGTTGCCAGTCGGTGCAGGCTTGTAGCAGGAGGGCGTTCAGCGGGAGGAACCTGCGGTAGACGTCCCGGACCTCGTCGGCGGCGCCGACGCGTGTGAGCTCGGCCGCCAGCAGGCGCTCGTTCTCGGTCCGGCCCGGCTCGGTCAACGACCAGCCTCCGGTGCCGGCGAAGGCGGTGTGCTCCACCCAGCCACGTGCCTCGGCGTCGCGCAGCACCTCTTTCGTCGTGTCCGCATCGAGTCCGTACCGACGAGCGATCACCGGAGTGTCCGCGAACCCGGTGATGCGAACGGCGTGCAGGACCAGGAGGCTGAGCGAAGCGTCCCGCGTCACGAGCCGGCGTCCTGTCGTGCCGCCAGGCGGGTGTAGTGCTGCTGGCATGCCTGCGGGGAGTTGAACCCCATCACGTGCGCCATCTGTGCCCAGGTCAGACCCGCGCTCCGGGCGATGAACAGCAGGGCGGATTCGAGTCCTTCGACTTCGGCTCGTGCGGCGGGCAGGAGGGCGAGCGCGCTCAGGATGTCCTCCGGGTCCAGCTCGGCGTTGCGCCAGACGGCGAACTGCGCGAGGTCGACCGCCGACAGCGGGGCGGGTGAGGGGCGCCACGGGCGGGCCTCGAGCTCATCTGCGCCCAGGCTCAGAAGACGTTCGCGCGCGTCCCGCTCACGCTGGGCCTGGACGTGGTCGGCGTGCACGCCGTGAGCCATGTCGTGCTTGCGATCCATGCGCCCCAGGATGCACAATCAACAAATTGTTGTCAATCTTCTGTTGAAGGGTGGAGCGGGTGATCGTACCCCTCATGGAGGCTGTCGCCGATACCTGCGGGGGCAAGGCCGGCGCACTCGGCGCGTTGCTCCGTGCGGGTCTGCCGGTTCCTGACGGCTTCGTCGTCCCGTTCGCCGCCTACCTCGCCGCTGTCCGCGACCTGGACCTCGGGCGGTTCGCCGGAGAGCCGGACGACGTCGACGCGGTGCGGCGGACGATCGAGACCCGCCCGGTCCACGCGGCCGTGATCGACGCGCTGGGACGCGCGCTCGACGAGATCGGCGACCCACCCGTGGCGGTGAGATCCTCGGCAGCGAGGGAAGACACCGGTCAGGCGTCGGCGGCCGGTCAGCACGAGAGCTTCCTCGCCGTGCACGGGGTCAGTGCGGTCGCCGAGGCCGTGCGTGCCTGCTGGGCCTCGCTGTTCTCCCCGCGTGCCATCGCCTACCGGGACGCCTCCGGCCGCGACGATCAACCGTCCGATGATCTTCTGATGGCCGTCATCGTCCAACGCCATCTGGACGCCGAGATGTCCGGGGTCATGTTCACACCCGCGGCCCCGGACGACGGGACCCGGATCGAGGCGTCCTGGGGCCTCGGCCCCAGCATCGTCGAGGGCAAGGTCACCCCTGACGCCTACCGCGTCGCCGAGGACGGGTCAGTCGCCCGCACCGTCGCAGACAAGCGGAAGCGCCTTGACCGGCGCGGCACGCGGCTCGTCATCCGCGACGTGCCCACCGCCGCCCGGAACCAGCCGACGGTTGACGACGCGACCGCCGCGCGGCTGGCCAGGCTGGGCAGACAGATCGCTGCCGTGCTCGGCGGACCGCAGGACATCGAGTGGGCGATCGCCGACGGCCGCACCTGGATTCTGCAGGCACGGCCGGTCACCGCCGCACCCCCACCACCGACGTCGCATTCCGGCGCCTCCGACATGCCGGCCGCCACACTCACCGGAACGCCGGGCAGCCACGGGACCGTGACCGGCACCGCGAGGATCGTCCGTGGTCCCGGCGACTTCGCGCGCGTGCGCCCGGGCGACATCCTCGTCTGCCCCTTCACCGACCCTGCGTGGACGCCGCTGCTGCGCATCGCCGCCGGCGTCGTCACCGAAACCGGAGGCGTGCTCTCGCACGCCGCGATCGTCGCTCGAGAGCACGCCATCCCCGCCGTCCTCGGCATTCCGAACGCGACGAGCAGGCTCCGCGACGACACCGTCATCACCGTCGACGGCGCCACCGGCACCGTCACGGCGGCGAACGCGTGACTGATCACTTCCGTCCCGGGCGAAGCGTCCGCCGCCGAACCCACACGTACCGGTCGAAAGGAGAGGGGAAACGGTCCGCAGGGACCGCCCCCTGACGACGCATGACAACTCGACGCCTCTACCTGGCACGCCACGGCGCGGCCGACGCGTTCGGGGAACTCACCGACATCGGGCGCCGGCAGGCGGGCCTGCTGGGCGAACGGCTCGCCGGCGTGCCGGTCGACGCCGTGTGGCACTCTCCGCTCCCACGGGCCGTAGCAAGCGCGCACGAACTCGCCCGTCGTCTACCGAACGTGCCCGTGACCGAGGCCGCCGAACTCGTCGACCACGTGCCCTACGTTCCCGGCCCGGCCGAGACACCCCCGTCCTGGGCCGGCTTCTTCGACGGTTACGACGACACCGAGGCGGCCTCGGGCCACAGGCTCGCCGAGGCCCTGATCGCCCGGTTCGCGAAGGTCCCCGACCCAACCACGCAAGGGACCCGGCCCGACACACACGAGGTCCTGGTCACGCACGCCTACCCGATCGCGTGGCTGGTGCGGCACGCACTGGACGCGCCGCCATCCCGGTGGCTCGGGTTGAACAGCGCCAACACGGCACTGACGGTGATCGAGTACCGCGACGGGCTGCCGCCCACGATCGTGATGTTCAACGACATGAGCCACCTCCCGCCCGACCTGCGCTGGACCGGGTTCCCCGCAGGCATCCGGCCCTGAGGCAGCTCCTACTGCCCGTACGGACTCCGTACCTGGGCTGGGCGATGCCGCTCCGGCCCAGGCCGGCCGTGGTCAGCCGGTCAGCCCGCGACCGGACGACCCGCTCCCGTGCGAATTGCCATGGCGGCGGCCGGCGTGCCGGTCAGGCGCCCGGCGACGCGACCGACTCGCGGGGGCGGATGGGCATCGGCACGCGATGCACCTCGCCCTCTCCGCCGTCGTCTTCGCGGTCACGGCCGATCTCCGTGAACAGCACGTCGACGGCCTTACGGCCGAGCTCGTAGTGGGGGAGGGCCACCGTCGTCAGCCGGGGACGCATCCACGAGGCGATGGGGTGGTCGTCGAAGGACACGACGGAGACGTCGGCGGGCACCTTGAGCCCGAAGTCGTCGAGTGCCTGGTAGGCGCCCAGGGCGAGCCGGTCGTTGAAGCAGATCAACGCTCGCGGACGCTCCTTCTGCAGCAGCGCCCGGGTCGCGGCGAGGCCGTACTCCGGTTGCCAGTCAGGGGTGACGTGGCCGCCCGCCGGTTTGACCCCCGCCTCGGCGAGCACCTCGCGAATGCCGACGAGCCGTTCGACGGCAGCGACACTTCCGCCCGGCGGGACGTTGCGCCGCCCGGGGCCGGCGCCGATCAGGTGGATGCCCTCGCGATGGCCGGCGTCGAGCAGAGCCCTCGCGGCGACGCGTCCGGCCTCGATCTCGTCAGGGATGACCGAGGGCAGCGGTGACGGCTGTTTGGGGAGCGCGTTGAGCAGGACGGCGGGGGCGACCGCCATGCCCTTCGGCACCCTGATGGTTCTCGTGTACATCGCGGCCAGGATGATCCCGTCCACCTGACGGTCGTGCATGGCCTGCAGCAGGAGCCGCTCGAGTTCGGCGTCTCCCTCCGTCTCACCGATGAACAGCATGAAGCCGCGCTCCCGCGCGGCCTCGAGTGCTCCTTTGATCATGTCGCCGGCGAGCCGGGACGTGGCGACCGTGTCCGAAACAAAGCCAATAGTCCGAGTTGTCCCAGTTCGCAGGCCTACGGATACGATGTTCGGCCGGTACTGCAACTCGGCCGCGGCCTTGAGGACGCGCTGCTCGACATCGTGAGAGATGCGCAACTCCCGGCCGCGTCCGGACAACGCGAGCGACGCGGTGGTCGGCGAGACGCCGGCGATCTTGGCGACATCCGCCAGCGTGACCCGTCGTGGGCTCACCGGATGACCTCCTGCGATGTGGGGGTTGACACCCCGCGACTCGTGTGATGAGACTATCGCACTGCTAATCCGATTTAGCAAACCTGAGTCCTGGGGCGTCCGGTGTGTGCCGGCGAGTCCCCGAGCAATCAAGGAGACGCAGATGTCGCGTCGAACTCGCTGGAACGGGGCCGCGCTCGCGGTCGTGATGGGGGGGACGCTGGCGGCAGGCTGCGGGGCGCCCGGCGGCGACGCCCCCCAGCCGGAGGCCACCGGCGCGTCCCTGGCGGCCGCGCCGACCTGCGGCACGGCGCCGGTCACGCTCAACGCCTACATAGAGACCGGCTTCCCCCTGCCGAAAGAGCTCAGCACCGAGTTCTCCAAGCAGCACCCGAACGTGAAGTGGAACATCCGCGAGGACCAGTTCGCGGTGATCACCCAGAACGCGCCGCGCGTCCTCGCCGACGATCCGCCGGACCTGATGCGGCTTCCCCAGGTGTCGGAGCTGGTGAAGAACAACCTGCTGAAGAACCTCGACGGCTACGCCAAGGCGTTCGGCTGGGATTCCTGGCCCGCCTCCCAGCTGGAGCAGATGCGCCTGGCTCCCGGTGGGAAGACCCGCGGCGAGGGCTCGCTGTACGCCATGGGGCTGAACTTCAGCATGACCGGCGTGTTCTACAACACGAAGCTCGCCGACAAGATCGGCATGTCGTCCCCGCCGGCCACCCTGGCCGAACTCGACGACGCGCTCGCGAAGGCCAAGAGCGCGGGCATCACCCCGATCGCCCAGTTCAACGGCGGGGCCACCGGCGGTCTCGCCTTCCCGCTGCAGGACCTCATGGCCGCGTACGGTCCCTCGAAGCCGATCAACGACTGGATCTACCAGAAGCCGGGGGCCACGATCGACACCCCCTCCAACCTCCAGGCGACGCAGCACCTGGAGAAGTGGATCAAGGGCGGCTACTTCTGGAAGGACGTCAACGCCGTCGACTACGCGACGATGATGAGCCGCTTCATCAAGGGCGACGGCCTGTTCATGTTCAACGGCGACTGGGAGTCGGGCAACCTCGACAAGCAGATGCCGGGCGACGTGGGCTTCTTCCTGATGCCGCCGGCGCAGCAGGGCGGCAAGCAGGCCGCCATGTCGGCGCCCCTCACCTACGGGATCAGCTCCAGGGCGAAGAACGCCGACTGCGCGGCGTTCTTCCTCAACTGGGTGGCCACCGACCCGAAGGCGCGTGAGATCGGCGTGAAGGTCGGCGGGTCGCACCCGATGGGCCCGGCGGACGCCCCCATGCCCGAGGTGGCGAAGGGCACGGTCACAGCGAGCACCTTGGAGGCGGGGGCGAAGATCGCCGAGGACAACGGCTCGATGGACTTCATCGCCAACGCCACCGGCGCGATCTACGCCAAGAGCTGGACGCCCCAGTTGCAGAAGCTGGTCGCCGGTCAGCAGAACCCCGCGGAGCTGCTTAAGTCGGTCCAGAGCGACTACACGAGCCAGGTCGGGGGGAGCTGAGCACCGATGACACGGCCGACTCCCGACAGCGCGGTGATCCCCCCGCGACCAGCCCCGGAGCGGCAGCCGTGACGAGGAAGAAGGGGAGCCCCGCCCGCGCGGCGGGGCTCCGCACGCCGAGTTGGGTCGCCTGGCTGTTCGTCGCTCCGGCGCTCATCGTCTACGCGGTCTTCGTACTACGGCCGATCGCCCTCACCGTCCAATACTCGCTGTACCGCTGGGACGGCATCGGCCCGTCCACCTGGGCCGGGCTGGGCAACTACGCCAAGGTGTTCACCGACCCCGACCTGTTCGCCTCGATCCTCAACGCGATCAAGCTGATCGTCTTCTTCAGCGTGATCCCGGTCCTGCTGGGCCTGGCGATCGCCTCGACGATCCGCCGCATCGCCGCGAGCCGGCTCGCGCTGGTGGCGCGGACGGTCCTGTTCCTGCCGCAGGTCATCCCGCTCGTCGCCGCCGGCATCGCCTGGAGCTGGCTGTTGTCGTCGACCGGAGTGGTCAACCAGCTGCTCAGGTACGCCGGGCTCGGCGGCGTGGCACGCGCGTGGCTGGGCGACTTCTCCACGGCCCTGCCGGCGGTCGGCGTGATCGGGGCATGGGTGCTGCTCGGCCTGTGCACGATCCTTCTCCTGTCCGGCATGAGCAAGATCGACCCGGCGCTGTACGAGGCGGCGCGGATGGACGGAGCGGGGCCGCTGCGCGAGTTCGTCTCGATCACCGTGCCCAGCCTGCGCCAGGAGATCGGCGTCTGCGTCACGGTGACCGTGATCGCCGCGCTGGCGAGCTTTGACATCGTCTACGTCTCCACGCAGGGCGGTCCGGGGAACGCGACCATGGTCCCCGGGCTGGAGATCTACTACCTGGCCTTCTCGGAGCGGCAGGTGGGCATGGCGTCCGCACTGGCCGTCGTGCTCATGGTGCTCGTCCTCCTCGTCGCCCTTCCCATCCAGTGGCTCACCAAGGACAGGTCCTCATGATCGTCGGACGTCGGGAGACGTGGACCGCAAGGGTGCTGCTCGTCCTGCTGATGGCGGTCACGCTCATGCCGTTCGTCAGCCTGTTCGTCACCGCGCTGCACCCGTCCGGCAGCTACCCGTCCGGCCTGGAGTGGCCGCGCGATCCGCAGTGGGGCAACTTCGTCAAGGCGTTCCAGGCCGCGCGGATGATCGAGCTGATCAAATCGAGCGTGCTCATCGTGCTCGGCGTGGTCCCCCTATCGTTGCTCCTCGGGACGCTGGCGGGTTTCGCCATCGGTCACCTGCGGATGGCGGGACGGAACCTGGTGTTCCTCGTGTTCGTGCTCGGGCTGACGCTGCCGTTCGAAGGCATCATCACGCCGCTGTACTACCAGGTGCGCGACATGGGGCTGCTGAACACCCGGTGGGCCATCATCCTGCCGCTCATCGGGCTGTTCATGCCGTTCGCGGTCTTCTGGATGCGGGCGCACTTCGTCAACGTGCCCGACGCGCTGTCCGAGAGCGCGCGGATGGACGGCGCGAACGTGTGGCAGCTCTTCTGGCGCATCCACGTCCCGCTGGCCATGCCGGCGCTGTCGTCCCTGGCGATCCTGCTGTTCCTGTGGACCTGGAACCAGTTCCTCCTGGCGATCGTCCTCGTAGACGACCCGTTGAAGCGGACGATGTCCGGGGCCCTGGGCGCCTTCCAGGGGCAGTGGGGAACCGACATGCCACTGCTGTGCGCGGGATCGCTGCTGATCCTGACCCCCACGCTCGTGATCTTCCTCGTCTTCCAGCGCCGCTTCGTCACGGCTCTGCTCCAGGGCTCCCTGAAGGGGTGACGCGCGTGGACGGATTTCCTCCGGTCTACGGGGGGATCGAAGCGGGCGGGACGAAGTGGGTGTGCGCGGTCGCCGACGCCGGAGGAGACGTTCTCGCGACCGAAGTGATCCCCACGAGCACGCCGGAGACGACCATCCGCGCCGCGGTGCGGTTCTTCGAGGACCGTCAGCCGATCGCCGCGCTCGGCATCGGCACCTTCGGCCCGGTGGACGTGCGGCCGGGTTCGCCGACGTACGGCCACATCCTGGCCACGCCGAAGCCGGGCTGGGCGAACGTCGACGTCGTCTCCCCTTTGCGTGCCGCGCTGGGCGTACCCGTCCGCCTGGACACGGACGTCAACGCCGCGGCACTGGGGGAATGGCGGCGGGGAGCGGGCGCGGGGCTCGGCACGTTCGCGTACATGACCGTGGGCACCGGCGTCGGTGTGGGAGCGGTGGTGAACGACGGGCTCGTGCACGGACTCCTGCACGGACTTCTGCACCCTGAGTTCGGCCACATCCGCGTCCCCCACGACCCGGCCAGGGACCCGTTCGCGGGGAGCTGCCCCTTCCACGGCGACTGCCTCGAAGGGCTCGCGTCGGGTGAGGCGATGCGCCGGCGATGGGGACGTCCGGCCGAGCACCTGGACGATCCGTCGGCCTGGGAACTCGAGGCCGAGTACGTCGCCCTCGCCGTCCTGAACCTGACCTACGCCCTGTCGCCCGAGCGGATCGTCGTCGGCGGGGGCGTCGCCAAGCACCCCGCGCTGCTTCCGGCTGTGCGGGCGCGGCTGCTCACCCTCGCCGCCGGTTACCCGGGGGCGCCGGCGCCCGCCGGCCCCGCGGCCATGAAGGAGTACGTCACCGGCCCCTCCCTCGGCGACCACTCGGGGGTGATCGGAGCCGTGGAACTCGCACGCGCGGCAGGGGCCGCGCCGGACTCACCCCGTTTCTGATGACGCATTCCGTGACGCGCGGGGAAACAGCCCGCGCGATTGAGTTGGAGGTTCTTCGCATGGCTGCATGGGGGCGGCGAGACGGCACGCCCGGACCGGAGATCCGGTCCGGCGCGCACGAGGTGCTCGCCGGCGGGCGGCGACGTGACGGGGGGACCGCGTGAACGGCGAGCCCGCGCGCTGGACGCGGGAGCACCTCGCCGCGCCGGCCGGCGACGCGGCGACGACCGCACCGGTGATCGGCCTTCCGGCGCCGCCGCGCGTGCTGCCGCACGACATCTGGGATCTGTGGCCGATCCAGGAGGAGGAGGACGGCTCGACGACTGTGGTGCGGGGCCGCGAGTTGTGGATCGCGCTCTCCGCGCCCGCCCTCGGCCACCCCGAGGAGCGTCATGACCGCGCCCGCCTCCGGCTGCTCGCCAGGGACGCCGACGGCTGGACCGACCTCGGCCACGTCTTCGCCGACGGAGCCTCGCCGGGCAGCCGCGAATGGTCGGGATCGACGGTCCGCAGACCGGACGGCACGCTGTCGGTGTTCTACACGGCCGCGGGCCGGCGAGGGGAGGCCCGCCCGACGTTCGCCCAGACCGTCGTCGAGGCCCGCGGCCGGCTGGTGACCGATGACGGCCGGATCCTGCTGGACCGGGCCGCCGAGCACCGGGAGATCCTCCGTTCGGACGGCGTGACGTACCTGCCGGCCGACGAGGTCGAGGGAGGACCCGGGCGGATCAAGGCCTTCCGCGATCCGGGTTGGTTCCGCGACCCCGCCGACGGGCGCGAGTATCTGCTCGTCGCCGCGTCCGTCGCGGCGTCCGCCGACGCGGACCACGCCTTCATGGGCGCGGTGGCCCTCGCCGCCGCGACACCGGGCGGCTGGTCGCTGCGGCCGCCGCTCCTCGTGGCCGACGGAGTCAACCACGAGATCGAACGGCCGCACGTCGTGGTGCACGGGTCGTCGTACTATCTCTTCTTCTGCACGCATCGTCACTCGTTCCACCCGCCGGGAAGCGCGCCCACCGGGCTCTACGGCTTCGTCGCCCCCCATCTCACCGGGCCGTACACGCCGCTGAACGGCTCGGGACTCGTGCTGGGCAACCCCGCGGAACAGCCCGACCAGGCGTACGCCTGGGTGGTCCTGCCCGACCTGAAGGTCGTTGGCTTCGTCAACTACCGCTCCACCGGAGGGGCGGATCCGTGGCAGGCCGAGCCCGCCGAGGCCAGGGCCGCCTTCGGTGGGACGATCGCGCCCGTTCTCGAACTCATCCTGAACGAGGACGCCACCTCTGTGGTCGTTCCCGTGACCTCGGGAGCAGGGCGTTGAGCACGTCGCGCGGCGCGGCGGCGGGAGTGCTCGCGACGGCCGCCGCCGCCTCGGTGGCGGTCTCCGCGGCGCGTCGTCACCACTCACTGTCCGCCGTCGCGCCGGAGCTGAGGACACCCGCGCTGTGGCTGCCGCGCCCGATCATCGGCAAGCGGAGCCTGGCCCTCGCCCGGCGGCGCTCACGCCGGGCGACGGACCCGGTCGCGGGGGTGGCGATCACGCGGCACGACGTCCCCGGCGGACGGGACGCCTTCGTGTACGAGTCGCCGGGGCCCCGGCGCCCCGGCGGGGCGCTGCTGTGGATCCACGGGGGCGGCACGATCCTCGGCCACCCCGAGAGCGACCACGAACTGTGCAGCCGCATCGCCCGCGACCTGCGGATCGTGGTGGTGAGCCCACGCTACCGGCTCGCTCCGGAGCACCCCTTCCCCGCCGGGTTCGACGACTGCTTCGCCGCGCTGCGCTGGCTGCACGACGTCGCCCCCGCGCTCGGCGTGGACGGTGCGCGCGTCGCGGTGGGCGGAGCGAGCGCCGGCGGCGGGCTGGCCGCCTCGGTCGTGCAGAAGGCGCACGATCACGCGCTTCCGGTGGCGTTCCAGATGCTCCTCTACCCCATGCTGGACGACCGTACGGCACTGGTGCGCGACCATCGGGGACGCGGCAGGATCGGATGGACGCAGCGCTCCAACACCTACGCCTGGACCTGCTATCTCGGTCACGGGCCGAGCGTCGCCGAATCCCGGCCCTACGCCGCGGCGGGCCGCCGGGAGGACCTGCGTGGGCTGCCGCCCGCGTGGATCGGCGTCGGCGACCTCGACCTGTTCTACTCGGAGAACCTGCGCTACGCCGACCGGCTGAAAGCGGCCGGCGTGCCGGTCGGCCTCGTCGTCGAGCCCGGCATGTACCACGGCGCCGACTTCGACCACCACGCGACCGTGCCCTCCATGCGCGCGTTCCGCCAGGGCATGCTCGACGCTCTGGCCGCAGGGCTCACGGTCGGCCCGGCGACCGAGCGGTCATGAGGGAGCAGCGGCATCAGTGCGTTCAGCCGGGCGCTCGGCAGCGCCGCGGCGAGTCGCCCAGAGATAGACCAGCGCGCCGATGAACAGCACGATCGAGGTCCACTGGTTGATCCGCAGCCCCAGGAGCGTCACCGCGTGATCCACTCCGCCCACCGGGTCGATCCGCAGCCCTTCGATCCAGAACCGCCCGAATGTGTAGCCGGCGACATAGAGGGCGAACAGGCGGCCGTGGCGCAGCGTGAACCGCCTGCCGGCCAGGATCAGACCGAAACCGAGCGCCGCGTCCCACAGCGACTCGTACAGGAACGTCGGGTGGTAGAGCACCCCTGGCTCGCCGCCGTGCGCCTGGTCGATCTCCAGGCCCCACGGCAACGTGGTCGGACTGCCGTACAGCTCCTGGTTGAACCAGTTGCCCCAGCGGGCGATCGCCTGCCCGAACGCGATGCCGGGCGCGACCGTGTCGGCCACGGCGGCCAGAGACATCCCCCGGCGGCGGCAGGCCAGCCACACGCCCACGCCTCCCAGGGCGACCGCGCCCCAGATGCTGAGCCCGCCTTCCCAGATGAACAGCGCCCGGTAGGGCTCCTTGACCGCGCGCGGGCCGAAGTAGGTCTGCCAGTCGGTGATGACGTGGTAGAGACGAGCACCGATCAGGCCGAAGATCACCGCGGGGACCGCGATGTCGCTGATCGCGCCCTTCTCGCCGCCCTGGGCGCGCCAGCGGCGCTCGCTGAGCCAGGTGCCGAAGACGATCGCGACGATGAAGCACAATGCGTAGGCCCGGATCGGGATGAATCCGAGATACCAGACCCCTTGGGAAGGGCTGGGCACCGAGGCGAGGGGCATGCCGGTGAGGCTAGTCAACGTGAGGCCGCTTGGCCGCCTTCGTGACCCGATCGCAAAGTGGCAGGGGGCGGAGCCCCCTGCGGCTCTTTCCTCTGATGCTTGGCGAAGCTGGACCGCGCTAAGGGACGGTTTGCCTCGGTTGCGGGTCTTGTCGCCGGAGAGGGGCCGGGGGTGGGGCCCGGTCGGGCGCCACCCCCGGTGATCCTTGCCGATCAGGCGACGGTGCAGGGGCTTCCGTTGAGGGTGAACGCGGTGGGCTTGGCGGCGTTGCCGGTGTGGGTGGCCTGGAAGCCGATGTCAGTGGAGGCTCCAGGGGCCAGCGAGCCGTTGTAGCTGACGTTCTTCGCGGTGACCTGTCCGCTGGTGGGGGAGTAGGTGGCGTTCCATCCGTTGGTGATGGTCTGTCCGCCGGGGAGGGTGAAGGTCAGCGACCAGCCGTTGACGGCCGAGGAGCCGGTGTTGGTGATCGTGAAGTTCTCGGTCAGGCCGTTGTTCCAGGCGTTGACGGTGGCGCTGACGCGGCAGGCGCCCGATCCGGCGCTGGGCGACGCCGACGGGGACGCCGACGGGGACGCCGACGGGGACGAGGAGGGCGACGACGACGGGGAGGGGGAAGGAGAAGGAGACGTCGTCGGACCGGACTGGAACTGTGTGAAGAACTTCCACACCTCTCCCGAGGTCCAGGTCCTGGCGCCGCTGGTCGAGGTGGACCCGTCGTTCGGGGAGGGGGTGTGGTCCCCGTCGAACGCGGCCCAGACGACCGGGTATCCGGCCCGGCACCCCGAGTAGGCGGTGATGATGTGCGTCAGGCTGCCCTGCGCGGGCTCTCGCGGGGTCATGGGGGTGCAGCCGTTGTTCGTGACGAACCTGTCACGCAGCGACCGTCCGTTGGAGATGTTGAGCACCGAGTCGTGGATGCCGTGAATTCCCATGTACGCGACGGGCTGAGTGCCGCCGTTGCACCCGCTGAGCTGCGCGCCGGAGTAGACCGCGACCGCACGGAAGATCGTCGGACGGGCACACGCGACCGCGAAGCTCATCGCGCCGCCGTAGCTCCATCCCATGGCGAAGCGCTGCGTCGTGTCGACACAGAGATTGCCCTCGACCAGCCTCAGCACGTCGTCGGTGAAGGTCAGGTCTTCACCGTTGGTGTTGCCCCAGCCGTTGTTGATGCCCTGGGGCGCGATGAAGATCGTGCTGTTGTTCGAGAGCTGCTTGAGTCCGTAGTAGGCCCAGACGGCTCCGTCCGATCCGCCCGAGTCGACGATCTGGGCGGTGCCGTTCAACCAGTGGTACGCGAAGATCAACCGGTAGGGGTGGCTGTTGTCGTAGTTGTCGGGAATCCTCAGGATCCAGCTGCGACTCTTGCCGCTGGTCGTGATGGTCTGTGAACCGCTTCTCAGCGTCGGGGCCTTGCCGCATCCGGCGGTCGCCGCCGCGACGGCGCTAGCCGAGGACGGCGTGGTCGCACCGAGGCTGTCGCTCAGTGCCATGCGTCCCGTAGTCAGGACGAGAAGCGCGGCGGCCGCGATAGCGGTAAAGATGGATCTCTGTCTCAACTTAACGCAACTCCCTTTGCCGTTCGAAAATCGACATACGTCGATAGGGAAGCAAGTGGTTTTTCCTTTATCCGGTGAGGCGTCCGCAGTCGGCATGTGCATGCCGGCCGAGCGGCCTCCCCGGATGGATTCGAACGCTAAGTGAGCCCACCGTCAGCCGACCCGGAGGAGCGCGGCGGCCGACCATCGTCGGCGTGCGCGTGCTCGCCCTTTTCCCTGCCGTGAAAAGCAAGGTGAGTTCAGAGGTCCGTCAGCGTTGGCATGGCGCCGGCCGCCTTCTCTCCTCGGCGGTTCTGATGGAGAACGTGTCTGATGGAGAACGTGGCGGAGTCTCGAAATGCGGCTTCTGATCTGGCGAATACCAAATGAAGGCGGCCTATGCCGGGCTCTGCCGATCCCAGCAAATTCCGCCTGGCATTGAGCCGACAACATGTTAACGCTAACAGCGACGGGGGCGACCAAGTGCTCCTCTCTGCCGGGCGACTGGAGGTGGTGGTGAGGCGGAGCAAATATGAAGTCATGAGCTATGTCAAGGATCTCGCGTTCTCATCGAGAGTCCCTCGCCTCCGGCCGTCCATTCCTTCGGTTCTGAACAGGGAAGAAGCCGCCGCTGCCATTGGCGCGGCGATGAAAATTACATGGTCGACGACTATGCGCCGTGAAGTCCCGTAGCCGTTCGACCTGAGCTACGGGAGGACCCGGGGCGGCGCGGGGGCGGCCACGCGCCGCGACCGGGTGGAGACGGCCTGGGGAAAGAGCGTGGGCGTCTGCCGGGGCGATAACGGTGTCGTCAGCGGGCGAACTTCTCGATGGCCGCCGGGGTGACAGGGGTGAAGAAGTTGACGAGGTTGCCGTCGGGGTCACGCAACAGGAGCGATCGGTTGCCCCAAGGCATCGTGGTGGGCTCCTTGACGAAGTCTTCGACGAAGCCGGACAGGTTCTGATGCACGCCGTCCACGTCGTCGACGAGGAACTCGATGATCACGCTGCGGTTGCCGGCCGGCCGGGCGGCGCCGGGGGCGAAGAGCGTGACGGTGCGGGTGCTGCCGATCGCGAGGGTGGCGGAGGCCGTCCTGAGCTCGGCGAAGTCCTCGCCGAACCAACTGGCCTCCACTCCCGTGGCTCGCTCGTAGAAGTCCACGAGGCGCGCCATGTCGCCCGTGATGATGCGGATCGATACGAAGTCCATGGTGATCTCCCTGGTTCGTTGGGTCGTTCTCCGATGGCACACTAGGGCGGATACCGGACAGAAACCGCCCAGTATTGTCACTAGGTTGTGTGACGTGGCTCGACCTACTCATCGCGTTCTCACGCTGCTGGAGCTCCTGCAGTCGGGTGGCATTCGGACGATGGCCGAGCTCGCCGACCGGCTCGGCGTCGACGAGCGCACCGTGCGGCGGTACGTGGACCACCTGGTCGACCTCGACGTGCCCGTCGAGTCGGTGCGCGGCCGCTACGGCGGGTATCGGCTCGCCCCCGGATATCGCATGCCTCCGCTCATGCTGAGCGACGACGAAGCGCTCGCCGTGCTGCTCGGCCTGGTCGCCGGCCGCCGGTCAGGATTGACGACGACGACGGACACGGCGAGTGAGACGGCGGCGGCCAAGATCCGGCGGGTCCTGCCCGAGCGGCTCGCCCACAGGCTCGACACCGTGCTCGAATCCCTCGCCTTCACGGCTCCGCCCGGCGAGTTCGCCGCCCCGGACACCGCGGTCCTGCTCTCCGTCGCCGATGCGGTGCGCCATCGCCGGCCGATCTCGATCAGGTACACCGCCGCCGACGGCCGGCGCAGCGAACGCACGCTGCATCCGTACGGGCTCGTCGCCCATTCGGGCCGGTGGTACGTCACGGGTGTGGATCCCGCGATCGGCGAGGATCGAACCTTCCGGCTGGATCGCATCGCGGACGCGAGGACCCTGCCCGGTTCGTTCGAGCCGCCCGCCGGGCTCGATCCGGCGCAGCACGTCCTGTCAGGGTTCGCCAAGGCTCGGTATCGGCACGAAGTGGTCCTGCGGATCCAGGGGACGGTCGAGCAGATCCGCGTCCGGCTTCCCGCCGGCGTCGCGATCGTGGAGGAGTCCCCGTCCGAGGAAGGCGCGGATCCCGAGACCGAGGGCTGGCTCCGCGTCGAGTTGCGAGCGGAGCGGCTCGACTGGTTGCCTCCGGTGCTCGCGTCGCTCGACCGGCCGTTCGTCATCGAGCGACCGGACGAGCTCCGCGGCCTTGTCGCCGCGCTCGCGGACCGGCTCGCGGCCTCCGCCCGCAGGGTCCCGCCCGCGCCGGGCACAGTCGTCGCCTGAAGCGCAGCCCTACCTGCCGGCGGTGCCCTCTCAAGGCGTCGTACGGCTACCGCGGATTCGGCGTGAGTCGCGCGCGGGGGTGACCCGGTGCTGCGCGTCGCGGTAGCCGATTCAGGGGGACCACCGCGACCGTGAGCGCCGCGAACGCGGCGAGCACGATCCCCGTGGTCGAAAGTGCGCTCAACGTGCCGAAGACGGCCACGCCGATCGCGGTTCCCGCCTGGCGCGCCGCGTTCAACGCCCCCTGCCCGGTCGCCGCCAGCTCGAGCGGTACGGCCGCGGACATGTCGGCGATGCACGCGGGGATCGCGAGCGGGCTGCCGGCGCCGATGAGAACCTGCACCGCGACGATCGCCCAGGGCGAGGTGCTTCCCATGGTCAGCAGCAGGCCGCCCAGCAGATCCAGGACCAACCCCGCGAGCATCACGGGGCGGGCGCCGAAGCGGACGACCAGCCGGCCGGTGACCATCGGTATGAAGATCACAGGCACCGTCATCGGGAGGAAGGACAGCCCGGCCCGGAGCGGGGAGACGTCACGCACCATCCACTGGGTGAGGGTGAACAGCAGGCCGTAGAAGACGAGCTGGGAGACCACCGCGACGGCCAGGTCCGTGCGCACCCTGGCGAGCGCCGTCAGGGCGGGCGGGAGGACGGGCGCTCGGGTTCGCCGCTGAACCACGGAGAAGACCCCGAACGCGACCGCCGCGGCCGTCAGCGCGCCGAGAGGCAGTGGCCGAACCCAGCCCGATGTCCCCGCGTCCACCAGTCCGAACGTCAGCGCGGTGAGCCCGGCGACGGAAAGGAGCAGCCCGGCCAGGTCGAGTGGTCGTGGCGTACCCCCGCGATGGTCGCTCAGCCCACCGGAGGCCAGCAGGGTGAGCACCGCCACCGGCAGGTTCACCAGGAACACCAGCCGCCAGCCTCCGGCCGCCACCAGCGCACCGCCCAGAACCGGACCGCCCACGATGCCCAGTCCGCTGATCGACACGAGCGCGCCGATCTTCCTGGACCGGTGGTCGGGGTCCGGATACAGGGCGGCGAGCAGTGCCATCGAGGCCGGCACCAGCCCGGCCGCGGGCGCGCCGAGCAGCGCCCGGCCCGCGATCAGCACGCCCGCACTCGGCGCCGCGGCACAGACCAGTGAGGCGAGGGCGAAGCCGGCAAGCGCCACCCGGTAGACGCGGCGCGGCCCGAAGCGGTCGGCGATCGAGCCGGACGCGAGCAGCAGACCGGCCAGCACGACGGTGTACGCGTCCACGGTCCAGGGCAGCGACGCCGCGGAGGCATGCAGTTCCCGTCGCATGTCGGGCAGGGCCACATTGAGGACCGACGCATCCAGCCCGATCATGAAGCTGCCCGCCGCGATTCCCGCGAACTTGGTCCCCGCGCGCGGCCGCGCCGGTGGGAGAACCGTCATCGCCGATTCTCCGTCGGGGTCGGCCGGTCAGCCTGGACCGTGTCGGCCGGGATGTCGTACGCGTGCACGAAGGCGTCCGTGATCCGGGCGACCAGCTCTCGCCTGGGTTCGGCGTCTCGTGGACCCTGCTGAATGGTGACAACTGGCATGACCCCAGTTCACGACGGAAGCACCCGCTCGAACGAGAAGCACTTCGCGCACGCCACGATCACGATTCGCGATCGTCGCGCACCACCGCCCGGCACGCCTCCACCAGCGGGCGCGCCCGCGTGGTCCCGCCCACGGCGAGCACTGTCGGAAGGGACAGCGGGTAGGGCGAGCGCACGGGAAGGAACGCGACCCGCCCGCCTCGGAGTTGCCCGGCCGCCGCGGCGTAGATCACTGTCCATCCGTCGATCCCCGCGCCCAGGGCGGCCAGCGTGTCCTGCAGCGAGCTGTGCGGAGGCCCGGGAACGGGCTCGAATCCGGCGTCCCTGCATGCCTCGCGCACCAGAGCGACCAGCGGCGGATTGACCTCGCGGCCGACCAGGTACAGGGGTAGCCCGGCCAGCTCGGCCAGGTCGATCCCCGCGGACGGCACGTCCGCGACGGGATCGCCCGCCGCCTCGGCAGGCGGGTGATGGGCGGGAAGGGCGACCAGCAGCGGGTCCTGCCAGACAGGGATCAGCCGCACGCCGTCCGGCGCGGTGACGTCGCCGCGGACGAAGGCGGCGTCCAACCGGCCGTCGGCGACCCGCCGCAGCCGTTCTTCCGGTGAGGCCGACAGCAGCTCCACCCGCGTCCCCGCGACCAGCCGTTCGAGTACCCGCTCGAGCCGCTGCCCCATGCCCCTGCTGGTGCCGACACGCAGCACGGTCTCCCGGCCGTCCGTGAAACGCTCGATCGTGGTCAGCGCCCGGCGTTCGGCGTCCAGCACCTCGCGTGCGGCGGGCAGGAACGCTTCACCCGCCTCCGTCAGCCGCACATGCCGCGGCGACCGGTCGAACAGCTCGACCCTCAGCTCACGCTCGAGCCGTGCGACCTGCTGGCTGACCGCCGACTGGACGATCATCAGCCGCTCGGCCGCACGTCCGAAGTGAAGCTCCTCGGCGACCGCGACGAAGTATTTGAGTTGCCGGAGTTCCATGATGCGCAGCGTAGGTGCGGCTTCGAGGTGCGCCGCCGCTCACCGGGCCGCGGCTGCCCGCAGATAGTCGTCGATCGCGGTGAAGGCGGCTGCCGGCTGTTCGATGTGCGGCAGATGGCCGGCCTCCGGAATCACCTCCAGCCGTCCGTTTCCGAAGGCGTCGGCGTAGGCGGCGCCGTAAGCGGGGGTGACGATCCGGTCGCTTTCCCCCCACAGCAGGAGAGCGGGTACGTCGACGTGTCGCAGCCGGCGGAGCAGTTTGGGGTCGTGCATGTAGGGGTCGCCGGCCAGCGTGCGCATGGTGGCCATGTCGGCTGCCCGGCGCGCGAGTTGGTCGGCGGGAACGCCGGCCGGATCGGCGTAGAAGCGCTGCGAGTCGTGCCAGGCGTACTCGGCGACGCCGCGGGCGTCGAGGGAGAAGAAGTCGCGGATCGGCTGGCCGGGGATGTGCACGCCGACGGCGTCGATCAGCACCAGTCCGGTGATGATCCCCGCGGTGTCGCGTACGGCCATCTCGGCGGCGGTCCAGCCGCCGAGGGAGGAGCCGACGACGAGGACGTCGCGCAGTCCGAGCCGATGCAGGTAGTGCAGGTAGGCCAGGGCGAGGTCGTCTATGCCGGTGAGCCATAAGGGGCGGTGGGTGCCGTCCCAGCCGGGGTGCACCGGCGTGATGGTGTGCGTCGTCCGGCGAAGGTGCTGGGCGAGTCCGGCGACGGTTGCGGGGCCGCCGCCGCCGTGCAGGATCAGGGCCGGTCTGCCGGTTCCGGCCTCCGACACCGTGAGGGACAGGTCGTCGTAGAGCGGGATGGTGTTCATGGGCCCAGCATAACTAAGGATATTTATTTAAAGTAGCTTAGTCTCGTACTAGACTCATGCCGTGCATGGCGATCTGCAAGAACTCGGACGAGCGGTGAAGCAGGCCCAGTATCGGCAGCACCGGGCCCTGGAGAGCGGGCTCTCGGCGATCGGCGCGACGCTGGCCCAGTGGGACGCCCTCCGGGCGATCAGCCGTTCTCCCGGCGCGTCGGCCCGGGAACTGGCCGCGGCGACCTTCCAGACCGAGCAGGCATTCGGAACCCTCGCCGGGCGCCTGGTGGCCCAGGGGTGGATCGAGCGCCGGCCCGGGCGCGGCCGGCGCATCGAGCACCATCTCACCCCTTCCGGGGAGCGAGTCCTGGAAGCCGGGCACAAGGTCGCCGACGAGGTGCTCGCCAGGTGTTACATCCCGTTGTCGGACGGGGACCGCGGGACCCTGCTGGCCCTGCTCCAGCGCCTCATCGCGAAGGACGCGTAGTCTCCGGCTCCTGGTCGGCCCTCGGCGGAGACGCCCCGGACGGCGGCACGCCTCGGGGCATCTCCGGCGAGGATGTCTCCGCGGCCCAGGGTCAGACGCCGGGGCGCACGGCGGCGAGGAAGCTGCTCCTCCAGTAACCGTTGAGCCTGTCGACGCTGACCACCGCGCCGCTGTGGGGAGCGCTGATCACCTTCTTGTGCCCTATGTACATGCCCACGTGGCCGCCGCCACTGGTGAAGATGAGGTCGCCGGGCTTGAGATGCGCCAGGGAGACCCTCTTCTTGACGGCGTCGAGCATCGACCACGTCGTGCGCGGGAGCTTGACGCCGGCCTTGCGCCAGGCGAACTGGACCAGCCCGGAGCAGTCGAACGCCCGTGGGCCCGTGGCGCCCCATATGTACGGATCGCCGAGGTGCTTCTTCGCCACCTTGATGGCGTGATCGGCCTTCTCCTGCTGGCGGGCCGACTTGGTGAGCTTCGTGTTCGCGGAGTCATTCGCCGTGGACGCCGTGGGAGCCTCGCCGTTGTACGGGGTGGTCACCGTGGCGGGGGGCTCGGGTGGGATGACCGCCGGGGCCGAGGGCGGGGCTGTCGCCGACGCGGCGGACGCGGGGAGTGCGCTCAATGCTCCTGTGGAGGCGGTGAGCGCTGCGCTACTGAGAGTGACACAGGCAACGCGGAGCAGAGTGGTGGAGTTGGTGAACAGGGGATCTCTCCCTAGGGTCTTCCGCTTGCGCCTACCGGGTTAGCTGACGGATTCGGGCAGGGAAGTCGCCCTACGGCGCTGGCGCGCCGATTCACCCCAGACCTTCGTCGAAGGTCGATTGGTTCCCCGGCTCCGAGCCTCCTTGCTGCACGGATTCGGCATCACCGGCGCCCAGGGGGGCGGAGAGGACGTGGCGACGGTGACAGTGGATGGTCGTCTCGAACACGGCCGGGCCGGGTTCGTAACGACGGCGTCACATGGACCCCGTCGCAGGGCAAGGAAACTACCAAGTTGCCCCATATTGGCGCAAAGGGCACCAAAAGGATAAGAGTCACGTAAAAAGGATCAAAAGCACAAAACCGCAGGTCGCAGCGGTCATAAGAGGGAAGATGTGGCCCTCGTCACACTCGTCAAGCGTCACCAGGTCACCTGGGCGCGCGCATGTAGACCGCGAACGGCTCGCAGGGATGACCTGCGCCGGCCGGGCGGTGAGGAGGCGCTGGTCGTCTAGTCCGCGGGCAGGCCGTTGCGGCGGGCCAGCGTGCCCAGAACGCTCCGCAGTGCCTCCGTCTCCTCGGGGCTGAGGCCGCCGGTCAGTTCCGTGTCGATTTCGGCCGCCGCCGCGGTGCACGTGGCCAGCAACTCCCGGCCCTCTTCGGTGAGCGCGAGCGTCTGCCTGCGCCGGTCCACGGGGTCGCGTTCCCGCCGTACGGCGCCGAGCTCCTCCAGGCGGTCGGCGAGCGACACCACCAGGCTGGGCGCCACGTTCATGAGCTTGGCGATGTCGAGCTGAGAGGTCGCCGTTCCGGACTCCAGCAGTGCCAGCAGTCCCACGTGCTTGGGCTTGAGTCCGTGGGTGGCCAGGCGTGCCGAGAACCGCTCGGTCATCACGGCCCCCAGTGTGCCGAGCCGGAAGGCCAGCGTGGAGGTCAGCTTGACACCGTTCATGCCTTCAATGCTACCGTATTCATACGATTCAAGCTCTGAATGATTAGGAGTCAGAACGATGTTGATCCCCTCCTCCGTCCACGTGGTGTTCGCCGACCTCCAGGACGGCATCGTCGACGCCAGTGTCACCAACCCGGCCTCTTCCATCCGCCGGGCGGCCAAGGTCCTGAACGGGCTCGTCACAGCCCTCGACATCCCGTTCACCGTCTCGGCCGCGCCTCGCCCGGGCGGCCCCGTGATGATCGAGGAGGTGCCGGACAGCGAGCCGTACGTGCGCACCGGACCGTCCTGCTGGGACGACGCCGCCTGGCGTGAGGCCGTCGTGTCCGCCGGCCGCCCCACCCTGGTGATCTGCGGGGTGACCACCGAGATCGTGGTGCTGCGCACCGCCCTCGACGCGCTCACGCATGGCCTCGACGTGCAGGTCCTGGTAGACGCCTGCGGAGGCATCACCGCCCGCACCGAAGACGCCGCCCTGCGGCAGATCGAGGCCGCGGGCGGCGTGGTGACCTCCGTGGCGGGTTTCGCCGCCGACATGGTGCGCGACTTCACCACGCCCACCGGCCGGCAGGTCATCGCCGCCCTGCACCAGTTGGTGTGACCCGCCGCATCACCGGTTCACGGCGGGCCGACGTCAGGCGGTTACCGCGTACGCCAGAACGTGCCGTTGGCCGAGGGGTCGTCGGGGTCGCCCTGCGGCACGGTGAATCCCGCACCCCACACCGTCGCCGTCCCGGGCCTGCGCGCGATCGAGAACAGGACGGCGTCCGTGCCGGCCTTCCGGGGGACCGGGGTGCTCCGCCACGCCGAACCCGTGACGTGCCACAGAGTGGAGTTCCAGTTGCCCTGCACGACCCACACGCCGCCCGTGCCGTCGGGCTCCACCTCCGTGTACGGCTGCGCGTTGGCGGCGCCGATCGAGGTGGTCCATGAGCTGCCGTTCCAGCGCATGACCAGGGTGCGGTTGTAGGTCACGTCGTCACCCTCGTCGTCGGCGCCTTCCCAGCTGACGCCGCCGACGGCCCACACGTTGCCGGGGCCCACGACGGCGATGTCGTTGAGGACCGCGGCGGCGTCGGGAGCGGGAAGCTCGACCGCGGGCGTGGGCACCAGCGCCCAGGACCTTCCGTTCCACCGCATGATCGCGGGACGGTCGCCCTTGGTCCCCGCCGCCCAGACGTCGCCGGCCTTGTACGCGTCGACGGCGGCGGCGCGGGCCGGCAGCCGGACGCTCTTCCACGAGGACCCGTTCCAGTGCCTGGCCGAGGCCGAGGAGTCGGCGACCGCCCAGACGTCCTTCGCGCCCGTTCCGTCGGCGTCCGTCGTGGAGAAGCCGCTGCCGAGTGAGGCGGTGGTCCACGCGCGGCCGTTCCACCGGGCGGCCTTCCCCGGGCCGAAGACCCATACGTCCCTGTTCGAGGTGGCGGTCACGGCCTTCAGCTCGTACGGCGGGCTGCCGGGGATCACCTTCCACGACCCGCCGTCGAACCACTGGACCAGGCCCCGCTGCCTGCCGTTCACGACCCGGTGACCGGCCGCCCACACCGACCCGTTGCCGAGGACCGTCACGTCGTTGAGGACGTCGTCCCCGGGCAGTGTGTTCACCCTGGTCAGCCGCCACGCCGACGCGCTTTCCCCGGCCTGGCGGCCCTGGTGGGTCACGCCTGAGGCCGCCATGGTCGGCAGGCACGCCAGCCCGAGCGCCGTCATGGCCGAGACGAATACGGTACGCACGATGCCTCCCCCTTCCACTCACCAGTACGACGTCTGATGGAGGGGTGCCGTTCACACGTCGCCGGTGGCGAGGGCCGGACTCACTTCTTCTCCGTCCACGGCTCGTATTCGTCGTCTCCGGGGAGCACCCAGACCTTCGCGTCGGGCCTGACCATCGTTCGCAGCGGCGTCGCCTCGCCGGTCGTCTTCGAGACCCGGTAGACCGCCACCCCCGTCTTGGTCTTCGACCGGACGACCAGGTGTCCCGCCTTGTCGAAGTCGAGGTCGTCGACGTGCTGTCCCCGGGGCAACCGCACGGTCACGGTGCCGCTCGCCTTGCCGGTACGCAGGTTGAGCAGGCGCAGCTTGCGAGACTCGGGCCACGAACCGACAGGCGCCGCCGCCGTCGCGTAGTCGTTCGCCAGGGCGATCGGCGACAGCCGCGTCTTCGACCGCAGCCGGGTGCGCAGCCCTCGGTCGAACACCGTCACCCGATCCTCCAGCGCCCCTTGCATCAGCAGCCGCTCGCTGTCGGGGCTGAATCCCGCGAAGCTCCACTGATCCGTCCCCCCGGGCAGCGGCAACGTCTTGCCTTTCCGCAGATCCACCAGGACCCCCAGCCCCGGCGCCGAGGTCCCGGTGACCACGAAACTGCCGTCGTCCGACACCGACGGCCACTCCTCGCCGGTCGTGTCCACCGTGATGCTCCGGATCGCTCTTTCCTTGCCGTGCAGAGTCCGCTCGGTGAACCGCCCGTCGGACTTGCGGAAGTAGAAGAAGTGCCGGCCGTCCCCGCTGATGAGGAACGCCGCCCGCGCCCCGGCGTTGACCGCGTCGCGAGGCGCCACGGCGAGCGCTTCCGGCACCTTCACCACGTCTCCGTTGGTCAGCACCAGTTCCCAGGTCTGCGTCCGCTGGGCGTACGCGATCGTGACCGGCGTGGCGGCGGCCGCGGGTCGTCCGATCAGTGGAACGGCGGTCAGGAGAAGTGTCGCGAGAACCGTGCGCAATCTCATGCTGGGTGAGATGCCGGAGAACCCCGAAATGTTGCCGGATCCGAAACGCCGGTCCGCCGCCATGGTCGAGCGGCTGACGAAGGTCTTCGGCGAGGCGCCCATGCTGCGCGTGACAGATCGTGCGGATGACGATGTGTACGGCTACGAAGCCGGCGTCCGGTAATCCCTGATCGTGATCGCGGTCGCGGCCTTGCGGATGGGCTCGGTGACCCGCTCGATCATGCGGTTCTTCCCCGGCAGATGCGGCATCAGCCGCAACATCCACATCTGGAACCGGATCTGCGCCGTGGACTTCAGCACCATGCCCTTGAGGTTGTTCGCGGCGAGCTTCTGGTTCTCCTCCACGAAGTGCCGCATCTCGCGCTCGTAGGCGGCGAACCCCGCGGCGTGGTCTCCCGCCGCCTCGGCGAGGCAGCCCGCGAGAACGTAGGCGCCGACCAGGGCCAGGCTGGTGCCCTGGCCGGACGCGGGTGAGGCCGCGTAGGCGGCGTCGCCCACGAGTGCCACCCGGCCCGACGACCAGCGGTCCATGCGCACCTGGCTGATCGAGTCCAGGTAGAAGTCCGGCGCGTCCTCCATGGCGTCGAGGAGGCGCGGAACCTCCCAGCCCTGGCCGGAGAAGAGGTCGGCGAGCAGTTTCTTCTGCTGGGCGGCATCCCGCCGGTCGTACTCCAGAGGCGGCGAGGAGAAGAGGAACATCGCCTTGGCGTCGTCGCCGCGCCCGGTGCTGTACATCCCGGTGCTTCTGCCCGGTGCCGGATACATCATCTCCGTACGGTCCAGGCGGAGATGGTTCGGCACCGTGAAGATCGAGATGTGGTGCCCGAGGTCGTGGACGAACCGGGACTCCTCGCCGAAGGCCAGCGCGCGCACATTGGAGTGCAGGCCGTCGGCGCCCACCACCAGGTCGAACGTACGCGGAGTGCTGTTCGCGAAGGTGACCTGCACACCTTCGGGGGTCTCCCGCAGGGCGGTGATGGAATCGTCGAAGACGTACTCGACGCCGTCTCCGGTCGCCGTGTGCAGGAGCCGGGTGAGGTCACCGCGCATGATCTCGACGTCGTCGCCCTCGCGGCCGCCGAACAACTGTGCGCTCATCGTGCCGATCTGCCGGCCGCGCGCGTCGACGAAGCGCGCGACCCGCATGTCCGTGCTGTGCCGCCGCACCTCGTCCAGCAGGCCCATGCGAGCGGCGACGTCGAGCGCCGCCCCACGAATGTCGATCTTGTAGCCGCCGTCCCGCAGCGAGGGCGCGCGTTCGACGACCGTCACCGCGAAGCCGTGCTCGCGGAGCCAGAAAGCCAGCGTCAGGCCGGCGACGCTTCCGCCGGAGATCAAGATGTTCGCCATGCCGTGAACTGTACAAGCGTCTTAATCATCTGTCTAGCACAAACGTCCAAGACATTTGTGCTGGCATGGGCTAGGCTCTGGCCATGGGAAACCGGGAAGATCTGCTCGCGGGCGCCAAGCGGTGCCTGATGGAGAAGGGATACTCCGGCACCACCGCGCGTGACATCGCGGCGGCCGCCGGCACGAGCCTCGCCGCCATCGGCTATCACTTCAGATCGACGAAGGCCCTGCTCGACGCGGCCCTCATCGAGGCGATGGAGGAATGGGGAAAGGAGATCGAGCAGACTCTCGCCGCCGACGCGTCACTCGACGGCGCACCCGCGCAGCGATTCGAGGCGACCTGGACGCGGATCATCGAGTCCTTCGTCAGGCTGAGACCGCTGTGGGCCATCCAGTTCGAGCTCATCGCCCAGATGGACCGGCTTCCCGAGCTGCGCGAGGCGTTCGCGACCGCCAACCGGCAGGCGAAGCTGGGCCTGGCGGCGATCTTCGAGCACCTGGATCCGGCCGCGGACGAACGCAAGGCGATGGCTGTCGGCGCGTTCTATCAGGCACTGCTCGGCGGGATGGCGGCCCAGTGGCTCGTCGATCCGGAGCAGGCTCCGTCGGCCCGTGACCTCCTCGAAGCCCTGCGCACGATCAGCGCGGGGCTCGGGACGGAGTGACCGGCGGAAATCGTGGCTCTGCCGCTTGAGGCCGGCCGAGCGGCGGGTGGGCGCGCTCCCCGGCCGGCCTTTCTGCGGGCGTGTCAGTCCGTCGCGGTCAGGGGTCCGTCGGCGTGCGGAACCCGCTCGGCGGGGATGACGCCCAGACGGCCCGCCTGGTAGTCCTCCAACGCCTGGACGATCTCGGCACGGGTGTTCATCACGAACGGCCCGTAGTGCACGACCGGCTCGCGGATCGGCCGCCCGCCGAGCAGCAGCACCTCCAGATTGGGCTCGGCCTGGGGCTGGGCGGTGTCCGCCGCGAGGGTCAACGACCCACCCGGGCCGAAGACGGCGAGCTGCCCCTTGCGGACCGGCCGCCGTTCGGCGCCCACGGAGCCCTGGCCGGCCAGGACGTAGGCGAGGGCGTTGAACTCCGGGTTCCACGGCAGGTCGAGCCGGGCGCCGGGGCTGACGGTCGCGTGCACCATCGTGATCGGGGTGAACGTGACGCCCGGGCCGGCGTACCCGTCCAGCTCCCCGGCGATCACTCGGAGCAGCGCGCCGCCGTCGGCGGAGGCGAGCAGCGCCGCCTCCCGTCCCCGGATGTCCTGGTAGCGGGGCAGGTGGAACTTGTGCGCGCGAGGAAGGTTCACCCACAGCTGGATGCCGTGGAAGAGCCCGCCCGAGACCACCAGGTGCTCCGGCGGCTTCTCGATGTGCAGCAGGCCGGCCCCGGCGGTCATCCACTGGGTGTCGCCGTTGGTGATGGTGCCACCGCCACCGTTGGAGTCCTGGTGCTCGAAGACGCCGTCGACGATGTAGGTGACGGTCTCGAAGCCGCGGTGCGGGTGCCACGGCGTGCCTTTCGGCTCGCCGGGGGCGTACTCGACTTCGCCCATCTGGTCCATGTGGATGAACGGGTCCAGCATCGACTGCGGCACTCCGGCGAACGCGCGTCGTACGGGGAAGCCCTCACCCTCGAAGCCGCTGGGCGCGGTCGTCACCGAGCGAACGGGGCGTGATGCCGCGACGGCGGGATCCGGTGCGGCGACGCGTGGCAGCGTCAGGGTGTCGGCGGTGACAGCGGGCATGGCCGCCCTCCTAATTGAAATTTCAACTTCCGTCGCCTTGAACCACCCGAGATCGCCGGACATTCCCGCCTGCGGATCGTCGTGCGTCCGTCGCATATCGTCACGGCCGGTGGGGAAAGACTGGTATGGCTGGAACCATGATCTCTATGAATCGCACCCTTCAAGCCGCCGTACTGTCCCTTGTGGTCCTCCCGATCACCGCCGTCGCGATCGCCCCGCAGGCCGCGGCCGACGCCCGTGGACAGGCCGATGCCGGAGCGCCGGCCCGCCGCATGCTGGCGCAGCTGAAGGTCGCCAAGCCGTTGTCGCTCCGCGGTTACAGCCATCGGCGGTTCCAGCCGCGCTGGGCACACCACAAGGGGGAGTGCGACGCGCGGGAGGTGGTCCTCGTGCGCCAGGGCCGGGGCGTACGGAGGAACGGGGCGTGCCAGGCCGTTAAGGGCGTCTGGCACAGCCCGTACGACGGCAGGATGCTGAAGAGCGTGAAGCAGGTCGACGTCGACCACGTCGTTCCCCTGGCGTACGCCTGGCGTTCCGGCGCCAAGAGATGGAGCCAGGCGAAGCGGCGCGCGTTCGCCAACGACCTCAGCCGTCCCGAGTTGGTCGTGGTGAGCCACTCCGTCAACATGGCCAAAGGAGGCCAGGGACCGCAGAGCTGGCGTCCGCCGCGCCGCGCCTTCTGGTGCCGCTACGCGACCTCATGGATCACCGTGAAGCACCACTACCGGCTCTTGGTGACGCGTGCGGAGAAGGTCGCCCTGCTCAACATGCTCCGCACCTGCGGCAGGTGAACGGACCTGGCGGTGCCGGCGGCTGAGGGCCGTACGAGTTTGTCCCGAGGTCAGCCGCTGCTCGCGGCGCGGGCCTGCTGGATGACCTTGCGGAGGGCCGGGGCCGCCGGGCCCCCGCGTTCGGACAGCAGGGCGATGCGCTGCTTGTGCGCCCGTCGTCTGGCTCGCGGGAGGATCGTCCCGAGCTCTCCCGCGGCGGCCAGGCCGACAAGGGCGGCCTCCCGGTCCTCGACCCGGGAGACCGGACCGGTGAGAGCGGTGGCGACCCGCGCCGTGAGCCGTTTCACCACACGCGTGTCGCGTACGCGGACGTGGCTCCTGTTGAAGACGAGGAACGGCTGGCGCAGCTCGACCCTGACCCAGTGTCCCGTCTCGAGTTCGTCGCGGACCGCCCGGACCGTCGCGCGGCCGTCCTTGCTGATCCAGTGCCGCCATGGCCGGGGCCCTGACTGGGCGATCTGGTGCAGCAGGCCGTCGAGGACCGGGTCGGCGAGCCGGTCCTCCGACACCACGCGCACCTTGCCGCCGTCGTCGGTGATCCGGCCGGTCAGCAGCAGGTCGGTGAGCGCCGCCGCGCGCAGCAGGTAGGGGAAGCGGTAGTTCGTCACCACCCGCTCCTTGCGGGGGTCGTAGGCCAGCAGGTAGAGCTGAGCCGTCAGGGAGCCGGGGACGTCCACGCGACTGCCCTCCTTTCATTCGACGGGTGGATCGGCGGCGGGAGCCTCCGGAGGCGGGGTCTCCTTCTTGGCCGGCCGGCCGCGCCGGGGGATGCGGCCGGCGTCGCCCGGGAGCCGTCCCGCCTCCGACAGCGCCCGGCGCAGCAGGAACTCGATCTGAGCATTGGTGCTGCGCAGTTCGTCGCCGGCCCAGCGGGCCAGTGCGTCGTGCACCGCGGGGTCCAGCCGCAGCAGGATGCTCTTTCTTTCGGTCGCCACAATCTGCTCGGTCGCCTACGGTTCAGCGGTACAGGGAGCCGGTGTTCACCACGGGCTGCACGTCGCGGTCGCCGCACAGGACGACGAGCAGGTTGCTGACCATGGTGGCCTTGCGCTCCTCGTCGAGTTCGATCACGTCGTGCTCGTCCAGGCGGGCCAGTGCGGCCTCGACCATGCCGACGGCGCCCTCCACGATCCGCTGGCGGGCCGCGACGACCGCGCCTGCCTGCTGGCGGCGCAGCATCGCCTGTGCGATCTCGGGAGCGTACGCGAGGCGGGTGATGCGCGACTCGATGACCTTGACTCCCGCCGACGCCACCCGGGCCTGGATCTCGGCCGACAGGCGACCGGTGATCTCGTCCGCGTTCTGACGCAGGGACAGCGTATCGTCGTGCCCGTCGTACGGGTAGCTGCCGGCGATGTGACGCACCGCGGTCTCGGTCTGGAAGGCGACGAACTCCACGAAGTCGTCGACTTCGAAGACGGCCTTCGCCGTGTCCTCGACCTGCCACACCACCACGGCGGCCATCTCGATCGGGTTGCCGTCGGCGTCGTTGACCTTGGTGACGTCGGTCTCGTGGTTGCGGATCCGGGTCGACACCCGGCGCTTCTGCGTGAAGGGCACCACGAACCGGAGGCCGGGCGTGCGGACCGTGCCCACGTAGCGGCCGAGCAGCTGGATCACCCGCGCCTCACCCGGAGCGACCGCGGTGAGCCCGGTCAGGACGACGAGGCCGGCCAGGAGGAGCAGCACTCCGGCGGCGATCAGGGCGGCTCCCGGTCCGTCGCTGCCGTCGGCCGCGAGGCCGGCTCCGACCGGGATCAGCGCGGCGGGGCTCAGCAGGCCGATCAGGGCCAGGACCAGCATCGGCCACCCCGAGGCCGCTCGCGCCGTCCGCTCGTGGGTCTGGGGGGCCGGCATGTCGACGGCGATCTGCAGGTCTGTCATGTCTTCTCCTCGGTGTCTAGCACGACACTAGCAAAGTGATATCACTTTTTGCCAGACCCGACATGGTCGCCGCAGCCGCGATCGAACCCTCAGCCGCCGGTTGCCAGGCCGCCGCGCAGGAGCGCGGTGAGCCGCCGGGCGTGGGCCACGTCGGTTCCGGTGAGTGCCGCGCCGCCGGCGAGGGCCAGCAGGTCGGTCACGGTGAGTCCGGGCCGTACGGCGCCGGCGTCCTGCGCGCGTTTCAGCAGGTCCGACGCGGTGGCTCGGATCGAGGTGTGCCACTGGTCGAACAACGCGCTACGACGGCCGGTGGGACCTTCCGTGGCCGCGAGGGCGAGTGGCCGCTTCGTCGCGACGTGCACGACGAACGCGTCCAGCCAGGAGAAGAGCGCGTCGGCCGGGGACGGGTCGGCCGGCAGGCCGGCGCCCTGGCGGCACAACTCCGCCACCTCGTCCGCGTACACGGCGACGAGCAGGTCGGCCCGGGTGGGGAAGTGCCGATACAGGGTCGCGTTGCCGACACCGGCTCGCCGCGCCACCTCGTCCAGCGCGACCTCGGGTCCCGACTCGGCGACGAGCTCGCGTGCGGCGGCGAGCAGCAGCGCGGCGTTGCGTGACGCGTCCGCCCTGCGCGTACGGCCGCGCGGTGCGGGCTCGGGACCACTCGACGTCATCCGCGCTCCTTTCTGCTTCTTGCTATCCGGGGAGTTCCCCGTTTACGGTAACAGCTCGAACCGGGGAACCCCCCAATTAGAGGAACGGCGGAGGACGATGACCCTGACTGCCGATGACCGCACGGCCATCACGGACCTGATCAACCTGCACGGCCACCTCACGGACGGCGGCGACTTCGACGGCCTGCGCGAGGTGTTCGTGTCCGACGTGGTCTACGACGTCAGCGATCTCGGCGGCGGTGTGATCGTCGGGCTTGCGGCGCTGCGCGACGCCGCGCTCGCCCTGGGCGAGGCGAACCCCGTCGCCCATCACGTCACCAACATCGTCGTCACCGAGGCGGCGGACGGCCGGGCGCGAGCGCTGTCGAAGGGCATCGGGGTCGACGCCGGCGGGACCACGGGCAGTGTGACCTACGAGGACACGCTGGTGCGTGGCGACCACGGCTGGCGGATCAGTCACCGGACGGTCCGCGCCCGCCGGATCCCCCTGACTCCCTGAGGGTGGTCACACGGTGACGACGACCTTGCCGGCGGGGTGTCCGTCGATGAGACGGCGGATCGCGTCGGGCGCTTCGCTCAGGGGATAGGCGCGGTCGATCACGGGAGCGAGGGCGCCCGACTCGACGAGCCGCGTGAGTTCCTCCAGGTGCTCGGCCCGCTCCCTGCTCATCACCGGACGCAGTCGCTGACCGACGAACATCGACAGCAGTGGCGCCCGGAACGTGCGTCCCATGCCCCCGGTGAAGCGGTATGCCGTGTGCCCGCCGCCGACGATCACCAGCGTCCCGCGCGGGGTCAGGGCGCGCCGCAGCAGGGACAGCGGCCGGTTTCCCGCGGTGTCGACGACGACGTCGTAGCGTGCGCCGTCGCGGTCGATCTCCTCGCGGGCGTAGTCGATGACGTCGTCGGCGCCGAGCGACCGGACGAGCCCGGCCTTCGCCGCCGAGCACACGCCGGTGACGCTCGCGCCGTACGCCTTGGCGATCTGCACGGCGAACGACCCCACGCCCCCCGCCGCGCCGACGACCAGCGCCCGCTGTCCCGGCCGTACGCGGGCGACGTCGCGGACGGCCTGCAGCGCCGTCATGCCCGAGACGGGCACCGCCGCGGCCTGCTCGAACGTGAGGCCCGCCGGCTTCGGTGCGAGCCTGCTCTGCCGTGCGCTCGCGTACTCGGCGTACGAGCCGCTCTCGCAGGTGCCGTACACCTCCTGACCCGGCTGGAATCGGGTCACGCGGGCGCCGACGGCCGCCACCACCCCGGCCACGTCACGGCCCCGGACCGCGACCTTGGGCCGGCGCATCCCGAAGCCCGCGAGGCGCATGAGGTAGGGCCGGCCGGTCATGAGGACCCACACGCCGGGGTCCACGGCGGCGGCGCGGACCTCGACGAGCACCTCCTCGTCGCCGATCGCGGGGCGGTCGACGTCGCGGAGGTGGAGTACGTCGGCCGGGCCGTACGCGTCCTGGACGATGGCTTTCACGGCGTTCCTTCCGGGAGGTCGGGGGGGTACTGGAACACGTCGTCGAGCGGAACGCCGAACACCTGGGCGATCCGGAATGCCATCTCCAGAGACGGCGAGTATCGCCCCTGTTCGATGGCGATGAGGGTCTGCCTGGTCACGCCGATGCGCTCGGCGAGTTCGGCCTGGGTCATCTCGTCGTGGGCGAACCGCAGCGCGCGGATGCGGTTCGTCACGCGTGTGGGCTTCACCATTCCGGAAGGCTCCTGCGATAGACAATGATCTTGGTGATTCCACCGAGGACCGCCGACAGCACGAAGCAGAGGTAGACGACGTTCGCGATCCAGAACCGGTCCCATCCGGCCATGGCCATGAGCATCGCCGCGAGCGCGCCGATGACGACGAACGCCTGACCGGTGTGGTCGCCGAGCCGCCCGATCTCCCTGTCGCGGACGTCGACGACCCGTGAGGCCCGAGGGTTGACGATCGACATCCCGATCTCGGCCACGATCGACGCGGCGATGGCCCCGCCGACCGTCCACAGCAGGGTGGCGGTGTACGGCACGTCGGGTAACGGGCCTCCGTCCGCCCGTCTGAGTACGGCCACGACGTACGCGGCGTAGGCGAGCACGGCGACGACCAGCCTGATCCAGGCGCGCTTTTCGATGTGAGTCATGATCGGCTCCTTGTGATGTACAAAATCTTTGACATCACCAAGGTAGCGAATCTTTGACCTCGTGTACAGAATCTTTTACATCGGACGCCCGTCAGGCGTCGGCGGACACCTGCTCGGCGCCGATGACCTTGAGGAACTGCAGGGACTCGTAGGCTGGCGACCCGGGCTCGGCGGTGAAGATGACCACCTGCTGCTCCTGGTCGGGCACGGTCAGCACGTCGAAGTCCAGCTCGATCGGCCCGACGCGCGGGTGCCGCACGGTCTGGCGCAGGTGACGCTCGATGTGGAACCGCTGGGAGTTCCAGAGGCGGGCGAACTCCTCGCTCCCGGCCAGCAGCTCCTCGATCAGGCTGCTCAGCTCACGGCTGTCGGGATAACGGGTGACGGCGACGCGCAGGTAGCCGACCGCCGTGACGACGAACCGCTCCGGGCTGCCCATGCCGTAGTGCCGCCGCTCGGGGTCGGGGTGCAGGAAGTAACGCCGGATGACGTTGCGCTCCTGGCCCGCCAGAGCGGAGAAGTCCTCGAACAGGGCCGCCGCCAGCGGGTTCCAGGCCAGCACGGCGCAGGTGTCGTCCACGACGATCGCGGCGGCGTCGGTCAGCCGGTTGAGCAGGTTGAGCGTGCTCGGCCGCACCTCGCGTACGGGTTCGGCGGACCGGCTCTCCTCCCGCTCCCCGGCCAGGTGGAACAGGTGGGCCCGTTCCTGGTCCGACAGGCGCAGGGCGCGGGCGATCCCGTCGAGCACGCGCCGTGACGGGTGCCGGCCCCGCGCCTGCTCCAGCCGCGTGTAATGGTCCACCGAGATGTACGCGAGCTGGGCGACCTCCTCGCGCCGCAGCCCGGGGGTGCGGCGGCGGCGTCCCTCCGGCAGGCCGACGTCGGCGGGGCTGACCTGCTCACGCTTGCCGCGCAGGAACTTCGCCAGGCCAAGCTTGTCCATGCCTGTGACCGTACGTCGGAAATCGGCTGCAGAGACCGCTCAGCCATGGACTCCTGGTCCCTGGTTGTGCGGGACGGCCCCGGGCGACGGTGGGGTTGGCACCGACCGGCGGCGAACACGGACGCGCCGCGGTCACCCGACCTCACGGAAGGCACACGATCATGCGGATCTTCATCACCGGTGCGAGCGGCTACGTCGGCGGAGTCGTGGCCGAGCACCTCGTCAGGGCCGGCCACGAGGTGGTCGCCCTGGCCCGCTCGGACAAGGCGCGCGAGCGGGTCGAAGGGTTGGGCGCCAAGGCGGTGCCCGGGAGCCTGCGGGACCTCGACGTCCTGCGCGGCGCCGCCGCGGCGGCCGAGGCCGTGGTCCACACCGCCGTGGACTACGCCAATCCGGACATGGGCGAAATCGAGCGCGACACCCTCGCGGCGCTGCTGGACGGCCTGCACGACGGTGGCGCGTTCGTCTACACCAGCACGGGACTGGTCTACCCGGACCGGCAGGGCGCCACGGTGACCGAGGACCACCCCGTCACCCCGGAGACGTCGCCGCAGCCCTACAAGGTCCTCGGCGAGCGGCAGGTCCTGGCGGCCGGCCACGTGGCGGGCACGGTGATCCGGGCGGCGCTGGTCTACGGACGCGGCGGGTCTGGCCTGCTCCAGGGGCTCATCGGCGCCGGCCGGCAGAACGGGATGGTGCCCTACATCGGCGACGGCGCCAACGAGTGGTCGTCGGTGCACGTCGACGACCTCGCGGCGCTGTACGTCGCCGCGATCGAGCACCGCGAGCCCGGGGCCGTCGTCAACGCCGCCTCGGCCGAGCGGACCCCGATCCGGCGGATCGCCGAGGCGGTCGCCGGCCTGACCGGCGCCCAGGCCGTGTCGCTGACGCTGGAGCAGGCGGTCGCCGCGCTGGGGCCGGCCGTCCACGCGCTGACCCGTTCGTCGCCGATGGACGCCTCGCGGGCGCGCCGGCTGTTCGGATGGGCTCCGGAGCGGCCCGGACTGATCGAGGAGCTGACGACCGGCTCCTACGCGCGGTCCTGATCGGGGGCTCGTTCCGTTCTCGGGCGCCGCAGGGCGCGCCGTACGCGCGGGCCGTGCCTGCGCCACCAGGCCCGCGCCCAGAGCACCTGGAACGCGACCGCGGACAGCAGCACCGCCACGGCGTCCAGTTCGGCGAGCGGGCCGGCGGGGGCGACCAGCGCGCCTATCGCCCTGCACAGCAGCGTCAGCGTCGCCGGCGCCGTCACCGCGAACGCCACCCCCAGGCAGGCCGCGGTGCCCGCGACCAGCAGCACCGCGTACGCCCTGAGGGCGCGGCGCTCCCGCTGCGGCAGCCCGGCGAGCGGGTCGGGGGAGGGACGGCGCAGCAGCCGCAGCGCCAGGTGACGGGCGTAGGCGGAGGCGTCGCCGTACATGTTGCGGCACCCGCTCAGGTCCTGCAGCAGGAAGTAGACGTCGGTGCGCATGAACACGAGGAACTGCGTGGCCAGCATGCCGAGCGAGGTCAGCGCGACCAGCGAGAGCGCGGGATTGCGCCCCAGGACGGCGGTCAGGAGGAGCGCGGCCGAACAGGCCGCCGCGTCCGTCGCCATCCCGGCGAGGTAGACCGTCAGGCGGACGCGCCGCGCGGCCAGCCACACGCCGGACACCTCGGTCTGGACGGCCAGGAACTGCAGCCGGGTGCCGAGCCGGATCCTGCCCGGCACCCCGGCGGCCCTGGCGGTCGACAGGTGGGCCATCTCGTGCAGGAAGACCAGCATCCAGCCGACGGCGATCTGCGACGCGAGCACGAGCGTGCCGCGCTCGCTCCACAGCAGGTCGCGCCAGCCCGGCAGCGTCTCCCGCCGCGTGACCGCCGTCACGATCCCGGCGGCGATCAGGCCGGCGACCAGCAGGTGGACCAGCGGGTGCAACGTCCACCGCACGTGCTGCGGGCGCAGCCACGGAAAGGTCGGCGGCGCGGCGGGGGCGGCCGTCCCGCCGGGCTCGTCCAGGAAACCCAGCTCGCCCAGGGCGCGGACGAAGCCGTGGACGTCGAAATCGGCGCCGGTCTCGGCACGCAGCCGCCGTTCCGTCTCCTCGACCGTGGCGCCCGCCGACAGCAGCCTGATGGCCCGCATCCCCTCATACGGCACGGCGACGAACGCGTCCCCGTCCGGGCGGCCGACGATCCACTGGGAGCCGTCCTGCCGGAACGCGAGTTCGCGCAGCCGGACCACGCTCGCCTCTCCCAACGTGGGCCTCCAGACGCGGAGTCAGTGGCGGACGGTCCCGGTGTGGTGCGAGCAGCCGGGCAGGAGGTCGCGCGTCCGCTCGGAGATCACGGGCGGCGGCAGCGGGGCGACCTCCCGCTCGACGTACGCCCGCACGTCCTCTCCCCGGCCGTGGAGTTCCTTGATCGCGGCCAGGCAGGGACCGACGAGGGCGGGATCGGTGATCCGCCGGGCGCCCACGTGTGCGCCGATCTCGTCGTACCGCACCTCGTAGAGCAGCGCGGGGCCGAGCACGACGATCTCGGGCAGCGGCGCGGGGCGCTCCAGCTCCCGCGCGGCGTGCGGGCGGCCCCGCGTCACCCCTGGGGCACCCCCGCGCGCCGCGACCGCCGTTTCTTCAGTTGCCGACGCTGTTGCTGCTGGTCGTGGTCTCGATCTTGTCGAGCAGCCGGATGGTGATCTTCGTCTTCACCGGCACGACGGCCTCGTCGACGGGCTCGGTCTCGTGCTCGTTCGTGTTCATCCGGTTCCTCGTGTTCATCCGATTCCTTTGGAGGGGAGGGGACATGGATGTTCTCGCTAGAACCTGTTCTAGGTTCGTCCGCTGGCCGGAGGCAGTCAAGGTTTTCTTTTGTTCATTCAGCCGGCGTCGATTTCGGTCATTCGTCGCATTGAATTGTGCTCTGATCCGCCGGCCCGGGTCCCGCACACCGGACAGCCGGGGCGAGGCGGATGCCGGACCCACACGTGGTGGTCCCCGGCGATCAGGTTGACCCCCTGGATGGTGCCGACCGGCGGCACGGGCACCCCGGTCAGCAGCCCGAGCAGCGCGTGGGCGACGAGCTGGCCGGACACGCCCGCCGAGGTGGCGATCACGCCGGGCCCGCCGAGGTGCACGGGCGTGCCGGGGCGGCGCCGCGCCTCCTCGCCGCTGCTCAGGCACTCGTAGCAGGCGCCCGCTCCCGGCGCGAAACACCCCACGGTGACCAGCGGCCCGTTGTATCCGCCACCCGCCCAGGGGATGTTCGCGGCGGCGCAGGCGCGGTTGGCCCACACCCGGATGCCGTGCCCGGTGGGCCGGTCCGCGCAGAGGGCGAGCGCGTCGTAGCCCGCGATCAGGTCGTCCAGTTCGCGCCTGCTGCCGATGCGGCGGCGTTCGCCCGTGACGGAGATGTCGGAGTTGACGGTCCGCAGCCGGGCGACTGCCGCCTCCGCCTTCGGGCGCCCGACGTCGTCCTCGCCGTAGAGCACCTGGCGGTTGAGGTTGGACAGCTCGACCAGGTCGGGATCCACGCAGTGGATCGCGCCGACGCCGACGGCGGCGAGCGCCCAGGCCGCGTGGCAGCCCGTGCCGCCCAGGCCGAGCACCACGACCCGCGCGGACTTCAGCCGGAGCTGGGTCTCCCAGCCGTGGCCGCGCGGCACGACGTCGACCGTGCGGAAGAACGCATGATTCCTGCTGTAGCGGTCGAGCTCGCGCTCGCTCAGCCCGGCGGGCGGCACCGCCGCGGCGTCCTCCACGTATCGGGTGGCGGCCAGCTGCTCGACGATCGACGGGGGGTCCGGCAGCTCCGGATGGGCCAGACGCAGCCGCTCGGCGATCTCGTCGAGAGAACGGGTGCCGTCCATCAGTGTGAGGGCCGTCCACGCCCAGCCGTACGGGTCCGCGATTTCGGCGGCGATCCCGTAAATCTCGCCGCCGATGCGAATGGTGCCGTCCTCGTATCGGTGAGGCCGGTGCTCGAATTTCACGCGGGGCAGTCGCACGTGATGACGATTACTGGGCGATAACTGTGCGAGTCAACACTGAATTCCGCAGAAGGGAAAAAGTGGTCGGCCGTAAAACGTTCCCGCCTCCTCTGCCGGCTCTCGCGGGGCGCCGCTCCGCCACGAAGAGGGCATGGAACGTCACCGCTGGGCATACGTTGGTGCTGATGAACGATCAGCCTGCCGTGATCTCACCGCCGATGCCGCGCCGCACGATGCTGGCCGCCGCGCTCGCCGCCGTGGTCGTCCCGCTCTCGGGATGCGGAGGCTCGGCGGGCGAGGCCGCCTCGGTCGCTCCCCGCGAGAGCGTGACCCTGCCCGCGTCCGGACGACCCTCCGCGAGTTCCGAGGGGCTTACGCCGGAGCCGCCCGCACAGGACCTGCCCGCGCCGGACGAGGCGATCCCCAAGGACCCCAAGCGGCTGGCCGACGCCCTCACCCGTACGACGGGGCGACTGCGTGACGCGATCGACGACTGGAGGCGTACGGGCGACCCCGCGAAGGGGGAGGCTCCCGAGCCGGTGGTCCTGCTGTCCCTGTACGAGCAGCGCGTCTACCGCCATCTCGCCCGCAATCCCACGGTCGCGTCCCGCACCTACGGAAAACTGCCGAAGGACATGGCCGCGCGGGCGCGGGACAACGTGACGGCCATCCGCGACCTGCTCTCCCTCGCCCATCCCGTCAGCGGTCCGATCAAGATCAAGGTCGAGTCGCCGGAACCCGCCGACGCCCTGCTGGCCGACTTCCGGCGCGCCGAGCGCCGCTTCGGTGTCGAGTGGGAGGTGCTCGCGGCGGTGATGCTCGTGGAGACCAAGTTCGGGCGGGTGCGCTCGCCGAGCTACGTGGGCGCCAAGGGACCGATGCAGTTCATGCCGGGCACCTGGAAGGCGTACGGCATGGGCGGCGACATCGACGACACCGGTGACGCCCTGCTCGCCGCGGCCAACTACCTCCGCGCGTCGGGCGCGCCCGGCGACTACCGGCGCGCGCTGTACGCCTACAACCACTCCCAGGCGTACGTGGACGCGGTCCTGCTGCACGCGCGCCAGATGAAGCGGGACATCAGGAACTACTACGCCTACTACACCTGGCAGGTCTACGTGATCACGACGAAGGGTGAGCGCCGCCTGACCGGCCCCTGACGACAGGGTGGCAGCCGAATCCGTAACCAATGCCGCTTTCCATGCGACTCATCCTTCGGGGGATCGATCGCGTATGGGAGGTCGGTTGTGCGGCGGCTGACGACGGATGCCGGAACGAAGCCCATCGCGCTGCTCGGTGCAGCCGCGCTCCTCATCGCGGCGGTGCTCGGCCTGCTGGCACTGAACCCGCGCCCGGCGCTCGCCGACGACCTGGTCTGCGGGTTCGGGCCTCCCCGCTCCTCCTGGGTGGAGACGTCCGTGACCGTCGCGGAACGCGGCCACGACACCCCCGTCATGACGAGCACGACGCGGGTCGGGGTGCCCCGCGACTGGCCGGGGGCCGCCGCCCTGCTCGGCGACGGGAGCGCCGCCGGCTGCCTGCTCCCGGACAGCGGCACGGACGGCGGCACGCCGAGCGTCACGATGTCGGCCGACGGCGCGGAAGTGGTGGTCCAGAGCACGCGGGAGACCCGTCTTGACCTGTACGGCGTCCAGGGGGCCGGGGAATCCGCCGGGCTGTGGTCGAGCCGCGAGTCCGGCGGGACCCGGGTGGTCACGCTGCTGCCCGGGCTCGGGGCCATGCCGTCCGGACTGACCGGGGCACGCTGGCGGACCGTGGTCGTCAAGACGCCGGAGTCCCGGGCGCGCACGGTGACGCCCCTGCCGTCGGAGGTGCTCCCCGGCGGCACCTACGTCTGGCGGGACGGCGCCGCCCCGCCGCGGGTCGAGGTCGCTCTGCCGCTGTCCCCGCGCGCGGCGTTCCAGCGCTGGAGCGAACTGCGGGGCCAGCACGTGCTCATGGTCGCGACCTGTCTGGGCTTCACGCTGCCCTACCTGCTGCTGGCCGGGCTGCTCGTGCTGCTCCATCGGCGTTCGGCCGACCGGGACGAGCGCGTCCTCATCCGGATCACCCTCGGCGCCCTGGGAATGATCACGGCGGCGGAGGCGATGCTGGTCGTGGGCGGGCTCACCGGCACGTTGTTCCTGGCCGCCCTGATCGGTGTGCTGGACACGCTGGCGATCCTCGTGGTGGGGGCGCCGCTCTGCGTGGCGGTGTGGGGGCTGTGGCGCACCGGCCTCCGGCGGGGAGTCCCCCTGCTCGCCGGCGCGGTGCTCGCCGTCGCCGGGAGCCTGGCGATCCTGGCCGCACGAGCCCTTCACTCCGCGCCATGGGATCCCCTGTGGGCGGCGTCGGCGGTGGCCACCGCGCTGCTGCTCACCGGGGCGGCGTGGGCGATCGCGGTCCGGGCCGCCCGTGTGCGGGGCAGGACGCCGCGGGCCGTGCGCGTTCTGCTGTGCTGGAGCGTCCCCGGCCTCGCGCTGCTGACCCTCGCCTACGTGGCCCACGCGGCCGTCGTCGGCCTGCGGACCACGGGCAGCCTGCCGGACGAGGCGACGTCGCCCTATTTCCTGCTGCGCGGCCTCGCCTATCTGATGTGGCCGCTGGTGGTGCTCCTGCTTCTGCTGCTGCTCCGCCTGCACGGGCGGCGTACGGACTCCGTCGGGCCGTCCACCGTGTGGCTCCTGGTGTTCCTGTTCGTCGTGGGCACGATCAGGTGGCTCAACACGTACGCGGGGATGCCCTTTCCGCTCGCCGGGCTCGTGGGGCTGGCCGCGCTGCCCCTGCTGCTGCGGCTGACGCGACGGGCCGAGGTCGCCGACCCGGGCGTGTCGCGCCGCCGGCTCGCCATGATCGTGGACGAGTGCCGGGACCTGGAGGCGAGGGAGAAGGGGCTGCGGCGGCGCTGGGCGGCGGGGGAGGTCGACGACGAGGAACACACCAGGGAGATCGGGCCGGTCGTCGACCGCATCCGCCGGCTCCGCGTGGAGATCGGCCTCGATCCCGGCAGGGAGGACGGGCTCAGCCCGCTCGACGTGGCGCTGTCGCGCGGCCCCGGCGCGTCGTGGTGGGCGAACGCGCGGCTCGCCGCCCGGTACGCGTCCTTCGTGGGCGCGCCCGCCGCCGTGTTCCTGATCTGGGCCACGTGGAGCACCGACAGCCGGGGGCACGACGGCTGGCTCGACCGGCTCGGCGATCCCAACGGGTTCTACGGCCTGGCCGGTGACCTGATCGGCGGGTTGCTGATCTGGCCGGTGGCGGGCTTCGTGCTGGGCGCGCTGTGGCGTCGCCTGCCCGGCAGGCGCGGCTATCTCAAGGGCGTCGTGCCGGTCCTCGCGTACGCCGCGGCGACGGGGGCCCACGCCGTGCTGAACAACGTCATCGGCCAGGCCCCCGTGCGCGGCTCGCTCGTGCGGGTGCTGCTGCTGTTCCTGGTGCTCACCGTCGTCGCCGTCCTCATGGACGCGCGGACCCTTCAGACCCGCCCGGGCGGCCTCGCGTCGCGGCTCACCCCCGTGGCCGTCGTCTACCGGCTCGGTACGGCGGGCAGCGGGATCGCGCTCATCGTCGCGCAGGCGGCGGCCGTCCTCGGCCTGTGGAGTCAGCTCAGGAACGGCATCGACATCACCTCACAGGTGGACACCTCGGCCCAGGCGCCGATCAGCGCGGACGCGCAGGTGCTCCTGGGACGCGTGGACAGGTAGGACGCGCCGCGGGCTCAGAGAGCGGGGTAGGCGTTGTTCACCAGCATCACGAACTGCTCGTGGTGCCAGTCGCCCGCCAGCGGCGCGTCGGGGAGGGCGCCGGTCGGCCGGAAACCGTTCGACCAGGGTGTGAGGGAGCCCTTGGGATCGCACCTGTAGTCGATCAGCCGATCGGAGCCCTCGGGCAGGAGCGGTCCCCCGACGCCGTCCGACTCGCCGGGCCGCTTGATCCACTGGTAGGCGTCGACGCCGGGAACGGGCGCGGCCACCGGCCGGGCCCCCAGCCCCGCGCCGTTCTGGTTGCACTCGGCGGACCGCGAAGGACGCCGGTCGACGCGGCTCTGGTCCACGAAGGTGTTGACGTCGAGGGAGGTGCTCGCCGCGGTGGGCCGGGCCGGTCCGCCCCAGCCGTTGCGTGAGGTGTCGACGACCACGCCGAGCGAGCCGGGGAAGCCCTTCGCGATCAGGGCGCTCCGCATCGCGACGGCGTAGTCCCGTTCGTTCAGGTAGGGGTTCCAGTCGATGAACCTGCTCTGCTTGATCGGCTGGCCGGCCACGGTCTGGTCGGGGCCGGTCAGGAAGGGCTCCTCGAGGGGGACGTAGTCCGCGACGTTCGTGGCGACGCCGTCGAGGCTGTTCAGGCCCGCCGTCGTGCCGCGCACGGTCTCGGTGATGAGGGTCGCGAGCGCGGTGAAGTTCGTCTCCCAGCCGGCCCATCCCGCGGTGCCCGCGTCCAGGTAGGTGTAGACGTTGGGCAGGGGCGACAGCTTGTCGAGGGCGTAGCGGATGCCCATCATGTACACGCCCGACCCCGCCGCCTGGTCACACGGATAGGTGTCCAGGGCGCCTCCCACGATGAGGTCGATCAGGGCCCGCGGCTCGATGACGGCCGCGACGCGCAGGTTCCGATACTCGGGCCTGGCCAGGAGGGCGGCGACGGGGTCCACGAACTCCGCCTTGTAGCGGCTGAGGCCGTTCTCCTGCTCGTGCAGCTCGGCGTCGGAGACGCGCGACCGGCAGTCCCGGTCGGGCAGGTCGTGGAGGACGAGCGTGATGTATCCGGCACCCTGCTCGACCGCCGTGTCGAGATGGTCCTTCAGCGTACGGGCGACCCCGGAGCCGCCGCCGACGTCCGCGATCCGGTCCAGCCAGACCGCGGTGGGCGTCTTCTCCAGGCCGCGCATCTTCTGCGCGGTCGCGTCGTCCACCTTCGCGGCGGAGGACTCCACGTCGGCCGCCCAGTCGGGGTCGACGTACCCCTTGGCGCCGATGAACGGGTTGTCCACCGGCACGTCCCCGCCCGGGCTCGGCGTGACGCTCGGGCTGGGGCTCGGTGACGGACCCGCGATGTCGTCGTCCTGCTCGGTGGCGGTCCACAGCACGGCGCTGGGCGCGGTGGCCTGGCTGCTGCGCGTGTCGAAGGTGGCGCTGCCGTTCACCGCGTCGTCGTCCTCGGCGGCGGCCACGGTGAGGGGCTGCGGGACGTTCCAGTCGTCCGGGGTGAAGGTCGGGCTGGTGACGATCGTCAGGTCCTTGTCGCCGGACACGTTGCCGGTGCCGATGTGCACCGTGCCCTCGGGCCTGCGGTTGAGCCACACCTGGACGCTCGCCGTGCCTCCCTCGGGTACGGTGACCGTCTTGGGCTCGATGACGATCCGCAGCGGACCGGGCGACGGGCTCGCGCTGGGACTGGCGGACGGGCTCGTGCTGGGACTTGCGGACGGGCTCGGCGACGTGCCCGGTACGATGACCTGGCAGGGCACGCCGTTGAAGGCGAAGTCCGTGGGCGGCGGGTTGCTGCCGGTCCAGGTGCCGTTGAATCCGAGCTGCAAGGACCCGCCGGACGCCACCGTGCCGTTCCATGCCTCGTTCTGGGCGGTGACGTGGTCGGCGAGCTGGGTCCACCGGGCCGACCAGCCCTGCGTGAGCTTCTGCGAGCCGGGGAACGTGAACGTCAGTTTCCAGCCGGTCAGCGTATCGCCGGTGTTCCTGACGGTGATCCCGGCCGTGAAGCCGCCCGAATTCGTTCCCCACTGGGTGCTCGCGTAGGTCACCTGACAGGTGACGGCGGCGTCGGCGGACGCCGCGCCCAGGACCGGTCCCCCCACGGCCAGTGCTGCGATGGGGACGACCGCCGCGGCGGCCGTCAGGATCCTGCGGACGAACCGATGGTGGCCGAAGGGCATGGGCGATCGTCTCCAGGGTGAGGTGACCTGCTCTGGCGTGCCGGCGCCCGTTCCGGTTCGCGCGTGAGGGCCGACGCTCCCCAGACTCGGCAATCGCCCGGCTCATGTACACGATCCGCGGAAGTGGAAATATGCCTTTCCGTGCCAAATCCGCCGGGATCGTGCGGCACCTCGGGAAACGCCGTACGAGATCTGCCGGTCGGCGCCGAATTCCGTGAAATATTCAGCGCGCGGCAGGGCCCGGTTCGGCTCCGGCGCGGTCAGAGCCGCCGGCCGGGCCGGTCCACGATGCCGGAGGCCAGCAGGGCGGTCGCCCACACCGAGCCCGCCCGGAAGGCGGGCCGGGAATCGCCCTGGATGTACTCGTCGCGCAGCCACACCATGCGGCTGCCGAGGTAGCGGTAGGTGCGGGGATCGAGGATGTGGTAGCTCAGGGCGTCAGGATCGCCACCCCAGTCGAAGCGAATCCCCAGGCCGCGCCGTCCGGCCGCGTCCGCGACGTCCTTCTCGACCACGACACGGGGGATCTTCATCAGCGCCCGGAACATCGCGCCCTCCAGCTTCGGCGGCATGACCACGTGCCGTTCGAGGTAGAGGAAGATCACGCGGAAGGCCCGCGCGTCCGGGGGCTCGGCGTTCTTCTTCACACCCTCCTCGACCGGCAGGTCGATCCAGTGCCGGTCGCCGCTGACGTGGGCCAGCAGGTCGTCCGGGTCCGTGGGGAGGCGGCGCAGCTTCGCGTCGTACTGCTGGGGGGACAGGTCGTCGTCGCCGGGGTCCGGTGGCACGTCGCTGACGTGCATCCGGCCGTCCTCTCCGTAGCCGGCGGCCTGCTTCCCGTCGTAGCGGATCCAGCCTTCCTGCGTCGTGCCGGGGGAGCCGGGAGCGTCGTTGGCCTGCTTGTCCAGCGTCCTGGTGTAGTGCCACTGGTCCGGCCGGGGCACGGCCGGGCGCGGCCGCGACTCGGCGACCTCGGCCGCCTGCCGCAGCACGGTCGCGGAGTCGAGCCGTACGACCGGAGACCGGGCGACGACGCCGGGCCCGTCCCGCCGGGTGGCGATCACGACGGAGGCGGCGCCGCCGAGCGCCCCGGCGAGCAGCAGCCGGCGGCCGAACCGGGGGAGGTGCCAGGTGCGGACGCGGCGCAGCAGTCGTGCCCTGGCGGAGACCAGCCACTCGGCGCCCGGCTCGGGCACCTCCGCGCGCATCTCCCGGAGCAGTCGCAGGTCATCCATGGAGGGGCTCCTCACTTGTCGCGATGGGGTTGCCGCCGCCGAGCGCCGCGCGGGTCTTCGTCCGCGCCCGGTGTAATCGCGAGCGCACGGTCCCGACGGGTATGTCCAGGGCCCTGGAGATCTCCTCGTAGGTGAGGTCGGCCCAGGCGACGAGCAGCAGCACGTCCCGGTCACCCGCCGACAGCCCGGCCAGTGCCTCGGCCAGACCGCGCTGCGTGCCCTGCGCGGACACCCGCTGGTCGACCCGGTCGGCGTACGGCTCGGCGACCTCGTCCACCCCGGTCCTCGCCAGCGCCCGGTAGAACCGGGTCTCCGTACGGCGGTGCCGTCCGATGAGGTTCGCGGCGATGCCGTACAGCCAGGGGCGCGCGTCCGGCTGGGTCAGGTCGTAGCGCTCGCGCTTGCGGAAGGCGGTCAGGAAGGTGTCGGAGACGACGTCGTCGGCGAGGGACGCGCCCAGACGGCGGGCGACGTACCGGTGCAGCGCTGAGGCGTGCCGGTCGAACAGGTCCGCGAAGGCCTCGGGGTCGCGCCGGGACCGCCTGATCAGCTCGGCGTCGTCGACGCGGTCGGGTGGTGCTTCGGGGATCACGTGGGGGCTCCATCCATCCGGCTACCCGCTTTCACCCGATGAGGGGGAACGAGTTCGCGGCCGGTTGGAGCCTTCCCGAGCGGTGGCCCGTTACGAGCCGCCGCCGAAGCAGAGGCAGCCGCCGATCTGGGCCGCCATCTCCAGTTGGTCGTAGAAGAGCCGATGGCTGAGGATCAGCCCGTCCTCGACGGTGGAGAAGCTGCACGAGCGCACGAGGATGGACCGCCCGGTGCCCTCCAGCACGTCCCCGCCGGGGACGAGCAGCGGCCCCTTGTGCGTACCGCTGATCGTGAACTCCGCCGCCACCGTGTCCCCGAACATGGTCACCGATTGCGGTGTGATCATCATGTTGGGGAACGCATCCATCCACTCGCCGTAATAGGAGGCGATCTCCTCCCGGTTCTCGGCGATGCCGTCGGGGGCCACCAGAACGGCCCGCTCGTCGAAGCACTGCGCCAGGGCGTCGAGGTCATGGCGGTTGATGGCCTGTCTCAGTTTGTCCACGGCACGGAGCACTTCGGACATCGGACGTTCCCTTCCCCCGACGAGAGCGGCCGTATGGTGCGCCTGCGCCGTGACCGGCATGGCGACGCCCGGACATCGGCAGCATTTTCACGATAACCCAGCTCACAGGCTGGGCCGTGTGAGTCCGTGGGGACTCAGGACTCGTCGGCGGGGAGGGCGAACATCCGTATGTGGAGGGGCCGCGCGCCCGGCGGCGCGTCCTGCGCCCGGTGGCTGTACTTGAGCAGCAGCGCGACGTAGGCGTCGAAGAACTCGGCGAACTCCTCCTTCGTCATCCGGCCGAGCCCGCGCGAGCCCTTGGCCCAGTCGGGATCGCGCCGGTAGGCCTCGGGGAAGCGCTCCAGGAGCGCCCGATCCTCCTCGAAGCCGACGCGGTGGAACTCCTCCAGCGCCGGGCGGTCCTCGGGGGCGAGCTGTGCGGGGGCCGGCGCGCGCATGTCGCGTGGGGTCTCGGTCCTGCGCCACCAGCGTTCCCGGCCGCCAGAACGCTCGGGGATCTCCTCGATGAAGCCGTATTTCTCGAGCTGGCGCAGGTGGTAGCTGGTCGTGCCGGTCTTCGCGCCGAGCAGCTCGCCGATCGTGGTGGAGGTCGCGGGCCCGTGGATGTTGAGGTGGCGCAGGATGAGCCGCCGCATGGGGTGGGCCAGCGCCTTGAGGCGGGCCGGATCGTCGAGCAGGAACGGCTCCTCGTCCTTCATGAGGATCACCCTAGTCCTCCAGAACGATATCTGCAGAGAAGCCTTTGCCGAGACTTCTCTGCAGACTAGTTTCGGCACTATGCGTCGAATCGCCCTGGCCCTCGGCCTCGTTCTCACCCTGATGGCCGCCCCCGCGGCGGCCGCCTCCGCCGCCCCGCCGTCCCCCGCCGCCGGAGAGGCGGTCGCCGTTCCCGCCGACCTGACCGGAAGGGAGGTGAGCTTCCCCGGCGGCGGCCGCCTCACTCTGCATGGCACCGTGCTGTCGCCGCTGAAGGCGGCACCCGGGCGGCCCGGCATGGTGCTCGTCCACGGGGCGGGCACCGGCACGCCGCGCGCCAAACTCATGGGCGAGGCCGTGGAGTTCGCCCGCAGGGGCATGTCCGTGCTCGTCTACGACAAGAGGTCGGAGGGCTACTCGACCTTCCACCGGTCCTACTCGGCGCTCGCGGACGACGCGCTGGGCGCGGTGGCCGCGCTGCGGTCGCAGCCGGGTGTGGACCCGGCGAAGGTCGGTGTCTGGGGGCTCAGCGAGGGCGGATGGGTCGCGCCCCTCGCGGCCTCCCGCTCGCGGGATGTCGCGTTCGTCGTGGTCGTCGGCGCCAACGCGCTCGCGCCGCTGCGGCAGCAGACCTGGGCCGTCGCCGCGGGCCTGCGCAAGGCGCGGGTCGCGGGATCGCTGGTGGACCGGGCCGAGCCGAACCTCTACCGGGTGATCGCGGACGGCGGCATGTTCCCTGAGCCCTGGTACGACCCCGAGCCGACCCTCTCCGCCGTGCGGCAGCCGGTGCTCGCCATCTGGGGCGTCCACGACCTGCTGACGCCGCCGAAGGAGACTCCGCCGATCTTCGCGCGGGCGCTGGAGAAGGGCGGCAACCGGCACTACACGTTCCGGTTCTTCCCCGGGGCGGACCATGCCGCCCACCTCACGCCCGACGGCGGCGTCACCCGGCTTCCCGCCCTCGCGCCCGGGTACGCCGACCTCGTCGGCACCTGGGTCCGGGAGGTCGTCTCGGGGCGGCCGCCGCTGTCGAGCACCTCGGGCCCCGCGCCCGAGCAGGCGACGCCCACCGTGCCGGTGGACCGTCCGGCGCCGTGGGAGTCGGCCCCGGTGCAGCTGGCCGTGATGCTGCTGCTGATCGCCGCGTTCGCCGCCTACCCGGTGACCGCCCTCGTCCGCCGGCTGCGCGGGCGGTCCCGTAGGGCCCTGCCGGGCGCGCCGCGTGTGCTCAGCGCCGCCGGACCGGTGGCGGTGCTCGGGTCGTTCGCCTTCCTGTTCTACCTGCTCATGACCGGAGGCAAGCTGGCCGCGCCGGGGCCGGTGCTGCTCGGGCGTCCGGTCGTCTGGCTGGCCCTGCAGGCCCTGGCGCTGACCACGGTGGCCGCCTCCGTACGGACCGTCCGGGCGTGGCGGCGGGCCGGGACGAGGGGCGAACGGGTCCGTCTCGGGCTCCTGCTCGCCGGCGGCGCCGTGTTCCTCCCGTGGTCCCTTTACTGGGGCCTGCTGCTCCCGTGAGCGGGGGTCCGGCCGAGACGGGCGAGGATCTGGTCGAAGCGGGAGGCCTCCGGGGCGGCCGGCACGCTCGGCGCGAAGGCGGCGCCCGGCCTCTCGCGGTGGTCGCCGTCCGGCACCGCCAGGGCGATCGGCCAGGCGGCCTCGGCCAGGTCGGGGTCGGGAGCGTAGGCGATCCCCAGTGCGCGGGCGACGTCCCACCCGTGGACCAGATAGTCGATGAAGTGGAAGCCGATGGCGTGCACGGCCGGGAACGGCGCGTCCACCCCCACTTGGGGGAGGACGAACCCGCGGTCGAGCATCCCCTCGGCCGCGAACGCGGCGGTGACGCGCTCGGCCGCCGCGGCGTAGGCCCAGACGGGGTCGGGGGCGGGCCGCTCCCGCCACACGTCGAGGTCGGCCCCGCGGCCCTCCGCCGCGGCGGCGAAGCCGAGGTGCTGGGCGGTCATGTGCGCGAGCAGGTCGGCCAGGGTCCAGCCCGCACAGGGCGTCGGCCGCTCCAGGTCGCCGGGACGCACCTCTGCCACCACTTCGACGCTCGCCCGCACGGCGCGCCGGTCCAGCTCCCGGATGTCCATCTCTCCTCCAGTTTTCGTAGGCGAGTGCAGACGATATGCTTATGCTTATTTTCTGTCAATGTCTAAGCTGTGGGGCATGCCCGACCGCCCCGATCTCGCCGCGATGGCGGCCCCCCTGACCAGGGCGCTGATGGCCGCCGAGACGCCGATCCTGCGGGAGCACGGCCTGTCGATGTGGGCGTACTCCGTGCTTCTGGGCCTGGACGAGCGGCCGGTGCGCACGCAGGCCGCACTGGCGGAGTCGATCGGCGCGGACAAGACGCGCATCATCCGCGTCCTGGACGACCTCCAGCGCAGAGGGCTGATCGAGCGGAGCCCGGACCCGGCCGACCGCCGCGTCCGGCTCCTGTCCATCACGCCGGAGGGTCGGCGCCTGCGGGACGCGGCCCAGGTGGGCATCCGCCGGATGGAGGAGCGGCTTCTGTCGCGGCTGTCCGACGACGACAGGGAGGCGTTCGTGCGGGTGTTGCGGGTCCTGTCGGCCCTGCCCGCGCAGGAGTTCCGGTAAATCCCGTTGATCCGTGAGCGCACCGCTGGCTACGGTGTGCGCCCATGTCTTTTCAGTTGACCCCTCTGGTCGATCCGCAGACCGGCGCCTCGAGTCACCGTCTGGCCTGGCTGGCCTCCCGGCCTGACGGCGTACCCGCAGGATCGGCGTACCTGCGCCTGTTCACCGCCGCAGGCCACGAGCATCTCGCCGAGCTCGACCTGCACGTCCACCCGGCCGAGCGCCGCGCCGGGGTGGGATCGCGCCTGCTCGCCGCGGCCCTGGCGGCGGCGCGTGAGGAGGGCCGGCGGTGCGTCACCGCGGAGGCGGAGGCCGGCGCCCCCGGAGAAGCGTTCCTGGCCGCGCGGGGGTTCCGCCCGGCACTGGGCCTGACGTTCACCCGCCTGGCACTGGCCGGTGTGGACACCGCCGTCCTCGCCGCCGCCCTCGCGGAGCCGCATCCGGGATATCGGCTGGTCTCCTGGGAGGGCGTCGTCCCGGACGAACTGGCCGAGACGTTCGCCGCGTCCCGCCGTGCCATGGACGACATGCCGATGGACGGGCTCGACTACAGGCCGACGCCCTGGGACGTCGCCCGGGTCAGGGGCGCCGCCGAGGCGATCGCCCGGCGCGGCGAGCTCCTGCACACCGTCGCGGCGGTCGACGCGGACCGTGGGACGATCGCGGGCTTCACCGAGCTGGTGGTCCCCGGCGACGGCACGGGCGACGGGCAGCACTACGGCACCGGCGTCCTTCCCGAGCACCGCGGGCGCGGCCTCGGCCGCCGGATGAAGGCCGAGATGATCCGGCTGGTCCGCGAACGCCACCCGGACCTCGGGGGGCTGCTCGCCGACACCGCCGACGGCAACACGTACATGCGGGGCATCAACGACGCACTCGGCTACGTGCCGACGCACCGGACCGTCCGCTACCGGCTCGACCTCTAGGTCGCGTCTGCCAGATCAAGCCCCGCTGCGCGCCTAGGGGGCCGCTCTGATGTGGCCGGGCGTGACCGCGTTGGGTAGCAGACTGGGAAGGAGGCCGATGCGGTTCGGCAGGGCGGCGGCCGCCCGTGCGTGCCGCGGCTGGAGGCTGCCCGCCGGTTGCTGAAGCAGGGAAGTGAGGAAGACGCCCGACCGCCGGATCGGGGGCGCGACAGCAGTCGCGGTCCACCAGGAGGTGTCATGAACGCACCGACCGACGTGCTGGACCTGGTGCGAGACGGCGCGGACCTGATCGTGCCGATCCGCAACGGCGAACCGCACACCGTCATCGATGCTCTTGAGGCCCACGCCGACCGCTTGACCGGTGTTCGGATCCATCAGATGGATCCCGCCCGCGAACGCCCCTATATCAACGGCAAATACCCAGGGCGGCTGACCCATGTCAGCTACTACCTGGGGCCGGGATGCCGGCAGGCGTACTGGAACGGCACGTGTGAGCTCGTCCCGGCGCACTTCAGCGAGGTGCCCCTGCTGCTACGCGAGTACACCCGGCATTCCCTGGTCCTGGCCGCGTCGACCATGCCCGACGAGCACGGCTACTTCAGCCTGGGCACCAATGCCGACTACGCGGCCGCGCTCATCGGCGAGGTGCCGTTCTTCCTGGAGGCCAACCCGCGAATGCCGCGCACTTTCGGACAGAACCAGATCCACGTCAGCCAGGTCGCCGGCTGGTGCGTCGCCGACTACCCCCTGCAGGAGACGATGCCGGCCGTGCCCGACGACCGGGACACGCGTATCGCGGAACTGGTCGCCGAGCGGGTGCCGGACGGGGCATGCCTGCAGATCGGCGTCGGCCGCATCCCCGACGCGCTGCTGGCCGAGCTGGCGGGGCACCGCGATCTGGGCGTGCACACCGAGGCGATGTCCGACGGCGTCATGCACCTGGCGGAACAAGGCGTCATCACCGGCGCGCGCAAGAAGCTCCATCGCAACAGGCATGTCGCCACCTTCTGCATCGGCACCCGGCGATTCTTCGACTGGCTCGACGGCAACGCGTCGGTGGCCATGCTGCCGGTCGACTGGGTCAACGATCCACGAGTGGTGGCCCGCGAACCCGCCATGATGTCGATCAACGCCACCAGTGAGGTCGACCTCATGGGCCAGGCGGCCAGCGAGACCATCGCGGGCCGTTACTGGTCGGGCTCGGGAGGGCAGGCCGACTTCGCCCGCGGCGCCATGTACTCCGACGGCGGGCGGGCGTTCCTCGTCACCCACGCGGCCACCGGCGACGGCACCAGCAGAATCAAGGTCCAGCTCGGCCGCGCCACCCCGGTCACCACGCTGAAGAACACCATCGACCACGTCGTCACCGAATACGGCATCGCTGAGCTGAGGGGTCGGAGCATCTCCCAGCGCGCGGCCGCGCTGATCGCGATAGCGCATCCCGATCACCGCGACCGGCTCACCTACGAGGCCCGCCACGCGGGGTTGTTGCATTGAGCGCTTTTCATCCTGAGTAGCGGCCTTCTTCGATGAGCTGCAGGACAAGGATGGTTGCATGATCGTGGTGGCGCGCTGCGGGCGGCAGCGCGGCCGGGTCAGGATCTTCCAGGTCTACAAGGTGGCCACGGCGCGTTCCCCGCAGGCGCGGGTGGGAGCTTGCGCGCGTTTGACCGAGCGCTGATGGCGCGACAGCGGCAGTCGTAGCCGATGGCCTTCGAACGGCGTGCGCATGCTACAGCCCGCGCCTCGATATCCCTTGCCGGCAAAGGTTCTTACCCCCTGCGGCGGTCAGCGCGTCGATCAGGACGGTCGCGCGTACCGCGGTCAGGTCATGCGTGGCACCGGACTCCGGGGTGATCGCCGTGCCGGGCGGAGGGGTCGTAAGCGACTGAGGTGGAAGCCCGATCATCCCGCCCACGTGGGAGCAGGCCCCAACTCCGTCTGGACAATCCGGCTCACCGGCCGAGCGGATCGCCCGGACGCCCAGGTGGCCTGGGCGACCTGGGCGCCGCTCGCCGGTTACGCGGCCTCTCACCTGAGTCAGCGGGCTTCAAGGTTGCCGTGTGCCTCGATCGAGAGGTCCTGCCAGTCGGCCCAGGTCTTGAGCCGGTCGGCGTAGGCCCGCTCGATCAGTGGGTGGAAGCCCTTGCCGAACAGCACCCGCACCGGCGGGTTGGCGGAGTCCACGAGCTTCAGCAGTGCCTGCGCCGCGGCGGCCGGGTCGCCTGCGGGCATCTTCCCTGCCATCGCCCCGAGGTGCTGACGGAGACCGTCGTAGGCCGGGTCGGGCTTGGCCATGTAGCCGTTGGCGAGCGGGTCGGGGTTGTTGCCGTCCCGGGTGGCGAAGCCGCCGGGCTCGATGATGGTCACCTTGACGCCGAACTCGGCGACCTCGCCGGCGAGCGCCTCGTTCAGGCCCTCCAGGGCCCACTTAGAGGCGTGGTACGCGCCGCCGAGCGGCATCGCGATGACCCCGGCGGCCGAGGAAAGCTGGATGATGTGCCCCGAGCGCTGCTCGCGCAGGTACGGCAGCGCGGCCTGGACCACCCACACCGCGCCGAACAGATTGGTCTCGAGCTGGTCGCGCAGTTCCTGTTCTGTAAGTTCTTCGACCGCGCCGACCTGGGCGTAGCCGGCGTTGTTCACGATGACGTCGAGCCGGCCGAAGTGCTCCTTGGCGCGCTTCACGCTCTCGAAGACGGTGGCCCTGTCGGTCACGTCCATCTCCAGTGGAAGCACCGCGTCTCCATAGGTGTCGGCCAGCGCCCGCAGGCTCGCGGTGTTCCGGGCGGTGGCGGCGACCTTGTCGCCGCGCGCCAGAGCGGCCTCCACGAAGTTGCGGCCCAGGCCGCGGGACGAGCCGGTGACGAACCAAACCTTCTGCATGGTGTGCTCCTTGTTGCCGCTTTCAGCCGTTACAACCCCCTGGACGAGATAGCCCGGCAGAGATGTGAGATCGCCCGAGTGTGATCTGCGACACCATGTCACCTTTATCCTGAGTGGTGATATCAATGGTCGGCGTGACTCGCGTCGAGGACTTCCAGGAACTGAGGCCGCTGCTTTTCGCTATCGCCTACCGCATCCTGGGCAGCGTGAGCGAGGCCGAGGACGCCGTCCAGGAGGCCTGGCTGCGCTACGAAGGTTCCCCGGCCCAGCCCGAGTCACCCAAGGCCTTCCTGTCGGCCACGGTGACGCGGATCTCGATCGACGTGCTGCGCTCGGCCCGCGTCCGGCGCGAGGCTTACGTCGGGCCATGGTTCCCCGAACCGCTGCTGACCGACCCCTACCAGGACCCGGAGCGGTCGGCGGAGCTGTCCGACTCGTTGTTGATGGCGGCGCTGATCCTGCTGGAGCGGCTCAGCCCGCTCGAGCGTGCGGTCTTCGTGCTCCGCGAGGTGTTCGCCTTCAGCTACCGGGAGATCGCCGCCGCGGTGGAGCGGTCGGAGGCGGCCTGCCGCCAGCTCGCGGTGCAGGCACGCCGTCACATGGACGCGGGCCGGCCCCGCTTCGAGGCGGATCGCCGGGCCCGCGAGCAGCTCGCCGGGCGGTTCTTCCATGCGATGAGGGAGGGGGACGTCACAGGGCTGCAGGAACTGCTGGCCGCCGACGTCCAGCTGGTCAACGACGGCGCCGGCAAGATCGGGAGTACGATCCCCCTCTTCGGCGTCGCGAAGATCGCCCGGGTGCTGTCCGTCGCCGTCCCGCCGTTCGCCCAGATCGGCGCGGTGCTGGAGGCGCACGAGGTGAACGGCCAGCCGGGTGCGATCATCCGCGACCGAGACGGTCACATCTTCAACGTCTGGACGCTCGACATCCTGGACGGACGCATCCAGACCATCCGCTCGATCGTCAATCCCGACAAGCTCGCTCACCTAGGCCCCGTCGCCGACGCCCACGCGGTCATCCGCGAGAAGAAGCAGACCCGCCGCGACCAGCAGACGCCATGATGGGCGGCACGCGGGTCGGCCGAGCGGAGTCCCCGTAAGGCGCTCAATGACGACTGGCAGGTCAACTCGGATATCGCAATTTCAGCTGGTCCATTGAGCCCTTCAATCCTGAGCAGGGGTCGGCTTCGACGGCGTGCAGGACGAGGATGGCCTGCACGATCGCGGTGGCCCGGCGAGGACAGCAGCGGAGCTTGGCCAGGACCTTCCACGTCTTCAGGGTCGCGATGGCGCGTTCGCCGAGGGCTTGGATACGGGCGTGGGCACGGTTGACGTCCTTCTGCCCGCGTGACAGCCGGGGCCGGTGCCAGTGGCGCTTGAACGGGGTGCGGACCGTGCCACCTGCGCCTTGGTAGCCCTTGTCGGCGAAGGTCAGCACGCCGTTGGCCGTAGTGCGTCGATCAGGCCCACGATGCGGGCTGCGGTCAGGTCGTGCACCGCCCCGGGAAGAGCAGGAGAGGCCCAGACCAGGCGGCCGGCGGGATCGGCGAGGACCTGGATGTTAATCCCGTGGCGCTTGTGCTTGCCGGAGTAGTACGGCTTCTGGTCGGCGACACGGTCGATCGGGATGAGCGTGCCGTCGAGGATGGTGTAGGCCAGCCGGGGAGGCCCGGGTCGCGGCGGCGTGGACATCGTCGGCCAGGGCGGCGAGCAGGTCGACCGACTCGCGCACGTACCGCCAGGCGGTAGTGGTGCCGATGGAGAAGCCGGCGGCCAGGCGGGTGTAGGTGTCCCCGTTGCGCAGGTGGGCCAGCACCAGTAAGGCCTGTTGCCCTGGGTTCAGGCGCCGCCACCGGCTGCGGCGTTCGGCGCGGTGGGCGCGGATGAGCTCGGCCTGGCGGGCAAGGGTGCGGTTCGACAGGGGAATCGCGGCAGGGTAAGAGAGCAACGAGGCTCCCGGTTGGGGCATCGGATCTTGGTCGACTGCTGTCTTACCGGGAGCCTCACCTCACACCCAACCCCGCTCTCCCACGCCCGTCCTGACCAGCGCCATCAGGATAAAAATGGCTTATTGAACGCCGTCTGCCCGAGAGCGTGGCCGGCAGGCCGCGGCTGCGGGCGTTCTCCATCGGCTAGCGACTCGTGAAACCGCGCCCGAGTGGGGGGCCGAGCCGCAGCTGGAGCGCGGGATAGCGGGGCGCGTCGAACCCGAAGGACTGGTACAGCTCGATCCCGTACGACGTGGCGTTGAGGTCGATCGTCCGGACCTCGGTCTCGGTGCGATACCAGACGAGCAGCGCGTCGAGGCAGGCGCGTGCGAGGCCGAGCCGGCGGCGCCGCCGGTCGGTGCAGATGTTGAAGACGTGGCCCTGCAGGCCGCTCGGGTTCGTCGGCCCCGGGGCGTGGGGGTCGCAGGTGCCCGCCGCGCAGCTCACCAGGCCGAGCTCCGGGTCGTCCACCACGAACGCGGCGAAGTCCCCCGGATCGCGCAGCCGCCGGGCGAACCACGCCTCGGCCGATGCCCGCCAGGGCGCGCTCTCGTCCCCGACCTCCGCCCCCATGTCCTCCAGCATCACGGCGCGCAGGCGGACGAGGGCCGCGGCGTCCGCCGCTCCCGCCCGGCGGACCACCGTCCCCGAGATCGTCATGGTCACCATTGTGGCCGCGCCGGCGGGCAGGCGCGCGACCCCGATCAGGCCGTGGCGGCGGCGTTCTCCGCGGCGCCGTTCTCCGCGGCGGCGACGACGTCCTTCAGCCGGCCCATCGCGTGGTAGGTGCCGAACACGTCCATGTAGTCGCGCGTCTCCACGATCTCGCCGTTCCGTACGCGCAGGGTCAGCAGGCCCGTGGCCCGGAACGGCCGGCCGTCCGGTTCGACCGTGCCGGTGCCCTCCCACTCCCCGGTGACGACCTCGGGATCGGCCGCCTCGTGGACGACGACGTCGTGGATCTCGGCGAGCCGCACGGGGCTCGCGCGCCACGCCGCGCGGTAGAGGGCGCGGACCTCCTCCCGCCCCTCCAGCCGGGCGGGGAACAGCGGCGCCCGGAACGGGAAGGTGTGAAGGGCGTCGGCGGCGTAGAGGTCGGCGAGGTCGTCGGCCGACCTGTCGACCATCGCCCGGTGAAAGCGGGCCAGGACCTCGCGCGGGGTGAGCTGCATCCGTTCGCTCCGATCATTCGAAAGCATTTCGCTCAACAGTCGTTGACTCAACGAATGTAGAGCGAACGGGCCGATGTGGTCAACACCGGTAGAGTCGTCACGTGGAGGGGACGCCGACGAGCCGGGCAGAGCGCCGGCGCCGCACCGAGGAGCGCATCCTGTCCGCCGCGCGGGCGATCTTCGCCGAGCGCGGCTTCCAGCGCACGACGATCCGGGCCGTGGCGGCGGCCGCGGAGGTCGATCCGGCCCTGGTCATGCAGTACTTCGGGTCGAAGCAGGAGCTGTTCGAGCAGGCCGTGCGGATCCCGTCGATCCCGCCGCTGGACGGCGAGCTGGAGCCGGTCGAGGAACTGCTGGGCAGGATCGGCATGAAGATGGGGCCGCTGCCGCAGGCGACGCTGGCGATGATGCGCTCCATGCTCACCCACCCCGACGCGGCCGAGGAGGTGCGCGGCAAGCTCGACGGCCAGGTGGCGCAACTGGCGGACGCGATCGGTTCCGGTGACGCCGAGCTGCGGGCGGCCCTGATGGTCAGCACGATGCTGGGCGTGACGATCGCCCATCAACTGCTCGGCCTCACGGCCCTGCGCGGCGCCTCTCCCGAACGGATCGCCGAGACGCTCCGCCCGTCCCTGCGCGCCCTCGCCGACGGCTGAGCAGGCCCGTACGGCATGACCGCAGGTGAGGCACTCCTGAGAATCATGTGATCGCTGTGATTAGAGGGGCCGGCCGGGGGCAGTGCCGCCTCCATGGTCATCTCGGCTTCCCCCGGCGCTCGGCGAAGTGAGCGGGGGCTCTGTTCGGCCTGCGTGCGTGAGCTGTTCGACCGGGCCGGCCGCAGGTACGCGTATCCGCTCGTCTGCTGCGACGACTGCCGCCCGCCCGCGGCCGAGGCGCCCTCCGCCGTCCTGTGCGAGGACTGCGGACGGGAGAGCCGGGAGCCGGACGTCCGCAGATCCGCGTCCGTCGCGACGGGCTGCGCGGCCTGCGGCCCCGCCCTGCGGTGGGAGGCGGCCACGGGTGCGGACGCGCTGGCGGCGGCCGTCGCGGCGATCGAGGCCGGGGGAGTGGCCGGCCTGCACGACCTGTTCGCCGACCAGGTCGTCTGCGACGCGAGATCCGAGCAGGCGCTGGCCCGCATGGACGGCGCGTCCGGACCGGTGCGGGTGCTGGTCAGGAACGTCTCGATGGCCCGGGAGGTGGCGAACCTGTCCGCTCCCGACATCCGCGCGCTGGTCGAGCGTGCCGAGCCCGCCACGCTGGTGCGGCTGCGCGAGCCGCTGCTGCCCCGGGCCGTACGGCGCGGGACTCCCGACGTCGACCTGTTCCTGCCGCGCACCCCGCTGCAGTATCTGCTCACCGCGCGCCTGGACGGCCCGCTGGCCGTGTGGGACCGGTCGGGCGAGCGGGCGGGCGAGTGGCCGTGTGACGGGACGCTGACCGTGAGCGGGCTGGCGCGCACCGGGCGTCAGAGTTGGACGACGGGGTTGCCGGCTCGCCTGGCGCTGGGCGGGACCTCCTCCCCCTTCCTCAGGAGGGAAACGGCCGCGAGCCCGGCGCCGTCGCCCGTCAACCTCTCGTAGCGCGTCGCGGCGCTCGGCCGGCGCTTGACGCCCGGGGTGTGCTCGTCCAGGGAAGCGACCGCCGCGCCGGTGAAGAGCGATCTACGATCGGCGGATGTGCGATCGTCTCCAGATCGACCGCAATCACCCGAAGATGGCCACGGGAGCCACGCAGGGCGCTCGAATCGGCGTGCAGGCGGCCTGGCTCGGCCATCCGGTGACCGTCGCGGCGCTCGCCGTGCTGATCGTCAACGACCGGGTGCTGAAAATCCTGTGGCCGGGCGTGGTCACCGGCAAGCTCAGCGACCTCGTCGGCATGCTCGTCGCGCCCCCGCTGCTTGCGCTGCTCGCCGCGTACGCGGCCCGGATCACGGGACGTGTCCCGCCGGGCGACCGCACGGCCGCGGCGGCGATCGCGCTGACCGGGACGCTGTTCGCCTGGATGAAGACGACAGGGATCGGCGCGGAGACGGCGACCCGGGTGTGGGCGGTGCTCGTGCCGCCCTCGCGGGTGGTGGCCGACCCCAGCGACCTGCTCGCCCTCCCGGCACTGGCCGTCGCGTGGCTGGTGTGGCGGCGCGCGGCTCGTCCCGCGGCACGGGACCTCCGGCGGGCCCGCGCGCTGGTGGTGCTGCCCGTCGCGGTCTTCGCCGTGACCGCTACCAGCGCGGTGCCCGCCTCGTCGTCGGCTCGGGCGGTCGAGGTGCGTCAGGGGGAGATCGTGGTGGCCGTGGCTCCTGACGGCGCCGTGATCGCCACCGGCGACGCCGGGAGGTCCTGGCACGAGTGGAAGGGCTCGCCGTCTCCGTCTGCGTCTCCGTTTCCGTCTCCGGCGACCCGGGCGTGCGTGCCCGCCGAGCCGCGGCGCTGTTACCGGGTCACGCCGGGCCGGCTCAGGGTCGAGCAGACCACGGACGGGGGAGCGACCTGGACGGTCGCCTGGGAGATCTCCAGAGGCAGGCAGGACTGGCTCGATCGGGCCTACGAGAATCCCGACCCCTTCGGCGAGCACAGCGACCGGGCCGTCTCCGTGGCCGTCGCCGTCCAGGCGGTGCCCGGTGGCCACGTCGTGGCCGTGGCGAACGGGACCGACGGAGTCGTCCTGCGCGACGTGTCGGGACGGTGGCGGCGGCTGGGCTTCCCCGAGTACGACGCGGAGAGGGCACCGCTGTCGGAGTCCGCCGCCGCTCCCCTCGCGTCCCCGGGGGAGCGGATCGGCACCGAGGTGGGGGTCGCCGTTCTCGTGGCGCTCGCGGCCCTGCTGGCGGCCCTCGGCACCACGGCGGGGGCGCGCAGGCGGCCGGTCCGGTTCGGGATCTGCGCCGCCGCCATGTGGACGAGCGTCCTGCTGGTCGTGACCGCGGACGGGCCGGCCGGCCTCGTTTCCCTCGCGCTCTTCGTGCCCATGTTCGCGGCCGGCGCGGCCGGCGTACTCGCCGTCTGGCTGTGGTCGCGGCCGAGGTGGACCGGCCTCCTGCTCGCCGCGCCCGCCGCGTTCGCCGCCGTGTGCCTGCCGTTCCTCGGCTGGAGCGCAGGCGTGCCCGACGACTACGGCATCGCGGTGCTGCTCGCGGTCCTGCTCTGCACGGTGGTCCTGGTCGTCGCCGTACGCGCCGCCGTACGGGCCCGGACGCGGACGCGGAGGGAGCGGGGCCTCCCCGTTCCCCCCGCGAGGTGATTCACGTGATGTGATTCGCGTGAAGCGCGGTGTGTGATCCGATCAGGCGTTGGCGCAGATGGCGTAGACGCTGATGCCGACGGTGTTGTAGTAGTTCTGCCGGCCGAGCGCGATCCATCCGGTGCCGTCCGCGGTGGGGAAGCTGCCCACGAGGACCGCGTCGCTGCCCTGCGCCTCGCCGCCGCCGCCCACGGCGCGCTTGCCCGCCGGGCAGTACACGGTGCGCCGGGTGAAGTTCGGCACGTTCGCGTTGGGCAGCGTCACGACCTGGTAGCCGTCGACGACGGCGTGGGACGTGGTCTGCGGGCCCGCGTCGGCCAGCGCGGTCGCGCCCGCGCCGGTGACCGTGAGGCCGGTGAGGACCAGCGCGCCTGTCGTGATTGCGTGAACAAATCGCACGTAAAAGCTCCGTTGTGTCGAAAATGACCGGATTTCGAACCGAGAATCGGGTGTGAATGGCGCCGGCGCCGTCCCCGTCGGTTCCGTGGCCACACCTACCCTTGATCGTCTGGCGTCACACTTCGCAATGGTGTATTTACTCCTCGTATTGCTCGCGTCGACGTCGGCATGACACAAGGTCACGACCGTCCATGCGGGCCCGGCGCGGCGCGGGGGGCGGCCGTTCGCCCGTGGGTACGTTCCTGCTCGGGAGGATCGCCATGAGAAAGATCGTCGCTGTCGCCGTGCTCGCTGCGATGACCATGCTCGGCACGGTCGCCGCAGTCGCGTCGGTGGCCGCCGGGACCGGCGGCCACCCGAGGACCGGCCCGTGGGCCGGGAGCCCGCCGCAGGCGCCCGCGCCGCCCAAAGGGGGCGTGAAGCGGCAGGAGGTGAGCCAGAAGCAGTACGACATCCTCGTCGGCCAATGCCGCTACCCGAAGACGCCGGAGGAGCGGCACCGCTGCCGCACGCAGGTGCGCGAGCAGTACATGGTGGGCGCGTTCAACCCGAACCTCGACTGCCGCACGTACTCCGGGGTCAGCGTCTGCGGAGTGCTCGAACTCAACGCCGCGCAGCGCTCCTGCGTCGAGGAGTCGGTGGGCGGCGGGCTGACCCGCCGGCGGGCCGAGGTGGAGTGCTTCGCCTTCCGCTGAGACCGCCCTTTTCGGCGAAATCTCCGGTCCAACCTAAATATTTGGCCAAACCGCAACTTTCCGTGATCTACCCTGCGGGGGTGGACGCCAACAGTCAGGGTGCCGCCGAACTCCTGGAAGCGTTGATGCGAACGGCGGCGCGGTTCAGCGAGATGGGACGGTCCGTCTCCCGCGACTTCTTCCCCCACGTCCGCGTCGAGCCCGTCTCGGACCTGGCCGGGCCCGCCGTACGGCTCGGCGCCGCGCTGGCGCTCCCGGGGCACGACCTCGTGTTCGAGACCGCCGTCGCGGTCGGCGAGGAGACGTTCAGCGTGCGGGGCGGCCTCGTGCTGGACGGCGAGGAGGAGATCCTGGTCCTGCCGTCCGTCGAGACCGCCGACGCGGTCGCGTGCGCGGCCATGCTGGACCGCTATGTCGACGAGCTCACGACACCGGCCCGCTGGCACGTGCAGCGGCTTCTGGAGTCCTGCGAAGCGGACTCCTAGAAAGAGCGACGTCCCGCGAGGCGGACTCCTGACGCCTCACAGCGCCTGGAGTCCCTGGATCACCTCGCGGAGGATGCGTTCCTCGGGCAGCTGGGCGACCGTGGCCTGCGGCCGCGCGCTGATCAGCCCCTGGTCGCGCAGGTCGCCCAGCAGGATGCGCACGACGTTCAGCGACAGGCCGAGCTCCGAGGCCAGGTCGGCCACGGAAAGGGGGACCCGGCACAGCTGCAGGATCCGCCAGTGCTCGGGGGCCAGCCCGGAGATCCCGCTGTACGCCGCGGGAGCCGTCCTGATGATGGACATCAGGTCGAAGTCCGGCCCGCTCGGGCGCGTACGGCCACGGGTGAGCGTGTAGGGGCGCAGCAGCGGCCCGTCCTCGTGCTCTGTCACGAGTCCTCCTGAGCGCGTTGCCAGCCCGCCTGGAAGGAGGAGAACAGGTCGCTCCGCTCCTCCTTGAGCTGCGGCGCCAGGTTGGCCTGCCGCACCCGGCGGGGCAGGGAGTCCTGGGCGCCGCCGCCGATAGGCGGCGTGAGGGCCAGGGCTGGGGGCGAAGCCTCCGGCTGGGCGAGGCGCTCGACCGCCGGTTCCCTCGTCTCGTTCTCCACCACGATCTCCTGCGGGAGCAGGAGCACGGCGCTCGTCCCGCCGTACGGCGAGGTGCGCAGGGAGACGCGGATGTTGTGCCGCCGGGCCAGCAGTCCGACGACGAACAGCCCGAGCCTGTCGCTGTCGGCCAGGTCGAACTCCGGCGGGTCGGCGAGCCGCGCGTTGAGGTGCGCCAGCTCCTCCGGGGGGATGCCGAGCCCGCGGTCCTCGACCTCGATGGCGAAGCCCCGGGCGACCATCTCCCCCCTGACCTGCACGCGGGTCTGCGGCGGGGAGAAGACCGTGGCGTTCTCGATCAGCTCGGCGAGCAGGTGGACGACGTCGGTGACGCTGCTGCCCGCGAGCGAGTACCCGTGCGGCATGTTCACGTCCACCCGCAGGTAGTCCTCCACCTCCTCGGTGGCGGCGCGGGCCACGTCGTACAGCCGGACCGGGTTGCGCCAGCCGCGGCCGGGCACGGCGCCGGACAGGATGATCAGGCCCTCCGCGTGGCGGCGCATGCGGGTGGTGAGGTGGTCGACGCCGAACAGCCGTTCCAGCAGGTCGGGGTCGGTGATCTCCTTCTCCAGGCCGTCCAGCATGCCGAGCTGGCGCTGCAGCAGCGACTGGCTGCGCCGGGCCAGGTTCAGGAAGACCTTGTTGACGCCCTTGCGCAGCTCGGCCTGGCCGACGGCCGCCTCGATCGCGGTGTGCTGCACCGAGGTGAAGGCGCGGCCGACGTTCTCGATCTCGACGGTGTCGCTGGCCTGGGCCATCGGCGGCGTCTCGGTCGCCACGTCGACGTCCTCGCCGCGCCGCAGCCGCCGTACGAGGTCGGGCAGCCGCCGCCCGGCCAGGTCGGCCGCGGCCCGGTGCAGGACGCTCAGCTCGCCGGTCACCGTACGGGCGAACCGGAAGGAGATGAACGCGGTCGCGAGCACGGCCGCGAGGCCGAGCCCGCCGACGATGCCGATGTCCCAGAGCACGCTCTGCGCCAGCGGCACGGCGCGGGCGGCGGTGGCGTCGGCGGCCACGTTGGTCGTCTCGGTGAGCTGGCGGGTCAGGGCCTGGGCCGTCGTCGGCCAGGCGATCGCCTCCGGCGGGAGCGGCTGGCCCGGCCGCACCCTGGCGATCACGTCGTCCTCCAGGGAGACGAACGACGTGTAGATCGGGGTGGAGTTCAGCGTGCCGTACTGCTTGAGCAGGCCGGCGTCGAGCTGGCTCGTGCCGAGCTGGTAGAGCAGGCGGCGCTTGCCGACCATCCCGGAGAAGGCGTCCCGCTCGTCCTGCGTCATCCGCCCGGACGCCTGCGCGCCCAGCACGAGCGCGGACTGCTGGCTCACCAGCTCGCGGCTGCGGGTGATCAGGATGAGCGCCTTGGTCTGCTCGATGATGTCGATGTCCGGGGAGATCATCAGCCGGTCGTAGACCTGGTGGGCGGTCTCGACGACCGAGCTGTACTCCTCGATCACGTCGAGGCGGGTGAGCCGCTGGTCGTCGACCTGGCCGCGCAGGACGTCGAGCCGGTCCATCTGCCGGATCAGGTCCTGGACCCGGTCCCACATGGCGGAAGGCGTCTCGTCCCGGGCCTGCTCCGACAGACGGGTCAGCAGGACCGCGGTTGCGTCGGTCTTGCGGCGCTGCCCCTGAAGGTCGGTGCGCAGCGTCGAGGTGCGCCAGGCGAGGTAGCTCACCGACACGAACCGCTCGCTCTGCAGCTCGTTGATGGCCTCACTGACGGGATAGACGATGTTGTCGTAGACCTTCTGGATGCGCAGGAGCTGCTGCCCCTGCTCGATGGTCAGCTTGGCGGCGAACCCCCAGATCACCACCAGGGCGGTCAAAGGCACCAGCAGGATTGCGAATATCTTGAAGCGGATGGATCGTTTCCGACCAGCCATCAGACCCGCCCGTCGGTTACACATGTGTTAACAGTGGCGAAACCCTAGCAATCCGTGAGCCTCTGGTACCAGGGATCGTTCCTAACGACTTGGGCCACAGCCCCATATCAGGACAGTCTCGACGTTACGGAGGAAAGCTCTTGCTGATCGCTGTCTAGTTGTCAGACAATCCTTCCATGAACTCCAGATCGGGCCCGCTCGCGGTGGTCGCGGCGGCCGTCCTGTGGGGGACCGCGGGGACCGTGGGCACCCTCGCCTCCGCCGGCTCCGTCTCGCTGGCCGCGGCCCGCCTCGTGCTCGGCGGGGCCCTGCTGGGCGCGTTGGCGCTGGTCACGCACCGACGCACCCCCAAGGGGAACGTTCCGGCGCGCTGGCCGCTGGTCCTGGGAGCCGCCGCGGTCGCGGCCTACCAGCTGTGCTTCTTCGCCGCGGTGGGCAGGACGGGCGTGGCGATCGGCACGGTGGTGGCCATCGGCAGCGGCCCGGTCTTCACCGGGCTCCTGTCCTGGATCGTCGGACACGAGCGGCCGAGCGGGCGCTGGGCGCTCGCCACGGCCGCCGCCGTCGCCGGATGCGCGGTGCTCGTCACCGGCGGGAGGGGAACGGGTGGCGTGGACGCGGGAGGCGTCGCGCTCGCCCTCCTCGGCGGCCTCCTGTACGCCTTCTACGCGGTCGTCGCGGCCAGGGCCATCGGCAGGGGCATGGAGTCGGGGATCGTCATGGGCGTTCTGTTCGGTGGCGCGGCCGTGCTCATGCTGCCGGTCCTCGCCCTGACCGGACCGGCCTGGCTCGCGCGCCCGGGCGGCCTGCTGACCGCGCTCTACCTCGGCTGCGCCACCACGGGGCTGGCCTATCTCCTGTACGGCCGGGGACTGCGCACGACCCCCGTGGCCACGGCGGCCACGCTCGCGCTGGCCGAGCCGGCCGTCGCGGCCGTGCTGGGCGTCGTGGCGCTGCGCGAGCATCTGTCCCCCGTCTCGTGGGCCGGTCTGGTGCTGCTCGCCCTGGGGCTGGTCGTGGTGGCGCTGCCCGCCAGGGCGCGGGGCCCGGAAGCCGTCGCACCCGGCACGGAACGGGCGGCGGCGGGAAGTCGCCACTAGGCTCGGCCCCGTGACCACCCTGAGGCCCGTCTCCACCGTCGAGGCGCTCGCCGCCGCGCTGCGCGAGCGGGTGCTGTCCGGGGACATCGAGCCGGGGGCCGCGCTGCCCGAGCAGGAGCTGTCCGCCCGGTACGGCGTGGCCCGCCCCACCGTGCGTGAGGCGCTGGCGCTGCTCGTCCACGAGGGACTGCTGCGGCGCGAGCGCAACCGCAGCGCGTACGTCCCGGTGATCACCCCCGCCGACCTGGCCGACCTCATGTACGTGCGCGCGCCGCTGGAGGAACTGATGGCACAGGCCGTCGCGGGGCGCCGGGTGACGGCGGCGGAGGAGGCGCTGGACCGCCTGTCCGGCCTGCCGCCGGGCGCGCCCTGGGCGGCCGTGGTGGCCGAGCACATGGCGCTGCACGAGGCGCTCGTCGCCGCCGCCGGCAGCCCCCGCCTGGAGCGCCTGTACGCCACGCTCGCGGCGGAGACGCGGCTCGGACTGGTCGGGCTGAGGCACGCGTACGAGGATCCCCACGAGCTCGCGGCCGAGCACGCCGCGTTGCTGCGCGTCATCGCCGAGGGACCGGCGGACGCGGCGGTCCAGGCGGTGCGCGAGCACCTGCGATGGCGGCACGCCTGAGCCCGGAGGAGCTCCGGGCGATTCCTCCTGCGCGTTGTCTCGCGGGGGCGGATTTCCTCGCACGGTTTCCCTTGGTCGCGGATTCTCTTGCACCACGCCGCTCCAAGTCGTCACAATCGCGCCCATGCACGGCAACCCAGTGCCGGACACCTATGTGTACGTCACCGAAGAAGGCGTGACACGTCACTACGCCGACGGCAGCGTCGAGGCCCTCGCTTGGGAGGACGTGGTCGAGGTCCGCGTCGGCGGCCTTGGCGACCAGGATCCGCCCGGCCAGCCGGAGGACGTGTTCATCGTCCTGCTGGACCGTGAGGGCGAGGGCTGCGTGGTCCCGCACTCGGCGACCGACGCGAGCTTCCTGGCCCGGTTGCGCTACCTGCCGGACTTCGACCTCGACCGGCTGAGCACCGCGGTCGAGAGCGCGCACTCGGACTACGTCGTCGTGTGGCGCAGCCCGGAGCCGCCGTCCCCGCTACCCGACCTCGAATACGACTAGAGGCCGGAAGCGCCGGGCCGGGCCCCACTCCTGAGCGCCTGCGAATAAGACTCCGAATCTAGTTCGGCCTGCTGGCGGGCGATGCCCGGGCTTTACGGGCTGACGCGGGCGGCGCGCACGACACGGACGGAAATCCTCCGGCAGGCGCTCCGGCCCTCATCCGGCCCACCGGGAGGCGTCGCATGCGGCGGATCCGTATCGGCCCCCTGCCATGGCTCTCGGAGGGGCGCTGCGGAGGCTCGCATGGCCGGGTACGCGTACTCCACCTGCGTCTCCTCTCGCCCCGGCTGCCCCGGTCGGTGGCGCCCCCCGCACGAGGAGGGCATTTCGGCAGGTTACGGAGGTGCATACTTCGGGTGACATTTCCTCAAGCCCATCGAAGACGGCATCATTGGACCGTTCCGTCAAGCCATTTCGATAGTGTCAGGACGGCCGAATGTGGACATGAGCTGTCGTTCCGTCGGCGTAGATCGCTCTTTAATATCAAAGTCGGATAGCGGGCGATGAAGCGTGTGTGCTTCAGGTCAACCTGTGTGGCGGAACAGGCGTCAAGTCTGCAGAGTCCGGCGACTAGGGGCGTGATAGATGGAGACGCGGTTGGGGTCGACCCCGACGCGAACTGTCACCACGCACGTTGAACAGCGGAGATACGCCAGCATGGCGACGGCGGCCTACTTCAGGCTGCTGATGGCCGGCGACCTGGTGTGTTCGATCTCCGCGTTCGGCGTGGTGGAGGGGACACGGCTCGCGCTCGGCGCGTTCATACCCGTGGTGGACCTGATCTTCGGCATCACCTTGACCATCATCTGGCCCGGTGTCATGAGCTTGGTCGGCAGCTACCGCAGGAGTGCTCACGGGGAGGGCACGGAGGAGTTCCGTGCGGTCACCCAAGGCGGCTTCGGACTGGTGGCGACCATCGCGATCGGCGCGTACGTCACGCAGACCACCGTCGCGAGAAGCTACGTCATGGCGATGGTGCCGCTCGCGACGTGCATCACGCTGGTCTTCCGGCACCGCATGCGCAAGCGCCTGCACCGGTCCCGCTCGCGTGGTGAGTACCTCCGGCGCGTCGTGGCGGTCGGGCACGGCGCGGCGGTCCTCGACCTGGTCATGCAGTTGCGGCGGCAGCCGTACCACGGGATGCGGGTCGTCGCCGCGTGCCTGCCGGGCCCACAGGACCGCGGCATGCTGCTCGACGTCGACGACGTGCCCGTGCTCGGGGACTTCACCGACGTGGCGGCGGTCGTCGACGAGGTGTCCGCCGACGCGGTGGCCGTCCTGGCCTGTCCGGAACTGGACGGCGCCGCGCTGCGCCGCCTCGCGTGGGGCATCGAGTCGAGGGGCGCGGAGCTGTTCGTCGCCCCGGCGCTCATGGATGTCGCGGGTCCCCGGGTGAGCGTGCGGCCGGTCGCGGGGATGCCGCTGCTCCACGTGCAGCATCCCGACCTCGACGGCGCCCGCCAGCTCGTGAAGAGCGCGTTCGACAAGGTGGTCGCGGCGGTCGCGCTGGCGATCCTGGCGATGCCGATGCTCGCCATCGCCATCGCGATCCGCCTGACGAGCCCCGGGCCCGCCTTCTTCAGGCAGACCAGGGTCGGCCGGCACGGGCGGGAGTTCGACATGCTCAAGTTCCGGACGATGGTCGTGGACGCCGAGAGGCTGCGCGACGTCCTCATTGACGAGAACGAGTCAGACGGCGTGCTGTTCAAGATTAGGAACGATCCAAGAGTCACCCGTGTGGGGGCCGTCCTGCGCCGTCACTCGCTCGACGAACTCCCCCAGCTCCTCAACGTGCTGCGGGGGGAGATGTCCCTCGTCGGGCCCCGCCCGCCGCTGGCGTGCGAGGTCGAGCAGTACGCGGTGGACGTGCGCCGCCGCCTCGTCGTCAAGCCGGGCATGACGGGCCTGTGGCAGGTCAGCGGCAGGTCCGATCTGTCCTGGGACGAGTCGGTCCGGCTCGACCTGCGCTATGTGGAGAACTGGTCGCTGATGCTGGACCTGCAGGTGCTCTGGAAGACGTGGTCGGCGGTCACCCGCGGCGACGGGGCGTACTGAGGTGAAGGCCCTCGTCCTGGCCGGCGGCTCCGGAACCCGCCTGCGGCCCATCACGTACACACAGGCCAAGCAACTGGTCCCGGTGGCGAACAAGCCGGTGCTCTTCTACGGCCTGGAGTCGATCGCGGCGGCCGGCATCCGTGAGGTCGGCATCGTCGTCGGCGACACGCACGCCGAGATCGAGGCGGCGGTGGGCGACGGTTCCCGGTTCGGCCTGCAGGCCACCTATCTCCGGCAGGAGGCGCCGCTCGGGCTGGCGCACGCCGTGCTGATCGCCCGCGACTACCTCGGCGACGACGACTTCGTCATGTACCTCGGCGACAACTTCGTGGTCGGCGGCATCGAGAGCCTGGTCGAGCGCTTCCGGACACGGCGGCCGAGCGCGCAGATCATGCTGACCCGGGTGTCCGACCCCCGCCAGTTCGGCGTCGCCGAGCTGGACGCCGACGGCCGGGTCGTCGCGCTCGTGGAGAAGCCGAGCGAGCCGAAGAGCGACCTCGCCCTGGTCGGCGTCTACCTGTTCACTCCGGCGGTGCACGAGGCGGTGGCGGACCTCAAACCGTCCTGGCGGGGGGAACTCGAGATCACCGACGCGATCCAGTGGCTCATCGACGCCGGCCACGACGTGGAGCCGTCGATCATCTCGGGCTACTGGAAGGACACCGGGAACGTCACCGACATGCTCGAGGTGAACCGGCTCGTGCTGGAGTCGGCGGAGCCCCGGGTCGACGGCGACGTGGAGGACTGCGAGCTCATCGGGCGGGTCGTGGTGGAAGCCGGGGCGTCGGTGCGCGGCTCCCGCATCGTCGGCCCGGTCGTGGTCGGCTCGGGGACGGTCATCAGCGGCTCCTACATCGGGCCGTTCACCTCGATCGGCGCCGACTGCCGCATCGAGGGGAGCGAGGTCGAGTACTCGATCGTGCTGTCGCGCGCCTCCATCAAGGGGGTGCGCAGGATCGAGGCCTCGCTGATCGGGCACGACGTCGAAGTCACCCCCGCGCCGCACGCGCCCCGCGCCCACCGTCTCGTGCTGGGCGACCACAGCAAGGTGCAGATCATCTCATGAGCGGACACACCGGGGGCGGGGGCGCACCAGGACGCGCGCTCCCCGCCCGCAGGCCGTCAGGTGTGGCAGGGGAGCGCCCCGACGGTGGACGTGACGCGGTAGTCGTCGTCGACGGTGACGAGCGTGTTGCCCGACCAGTCGATCGACGAGCAGTCGGCCTCCACCGGTCCGTACACCCAGGAGCGGTTGACGAGCCGGTTGTTCCGCACGACCACCCTGCCGTGCGCGTTCTTGACCTGGATGCTGTACGTGCCGCCCATGACGAGGTTGTCGGTGAGCGTCACGTCGACCACGCGCGGGTCGGTGATGAAGATCGGCGCGGTGATGTCCCTGGCGTCGCGCTGGTCGACCGTGTTGTGCTGGAAGACCAGCCCCTTGCCGGCCATGTACGTCTGGATGCCGTCGGAGTGGTCGCCGGGGTTGGAGCACAGGTGGACGTAGGAGTCCCGGATGGTGACGTCGTCACCCGAGACCCGGAAACCGTCCCCGTGCCCGCGGACCAGCACGCGCGTGGCGGTGTAGTGCGACTCGCCCACGCCCGGAGTGCTGACGCAGCCGCTCGCCGGGCCCACGGTGGAGTCGCTGATCGTGAACGAGTACTGCCGGGTGCCCCGCTCGTTGATGACCGTGCCGTCGATCTGGCTGTTGCGCACGGTGACCCCGTCGGCGTTGATCACCAGGTCGCCGGTGATGTGCACGCCGTCGACAACCGTCCCCGGTGTGGTGACCTGGTAGTCGTTGCCGCCGAGGTTCGCCGCCTTCCGCAGCTGGCTGACCGAGCGGGGGGCGCCGGTGCACGCGGGGGTCGGGTAGCCGCCGGGGCAGGCGGATCCCGCGGGTGCGGTCGGCGGGGGCGCCGGGCTCTGCGCCGGGCTCTGTGCCGGGCTCTGCGCCGGCATCGAGGGGCTGCGCGACGGGCTCCGGGTGGGCCTGCCGCCGGTCGGCTCTCCGCCGGGTGTGCGAGACGGCTCCCGGGACGGGCTCACGACCGTGGTCGGCTCCTCGGACGGCCGCGCGGACGGCACGACGGAGGGCTCGGCCGACGGTTCCGCGGACGGCTCGACGACCGGGGGAACGGAGAGGCCCGGCGTCGGCTCGAAGGAGGGCGGCGCCGAGGGCTCGATCGTGACCTCTCCGGAGGGGTTCGGCGAGACCCGCGAGACCGACGGCCAGGGCCTCGGCGTGTGCGTGACGACGTCGCGCGACCGGGTCGCCGAGGGCACCGGGCGCACGGACGGAGCGGGCTCCCTGTCCAGCCAGCGATAGATGGGGCCGACGTAGTACGTGTAGTTCTTCGGGTTCCACCGGTGGGGGAAGCGGCTCGGGCCGTAGGTGTAGACCCCCACGCGGCGGGCGGCCGTGCTGAGCGGTCCCGATCGCAGTGCCCCGGCCGACGGCCGGCCCGCGTACGTGCCGTGCTCGCTGTGGTAGGAGACGGTGTAGACCTTCCCGCCCACGACCGGCACCGCACTGCCGAAGCGGGCGTCCTGCCAGCCGGAGCGGCTCTCGTCACGGAAGGTCACCGTGGCGAGGCGTGTCCCCGCCGAGTCCCAGAGGCTGCCCGTGTGGCTGCCCTTCTCACCGGGCGCCTTGTAGAAGCGCACGCCGATCACCCAGCCGTCCTGGGCGGCGGTGAAGCGGGTGCCGAGTTCGATGGGGCTCCGGTCCCTGTGGACGGGCGGGCTGAGCCGGTCGTCCCTGGACCAGAAGCCGACCTCCTTGGCCTGCAGCGTGACCCGCGGCTCGGGGGCGGCGACCGGGCCCGGGTTCGCGGTGTGCCGCGTCACGACGGCCGCCACCGGGATCGCGGCGGCGACGAGCGCGGTCGCGATCAGCAGCGCCGGACGCGGGCGCGGCAGATACCGAGAGGTGCGGGCGGACCTGGGGTTCGCTCCGTGGCGTGGGTGTTTGTTGGGGGCCATATCTCCGACCTCCGCGCCGAGGCGCTCAGTTCGTCATTTTGTCCTTGCCGATCCACTGCCGGGGGCTATTGTGACGCCTGAGACGACGAGTGCGCATCAATTTGGCCAAATTACGTCTTTCACTCACTCGGGCTCGGCCTTCAGGTCGCCCGTTTCCTTACTGAAATACGATGCGGTCCTCCCCTATTGCTTTTTTAGGTGCAAAACCATCCACATCTGGAGATTCCTGACGTGAGGCTATTGATCACTGGTGGCGCCGGTTTCATCGGCTCCCAGTACGTCCGCACCGTGCTCACCGGCGGATATCCCGCCTTCGCCGGAGCGCGGGTCACGGTGCTGGACCGGCTGACCTACGCGGGTAATCTCGCCAACCTCGCTCCCGTCGAGGGCGGCTACGACTTCGTCCACGGGGACGTCTGCGACGCGGCCCTGCTCCGCGAGGTGGTTCCCGGTCACGACGTAGTGATCAATTTCGCGGCCGAATCCCACGTCGACCGTTCGATCGAAGGCGCGGCCGATTTCGTGCGCACCAACGTCCTCGGCGTGCAGACCCTCCTCGATGCCTGCCTCACCTCGGGCGTCGGGAAGGTCGTGCAGGTGTCCACCGACGAGGTCTACGGCTCGATCGACGCGGGCTCCTGGGACGAGAGCGCGCCGCCGGCCCCGCGTTCGCCGTACTCGGCCGCGAAGGCCGGCGGCGACATGCTGGCCAGGGCGTACGCGATCACCCACGGACTCCCGGTGTCGATCACCAGGTGCGGCAACAACTACGGGCCGTACCAATACCCCGAGAAGGTCGTTCCGCTGTTCGTCACCAACCTCATCGAGGGCCGCAGAGTCCCGCTCTACGGCGACGGGGGAAACGTCCGCGACTGGATCCACGTAGCGGATCACTGCCGGGGTATCCAGCGCGTCGCCGAGGTGGGGGAGCCCGGCGAGATCTACCACATCGCCGGGACCGCGGAACTGTCCAACCTGGAGCTCACCGAGCGGCTGCTCGCCGCGTTCGGCGCGGGCTGGGATCGGGTTGAACGAGTGGCCGACCGGAAGGGGCACGACCGGCGCTACTCGCTCGACGACCGGAAGCTGCGTGCCCTCGGCTACGCCCCCGAGATCTCCTTCGAGGAGGGTCTGGCCGGCACCGTGCGCTGGTACGTCGACAACCCCCAGTGGTGGAAGCCGTTACGGGCGCGCGCATGAGGTGGATGGTGACGGGCGCCAAGGGCATGCTCGGCGTGGACCTCATGGAGGCGCTGACCGGTGAGGACGCCACCGGTTTCGGCCGCGACCTCGACATCACGGACGACGGGGCCGTGGGCGACGCCCTGGACGACCTCGCTCCCGGCGTCGTGGTGAACTGCGCCGCCTGGACCGACGTCGACGGCGCCGAGACCCGCCAGGACGAGGCCATGGAGGTCAACGGCCGCGCCGTCGAGGGGCTCGCACTGGCCTGCGCCAAGCGCGGGGTGCGCCTCATCCACATCTCCACCGACTACGTCTTCGACGGCATGGGCCGCGAACCGTACGGCGAGGACGACGACCCGGTGCGCCCGGTCAACGCCTACGGGCGGTCGAAGCTGACCGGGGAGCGGGCCGCGCTTGAGCACGGCCACACGGTCGTCCGTACGGCCTGGCTCTACGGCGCCCGTGGCCGCAACTTCCCGGCCACGATCATCCGCCTGGCGGCCGAGCGGGAGACCGTGTCGGTGGTGACCGACCAGGTGGGCCAGCCGACCTGGTCCGCGGACCTGGCCGCCCGCCTGGTCGAGCTGGGCCGTTCCGGCGCGCCGGGCGGCGTCTACCACGGCACCAACGCGGGGCGGACGACCTGGTACGAGTTCGCCCGTGAGATCTTCACGCTGCTCGGCGCGGATCCCGGCCGGGTCGTCCCGACCACGTCCGCCGCCTTCGCCCGGCCCGCCCCGCGACCGGCCTGGAGCGTGCTGGGGCACGGCCGATGGTCGCGGGCGGACCTGCCGCCGATGCGGCACTGGCGCGAGGCCCTGCACGCGGCGTGGCCCTACCTGAGCGTGTCGTAGAAGGCGAGGCAAGCGTCATGATCCGGCAGCAGTCCCGCCTCGCGTGCCTCCTTGAGAGAGGGAGCGGCGGCGTCCTTGTCCGACAGGATCGGCTCCACGTGCGAGGGCCACTCGATACCCAGATCGGGGTCGAGCGGGTGCACGCCGTGTTCGCGCCCCGGCGCGTACGGCTGGGAGCAGAGGTAGACGACGGTGGCCTGCTCGCTCAAGGTGAGGAAGCCGTGGCCCAGCCCCTCGGCTATGTAGAGACCGCGCCGGTCGGTGTCGTCGAGCAGCACGCTCTCCCAGGACCCGTACGTGGGAGAGCCCACTCTGAGGTCCACGACGACGTCGAGGACGCTTCCGGCGACGCAGGTGAGGTACTTGGCCTGCCCGGGCGGCACGTCGGCGAAATGGATCCCCCGCAGCGCCCCCTTCCGGGAGACGGTGCAGTTGACCTGTGCGAGGTCCAGCCCGTGTCCGGCGACCTCCCGCAGGTCGGCGGCCTTGAAGACCTCGAGGAGCGCGCCGCGCTCGTCGGTGTGGATGCGGGGGGTGTGGCACCAGGCCCCGGCGATGCTGAGCCGATCCATGGTCGAAGCATCGCATACACGGCCGTAACTCGATCGGCTCATGACGACGATTACGTTCATGGCAACCAGCCGTGGGTCCCGCACGTCTTCGGACGGCAACCATGTGATGAGGGAGCATATTGATGACAAAGTGCCGGTTGTGCGGGTCCACGGCGCTCGCGAGCATCGTCGATCTCGGGGCGACGCCCCCTTGTGAGCGGTTCCTCACGCGGGAACAGCTGGACGAGCCGGAAAACACCTATCCCCTGCATCTGCGTCTGTGCACGGACTGCTGGCTGGCCCAGATTCCTCCGCTCATCACGCCCGAGGAAACATTCACCGAATACGCGTACTTCTCGTCCTATTCGACGTCCTGGGTGGAGCACGCCCGCCGGTTCGTGGCCGGCGCCGCCGAGCGGCTGGGGCTGTCCGATGCCTCGTTCGTGGTCGAGGTGGCGAGCAACGACGGTTACCTGCTGCGCCACGTGGCCGAGCGCGGGATCCGGTGCCTCGGGATCGAACCGTCCGCCAACGTCGGCCAGGCGGCGAAGGACGCCGGAGTGCCGACCCTCACGGCCTTCCTCACGCCGGAGACCGGTGCCGCCGTACGGGACGAGCACGGCCCGGCCGATCTCGTCGTCGCCAACAACGTGTACGCCCACATTCCCGACGTCATCGGCTTCACCCAGGGGCTGCGGGCCCTGGTGGCCGACGACGGCTGGGTGTCGATCGAGGTGCAGCACCTGCTCACCCTCATCGAGGGCACGCAGTACGACACCATCTATCACGAGCACTTCCAGTACTACACCGTCGCCTCCGCGATGCGGGCCCTGGCGAGCGGCGGACTGGCCCTCGTGGACGTCGAGTCGCTGCCGACCCACGGCGGGTCGATCCGGCTGTGGGCCCGGCCGGTCGAGGCGGCGGGGGAGCCGGGCCCACGAGTGACCGACCTGCTGGCCAGGGAGAAGTCCGCGGGCCTGCACGAGCTGTCCGGCTACGCCGAGTTCGCCGCCCGGGTCGCCCGAGTGCGGCGCGACCTGCTGGCCTTCCTCATCCGGGCCGCCGAGGAGGGCAGGACCGTCGTCGGCTACGGCGCGCCCGGCAAGGGGAACACGCTGCTCAACCACTGCGGCGTCCGGCCGGACCTGCTGTCCTACACGGTGGACCGCAATCCGTACAAGCACGGCAGGTTCACTCCCGGCACCCGCATCCCCGTCCTGCCGCCGGAGCGCATCGAGCAGGACCGGCCCGACTACGTGCTCGTGCTCCCGTGGAACCTCCGCGCGGAGATCACCGAGCAGCTCGCCCACGTCCGTGACTGGGGAGGCCGCCTGGTCTTCCCCATCCCCCGACTGGAGGTGGTCTCGTGAAGGTCGTCCTTTTCTGCGGCGGATACGGCACCCGCATGCGCACCGGCACCGCCGGTGACGTCCCCAAGCCCATGCAGCTCGTCGGGCCGAGGCCGCTGATCTGGCACGTGATGCGCTACTACGCCCACTTCGGGCACACCGAGTTCATCCTCTGCCTCGGCTACGGGTCCCACCACATCAAGGACTTCTTCCTCAACTACCAGGAGACGACGTCCAACGATTTCGTCCTGCGGGCGGGCCGGGTCGAGCTGTTGTCGACCGACATCTCCGACTGGTCGATCTCGTTCGTCCAGACCGGCATCGACTCGCCCATCGGCGAGCGGCTGCGGCGGGTCAGGGACCACCTCGGCGGCGACGAGATGTTCCTCGCCAACTACGCCGACGTGCTGAGCGACGCCCCGCTGCCCGAGATGATCGACCGGTTCGCCGCCTCCGACGCCGGGGCGCTGATGATGGTCGTCCCGCCGTCGGAGACCTTCCACTGCATCGAACTGGGTGAGTCGGGGACGGTCGGCGGCATCACACCGGTCAGCCAGATGCCGCTGTGGGTCAACGGCGGCTACTTCGTGCTGCGGCAGGAGATCTTCGACCACATCCCTGAGGGCGGCGACCTGGTGGGCGACGGTTGCGCGGAGCTGGCCAAGCGGGGCCGACTGCAGGCATACCCGTACCGCGGCTACTGGCGGCCCACCGACACGGTCAAGGAACGAGTGGCTCTCGACGACGCGTACTCGCGCGGCGAGCGGCCGTGGGCGCTGTGGGAGCGGGCGTCGTGATCGGACTGGTTCCGGCCCTCCCGCAGGGCCGCACGGCGCGGATCGCCGCGCTCGCCGCCCACTGCGACGACCTGCCCATCGGCGCAGGGGGCACCCTGCTGACCGTCTGCCGCGCCCGCCCCGGCATCCGGATCGACGCCCTCGTGCTGTCCGGCGGGGGCACCGTGCGGGAGGACGAGGAGCGGGCCGCCCTCGCCGCCTTCTGCCCCGGCGCCGACCTGCGCGTCACCGTGCTCAAGCTGCCCGACGGCCGGCTCCCCGCGCACTGGGACGAGGCCAAGGAGGCGGTCGAGGACCTGCGCGCGGCGGGCGACCCCGACCTGGTCGTCGGCCCGTGGCGGGGCGACGCCCATCAGGATCACCAGGGGCTGGCGCAGCTCGTCACCACGGCGTTCCGCGACCACCTCACCCTGGGCTACGAGATCGCCAAGTGGGACGGCGACCTCGGGCGGCCCTCGGCCTACCACCCCCTTTCTCCCGAGGTGGCCGAGGCCAAGGCGGACCTGCTGCTGGAGCACTACCCCTCCCAGCGGAACAAGCCCTGGTACGACCGGGAGGCCTTCCTCGGCCTGGCCCGCCTGCGCGGGATCGAGTGCCACACGCGCTACGCCGAGGCGTTCCACGTCACCAAACTCACCCTCGACCTTTCAGGAGAATGACCCAGATGCGCGTGCTGTTGACCGGACACCAGGGCTACCTGGGCACGGTGATGGCCCCGGTGCTCGCCGGGGCGGGCCACGAGGTCGTCGGCCTCGATTCCGGGCTGTTCGCCGACTGCGTCCTCGGCCCGGTCCCCGACGACCCGCCCGGGCACGCGGTCGACCTCAGGGACGCCGGGCCCGAGGTCTTCGCCGGAATCGACGCGGTCGTGCACCTCGCGGCCCTGTCCAACGACCCCCTGGGCTCGCTCGCCCCCGATCTGACCTACGACATCAACCACCACGCGTCCGTGCGGCTGGCCCGGCTCGCCAGGGACGCGGGCGTGCGCCGGTTCCTCTACGCCTCCACCTGCTCGGTCTACGGCGCCTCCGGCGGAGACGACCTCGTCGGCGAGGACGCCCCGCTGCGGCCCGTCACCCCGTACGCGGAGTCGAAGGTGCGGGTGGAGGACGACCTGTCGAAGCTCGCGGACGACGACTTCTCCCCGGTCTACCTGCGCAACGCCACGGCGTTCGGGTTCTCCCCCCGGCTGCGGGCCGACATCGTGCTGAACAATCTGGTCGGCCACGCGCTCCTGACGAATCAGGTGCGGGTGCTCTCCGACGGCACGCCGTGGCGGCCGCTGGTCCACGCGCGCGACATCGCCGAGGCGTTCGCCCAGGCGCTGGTCGCGCCCAGGGAGGCCGTCCACGACCGGGCCTTCAACGTCGGGACCGAGCTCAACAACGTCACGGTCGCGGAGATCGCGTCCCACGTGGCCGAGGCGGTGCCGGGGTCGGACCTGGTCATCACCGGTGAGGCGGGGAACGACCCCCGGTCGTACCGGGTGGACTTCTCCCGTGTGCGCGCGGCGCTCCCGGGCTACCAGGCCAGGTGGACGGTCAAGGAGGGGGCGGTCGAGCTGATCGACGCCTACCGGCGGTTCGGTCTGCGGCAGGGGGACTTCGACCGGCGATTCACCCGGCTCGCCCGCCTGTCGGACCGCCGCGGGGCGGGCACCATCGGCGACGACCTGCGGCCGGTGGCCGAGTGAGCGATGTCGGCCGCCGGATGCACGCACTGGTGGAGCGGCTCTACCCGCTGTGCCGGAGCATCACGGGCGACGGGGTCCGGCGCACGCTGGAGATCGTCGGGGAGTCCCTGCCGCTCGAGGTCCACGAGGTGCCGACCGGCACGGAGGTGCTCGACTGGACGGTGCCGAAGGAGTGGAACATCCGCGACGCGTACGTCAAGGACCCCTCCGGCCGCAAGGTGATCGACTTCACGGAGTCGTCGCTGCACGTCGTCGGCTACAGCACGCCGGTGTCGGCCACTCTCACACTGGACGAGTTGCGCCCGCACCTGCACACGCTGCCCGAGCAGCCGGACCTGATCCCGTACCGCACCAGCTACTACGCCGAGACATGGGGCTTCTGCCTGCGCCACGAGACGCTGGCGGCCCTGCCCCCGGGGCCGTACGAGGTGGTGATCGACTCGACGCTGGCCGACGGTCACCTCACCTACGCCGAGCACGTCGTGCCCGGCGAGTCGGCCGACGAGGTCCTGGTGTCGTGCCACATCTGCCATCCGTCGCTGGCCAACGACAACCTCGCAGGCGTCGCGGTGGCCGTGGAGCTCGCCCTGCGGCTGGCGGAACGGCGGCCTCGCCACACCTACCGGTTCGTCTTCGCCCCCGGCACGATCGGGGCGATCACCTGGCTGGCGCTCAACCGCGACCGGGCCGGCCGGATCGGGGCCGGGCTCGTGCTCGCCTGCGCCGGTGACAGGGGATCGCTCACCTACAAGCGCAGCAGGCGGGGGAACGCCGGGATCGACCGGGTGATGGAGCACGTCCTGCGCGCCTCGGGCCGTCCGCACACCGTCGTCGACTTCTCGCCGTACGGCTACGACGAGCGGCAGTACTGCTCGCCCGGGTTCGACCTCGGGGTCGGCTCGCTCACCCGGACCCCGTACGGCGCCTACCCCGAGTACCACACCTCGGCGGACAACCCCGGCTTCGTCTCTCCCGAGGCGATGACCGAAACGCTGGAGACCCTCTGGGAAGCGGTGGACGTGCTCGAGCGCGACCGCCGCTATCTCAACCTCAGCCCCTACGGCGAGCCGCAACTCGGGCGGCGCGGCCTGTACGGCTCCCTCGGCGGCCGGAGCGACACCAAGCGCGACCAGATGGCGATGTTGTGGGTGCTCAACCTCTCGGACGGCGACCACAGCCTGCTCGACATCGCGGAACGCTCCGGACTGCCCTTTCCCCTCGTGGCGGACGCCGCGCTGGCGCTGCAGAGCGCCGGATTGCTCAAGGAGTAACAGGGATGACCCAATTGGACACCGGCAGCAGGCCCGGCACGCTCAAGCTGCGCGTCGGCGACCTGGTGGAGGTCCGGAGCGAGGAGGAGATCCTCGCCACCCTCGACGAGAACGGCGAGCTGGACAACCTCCCCTTCATGCCGGAGATGCTGCGCTTCTGCGGGCAGCGGATGAGGGTGCACAAGGTGGCGCACAAGCTGTGCGACACGATCAGCCGCAGCGGCATGCGGCGCATGGACAACGCCGTGCATCTGACCGGGGCGCGGTGCGACGGCTCGGCGCACGGCGGCTGTCAGACGGCCTGTTCCCTGTACTGGAAGGAGGCATGGCTCAAGCGGGTGGATCCGGACGACGCGCCCGCGCAGGCGCCCCGGCCGGCCCGCGCCCTGCTGCCGCTCCTGGAGGTGAACAGCCGCAGGCCGCCCGCGGAGGACGGCGAGGAGCGCTACTCGTGCCAGGCCACCGAACTGCTGCGCGCGGCCCCCGTCTGCCTGCCGTTCAGGGACGTCCGGCAGTACGTCGAGGACGTGCGCACGGGCAACGCCGGGCTGCTGCCGGTGGTGCGCGCCTTCCTGATCGCGTTGTTCAACCGCTACCAGGACATCAGCAAGAAGGTCCTTCCCCAGGCGTGGTGGATCAGCGGCGGCCGGCGCTGGGGAGGGCTCAGGGGGATGGCCGGCGAGCGCACCCCGACCGCGGAGCTCGGCCTCCAGCCCGGCGAGCTGGTCAGGATCAAGTCCAAGGCGGAGATCCTCCGCACGCTCAACGACGACCTCCTCAACCGGGGAATGGGGTTCGAGGAGGAGATGGCCCGCTACTGCGGTCGCAGCGCGCGGGTCCGTGCCCGGGTGGACAGGTGCATCGACGAGAAGAGCGGACGGATGCTACGGATGAAGAATCCCTGCATCATCCTCGACGACGTCGTCTGCGCCGGTGTCTACAACTCCAACTGCCCGCGTGAGTTCGTCCCCTTCTGGCGAGAGATCTGGCTGGAGCGCATCGAGGAGCCCCGTCACGTATGACCGCACAAGAGGAACCCGGCAACGACGCCGGTAACGTGGGCACGATCGGCCGCCAGGCCGGTCGTGGCCTTCGCTGGAGCCTGTTCGGCACGTTGCTCACGCGCATGGGCTCGTTCGCCATGGGGCTGGTCCTGGCCCGCCTGCTGGCCCCCGCAGACTTCGGCCTTTACGCGATCGCGCTCGCGGCCACGCAGTTCGTCATGCACGTCAACGACGCCGGTCTCATCGCCGCCACGGTGCAGTGGCGGGGCAAACTCGAGGAGATGGCGCCCACGGCGAGCGTGCTGGCCGTCGTCTTCAGCACCGGGGTCTACGGGATCTTCTGGGTCGGCGCGCCGTACTTCTCCACGCTGGCGGGCAGCGAGCAGGCGACCGGCGTCGTCCGCCTGCTCACGGCCGTCATCCTCGTCGACGGCATCACGGCCGTCCGCGCGGGCGCGCTGATGCGCCACTTCGAGCAGGACAAGCTGACCAAGGCGAACCTGGCCGGAGTGCTGGCGAACGCGGCGATCGCCGTAACGCTCGCCGCCATGGGCGCCGGCGCCTACAGCTTCGCGGCCGGTCAGTTCGGCGCCTCCGTGGTGACGGGCGTGCTGGTGTTCGTGTTCGCCCGGGTGCCCGTCCGCATCGCCGTCGACCGGGCGATCGCCGTACGGCTCCTCCGGTTCGGCCTGCCGCTGGCGGCCAGCCTCGGCCTGGAGTCGGTGCTGATGAACGCCGACTACGTCATCGTCGGCGACCGGCTCGGTATGACGATGCTCGGGTTCTACCTGCTCGCGTTCAACGTGTCCAGCTGGGTGCCCGGCCTGATCGGCACCGCCATCCGCTACGTCTCCATCGCCGGTTTCTCCCGCCTGGCGGAGGGCGACCAGGAGTCGCTCGCCGAGGGCGTGCGGCGCTCGGTGCCGCTCCTGATCGCGTTCGTGCTGCCGGTGGCGGTGGTGATGGCCACACTCGCCCACGCGATCATCATCACCCTGTACGGCGCCCAGTGGAACATGTCGGCCGGCGTGCTGCGGTTCCTGGCGGTCCTCATGGTCGTGCGGATGCTCACCGGGCTCGCCTTCGACATCCTCACCTCGGTCGGCGCCACCCGCGCGACCGTGTGGCTGAACGCCGGCTGGGCCGCGGCCCTGGTCGCCGCGCTGCTGGTCGGGATCGGGCTGGACGGGATCCGCGGCGCCGCGATCGCGCACGCCGTCGTCGGCCTGTTCGTCGCGTTGCCGCTGGCGGTCTGGGCCCTGCAGCGGTCCGGGGTGAACCTGCGGCCCGTCCTGCCCGCGCTGGTGCGCCCCCTGGCCGGGGCCGCCGCGGCGGCAGGCGTCATCCTCCTGGTGAGCCAGGTGACCGGGCACATCCTCCTGCTCGAACTCGTCGCCGCCGGAGGGGCGGGCATGATCGTCTACGTGCTTATCGTCGTGCCCGCGGCCCAGCTCAAGGGGCTCGGCGGCCGTCTTGCGCGGCTCGTCCCCGCCCGTTCGTGAAGACGCGCCGAGTCCGCTCGGCGGCTGGAAGGAATGCCATGTCCTCTCACGACACCCTGGTGTCCGTCGGACTGCCCGTGCGCAACGCGGCGGGGCGGCTGCGCGAGGTGGTGGAATCCGTGCTCGCACAGGACCACGAGAACCTCGAACTGATCATCTCCGACAACGCCTCCACGGACGGGACCGAGGAGGTCTGCCGTGAGCTGGCCCGCTCGGACGGCCGGATCCGCTATCGGCGGCAGGCGGAGAACATCGGGCTCCTCAACAACTTCAAGTCGGTGATACGCCTGGCCGAGGGGCCGTACTTCCGGTGGGTGGGCGACGACGACCGGCTCGACCCCCGGTGCGTCTCGCGCTCGCTCGACCTGTTCGCCGAGGACGAGCGGCTCATCCTGGTGACCACGCAGATCGCCTACAAGGGGCCGGACGGCAGAACCGAGACCGCCGCCTACGAGGGGGCCGCGCTGCGTTCCGGCGACCCGGTCGAGCGGTTCGCCGAGATGCTGCGCATGCTGAACGAGAGCCACCTGATGATCGACCCGCTCTACGGGCTGATGAGACGGGAGGCCGTGCTGCCGATCCCCCGCCGCAACATGCTGCGGGAGGACGAGGTCTTCGCCGCGAAGCTCGCGCTCGCCGGGCCCTGGGGGCACGTGGCGGAGGTGCTCGGGCATCGGAACTGGAAGCACGAGACGATGCCGGTGCTGGCCCGCCGCCTCGGCGTGCCGTCCTGGCAGGCGCACTTCGCGACCACCCTGCAGTGCCGTGAGATGCTCCGCTGGCTGAAGCAGGCGCCGCTCACCCCCGAGCAGCGGGCCCGGGCGCGGGCGGCCGTCTACCGGATGTACGCCCGGAGGCAGCGACGGGTGGCCGTCCGGCGGGGCCGCAAGGCGGCTCGGCTCGTGACCGGACTGGTGGGCGCCGGACGGGGCTGACGCCTACGGCGCGGTCCTGCGAGCGAAGCGGGCGGAGGCGGCCGCCCGCAGCGCCCGCCAGGACCGGTGACGAAGGAAGGGCAGCTCGAACACCGCGGCGAACAGCCGCGCCACCAGCAGGCTCAGCGGCACGGCCAGGACCGTGGTGAGGAGGAACGCGGTGAGGCCGTGCCCGGCCGCCGGGCTCACCACGAGCGTGCTCAGCGCCACGACGATCGGCGCGTGGATCAGATAGAGACTGTAGGAGAAGTGGCCGAGGCCGCGGATCGGGCGGCTGTCGAGCAGCCGGACCAGCGGGGCCGGCCGGCCCGACGCCACGGACACGAGCAGCAGGGTCACCGCCGGGCCCATCGCGATGTCCACCCAGAAGTAGTGCTCGACCGTCCAGATCGGCCCCAAGGCCACGATGACAGCGACCACGGGCAGGGCCGTCGCCAGCGCCCACCACGGCCGGAGGGCGGCGGCCTTCGACGGTCTCCCGGCGGCCTCCGTCCCGGCCCTGGCCGCGATACCCGCGCCGACGATCCCGAGCGCGAACAGCACCGCGAACTGCGGGGTGAACCGCAGGAGCTTGTCCACGAGCGGCACCGAGGGGGCGAGCAGTCCGATGGCCGCGACGGGCACGGTCACCGCGGTGAGCATGACCGTGGTTCCCGCACGCCGCAGCACCAGCAGCATCAGGGGGAAGAGGATGTAGAGGTGGGCTTCCACCGCGATGGACCAGAAGGCGCCGTTGGGGCTGGGGGAGCCGGCCACGTCCTGTAGCAGCAGGCCGTACAGGAGGACCGATTTGGCCGTGGGCGGGCCCTCGCCCGGCTGGGGAGCCAGGGTCCAGGCGACGACGAGGCTGAACGCCAGCGCGGCCCAGTAGGGCGGGAGGATCCGCCAGGCGCGCCTACGCGCGAAACGGCCCGGCCCGCCGAGCCGCCACTGTGACCGGGCAGGGGAGACCGCGAGTGAGAACCCGGACAGCACGATGAAGACCACCACGGCGAAGTGGCCGTAGAGGAGCCAGCCGAGCCACCACGGTCCGCCGTTGCCGGGAAATCCGGGGAACGCCATCAGCCAGCAGTGATGCAGGACGACGAACAGAGCGGCCAGCCCCCGGATACCGTCCAGGCCCTCCAGCCGGCGACGCGCCGTAGGCGCGGTGACATCCGTGCTTACGACCCGTTGTGTGGACGATTTGTCCAAATTCGTTCCGCTCCACTCGGGAAGGCCGGTAACGCTGCGTGAGGGTTGCCAGATGTAACGGTTTGTTGGACCGTTTGAACCGGGTCGCGCCAACCCATGATTGGTAAAGTACATTCTCGGGTGGCCGGACGTACATGGTCACGGAGGGCGGGGAAGCATGGACTTCTGGAAGAGCATCTTCACGCTCGCTCGCCGCCGGTCCGTGGGCCCGCCGATATTCGCGCTCGCAATTCTCGTGGCCGTGGTCGCTTATCTCATGCTGCCCACCACCTATGTTTCCAGCACGGCCATGGTCCTGACCACGCCGACGAGCGGCGGCACCCTTTCGCCCGACCCCAAGGAGGCAGCCGGGCTCACCAACCCGCTCCTGCAGTTCAACGACGGTTTGCGGACCACGGCGGGCATCCTCATCCTGTCGATGAACACTCCGGAGATGATGACCCGCCTCGGTGTCAGGCCCGGCGGCCCCACCGAGATCACGATCAACGACGGCCGCACCAATCCCGACCTGCTCGGCATCAGCACCAACGGCCCGTTCGTCTACGTCGAGGTGGACAGCAGGTCCCCGGCCGCGGCCGACGCGACCGTACGGAAGGCCGGGCAGCTCATTCGCGCGGAACTCGCCGCCAGGCAGCGGGCGCTGAAGGCGCCGCCGTCCACGTACATCGCCATCACCGACGTGATGCCACCCGGGACGCCAGAGGCGAAGCGGACGGTCAAGTGGGGCGCGGCCGCCGGTGGGCTGCTGGCCGTCATGGTCGTCGGATTCGGCCTGGCCTACCTCGTGGACCGGCAGCGTGGCAACCGCCGCGCGTCGTACGTCGTCCACGCCCCCTGGGTGGCTCAGCCGCAGCGTCCGGCCATCACGCCGTCGGCGTACGAGCCGGACGTCCCGCCGCCGGACGTCGACGCCGCGCCGGCCACCACGGCTCCGCCCGCGCCGAGACCATCCCAGAACTGGGACGACGACGCGACCGCCGTCATCGTCGTGGTGTCCGACGAGCCACAGGGCGGCGACCGCTCCGGGGGGCTGCGGCTCGCGCCCGACCCCGACGGCGACGCGATCGGCGACGGGTCCGGTGAGGACATGTCCCGCCCCGCTTCGCGCGCCGGCTGAGTGAGGAGCGGTCGATGGACTTCTGGGGGACCGTCCTCGTCGTCTTCCGGCGCTGGTTCGTGACGCTGCCCGCCTTCGCGCTGGCGGTGGGCGTGACCATCGCGGTCTATCTGTCGATCCCGGTCACCTACACGTCCACGACGGTTCTGGTGCTGACGACGCCGACGACGGGCGGCAGCCTGCCGAGCAATCCCAAGTACCCGAACGGGCTGACGAACCCTCTGCTCAACTTCGACCGGGGGCTCAGCATGACGGCCTCCATTCTCATCGGGGCCCTCGCCACGCCGGAGACCGCGGCGGCGCTCGGGGCGTCGCCCGAGGGCGACCCGAGCTACGAGGTCAACAACGGCAGCACCAACCCGGAGCTGCTGGCCCAGACACCGTTCGTCTTCATCACCGGTGAGAGCGCGTCCCCGGCGGCGGCCCGCGACATCGTCATGCGGGTGGAGGCCCGTGCGAGGAAGATCCTGGCCGAGCGGCAGGAGGCGCTCAAGGCGCCGCGCGCCACGTTCATCAGGATCGACCGGGCCGTGCCGGCGACCATGCCGGAGCCGCAGAAGGGCCGCAAGATGCGGTCGGCCGCCGTGGCCCTGGCCCTGGGCGCCGCCGCCACCCTCGTGGCGGCCTTCGCCGCCGAGAGCATCGCCCAGGCGATGCGCGTGCGGAAGGGCAGAAAGGTGCGCAGGGCCGGCGGAGCCGCCGATGCCGAGCCGTACGGGCCGTCCACCGTCTCAGTGACGGACCGGACGCGACCGCGTCCATCCGAGGGACGTCAGCCGGCGGTGAGCGGCTGAGATGCCCGCAGACCGGCCGGCCCGCGGGGTCGACGACCAGGACGCCCGCCGCACTCTGACCCTGCCGGTGCTCGGCACGGCGCCGATGCGCGGCGCCCCGCTCCGCGGCGATCCGGTCCTCGCCGATCCGCTCCTCCCCGGGGCGCGCCGTCGTGCCGACGGTGCGACGCTTGCGGCCCTGTTCGCGTTGTCGCTGCTCATCATCCCGGCCCGGCTGGTCCTGAGGGGCCTGCCGCTGTCGCTGACGCCCGCGAACATCCTCAGCCTGCTCGCCGGAATGTGCTGGCTGTGCGCGCAGTTCACCACCACCCTGGGAGTGGCCAAGGGCCGCACCCCCGTTCGCACCGCCCTGTTCTGCTACGTCGTCGCGCTCACCGCCACCTACGGCGTGGCCAGTTACGGCTACCTGCCGAGTGACGAGCTGAAGCTGTCCGATCACGCCCTGGTCCTCGTCATGGCGAGCGTCGGCATCGCGCTGGCCGTCTGCGACGGGGTCCGCACTCCGGAGCGCCTCGACTTCCTGCTGAAGACGATGGTGACGGGCGGGGCGGTGATCGCGGTCATCGGCGCGCTGCAGTTCATGGCCGACTTCGACCTCACTCAGTATCTCGCGCTGCCCGGTTTGCGCTTCGCCTCGGAAGGCGGGGCGGTCGACATGCGCGACTCCATGCGGCGGGTGGCCGCCACCACGGGGCATCCGATCGAGTTCGGCGTGCTGTGCTCCATGCTGCTGCCCCTCGCCGTCCACTACGGTTTCCGCGGCGGCCGTGGCGCCCTGCGCTGGTGGTTGTGCGCGGCGCTCATCGGCATGGGCCTGCTGTTCTCCGTGTCGCGGTCGGCGGTCCTGGGTGTCGGAGTCGTCGGAATCATCTTGATCCTCGGGTGGCCCGTGCGGCGCAAGGTCCAGGCCCTGATCGTCACGGCGGTCTTCCTGGTCGTGGCGAAGCTGACGTTCCCCGGCCTGCTCAACACCTTGTACGGGCTGTTCGCCAACGCAGGGACGGACAGCAGCGTCCAGTACCGCACCCATGACTACGATGTCGCGGCTACCGAGGTCGCCAGGCACCTGTGGCTCGGCCGGGGCATCGGCACCTGGTACGCGCCGAAGTACCAGGTCTTCGACAACCAGTACATCCTGACCGCGGTGGAGAGCGGAGCCGTCGGCGTCGCCGTCTTCGTGGCGCTGTTCTTCTGCGGGATCTACTCGGCCGTGCGGGCCCGCCGGCTGAGCGTGGACCCGGCCCCGCGCGACCTCGGCCTGACGCTCGCCGCCTGTCTGGTAGTGCCGCTCGTCGGCTCCGCGACCTTCGACCTGCTGTCGTTCGCCACCGTCACCGGTGTCGCCTTCCTGCTCATCGGGGCGTCGGGTGCGTTGCTGCGCTCGGCCCAGAGGGAGGCGGCGGTGCGGGCATGGGAGGACGACCACGCGGAGCGGGCCCCAGGCCGGTACGGCGCAGCAGACCGAGCATGGTCGCGGCTACCGTGGCTCCCCCTGCCAGGGCGATCGCCCGGCCGGCCCTGAGCGCGGCCGGATCGCCGTCTCCGCCGAGACCCGCGAGGACCGCGACCGCGACCGCGAGCCCTGCCGCGGCCCCGGTCACGTGCAGCCCGATGAGCAGGCGCATCGCGACGCGTCCCAGCGGGCCTAGAGGCTCCGCCTCCCGCGTCGCCCCCACGCGTGCGAGGAACGCGACCGCCGCGCACGCGTAGGCGAGCACGATCAGGTCGCTGCCGATCGTGTCGCTCGGCCGGTGCCAGTTGGCGGTGACGGTGGAGGCGCCGACGGCGGTGGCCCAGGCCGAGGTGGGGAGCACCACGACCCAGCGGAACCGGTGGGGGATCACGAGGACGAGCGCGCACATGACCGACATCGCGACCGCCGTGTGGCCGCTGGGGAAGCTCTGGTCATCCCGCCGCACGCCGGACGGCAGCAGGATCGGCCGCAGCAGGACCAGGTGACGCAGGACCTCGGTCGTGACGACCGATCCGGCGATGACCGCCGTACCGGCGACCGCGAGCAGGGGACGGCGCCGGACCAGTGCGACCGCGCACACCAGCAGCACCGCGCCGGCCAGTGAGTAACGCGAGATCGTGCCGAGAGCGGCGAGGGCGGCCTCCTCCTGCCGGCCGCCGGCCACGCGCTGCGCTCCCTCCAGCACCGCGTCCTCGAACCGCTGTCCCGGCACCGTCCACACGGCCAGCAGGTAGACGACCACCAGCAGGACGAGGCAGCAGCACGCGGTCAGGGCGGCCCGCCGGGACGTCGTCATCCCACGCAGGGGAGGGGACCGACGGTCGAGACGATCCGGTAGTCCTTGTCGATCGTCACCAGCGTGTTGCCCGACCAGTCGATCCTGTCGCAGTCGGCGTCGACCGGCCCGTACACCCACGACTTGTCGACCAGCTTGTTGTCGCGGACGACGGCACGGTCGCGGACCTTCCTGACCTGGATGCTGTAGGTGCCGCCCATGACGAGGTTGTCGGTCACCGTCACGTCCGACATGCGGGGGTCGGTGATGAAGATCGGTGCGGTGATGTCCCTGGCGTCGCGCTGGTCGACCGTGTTGTGCTGGAAGACCAGCCCCTTGCCGCCGACGTACGTCTGGATGCCGTCGGAGTGGTCGCCGGGGTTGGAACAGAGGTGGACGTAGGAGTCCCGGATGGTGACGTTGTTCCCCGAGTCGCGGAAGCCGTCCCCGTGACCCCGCACGAGCACCCGCACGGCCGTGTAGTCGGTGTCCCCGACGCCGGGCATCGACTGGCACCTGTCGGCCGTGCCCACGGTCGAGTCGGTGATGGTGAACGAGTAGGTCTTGCCGGCGTAGCTGTCCAGCACGATGCCGTCGATCTGACTGTTGCTGATCTTCACGTCGCGGGCGACGATCAGCAGGTCGCCGGCGATGTGCACGCGGTCGAGGACGGTACCCGGGACCGTGACGCGGTAGGCGCCCTTCTCCGTGAGGGGCAGGGGCGTCAGCCGTGTTCCGGGCGGAACCCCTGTGCAGGCCGGCGACGGATACCCGGGGCATCGTGCGGCGGGCGACGCGCCGGGCGGTCTGGTGGGGGACACGGACGCCTCGGAGGGGTCCTCCGCCGAGGGAGAGCAGCCGAGCAGCATCAGCACGGCGGTGAGGGCCGCCGCCACAGGTGCCAGGGAGACCCCTCGCCGTCGCATGGACGCTCGCTTTCAGGTGCGTAGCCGGTCCCGCAATTGTGCCCAACTTCCCGCGGCCAGGTCGCGCTCACTGATGAGAGAGACCGGTTGGGGCCACGGGATTCGCAGGTCCGGATCGTCGTAGCGCACCGACAGGTCCTCGGACGGGTCGTGCTCCCTGTCGATCCGGTAGCAGACGTCGGCGTCCGTCAGGGCCTGGAACCCGTGCAGCAGCCCGGGGGGGACGTACAGGGTCACGAACGTCTCGTCGTCGAGCAGGACCGACGTCTGCACGCCGAACGTCGGCGAGTCCGGCCGGGCGTCCACGATCACGTCGTACACGGCTCCGCGGGCGCACCGCACCAGCTTGGCCTCGCCGCGCCCGGACCGGCCGTGCATGCCGCGGATCGTCCCCCTGCGGGAGCGTGACTGGCTGTCCTGAACGAAGGCGGCCGGGTCCAGCCCGGCCTTCGCCGCGACGTGCGCGTCGAACGTGCGGGTGAACAGTCCCCGCTCGTCACGGTGCGGTGTCGGTACGAACAGCAGCGCCCCGTCGATGACCGTTCGCTCTACTCTCAATGCTGTGACCCCTCTCCGATCTGTGAACCGTCCGATCGTGAGCGTCGTCGTGCCCGCGCACAACGAGGAGGGCGTTCTCGCCGGCAACCTCGCCCGTCTGCTGGACGGGACGGCGCCCGGTGAATTCGACGTCGTGGTGGTCGCCAACGCGTGCACCGACGGCACGGCCGAGGCGGCCAGGAGAGCAGGCGTGCGGGTCCTGGAGACGGCGACGCCCGGCAAGGCCAACGCGTTGCGGATCGGCGACGAGGCGTGCCGGACGTTCCCGCGCGTCTATCTGGACGCCGACGTCGTGCTCACGGCCGAATCGGTGCGCGCGCTCGTGGCGGCGGCGGCCCGGCCGGGGGTGCTCGCCTGCGCGCCGGTCCCCCGGTGGGACCTGGACGGCGCGAGCGCGATCTCCCGGCGGGTGCACAAAGTCCATGATCTGCTCATCGCCCCGTCCCGCGCGCTGTCCGGCGTCGGCGTGTACGTGCTGACCGAGCAAGGGCACGCCCGGGTCTTCCCCATGCCGGACGTGATCTCCGACGACGGCCTCGTCCACCGGACGTTCGCGGCCGAGGAGCGGGCCGTGGTGGCCGGCGCCTGGTCCCTGGTCCGCCCCGCCAGGACGGTCCGCGCGCACCTGCGCCGCCGCGTGCGCGTACGGCAGGGCAACCGTGAGCTCGACGCGCTGGGCCTGCCGCTGGCGGAAGGACGGCTGGAGCTCGGAGCGCTGCGGGCCCTGGTAGCGAGGCGCGCGGTCACCCGGCTCGACGCGGCCTGTTATCTCGCCGTCCTCGCCCTCGACCGCGCGCTCACCCGGCTGCGGGCCCTGTCGGGAGGCTCGAGTCGCCGTCATTGGGGCACCGACACCGGCAGTCGCGTTCAGGCGTAGTGCGCTCAGGAGACGGCCGCGTCGTAGGCGGCCAGCAGTGCCGCGCGGGAGTTCTCCCACGACAGCGGTCCGCTGACCCGGGCCTGGCCGATCTCGCCCATGCGCCGCCGCTCCTCGGGGTCGTCGAGCAGGAGGGCGATCAGCTTGGCGAACTCGGACTCGTCGTTCGGGGGCGCGTACACCGCGGCGTCCCCCGCGGACACCCGCGCCTCCCTGAGGTCGAACGACACGATGGGCCTGGACATGGCCATGTACTCCATGATCTTGTTCATGGTGGACACGTCGTTCAGCGGGTTGTACGGGTCGGGGGCGAGGCAGACGTCCGCCGAGGACAGGTAGCGCAGCAGGTCCTCGTCCGGGATGCGACCGGTGAACTCCACCATGTCGGACAGGCCGAGCTCGTGTGACAGGGCCACCATGGCGTCGAAGGTGTCGCCCGCTCCCACGAACACCGCGTGCCAGTCCGAGCGCCCGATCTCGTCGCGGAGCAGGGCCAGGGAGCGGAGGGCGTAGTCGACCCCGTCCTGAGGGCCCATCACGCCCAGGTAGCACAGCAGGTGGGGTTTGCCCCGCTTCAGTGCCTCCTCCGGCGGCACCTGATGGAAGCGTTCCACCACGGGCGCGCTGCGCACGACGAAGACCTCGTCCGGCTTCTTGCCGCCCCGGGTGAGCGCCGCGCGGCGGTAGCTCTCGTTGGTCGCGATCACGACGTCCGCTGCCCGGTAGGTGAGCCGTTCGAGCCGCAGGACGAGCCGGTAGAGGAAGTCCTCTCCCCGGCCGAACCGGGACAGGTAGAGCTCGGGAACCAGGTCGTGCTGGTCGAAGACGAAGCGGGCGCCGCGCCTCTTGAGCATCCGCGCCACGAGGAACAGCAGGTCGGGCGGGTTGCAGGCGTGGACGACCTCGACCGGGCCGACCTTGCGCGCCAAGCGGTAGGTGTGCAGCAGCGCCAGGCCGTACTCCCGGAGGTAACCGACGGGGCCACCGGTCGCGGGCCGCAGGGGGTAGCGGTGGATCCGCACCCCGTCGATCACGGCCTCGGGCTCGGTGTCGCGGTTGGCCCCCGTGGGGCAGATGACGTGCACCTCCCACCCGGCATCCCGCAGCGCCGTGCTCTCCTGCCAGACGCGGCGGTCGAAGGGTACGGACAGGTTCTCGACGAGGATGAGCGCTCTACCAGCCAAGGCCCACGTATTCCGGTTGTGCCCGGCGCTCTTCCGCGTCGGGAAGGCGGACGAGGTCGATGATCGCGCGGTCGCCCGCGCGTCCCAGCGCGGTCAGCACCGCGGGGTCCTTGCAGCCGACGACGCAGACCTCGGCGTGCGCGAGGACGTCGTCGGCCGAGTTGGTCAGCAGCTGGCCCAGGTGAGGCAGCCGGCTCTCGATGTAGTCGCGATTAGCCCCGGTCAGGCGCGACAACGTGACGTTCGCGTCGTAGATGCGCAGGTCGTAGCCCTTGCCGAGGAGGCGTTCCGCGAGTTCGACCAGAGGGCTCTCGCGCAGGTCGTCGGTGCCCGGCTTGAACGACAGGCCGAACAGGCCGACGCGGCGCCTGCCGGTCGCGGTCACCAGGTCGAAGGCCCGTCGCAGGTGCTCCTCGTTCGACGGCAGGATGTGCGACAGCAGGGGGACGGACACGTCGGCCTGCCGCGCCGCGTAGACGAGGCCGCGCAGGTCCTTGGGCAGGCAGGAACCGCCGAAGGCGAAGCCGGGCCGCAGGTAGGCGGGGCTGATGTTGAGCTTGCGGTCGGCCAGGAATGCGTCCATGACCCGATGGCTGTCCAGGCCCAGCGCCCGGCAGATCGCGCCCAGCTCGTTGGCGAAGCTGATCTTGAGCCCGTGGAAGGCGTTGTCCGCGTACTTCGTCATCTCGGCCACCGCGACCGGCACGCGGAAAACCTCCCCGGGCAGCCCCTCGTACAGCCCGGCCACCACGTCGCCGCTCGTGCCGTCGAGCTCGCCGATGACGGTCTTCGGCGGATCGAAGAAGTCGCGTACGCTCGTGCCCTCGCGGAGGAACTCCGGGTTGACCGCCACTCCGAAGTCCACCCCCGCTGTGCGGCCGGAGGCCTTCTCGAGGATCGGGACGAGCAGGCCCTCGCATGTGCCCGGCAGCATCGTGCTGCGGAAGACGACCGTGTGCCATCGATCCCGGCTCGCCAGGGCCTCGCCGATCTCCTCGGCGACCCGCTCCAGGTAGTCGGTCGAGAGGCTGCCGTTCGGCGCGGACGGCGTGCCGACGCAGACCAGGGAGACGTCGCTCGCCTCGACGGCCGCGTGCACGTCGTGGGTGGCCCGCAACCGGCCCGCGGCGACCGCCTGCTCGGTCAGCTCGCCGATCCGCTCCTCGACCACCGGTGCGGTGCCGGCGTTGATGAGGTCGACCTTCACGGGGTTCACGTCGACCCCGACGACCTCGTGCCCCTGGGTCGCCAGGCACGCGGCCGAGACGCAGCCGACGTACCCGAGCCCGAACACGCTGATCTTCACAATGCGCCGTCCTCCGTCGAATCGCGTGGCGGGCGTGGATCGTTCCAGGTCAGAGGCGACGACCGCGTCGGCCGTCAGTCGCGGCCGGGCGACTCCGGGAAAAACGGTGCGTAATGTCGTTATGGTTCGCCGCGGTCACACAGATATGATCGCACATCCCTCTCCCCTCGTTACGGCCTAATACGAAATCTCAGAATCGGTCTGTTTCGGTTACGGACCGGTGATGTGGAATTTCGCGGATGTGTATTCTCGCGGCAGGAACGGCCACGCCCGCGGAATGGACGGTGCTGGATGCGCGAGGGAACCGGGGCGTCCGCGAAGCGGGACGAGGACGAGGGGCGAAACGGGGCCCACCGGCAGATCGGGCAGCAGGGCGGGAGCCGGAATCAGGGCGGCAGCGGAAAGCAGGGCGGCAGCGGAAAGCAGGGGGCGACGCGGGGGAGCCGGCAGGCAGACAGGGACAGCGCGGTGCCCGCCCGTCTGCCGTCGCTCACCGGGCTGCGCTGGATCGCGGCCTTCGCCGTCTTCGGATTCCACGTCCTCCACACGCCACGACTGGCCGGGGACGGCGCCGGCCGGGCCGTGCTGGAGGTGCTGTTCGGGGCGGGCGCCACCGGCGTGCCGTTCTTCTTCGTCCTGTCCGGGCTGGTGCTGACGTGGTCGGCCCGGCCCGGCGACCGCGCGGCGGCGTTCTGGCGGCGGCGGGCGGCCCGTGTCGTGCCCTCGCATGTCCTGGTGTGGATCGGGGTGCTGGCCGTCCTCGTCGTGACGGCGCGTCCCGAGAGACCGGGGCCGGTGCTGGCCGGCCTGGTCCTGATGCAGTCGTGGGTGCCCGACCCGGCCTACTACTTCGCGGTCAACACGCCCGCGTGGTCGCTGTCGTGTGAAATCGCCTTCTACGCCGCATTCCCGCTCCTGCTGCGGGCGCTGCGCCGGGTGCCCGCCCACCGCCTGTGGACGGTCGCGGCGGCGGCGTACGCGCTGATCTGGCTCGTCCCGCTCGCCTCGCTGCCGATGCCGCTCGATTTCGGTTACTGGTTCGTCTGGATCCTCCCGGTCACCCGGGCTCTGGAGTTCCTGCTGGGGATGACGCTGGCCCTGATGATCCGGGCCGGCCGGTGGCACGGCCCCGGGCTGCTCGCGTCCTCGGCCCTGGCGCTCGGGGCGTACCTGACCCAGCCGCTCGTGTGGGACCGCTGGGGGTGGGTCGCGTGGATGTCCGGCCCACTGGCGCTGCTCGTCGCGGCGGCGGCCACGGCCGACCTGCGGGGGCGCCGCTCGCCGCTGCGCGCGGCCTGGCTCGTCGCCCTGGGCGAGGTGTCGTTCGCCTTCTACCTCGTCCACCAGCCGGTCCTCAGGTTCGGGGCGCGAGTCGTCCCGCAGGCGCCGGTCCTGCCGGTGGTCGGCATGCTGCTCGCCGCCACCGCCGCGGCCTGGCTGCTGCACCGGCTGGCCGAGCGCCCGCTGGAGCGGCTGCTCGCCGGCCGCCGCCCGCTGCGCCGTCCCCCTGCACAGGAGAGTTCAACGCAGGCCGGATCATCAACGCAGGAGAGAGCGGACCGACCGGACGATCCGGCGCAGGCCGGGGCCCAGGGGTGACACCTTCGCCGCCTCGACCATCGAGTCGCGGGCTCTGCGCATGGTCCGCTTGGCCGCGCTTCTCGTCACCAGGCCCTGCGCGACCATGACCTCCCCGGTTTTGGCCCGCCGCTTGTACTCGTCCTCGCCCCGGCCGAGGTCGATGCGGCCGATCCCGAGCGCCGGGGCTGCCGAGACCAGCTCGCGCAGCAGCATCCAGCCGGGCGCGAGATGGGCGAAGGACGGGTCGTACACCGGGAACCACCAGTGCAGCACGCCGCCGGACCGCAGGCCGAAGTGCGCGGCGAGCAGATGGGGACCGGCGTGCAGCGTCGACAGCATGCCGGAGAACCCGGGGCTCCGGGTGTGCAGGAGACGGTTGACGAGGTCGATGCGGTCGGGCGCGGCGAAGTAGTCGGGGGCGCCCGTCGCCGCGTACTGCGCCCGTTTGAGCTCGACGACCCGGTCGAGCGCCTTGGGGTCGACGGCGTCCGCCTCGAACCGCACCGGTCCGAGCTCGCGCTCGGCCTTGGCCGCCCGCCGGCGGGCCTGCCCCATGTTGTCCTTGCCGCTGCGGGAGGCTCTGCCGAGATAGGCGTCGAGACCGCCGCTCACGTCGATGTAGGGCGAGGGGCGGCGCGACTCGATCCAGGGGCCGAAGCCCGCTTCACCGTCCTCGTGGCCGTCTTCGTGATCGTCTGTGTGATCGTCCGCGTGGCCGTCGAGCAGATGGTCGAACGCGAAGCCGCGCACTCCTCTGGACAGCAGGAGCAGCGGTGAAAAGGACGTGCCCGGGGCGAGCACCGGTCCCTGGAAGTCGGCGCCGGGCCAGCCGGCCGGACGCAGCAGCGAACGCTCGCGGTGGCAGGGCAGCAGCGCGAGGACCCGGCCGTCCGCGTCGCGGCCGACGGCCACCTCCACGGGCCGGCCGCTCACGTGGACGGCCTCCGCGAAGCCGGGATGGAAGTACGGGCTGTCGAGCAGCGGGTTGCCCTCCCGCAGCCGGTGCCACGCGTCCAACTCCTCCTCGCCCAGCGCGTCGAACGAGGTCAGGCGCATCGTCCTGATCGGCGCGCCGGTCATGAGGCCGGAGGGGGTGTGATCAGGCGCAGCCGCCGGGAGGGCCGCAGCAGCGCGGCCACCGCCGCCCGCGAGGTCGGCCGGCCGGAGAGCGCGCGCACCCCCTCTCCCAGGGCCACGGCCAGGAAGTAGGCGGCCGCCGCGATCCGTCCCCTGCGCCGCCTGAACAGCCGCACCTTGTTCACGACGATGAGCGCGGCGAGCGTCGGGTTGACGGCGGAGTCGCCGCCGATGTGCTCGAACACGGCCGAGGGCTCGTACCACAGCGACCAACCCCGGTCCGCGGCCCGCAGGGCGTACTCCGTCTCCTCGCTGTAGAGGAAGAACGACTCGTCCCAGGGGCCGATCTCCCGCCAGGCCGCTGCCGAGATCAGCATGGCGGCGCCCGTGGCCCAGGCCGCCGTACAGGCCGCCTCGTACCTCACCGGGTCGGTCACCAGCTCCCCGAGCGTGCCGATACGCCCGGCGAGCGTGCCGCCGATCACGGCCTCGACCAGGGCCCGCCGCACGGTGGGCTGCCGGCGCAGCGACGGCTGCAGCGTGCCGTCCGGGTTGACGAGCCGGGGGACGGCGATGCCGCGGCCGGGCGGCCGCAGGGTCTCCGCCAGGACGGCCAGCGAGCCGGGACGCAGCCGGCAGTCGGGGTTCAGGACGAGGACGGCGTCGAGGGCGTCGAGGTCCAGGGCGGCGACCCCGGCGTTGATCGCGGCGGCGTATCCGGCGTTCCTGCCGGTCTGCACGACCGTGATCGGCAGAGCCTCCGCGCGTTCCGCGACGCCTACGGAGTCGTCCCGGGAGGCGTTGTCGGCGACCACGACGTCGGCGAGGACGACCCCCCGCGCTCCCTCCGTGAGGGAGCGCAGGCAGTCGCCGAGCACGTCCGCGCTGTTGTACGTGACGATCACGACGGCTGTTCGCAGCCGGTTCTCATCCGTTCCATTAGACATATGTGGAGACTCTTCCCGATGGGGAGGTTCGTCGGTCAGCCGCGCAGGCGCTTGAACGCGCGGGCGGCGACCCTGCGGGCACGCGTACGGAGAGAGGGGCGGCCGTCGAGGACCGCCCTCGTCCAGGCGTCGTCCAGGTCGCAGGTCAGGCTGGTGCGCGCCTGCAGCCAGGCGTCGGGACGGGCCCGCCCGCCGTCGCTGGTGTACGCGCGGGAGAGCCCCGCGCGGCGCAGCCGGTGCAGCACGTGCCTGTCGTAAGAACCGAAGGGGATCGCGACCCGCGTCACCGGCTGCCCCGTCAGGTCGCTCAGCAGGGCGTTGGCCCGGCCGATCTCCTCGTCGGCCTCCTGCCGGCCGATCCGGCGCCAGTCGCGGTGGGCCCAGCCGTGCGAGCCGACCCGCATACCGGCACGGACGAGCTCGCGCACGCCCTCCGCGTCGAGCCTGCCGGGCTGCCCCAGGAGCCCGGCCAGCACGAAGAACTCCGCCGTGAGGCCGCGCTCCCGCAGGCGCGGCAGGGCGATCTCGACGTCGGAGGCGTTGCCGTCGTCGAAGGTGATCCGGACGTCCGGGCGGCCCATGACGGCGTCGAGCACCTGCTCGAACTGGCCGACGGTGACCCAGGTGCCGTCCTCCCCGGGGTCGAGCGTCCTCGGATAGGGGCCGATGCCGTGCACGGTCAGGTTGACCACACTCCTCGCCGCGGCCATCAGCCCTCGCCTTCGTACGCCGGATGGGGACCTGAGAGGTTACGGGTCACGGTAGCGCTATCGCCGTCCGGGAAGCTTCCGTTACCTGTGCTCGCGATACCAGGCCAGGGTCCGCCGCAGCCCTTCCTCCAGGCCCACGGCCGGCCGCCAGCCGAGCACCTCGGCGGCGAGGCCGATGTCGACGGTCTGGGCGTTGTCCAGGGGGCGGTCGGCGACCTCGCCGAACCTCGGACGCAGTGGGCTTCCCATGACCCGGTACAGCAGCTCCACCGTGTCCCTCACCGATGTCAGGACGCCGGTCCCGATGTCCATGACGTGACCGGCCGCCCGGTCGCTCCGCCCCGCCGCCGCGAACGCCTCGGCCACGTCGTCCACGTACACCCAGTCGGCCATCTTGGCGCCGCTGGTGAGGCTCGGCTCCTCGCCGCGCAGCAGCGACAGAGCCACGTACGGCACGAGCTTGGTGAGATCCCGCTGGCCCGGGCCGTAGACCATCGTGGGCCGCAGGACCGTGGCCGGCAGGTCCCACAACCGCTGGAACAGCTGGGCGTAGCCGGTCGCGGCCCACTTGGCCATCGCGTAGGGGGATGGCGGCGGCGCGTGGTCGTTGGCCGGCCGCGGCTCCTCGCACGAGCCGCAGAGCACCACCCGCGTGCCCGTACGGCCCACCGCCGCGGTCAGCAGGTTGACCGTGCCGAGGAGGTTGTTCTCGAGGGTGGGCAGCACGAGCCCGGTGTCCCTGCCCCCGTTCACCTCGCTGGCCAGGTGGAACACCACGTCGGGACGTACGGCGCCGAGGAGTTCGCCGGTCACCGCGGCGACGCGGAGGTCGGCCCGGTGCCAGACCTCGCCGACGTGCGTCACCGTGGGCGGCTTGCGGCTGACGGCGTGGACCTCGGCACCGAGGGAGACCAGCCGCTTGACCAGGCGGGCACCGATGAAGCCCGCCGCACCCGTCACCAGGGCGCGCGCCCCGGCGTAGGAAAGGCCCTCCCGAGTGGAGGACCGTGACGACGGCCGGGGGTCGATCGCGCGGACCCGGGGCATGGGCGCTCTCCTCGTATGCTCGATCATGGTGCGTCTCGGGCAAGGGGACGGCCGGGGGACGACCGGGGTTGACGAGGCCGAACTTGTTCAAGCCCGGTAATAAGAAAAGGGACCCGTCCGAAGACCGGTCCCTTCCCTGGTGGTCCTGTTCAGCCGATGGTCCAGGTGTCCCCGCCGTGGAGCAGGTCGGCGAGGCTGCCCGTGCCCTTGTCGGTCGTGGCCGCCTGGACCTGCTCGTTGAGGAGCTGGTCGTAGGAGGGCCGGTCGATCGAGCGGAAGACGCCGATCGGCACGTGCTCGAACGCCGGCTCGTCCAGCCGCGACAGCGCGAACGCCAGCGACGGGTCGGGGTTGTGCGCGTCGTGCACGAGGATCTCGCCGTCGGAGACCTCGGCGCGGCGCACGACCTCGACGCCGCCCGTGGGCGACAGCCGTACGGCGCGCTCGTTGTCGCCGGTGCCGAAGACGATCGGCTGCCCGTGTTCGAGCCGGACGGTGATCTCGTCGCGGGTGCCCGGGTCCTTCAGTGTGTCGAAGGCGCCGTCGTTGAAGATGTTGCAGTTCTGGTAGATCTCCACCAGCGAGGCGCCGCGGTGCTCTGCGGCCTGGCGCAGCACGCCCTGCAGATGCTTGCGGTCGCTGTCGATGGTCCGGGCGACGAACCCGGCCTCCGCGCCGAGCGCCAGCGAGATCGGGTTGAACGGCTTGTCCAGCGAGCCCATCGGCGTCGACTTGGTGATCTTGCCGATCTCGCTCGTGGGGGAGTACTGCCCCTTGGTCAGGCCGTAGATCCTGTTGTTGAACAGCAGGATGTTCAGGTTGACGTTGCGGCGCAGCGCGTGGATCAGGTGGTTGCCGCCGATCGACAGCGCGTCGCCGTCACCGGTGATGACCCACACCGACAGGTCCGGCCGGGAGGCGGCGAGACCCGTCGCGATGGCCGGCGCCCGCCCGTGGATCGAGTGGAAGCCGTAGGTGTTGAGGTAGTACGGGAACCGCGAGGAGCAGCCGATGCCGGAGACGAACACGATGTTCTCGCGCTTGAGCCCCAGCTCGGGCAGGAAGCTCTGCACCGCCGCCAGGATCGCGTAGTCACCGCAGCCCGGGCACCAGCGCACCTCCTGGTCGGACTTGAAGTCCTTCAGCGTCTGCTTGGCGTCCGTACGGGGGATCAGGGCCAGGCCCTTGCCATTGAGGGTGTCAGTCACTTTCGATCACGTCCTGAATGACGGCGGCGAGTTCGGCGGCCTTGAACGGGAGCCCGCGCACCCGGTTGTAGCTGATCACGTCGACCAGGAAGCGGGCCCGCAGCAGCATGGCGAGCTGGCCGAGGTTGATCTCGGGCAGCAGCACCTTGTCGTACGAACGCAGCACCTCGCCGGTGTTGGCGGGCAGCGGGTTGAGGTGCCGCAGGTGCGCCTGGGCCACCTTGTGCCCGGCCGCGCGCACGCGGCGGGCCGCCGCCGCGATCGGCCCGTACGTCGAGCCCCAGCCGAGCACGAGCACCCGGGCGTCGCCGTCCGGGTCGTCGACCGTCAGATCGGGCACGTCGATGCCGTCGATCTTGGCCTGGCGCAGCCGCACCATCTTGTCGTGGTTGTCGGGGTCGTAGGAGATGTTGCCGGTGCCGTCGGCCTTCTCGATGCCGCCGATCCGGTGCTCCAGGCCCGCCGTGCCCGGCACGGCCCACGGGCGGGCCAGCGTCTCCGGGTCACGCTTGAACGGCAGGTACGTGCCGTCGTCGCCGTTGGGCTCGGTGGTGAACAGCACCGAGATGTCCGGCAGCTCGTCGATGTCCGGGATGCGCCACGGCTCCGAGCCGTTGGCCAGGTAGCCGTCCGACAGGAGCATGACCGGCGTGCGGTACTTCAGCGCGATCCGCGCCGCCTCGATCGCCATGGTGAAGCAGTCCGACGGCGTGGCCGCCGCCAGCACCGGCACCGGAGACTCGCCGTTGCGGCCGTACATCGCCATCAGCAGGTCGGTCTGCTCGGTCTTGGTCGGCATGCCGGTCGAGGGCCCGGCCCGCTGCACGTCCACGACGATCAGCGGAAGCTCCGTGGTCACCGCGAGGCCCACGGTCTCGGCCTTGAGCGCGACGCCCGGGCCGGAGGTCGTGGTCACGCCGAGCGCCCCGCCGAAGGCGGCGCCCAGCGCGGCGCCCACGCCGGCGATCTCGTCCTCGGCCTGGAACGTCCTGATCCCGAACCGCTTGTGCTTGGACAGCTCGTGCAGGATGTCGGAGGCCGGGGTGATCGGGTAGGACCCGAGGAACAGCGGCAGCTTCGACTGCACCGACGCCGCGATCAGCCCGTACGCCAGGGCCTGGTTGCCGGAGATGTTCCGGTAGGTGCCCGGGCGGAGCGTGGCCGGCTTGATCTCGTAGGAGACCGAGAAGGACTCGGTCGTCTCGCCGTAGTTCCAGCCCGCCTGGAAGGCCGCGATGTTCGCCTTGGCGATCTCCGGCTTCTTCGCGAACTTGGCCTCCAGGAACTGGATCGTCCCCTCGGTCGGCCGGTGGTACAGCCAGGACAGCAGCCCGAGCGCGAACATGTTCTTGGCCCGCTCGGCGTCCTTCTTGGAGATGTCGTAGCCCTCGAGCGACTTGACCGTCAGCGAGGTCAGCGGCACCGCGTGCAGGCGCCACTCGGCCAGCGAGTCGTCCTCGAGCGGGTTGCCGTCGTAGCCCACCTTGGACAGGTTGCGCTTGGTGAACTCGTCGGTGTTCGCGATGATGTCGGCGCCCTTGGGCAGGTCCCCGAGGTTCGCCTTCAACGCGGCGGGATTCATGGCGACGAGCACGTTGGGCGCGTCGCCGGGGGTCAGGATGTCGTGGTCGGCGAAGTGCAACTGGAAGCTCGACACCCCGGGCAGGGTGCCGGCGGGAGCGCGGATCTCCGCCGGGAAGTTGGGGAGCGTCGACAGGTCGTTGCCGAACTGGGCCGTCTCCGCCGTGAACCGATCACCGGTGAGCTGCATTCCGTCGCCGGAGTCACCCGCGAACCGGATGATCACGCGGTCGAGTTGCTGAACCTGCTTGGTCACAGCTCCTCAGTCCTCCTTGACGCGCCCAGGCCTGCCTGCTGGTGGCACGTTGTCATGTCCATGCTAGATCCATCGGGGTCACGCTGGTTTTTCGCAGATGCGCACTTGGGGTGCGCTCTACCGGGACTTTCCGCGCCTGTGGCGCGTTCCCGCTGGTGCCTCGGCCGCCGGGGGCGGCGCACCGTCAGCTTTGAGAACCGTCCGGGCGACACAGGCCCGACGCGAGCCGGCACAGGTCCAGGTGCAAGCGGGCGACGAGCTTGATTCGGGTCACGATCCTCAACTATATGCGGGGGACTCGGATGTGACCGTCAGGTGTTCAGCCCTTGAGATCGTGCCGGGGTTATTCTCGAGACCTGGGAGGCAGTATGAGTGGATACTTCGGCTCATATGCCGTGGTCGTCGTCCTCTTCCTCATCGGCGTGGCGATCTTCGCGGGCGGATTGTTCGTGAACCGCATGTTACGTCCCAGCCGGCCGACGCCCGAGAAGCTCACGACGTACGAGTGCGGGGTCGATCCCGTCGGCGAGGGCTGGGCGCAGTCGCAGATCCGCTACTACGTCTTCACGTACCTCTACGTGGTCTTCGCCGTCGACGCCGTGTTCCTCTTCCCCTGGGCCACCGTCTTCGCCGCCCCCGGCTACGGCATGACGACGCTGGTGGAGATGTTCGTCTTCCTCGCGTTCATCGCGCTCGGCATCCTGTACGCCTGGCGCAAGAGGGTGCTGGGCTGGACGTGACCCGACCGGCTCAGGGGAGGACAATGGACGGCATGGCGGTGACCGCATGCCCGTGAACGATCTCCCGATGCCCACGGTGGGGCCGGTGTCCCGGCTGGCGCCCAAGCCGATGAAGTTCGTGTTGAACTGGGGCCGGCGCTACTCACTGTGGGTCTTCAACTTCGGGCTGGCCTGCTGCGCCATCGAGTTCATCGCGACGTCGATGAGCAGGCACGACTTCATCCGCTTCGGGGTGATCCCGTTCGCCAACGGTCCCCGGCAGGCCGATCTGATGATCGTGTCGGGCACGGTGACCGACAAGATGGCTCCCGCCGTACGGCGGCTGTACGAGCAGATGCCCGACCCCAAATACGTCATCTCGTTCGGCGCCTGCTCCAACTCGGGCGGGCCCTACTGGGACTCGTACTGCGTCACCAAGGGCGTGGACCAGATCATCCCGGTGGACGTGTACGTCCCCGGGTGCCCGCCCCGCCCCGAGGCGCTGCTGCACGGGATCATGAAGCTCCAGGAGAAGATCGCGGGCGAGACGCTGGAGGACCGCTACCTCCCGGAGGCGGACGCATGAGCGAGCGGAGCGAGCGAACCGGTGAGCGCAGTGCCGAGGCCGTGCGCGAGCGGTACGGCTCACGCGTCACCGACTCCTTCGGCCAGGACGTGCTCGACGTGGACCCCGGCGAGTGGACCGACGCGCTGGCGTTCGCGCGCTCGGCCGGATTCGAGTTCTTCGACTGGCTGACCGCCGTGGACGAGCCGCCCGAGGCGTTCGCCGTCGTGGCCCACGTGTTCGACCCGGTCGCGTTCGCGCATCTGCTCGTGCGCACCCGGGTGCCGCACGCGGACCCCCGCCTGCCGACCGCCACCGGCGTCTTCCGCGGGGCGAACTGGCACGAGCGGGAGACGTACGAGATGTTCGGCGTCGTCTTCGACGGCCATCCGGACCTGCGCCCGTTGCTGCTGCCGGACGGCTTCGAGGGCCACCCGCTGCGCAAGGACTTCGTGCTGGCCGCCCGGGTCGCCAAGGCCTGGCCCGGGGCCAAGGAACCGGGGGAGTCCGACCACGGCTCGCCGAGCCGCCGCAGGATGCTGCCCCCGGGCGTGCCACCCGACTGGGCCTCCGGGTGAGAGGGGTTCCATGGCCGAGGTGCTCGACATAGCGGTCCGGCTGGTCGTCGTGGTGGCGGCGTTCCTGCTGCTGCCACTGATCGTCGGGCAGATGGAGCACAAGGCCATGGCCCACATGCAGTCCCGCCTCGGGCCGATGTACGCCGGCGGTTTCCACGGATGGGCGCAGCTCCTCGCGGACGGCGTCAAGTTCGCCCAGAAGGAGGACGTCATCCCGGCCGCGGCCGACCGGCGGATCTTCGCGATCGCCCCGGCCGTGGCGCTCGTGCCGTACCTCGTCGTGATGGTCGTGATCCCGGTCGGCCCCGGACTGGCGGCCGTGGACCTCGACGCCGGGCTGTTCTTCGTGCTGGCGGTGATGGGCGTCGGCGTGCTCGGCGCGATCATGGCGGGGTGGGCGTCGGCCAACAAGTACAGCGTGCTCGGCGGCATCCGGGCCGCCGCCCAGCTCATGTCGTACGAGCTGCCGCTGGTGCTCGCCGCCGCCAGCGTGGCGATGGCCGCGGGCACGCTGTCCCTGCAGGGCATCGCCGAGCAGTGGCGCTGGTGGTGGCTGCCCTGGCAGGCGATCGGGGCCTTCGTGTTCTTCGTCGCCGGCCTGGCCGAGCTGCGCCGGCCGCCGTTCGACATGCCGATCGCGGAATCCGAGCTCATCATGGGCCCGATGACCGAGTACGCCGGGTTCCGCTTCGCCCTGTTCATGCTGGCCGAGTACGCCGGGATCGTGGTGCTGTCCGCCCTCACGACCGTGTTGTTCCTCGGCGGCTGGCAGGGGCCACTCCTGCCCGGCCCGGTGTGGACGCTCCTCAAGGTCTTCGCCCTGGCCTTCGTCGTCATCTGGGTGCGCGTCAGCTATCCCCGGCTGCGCGAGGACCAGCTGCAGAAGTTCGCCTGGACCGTCCTGGTGCCCCTCGCCCTCCTCCAGCTCGCGCTCACCGGAGTCGTCAGGGTCCTCATGGCCTGAGCGCGATCACAACGGGCACTTCCACCCCGGCCACCCCGCCGTCGCCTCGTCCTCCCACGCCTGCAGGGTCTTGCCCTCGTAGACGGTGTCGCGATGGCCGCTCACCCAGACGGTGAAGGCCGCATCCGGGACAACCTGGCCGTTCTTGTACCAGGAGCGTCCTTTGACCTCTTCTCGCGACACCTGCCCATGGTCGATAAGGCACTGTGCGACCGCCACAAGTGCAGGTCCTCGGCGCGAGATATCACTCTCGTGCTTCTGCCTGCCGTCCTGATCGCAGCCCACGAGAACGAGGAGGAGCGCCGTTGCTACTGCAGAGCGCCGCAGGAGTCTGGTCATTGCTGCAACCTCATCGCCAGCTGGGCCTCCTTGATCCAGTCCTCGAGTCTCCTGCCCCCGTACCGGGTTTCGGCATGTCTGCTGAGCCAGCTCGTGAACGAGGGGTCAGGCCGCAGGCGGCCGTCGGCGAACCATGTCGCGTCCTCGGGAGGGTGCAGCACGCCAGCGTCGATCAATCCCTGCACGACCGGCAGCTCCACATGAAGGACCTGCTTTCTGAAGCCGGCGGCGTTGTCCTGCAGGGCTTTCCACTTGTGGTCGGTGTCCATAGCGTTGTCCGCTATCGGCGCCCCGGCTCCGGTGAGGAACTGCGCCATCACACCCGGGCCCCACGTCTTCTCGAAGCTCAGAGCGCCGAAACCACCGGTGAACATCGCGAGGAGCATCTGGTTTCGTTCCGCTTGCTCGTCCTGCCGATTGTGTTCGGCGAAGTTCTGGTCCGCCTGAGTGCGCTCCACGAGGCCATAGAGGCCGGCCATCTCGCTCAGGTAGTCGGCATCTGACGGGTCCTTGACGGTCGCGGCAACGGCCGCCGACACCCTGGTGTCCATCAGTGCCTTGAACGCGACATACTCCTTCGATCCCTGCAAAGCTTGTGGGAAGAACAACTCCAGCTGAGAGCCATCGGCGACGGCTACCCATGGGTTGCCGTCATGATTACCGAGTGTGATCACTCCTGACCCGTAAGGTCTTCCCGCGCTCATCGCGAAGTCGGGCAAGTAGCGGGCCGCCATGTAGGTGAGCGAGGCGCGGATGGTGCCGGGAAGACCTCGTTCGGCATTCGCGGTGGCGAATTCGGCGGTGGCTTGGACGATGTGGACGACGGACCAGGCGGACTCCTTGGCGTCCACCGAGGTCCCGCGCTCGGCCGAGACGGCGGCCTTGAGGAAGGCTCCGGCGGGGGCGGACAGGTCCACCTGGCCGGTGGGCGGAAGCGTGCCGCCCGGGTGTGCGTACGAGCTCAGGAAAGGCCCGGGGTCGTAGCCGGGGGTGTGCCAGGAGTCGCTGACGAGCATGCGGGCGTACGTGAGGCCGGTGGCGGGATCGCCCAGCACGTGCCGGGCGGCCAGGCCGTTCTCGGCGGCCCGCTGGAGGACGGCCCCCACGGCGTCGTATTCCGCCATGAGCCGCTGGTAGCGTGAGGCGTCGGCGTCGGTCTCCAGCCTGCCGCGGGCAGGCGGCCAGATCGTCTTGCCGGCGGCGCGGGCGTCGAGCATGGCGCGGGTGAGGTCGGCGAGCAGGCGGGAGTCCCACGACCTGCCGTCGGGGCCGTACTTCACGAGCATCCCCACCGACCAGGGGTCGGAGTTCCCGGTGAGGGCGGCGCGGGTCTCGGCGGGCAGGAGGGGCCGGCGATCCTCGCCCGTGCCGACCCGCATCTGGCTCGCGGCGGCCAGGGACGCCCCGAGCGCCCGTAGTACGCTCTCGCTCTCCGCGCTGAAGAGGGCGGCTCCGGCCCGTTGGTAGAGCGCACGGGCCGCCCGCAGTGCGAGCGGCCCCGCGCCGGCCCAGAAGGCCGCCTGGTAGTCCTTGTCGGCGAGGTGCCGCTGCAGGCGCTCCGACAGCCCTGACAGGGCGATGCGGGTGTCCTCGGGGTTTTTGCCCGCGACGGCGGCGGCCAGTGCCTCGGCGTCGCGCTTGCCCTGGTAGCCGCTCTGCCCGGTCCCCTCCCAGTCCAGCCGTACCTCTGGAGGGCGGTCGAAGGTGAGGCCGAGGGCGCCGGGCGCGCGGGTCAGCGCGCTCCAGCCCTGCTCCCTCGCCAGCTCGTACGCCCTGGTCGTGCGGGCGTCCATGTCGCGGACGTCGTCGAGCGCGGCGGCGATCAGGCCGGGCAACGACGTTGTTCCGACTTCGCTCCCCCATTTCTGCATTTTTTGCTGTATTAGCGGACTATGCCGGGCCAGCAGATCGTGGAGCTGTTCGAGCCGTTTGGTCAGCTCCTTGAGATTCGCGGGATCGACTCCGACGAATTCGCCCACGGCATTCCTTCCGTTGCGGGGTCTACGAGGCGGCTTTCCGGCGCTCCGCCTCCTCCACACGGGCGATCAGGTGCGGCTGCTCGGCCAGTACGGCGTCGAGCAGCCTGGTGAGCTGGGTCCTGCGGGCGTTCCAACCGGCGGCCCAGCGGTCGGCCGCCGGGCCCTGCCAGGTGTGGTTTCCGAACATCGCGGGGACGGCGGTGAGCGCCTGGAGAACCTCCCGTACGGCGGTGGCGGCCGCGGCCATGTCCGCCCTGCATTCGGCGATCTCGGATGACGTCACTGGCCCTCCCGCTGTCACGGCTGACGCACCCTAAAGCCTAAGGAAACGCCGATGGCCCAGCCAGGGATATGTGCGACGACAATCGGGATTATCGAATGACTATGGGAGGAAAATGCCGTATTCGGCGAGGTCGGCGGTGAGGTGCGGGGGCAGGGAGGCGGCGGCCGAGACGTCCTCGGCCGAGACGAAGCCGCCGACCTGGTCGCGTACGCGCACGATCTGCTCGGCGAGCGCGGACGTCAGGCCGGGCAGGTTCGCGATCATCGAAGCGGGGGCGTGGTTGACGTCGATCAGGCCGCCGTCGTCGTACTGCCGGGGCAGGTCGGGCCGCCCGATCCGCACCTCGCGCGCCATGACCGGATCGCGCTGAGCCAGTTCCCTGGCCTGCTGCCGCAGCGCGCGGCGGTGCTGCGCGAGCGCGATCGCCTGCTCGTTCCCGGTCTCGTACGGCGCGGCGTCGCCGAACACGTGTCTCCTGACCGCGAGGGAGTGCACGGTGCCGAAGAGCCAGGGGGTCAGCATGCAGAGAATCATCAGGAAAGACGCCAGGGGTGGGGCCTGTGTGTCCTCGTATTTCTCGGACAGGTAGATCCACACGGCGGTGGCCGTGGCGTAACCGGCGGAGGCGAGCCCGTACCCCACGCTACGGCGGCGGATGGCCGCGTACATCATGCTGAAGGGAGCGCCGAAGCCGCAGGTGTACAGCGGGGCGAGCGCCCACAGGTAGCTGGGGGCGCTGGAAGGCCGCCGCGCGGGCGGTGGCGTCGGCGGAATCGGTGGCGGCGGAGGTGGCGGCACAGGTGGCTGTGCGGGAGGCGGCGGATAGACGCCGTAGGGCCCCGGCTGCCCCTGCTGCCCGTACGGTCCCCGGTGTCGGTACGGGTCCTGTGGTCCGTGCGGTCCCTGAGAACCCCCACGTCCCTGCGGTTGTCCCTGTGGACCCCATGGTCCCTGCGGTGGTCCCTGCGGTCCGGGCGGGTAACCTCCCGGCCCCCCATAGCCGTTCATGGTCCAGACGATACGTATATGTCGGTGTCTGCGCGTCCCTCTTCTCCTCACATCCTGTGGACAACCCTGGGGATGACGGTGTGGACGGTGTGGAAAACAGCTGGGATGGAGTCACACGTTCACTCGCCGCCGATAGTGCGCGATGATGAGCCTGTGGCGCGCATTCCAGGAGAAGGGCTGGCCAAGGGCCTGGCCGTGACCATGCGGCACATGCTGCGGAAGTCGGAGACGCAGCAGTACCCGGAGGTCCACCCCGACCTGCCCGCGCGCAGCCGGGGCGTGATCGCCCTGGTGGAGGAGAACTGCACCGTCTGCATGCTCTGCGCCCGCGAATGCCCCGACTGGTGCATCTACATCGACTCCCACAAGGAGACCCTGCCGGCGCCCGAGGGAGGACGGCCGCGCGCCCGCAACGTGCTCGACCGCTTCGCGATCGACTTCTCGCTGTGCATGTACTGCGGCATCTGCATCGAGGTGTGTCCCTTCGACGCGCTGTTCTGGTCGCCCGAGTTCGAGTACGCCGAGTACGACATCCGCGATCTTCTGCACGAGAAGGACAGGCTGGGCGAGTGGGCGGCCACCGTGCCGCCGCCACCGGCCCACGAGGTCGGCGCCGAGTCGCCGAAGGAACTGTCGGCCGGTTCCCGCCCGGCACCGGCCCGCCGTACGGCGCCGCCCGCACCGGTGAAGGGTCCGGCCGAGGGCGCGTCCGTGGCACAGGAGACCGCGCAGAAGGCGACACAGGACACCGCGCGGGAAACGGCGCGGGACACCGCGCCTCACGCCGTGCGGGACACCGGGCGGGACACCGGGCGGGACACCGGGCGGGACACCGGGCGGGAGGCGGCGGGGCGACCGGCGGAACCCGCGAAGGGGCCGGAGAGCCGCCCGCGTCGTGAGCCCCCGAGAGCCATGCGGGACATCCGCTCCATCCGGCCGCCGGGCTCGCTGCCCAGGAACGCCGGGTCACCGCCGCAGAAGAAGGACGGGCCCGAGGGGGAGCGATGACCTCCCAGGCGCCGGGGTTGTGGCCGCCCTCGGGGCCTGAGGTCGTCTTCCTGCTGCTCGGCGCCGTCGCCGTCGGCTCGGCCCTGCTGGTCGTCACGACCAGGCAACTCGTCCACGCGGCGCTGTGGCTGGTCGTCTGCTTCGGCGCGCTCGCGGGCGGCTACCTGGTGCTGACCGCCGAGTTCGTCGCCTGGGTGCAGGTGCTGATCTACGTGGGCGCGGTCGTGGTGCTGCTGCTGTTCGGGATCATGCTGACGCGCGCGCCCATCGGGCCCTCGGCCGGCCTCGACTCCGGCAACCGGTGGGCCGCCGCGCTGGTCGCCGTCGCGACCGCCGCCGTGCTCGTCACCGTGGTCGTCACCGGTTTCCGCACGGCGTACGCGCCGCTCCGTCCCGGGCAGGGGGCGGCCGAACCCCTGGGGGCGAGCATCTTCCGCACCTGGGTGCTGCCGTTCGAGGCGCTGTCGGTGCTCCTGCTCGCCGCGCTGATCGGCGCGATCGTCCTGTCCCGTACGGACATCAGGGGGCGGGAATGACCCGGTTATCGACCTTATCGACCAGACCGACGGCCCGGAGGCGGTGAGCGAGGTGCACGTCGTCTACCCGGTGGTGGTCTCCGCCCTGCTGTTCTCCATCGGTGTGTACGGCGTGCTGGCCCGGCGCAACGCGATCCTCGTGCTGATGTCGGTCGAGCTGATGCTCAACGCGGTCAACCTCAACCTGGTGGCCTTCGACGTCTGGCTCAGGGACCGCCTGCACGGCGGCCAGGTGCTGACGCTGTTCGTCATCGTGATCGCCGCGGCCGAGGTGGGCCTGGGACTGGCGATCGTGCTGGCCGTCTTCCGCACGCGCCGGACCGTCGACGTCGACCGGTTGCGGGCGCTCGCCGAAGTCGTACGCACACCCGACTCGGGGCGCCCGGACGGGGAGGGCGCCTCGTGACCGCCGTGGTGGCTCTGATCGTCCTGCTGCCGTTCGCCGGCGCCGCGGCCGGGCTGCTCGCGACCCGCCTGGGCACCCGAGCTCTGCGCACCGGGGATCTGGGCACCCGGGATCTGGGCACCCGGGATCTGGGCACCCGAGATGTGGGCGCCCGCACGGAACGGGCGGTGTACCGGCGGGCGGCGTGGTTCGCGATCGCGCCAGGCGCGGTGTCGGCGGCGCTCACGGTGTGGCTCGCCGCCGCCCTCGCGGGGGGAGCGGGCGTATCAGAAGGGCGGTTCTGGTCGGAGCTGCTCCCCGGGCGGGCCGAGGGCACGCTGACGGTGGTCGAGACGGGGTCGGTGCCGATCTCCCTGACTCTGCGGGCCGACGGATTGTCAGTGCTCGCGGGCATCCTGGTCGTCGTGGTCGCGCTGGCGGTGCAGGTCTACTCGGTCGGGTACATGCGGGACGAACCCCGCTACCCGTCCTACAGCGCGTTCGTCAGCCTGTTCACCAGCGCAATGCTGCTGGTGGTCTACGCGGGGGACCTGATCGTCCTCTATGTCGGCTGGGAGATCATGGGCCTGTGCTCCTACCTGCTCATCGGGCACTGGTGGGAGGACCGGGCCAACTCCCGGGCGGCGGTCAAGGCGTTCCTGGTCACCCGGCTCGGCGACGTCGGCTTCCTGTTCGGGATCTTCATCCTCGGCACGGCGGCGGGCAGTTTCCGGATCGACGCCGTGCTGCGCGCGGACATTCCCCGGGGCACGCTGGTCGCCGCGACGCTTCTGCTGCTCGCCGGGGTCGCGGGTAAGAGCGCGCAGGTGCCGCTGCAGACCTGGCTGCCCGACGCGATGGCCGGCCCCACCCCGATCAGCGCGCTCATCCACGCGGCCACGATGGTGGCGGCCGGGATCTTCGTCGTCGCCCGGCTCTACCCCGCCTTCCTCGCGGCGCCGCCCACGCTCGACGTGCTGGGCGTGGTCGCGGCCGTCGGCATGCTGGGCGCCGCGCTGGCCGCGCTCGCGCAGGACGACCTCAAGCGCGTGCTGGCCTACTCGACGATCAGCCAGCTCGCCTACATGGCCGCGGCACTGGCCGCCGGGTCCGACCGGGCGGCGATGTTCCACCTGGTGTCGCACGGCGCGTTCAAGGCCCTGCTGTTCCTCTGCGCGGGCCTGGTGATCCACCACGTCGGGTCGAACTTGATCAGCCACATGGGCGGGTTGCGCACCGCCCTCCCCGTGACGTTCTGGACGATGACCATCGGTTTCGCCGCGCTCGCCGGGCTGCCGCCCGCGAGCGGCTTCTTCAGCAAGGACGCGGTGATCTCGGCCATCGAGCACGGGACGGGACCGGCCCAGCCGTTCGTGTACGCGTCGGCGCTGCTGACCGTGGGGGTGACCGGGGCGTACGCCGCCCGCGCCTGGCTGCGCACGTTCTTCGGTCCCGCCCGGATCGAGCCGCTCGCGGAGCCGCCGCCGGGTGTCGCCCACGTCTTCGACGGCCGGGAGGCGCCCCCGTCGATGCTGTGGCCGGCCGGCGTGCTGGCCGTGCCCGCCCTGCTGCTCGGCCTCGCCGGATCGGCGGCGGGTGTGGAGGTCGAGTGGGGGCCGGCGGCCGTCAGCCTCGCCGTCGCACTGCTCGGCGCCGGGATCGTGTACGCCCTGTGGCGCGCCGCGCCGGAACAGGACCCCGCCCGGCTGCTCGGCCCGTTCCGGGTGCCGTGCGAGCGGGCCTTCTACGTCGACGCCGCGTACGCGGCGCTGGTCGCCCGGCCCGTCCTGCGCCTGGCCAGGGGAGTGGTCCGCGCGGACGCGCGGGTGGTGGACGGCGCGGTCCGCGGTTCCGGCCGGGCGACGCTCGGCCTTTCCGGCCTGGTGCGGCTCGCGCAGAACGGCAACGCGCAGCTCTACGTCACCGGCCTGCTGGCCGGGCTCGTGCTGATCGCGGTCGCGGCGGTGGTGCTGACATGACGCGGCAGGCTCGCAGCGGTGGCACGCGGCTTCGCGCGGTGGTGACGACGTGAGCTGGCTGCCGATCGCGCTCGTGGGCGTCCCGCTGCTGGGGGCCGTCGTCGCCGCCGTCCCGGCCGTACGGGACAGGGCGGTGGCCTGGGGGATCGCGGTCTCGGCCGTGGTGCTGGTCCTCGCCGTCGCGCTCGCCGCGGCCTTCGACCACGCGCGCCCCGCCGACATGCAACTGCAGACCGACCGGCCGTGGATCCCCGGCCTCGGCCTGCGGTTCCACCTGGGCGTGGACGGCGTCTCGCTGCCGCTCGTCGTGCTGACCGCGCTGCTGACGTTCCTGTGCTTCGTCCACCTCGCCGGGCACCCGCCCGCGGGCGGCAGACCCGGCGCGCTGGTCGTCACGCTGCTCGTGCTCGAAGTCGGCATGATCGGCACGTTCCTCGCCCTCGACCTGCTGCTGTTCTTCGTGTTCTTCGAGGTCGTGCTGGTTCCGATGTATTTCGTGATCGCCCTGTGGGGCGGCGCGGGCAGGCGGGCGGCGGCCGTGAAGTTCATCCTCTACACGCTGCTCGGCTCGGCCGTCCTCCTCATCGGCCTGCTCGTCGTCTGGACCCAGGCCGGCACGCTCGACATGGTCGCGCTGGCCGGGCGCCACGGTTCGGGCATGGCCCGGTCGGCGCAGATCCTCGCGTTCCTCGCCATCGGTCTCGGCCTGGCGGTGAAGACGCCCATGTGGCCGCTGCACACCTGGCTGCCCGACGCGCACACCGAGGCGCCGACCGTCGGCTCGGTCCTGCTCGCGGGCGTGCTGCTCAAGATGGGCTCCTACGGCTTCGCCAGGATCGCGATCCCGGTGCTCCCCGAGGGCGCGGCGGCCCTGGCTCCCTGGCTCGGCGCGTTCGCCGTGGTCGGCATCGCCTACGGATCGCTCGCCTGCCTCGCCCAGCGCGATCTCAAACGGATGATCGCCTACTCCTCCGTCGGCCACATGGGGTTCGTGCTGCTCGGGTTCGCCTCGCTCACGCCGGTGGGCCTGAACGGCGCCCTGTTCGCCAACGTCGCCCACGGGCTGATCACGGGCCTGCTGTTCTTCCTCGCCGGAGCCGTCAAGGAGCGGTACGGCACGGCCGACATGGTCCGGCTGGGCGGCGGCATGCTGCGCCGTCTGCCGTACGTCGGCTCGCTGCTGACCTTCGCCTGCGTCGCCTCGCTGGGCATGCCCGGCCTCGCCGGCTTCTGGGGGGAGATGCTCGCGCTGCTCGGCGCGTTCCGCCCGGCCGCCGGGCTCTCCCGGCCGCTGTTCCTCGTGTTCATGGCCGTCGGCGGGCTCGGCACGGTGCTCACGGCGGCCTACTTCCTGGTCATGCTCTCGCGGGTGACGCATGGCCGGGCGGTCGAGACCATTCCGCCCCCCGGGCCCCTTGAGCCGCCGGAGCCGTATGAGCCGCCGGGGCCGCCACTCGCCACCGCCGAAGGCGTACGCGAGGTGCTGAGCGAGGCGGGGGAGGGCGCGGAACCGGTCGAGCCCGTCGCGACCGGAGCCGCCGTGGCCGCCGTGGCCGCGCTGGACCGGGAGGGTGCGGGGCAGGAGACCGCCCGCACGAGCGCCGCGGTCGACGAGGGACGGGCCAGTGCGACGGGTGCCGGGGCCGCCGGGGTGGGCGCCGCCGACGCCGGAGAGATGGGCCGGGCGCGGCGGCCTTTCCGGGACGTCACGGCCCGCGAGCTCGCGGCGTGGCTCCCGCTGGTGGCGCTGATCGTGCTGTTCGGCCTGTGGCCGAAGGCCCTGCTCGCCGTCACCACGCCCGCCGTGCAGTCGCTCCTCGGATCGGGGGTGGCGCCGTGACGGGCGGGGTGATCCAGTCCATCGACTACGCCGCCGTGGCGGCGCCGCTGGTCCTCGCGCTGGTCGCGGGGCTCGTGCTGCTGCTCGACGCGTTCCTGCCCGCCCGTCCCGGCGGGGCGCGGGTGCTCGGCCTCGTCACGCTCGGCGGCCTGGTCGCCGCCCTGGCCGTGGTGGCCGTCCAGGCCGCCGGCGGCGGGACCCGGCGCACGTTCTGCGTCCCCGCCTCGCTCGGCGGCGAATCTGCCCCGGGCCGGGCCGCTCCGGCGTCGTGCTCGTTCGTCGCGGACCGCTTCTCCCTGGTCATCGCGGCGGTCGTGCTGGCCGCCGGGGTGATCGTCGTGTTGCTGTCGATGACGGAGATCGCCGCAGGACGCGACGCCGAGCCAGGAGAGCGCGGCCGGATTCCGGCGGGGGAGTGGTATTTCCTGCTGCTGGCCACGCTGACGGGGGCGGTCCTGCTGCCCGCCTCCCGTGATCTCATCATGCTGGTCGTGTCGCTGGAACTGGTGTCGCTGCCGGTGTTCGCGCTGACCGCGCTCAAGCGTCATGACGGCCGCGCCTCCGAGGCGGCCCTCAAGCTCTTCCTGGTCTCGGTCGTCTCCACCGCGATCACGCTGTTCGGCGTCTCGCTGCTCTACGGGGTGACCGGCTCGGTCCACCTCGACCGGATCGACGCCGCCCTGCGGGCGACCGGAGACACGGCTGGAGACATGACGGGGGACATGGCCCAGGTCACGGCGGTGGCGATCGTGCTGGTGGCGGCGGGCTTCGCGTTCAAGATCGCCGCGGTGCCGTTCCATTTCTGGGCGGGGGACGTCTACCGAGGCGCACCGGTCCCGGTCGCGGCGCTGCTGTCGGTGGTCTCCAAGGCGTCGGGCTTCGCCGGGCTGATTCTGCTGCTGACGTCCGCGCTGCCGGGGAGGGCGGCGCTGTGGGCGCCCGGAGTGGCGGTCGTCGCCGCACTGACGATGACGGCGGGCAACGTCCTCGCGATGCGGCAGCGCGCGGCCGTCCGGCTGCTGGCCTGGTCGTCGGTCGCGCAGTCGGGCTACATCCTCGCGCCGCTGGCCGTCTACGCCGTCGCACCCCGTGCTGCCGTCGGTGCGTCGGTCGCCTATCTCGTCTTCTACGCCGCGATGAACCTGATCGCCTTCGCGGTGGTCCTGCTGGTGGCGCGGCTGCCGGAAGGCCAGGACCTGGAGGCGTACCGGGGGCTGGCGCTGCGGAGCCCGGCCGCCGGGTTGTCCCTCGCCTTCGCCCTCGTCTGCCTGGCCGGGCTGCCGCCCGGGCTCGCCGGCCTGTTCGCGAAGATCGTCGTCTTCCGGGCCGTGGTGGACGGCGGGCTCGGCTGGCTGGCCCTGGTCATGGCGGCCAACACGGTTGCCGGGCTGTATTACTACATCGCCTGGACCGCCCGGCTGTTCGCGCCACCCGCGGCGGGCGAGAGCCGTACGGTCTCGACGAGGACGGCGGCGGGGGTCGCCGTCGCCATCGCGGTCGCCGTCACCGTGGTCTTCTCCGTCGCCCCGCAGGTGGTGCTGTCCGTCACAGGGTGAGGCGCGTCACGGGGAACGTTCGTCCAGGCCGTATGCGTTGGTAGGGCTGGACGCACCCAACCGTGAGGAGGAGGCGTGCACCACAATCGCCTGCGCACCGCGGTCCTGCTGGGGGCGCTGTCCTCGCTGCTCCTGGTGGCCGGCGCCTGGCTGGGGGGTGGCACGGGTGCCCGGATCGCGGTCGTGGCCGCCCTCGCGGTCAGCGGCGTCGCCTACTTCTGCGCCGACAGGATCGCGCTGTCGGCCATGCGGGCCCGGCCCGTGGCGGAGGTGGAACAGCCGATCCTCTACCGCGTCGTCCGCGAGCTCTGCACCGAGGCCCGCGCGCCGATGCCCCGCCTGTACGTGTCCCCGACGATGCAGCCCAACGCGTTCGCGACCGGGCGCAACCCGCGTGACGGGGTGGTGTGCGTCACGCACGGCCTCCTCGGGCTGCTGGACGAGCGCGAACTCAAGGGCGTGCTCGGTCACGAGCTGTCGCACATCCACAACCGGGACATCCTGATCTCCTCGGTCGCGGGCGCGCTCGCGACGATGATCACGTACTTCGGGTACGCCGGCCTGTTCTTCGGCTCCGACGACGACGAGGGTCCGGGGTTCCTCGGCGCCGTCCTCGTGATGATCCTCGGCCCGGTCGCGGCCACGATGATCCAGATGGCGATCGCGCGCTCGCGGGAGTTCGCGGCCGACGACGCGGGCGTCCGGCTGACCGGCGACCCGCTGGCCCTCGCCTCCGCGCTGCGCAAGATCGAGATGGAGGTCCGCAGGCTGCCGCTCCCGGAGAACGGCAGGCTCGCCTCCGCCGGTCACATGATGATCGTCAATCCGTTCCGGGGCACCCGGATCGGCAGGCTGTTCGCGACCCACCCGCCGGTCGCCGCGCGGATCGCCCGTCTGGAGCGGATGGCCGGCTACCGGCGCTGACGCCGGGCCGGTGAGTTTCTCGCGCACCCGGAGAACACCTGGGCGTCCCAGAGCACGCTGTCGCGGCCGCCGCCGAGAGGACGAGGATCGCGGGTTTTCTCCTCCCGTCTCGCCTGGATGGATGCGGTGCGACGGCGGAAGGTTCTGTCACGAATGGGCCACGCGAAGATCTCTACACATTTGGTGGGGAAAGGGATGGAAGATCCGGCCCCATGTGGTGTTTACTGCTTCTATCCATTTGGGGCGACTTGGTAGACAGGCCAGGTCACAGGGAAGGCGTGGCATGGCAGAAACGGATGAGCGCGGCGTCCACACCCGCCGGGGATTCCTCAGGACGGCGGTCACCGGCATGACGGTGCTGTCGGCTGCGGCGCTGCTGGAGGCCTGCGGCGCGGCGCCGTCGTCACCGGCCGGCTCGAAGGCGTCGAGCGGAAGCGCCGCCGCCGGCACGGACACCGGCAAGGAGATCGAGGTGCTCCGGGTGTCGCTGCCCGGATCGCTGTCGAACCTGTATCCCGGGCAGGAGTCGGGCATCCTCAACTACTACGTCGCCGGGATCTGCATGGAGGGGCTCGTCGGCGTCGACACCACGGGGAAGATCGTCCCCGCCCTGGCGTCGAGCTTCGAGCGCACGTCGCCGACCACCTACGTCTACCGGCTCCGCCCCGACGCCCGGTTCCACGACGGCACCCCGGTGACCGCCGACGACGTGCTGCACTCGATCGAGATGGCGAGGGACGCGAAGGTCTCGCCCTCCACGGCCGCCTACTGGGCCAACCTGAAGAAGGCCGAGAAGACCGGGGACGCCGAGATCACCCTCACCGCTAAGGCCGCCGACGTGGCGTTCGCCTGGCTCCCGTCGAACGCCGACGCCCTGTGGATCGCCCCCAAGGCCGCGTGGCAGAACGCGAAGAGCGGATTCGGCACCCCGCAGTCGCTCCCCATCGGGACCGGGCCGTACAAGGTCACGGGGTTCGTCCCCGACTCCTACGTCGAGTTCTCCCGGGCGGACACCTGGCACGGCACCCGGCCGAAGATCGCGAAGATCCGGTTCGAGTTCGTGCCCGACGAGAACACCCGCCTGCTGGCGTGGAAGGCCGGCAAGGCCGACATGGCGCTCAACGTGCCGCTGGCCCAATCACGCCAGTGGGAGGGCGCCTCCGGCACCCGCGTGGTCTACGCGCCCGACCGCTCCTACGCCGGGCTGACCTTCAACACGAAGGCCGCGCCGTTCGACGACGTGCACGTCCGCAGGGCGGTCGCCCACGCGGTGAACCGCCAGGCGATCGTCGACAAGATCCTGCGCGGCCGGGGCCAGGTCGCCACCGCGCTGTCCACGCCCGAGCAGTTCGGCGGGCTCTGGACGCCGCAGGAGGCGGCGCAGCGGCTCGCCGCCGTCCCCCAGTACGCGTACGACCTGGAGAAGGCGAAGCAGGAGCTGGCGCAGTCGAAGGTGCCGAACGGGTTCAGCGCGAGCCTGTCCTACCCGAACACCGGCCCGCACCTGGGGACGGCCGCGCAGGCGTTCGCCGCCGACCTGAAGAAGATCGGCATCACGCTCGAGGTGAAGGAACTGCCGATCGAGCAGTGGTTGGCGGAGCTGAACGAGTTCCCGCCGCTGAGCTACATGTGGTACTTCAACACCACCGGCGACCCCGGCGAGCTGGCGACCTGGTTCCTCGGCGAGGGCAACCCCGCCAAGTACGCCAACGACACGATCGCCGCCACGATGGCGAAGGCCACCGCCGAGGCCGACCCGGAGAAGAGGGCCGGACTGCTGATCGAGGCCCAGACCGCACAGGCCGCCGACCTCGCGTACCTGCCGCTGTGGTGGGGCCAGGCGGCGACCGCGTTCGGCAGCGCGATCGGCGTCAAGGACTACACCTCCTACACCCTGCTGGCCGACTGGCCGGGCCAGGTCTACGCGGCGAAGTGAACCGCGCCGTCCTCGCCTTCGCGCTGCGCCGGGCCGCCGCCACGCTCGCGCTGCTGCTCGCGCTGTCGCTGCTGGTCTTCGTGCTGCTGTACCTCGCCCCCGGCGACGTCGCCCGCAACCTGCTGGGCACCCGCAACGTCACGCCGGAGGCCCTGGCCCGGATCCGCGAGCTGCACCACTTGGACGAGCCGTTCCTCGCGCAGTACTGGTGGTGGCTGTCCCACGCGGTCACCGGTGACTTCGGCACGTCCATCCGCACCGGAGGGCAGGTCGGGCCGCTGCTGCTCGACCGGACCGGCGTCACGGCGGCCACGGCCGGGCTGGCGTTCCTGCTGTCGGTCCTGGCCGGCGTCCCGGCCGGGATCGCCACCGCCGTACGGCGCGGCCGGCCGCTCGACCGCATGATCGTGGCGGCCTCGGTCGTCGGCGTCAGCGCGCCCGGCTTCGCGGTGGGCCTGATCCTGCTGTACGTCTTCGCCCTGGGGTTGGGCTGGTTCCCCGTCTACGGCACCGGCGAGGGGTTCCTCGACGCCCTCTGGCATCTCGTCCTCCCCGCGGTGGCGCTGGCGTTCGGGCTCGGCGCCTTCGTCGTGAAGCTGACCAGGGCGGCGGTCATCCGGGAGCTGGACCAGGACTACGTGACGTTCGCCCGGGGACGCGGCCTGTCCGAGCGGCGGGTGCTGCGCCTCGTGCTGCGCAACGCGGCCATCCCCATCGTGACCAGCCTCGGCCTGATGGTGGCCTACCTGTTCGGCGGCACCGTGCTGATCGAGGTCACCTTCGCGCTGCCCGGCCTCGGCTCGCTCATGGAGGAGTCGGTGCTGTTCAAGGACATCCCGGTGGTGCAGGCGCTGACGCTCGTCGTCGCGCTGGTCGTGTCGGTGACCGCGCTCGCCGTGGACCTGTCGTACCTCGCGATCGACCCGCGCGTGCGGGCCAGGGCGGTGCGCCGATGAAGCCGGTGAAGCGGACGATGAAGAGGCGGCCGCCGGTCGTGGCGATCCTGTCCGCCGTCGTGCTCGCGGCCGTCGCGGTGTGCGCGGCGGGCCGGGAACTGCTCGCGCCGCACGCCCTCGACCAGGACGTCTACCTGGGCGTGGTCGGCGCGGGCGTCGATGGCCACCTGCTCGGCACCGACCAGCTCGGCCGCGACATCCTGCAACTCTCGCTCGCGGGCGCACGCTCGGCCCTGGCCGGTCCGATCGTGGTCGCCGTGGGGTCGATGGTGATCGGGGTCCTGCTCGGGACCTTCGCGGGCTACCGGGGCGGGATCGTGGACATGCTGGCCGGTCGCTACGCCGACCTGCTGCTGGCGCTGCCGTCTGTGCTGCTGGCCATCGTGGTCGCCGGGCTCGTGGGGCGCGGCTACTGGGTCACGGTCGCCGTGCTGATCGTGCTGTTCTCGCCGTCCGACGTGCGGCTCGTGCGGGGAGCGGTGATGGAGCAGACACCCCGGCCCTACATCGAGTCGGCCAGGATCCTCGGCATCCGGCCGACGCGGATCATGTTCCGGCATATCGCGCCCAACATCGTGCCGATCGTGGTCGCCAACCTCCTGCTCAACGTGGCGTTCGCGCTGGTCGCGCTGTCCTCGCTGTCGTACCTCGGGCTCGGCGTGCCGCCCGGGGCGCCGGACTGGGGACGCCAGCTCGCCGACGGGCGCGCGCTGCTGGGCGACAACCCGCTGGCGGCCGTCGTGCCCGGCGTGCTGATCATCCTCACCGCCACCGCGGTGAACCTGCTCGGCGACTGGCTGTCGGAACTGCTCGACCGCAGGGTGGTGGCCCGATGACAAACGGCCCGGTGACAGAAGGCCCGATGACCGCACTGCTTCACGCCCGCGACGTACGGGTGACCTCGGCGGCGGGCGTCCTCGTCAACGGGATCGACCTGACGGTGGCGCCGGGGGAGACCGTGGCGATCGTCGGCGAGTCCGGTTCGGGCAAGTCGATGACCGCCAGGGCGCTGACCGGCCTGCTGCCCGAGGGCGTGCACGCCACCGGACGGCTGGAGCTGTCCGGGCAGGCGTACGACCTGGCCGCGCGCACGCCCTGGCAGCGCATCCGGGGTTCGCGGATCGCGCTGCTGCTCCAGGACCCGTTCACCTCGCTGTCGCCGGTGCACCGCTGCGGCGAGCAGATCGGCTGGGCGCTGCCGCGCGCCGGCCGCGCCGCCGGGGTCGCCCGCCTGCTGGCCGAGGTGGGACTGCACTCGGAGGTCGCAGGACGGTACCCCTTCCAGCTCTCCGGCGGCATGCGCCAGCGGGTGGCGATCGCGGCCGCGCTGGCCGCCGGTCCGGGCCTGCTGATCGCGGACGAGCCGACCACCGCACTGGACGTGACCACCCAGCACGAGGTCCTCGAACTCGTCGCCGGGCTGCAGCGGGCGCGTCGGATGGGCCTCATCCTGATCACGCACGACCTGCGGCTCGCCCGGGCCAGGGCCGACCGGATCATGGTGATGTACGCCGGGCGGCTCGTCGAGGAGGGCCCGGCGGCCGAGGTGATGGACCGGCCCGCGCACCCCTACACGGCGCGGCTGGCGGCGTGCGACCCGCCCGTCACCCACCGTCTGCCGGCGCTGCCGACGATCCCCGGCTCGGTGCCCCGGCCGTACGCGGTGAGCGACGCCTGCGCCTTCGCGGACCGGTGTGATCTGGCGGTCGAGGCGTGCCGTACGGCCGAACCGGTCCTGGTGGAGGTGGCCCATCGCCCAGGAAACAGCGGGCACCGGGCGGCGTGCGTGCGGCCCTCGGACGTCCGCCCGGTCGCCGCGCCCCTTCTCGCCGTTCCTCCTGCCGCGGTCGTTCCTCAGGAGGCGGGCCCGTCGCCCGCGCTGCTGACCGTACGCGGGCTGACCAAGCGGTTCTCCGGCTCTGCCGCGCCGGCGCTCGACGGGGTCGACCTGGAGGTCGCGGCGGGGGAGGCGGTCGCGGTGGTCGGCGAGTCCGGCTCCGGCAAGACCACGCTCGCGCGGTGCGTGGTCGGCCTCGAACGGGCCGATGGAGGAAGCGTCGAGTTCGGCGGCGGGGCCACCGGCCCGAGGCGGGTGCAGTACGTGTTCCAGGACCCGTACTCCGCGCTGAACCCCGGCCTCACCGTCGGCGCCTCGCTGGCCGAGGCGCTCAAGGCGGCGGGCCGTCCCCGGTCGGAGGTGCCCGGCCTGCTCGACCTGGTCGGCCTGCCCGCGGCGTACGCCCGGCGCAGGCCCCGCGCGCTGTCGGGCGGCGAGCGTCAGCGCGTGGCGATCGCGCGGGCGCTCGCTCCCGGCGCCGAGGTGCTGGTGTGCGACGAGCCCGTCTCGGCGCTCGACGTCTCGGTCCAGGCGCAGGTGCTCAACCTGCTGTCGGACCTGCGCCGCGACCTGGGGCTGACCCTGCTGTTCATCACCCACGACCTGGCCGTCGCGCGGCAGGTCGCCGACCGCGTGTACGTGATGCACCGCGGCCGGGTCGTCGAGACCGGGCCGGTCGGCGGCGTGCTGGGCGCCCCTGCCCACGAGTACACCCAACGGCTGCTGGCGTCCGTGCCGGCGGCGACCCGAGCGGAGTGAAGATCCTGATGACCGAACTACGCGTCGACGTGCTGCCCGTGACGGGGGACGTGGCCTCCGTCGCCGACGGGCTCGACGCCGTGCCCGCCGACCTGATGCGCCGCTGGCGGCTCGCGGGCGGCGTGCAGGTGCGCACGCTCGTCACGGCCCGTACGGAGGACGGGACGCTCGCCGGGGCCGCCTTCGAGGTGCACAGGCCGCTCACCGCGTACCGGAAGATCGTGGACGTGTGGGCGTCCGACGACGCGGTCGCCGACACGCTCGTGCGCACCATCGAGGAGCGCGCCTGGCGGGAGGGCGCGGTGGCGGTCAAGCGGTGGTTCGCGGCGCGGGACGCCGCGTGGGAACGCTCGCTGGGCCGGGGCTACCGGGAGGTGCCGGTGCCCACCTGGGCCGGCCCGGTGGTCGGCGCCCCGGAGACGGGCTACGGTCAGGTGCGCTGGCGTGAACGGCCCCCCGCGCGGGCGCTGCCGTACATGCGCCAGACCACCGACTTCACCTGCGGGCCGGCGGCGCTGCAGATGGCCCTGGGCGGGCTGGGGCTGCGGGGCGAGCCCTCCCGCGAGGAGGAGCTGCGGCTGTGGCGCGAGGCGACCACGGTGGCCGGCTGCGATCCCCTGGGCCTCGCGCTCGCCGCCGCCGGCCGGGGCGTCAGGCCGGAGGTGCTGCTGTCCACCGAGGCCCCGACCCTGCTGGAGCTGTGCCGTACGGACGAGGAGCGCGAGCTGAGGGGCTTCATCCAGGCGGGTTTCCGGGCCGAGCTGTCCCGCAGGGGCATCGGCGTGGATACCGTCGCCTTCGGCCTCGACCGGCTCCGCGCGGTGGTCGAGGGCGGCGGGGTGGCGCTCGTGCTGATCGAGCAGCTCGGCATGCACGACGAGAGCTCCCCGCACTGGATCGCCGTCCACGGGGTGGACGGGGACGTCTTCCACGTCAACGACCCCTGGACGGACGCCCATCTGGGCGAGACCTACCTCGACGCGCTCGACCTGCCGCTGCCCGCCGCGACGCTGGACCGGCTCGCGTGGTATGGCCGGCCGAGCTACCGGAGCATGATCGCCCTCGGGTGACCGGTCAGTCGGAGGGCATCGAGACGAGCGTCAGCAGCCGGGCCGGCTCCGCGCCGGTCCGGTAGCCGTGCTCGGCCTCGGCCGAGAACCGCACGGCGTCCCCCGCCTCGAGCCTGACCTCGTACGTGGCGACCTCCAGGGTCACCGAGCCGGACAGGACGTAGGCGAACTCCTCCGACCCTCGCCCGTGCGGCGCGCTCTCATGGGCGTGCTCCGGCGGCAGCGGCGTCTCGTACAGCTCGAAGCGCCGCCGGTCGAGGGAGCTGAGCAGGGTGCGCGCCGCGTCGTCGCCGGCGCGGCGCATCACCTGCGGTTCGTACAGCGGCGTCCGGGTGAGGTCGGCGAAGGACAGGTCGAGCGCCTCGGCCAGCCCCGCCAGCACCTCGACCGTGGGGTTGGCCAGCCCGCGCTCGATCTGCGACAGCAACGCCTTGCTGAAGCCGGAGCGGTCCGCCAGGTCGCGGATGCTGAGCCCGCGCGTGTGCCGCGCGTGCCGCACGTTGCTCGCGATCGCCGCCCGCACCTGCTCCGAGAGCGCGCCCACCCCGCCCATCCCCCTTGTCGAAGTACGCCATTGTTCCACGAAGGGGGCGCTCCGGGCGTCAGACGCCGGGGTGCAGCACGCGGCTCAGGAACTCGCGGGTCCGCTCGTGCCGCGGGTCGGCGATGACCTGCTCGGGCGGCCCGTCCTCGACGATCACGCCGCCGTCCATGAACACCACGCGGTCGGCCACCTCGCGGGCGAATCCCATCTCGTGGGTGACGACGAGCATGGTCATGCCGTCCTCCGCGAGCTTCCGCATGACCGACAGCACGTCGCCGACCAGCTCGGGGTCGAGGGCGGAGGTCGGCTCGTCGAACAGCATCAGCGAGGGGTTCATGGCGAGCGCGCGGGCGATCGCCACACGCTGCTGCTGGCCGCCGGACAGCTGGGGCGGGTAGGCGTCGATCTTCTCCAGCAGGCCGACCTTCTCCAGGTTCTCCCGGGCGACGCGGTCGCACTCGCCCTTGCTCCGCTTGAGCACCCGCTCCTGGGCGATCGTGACGTTGCGCCGCACGGTCAGGTGGGGGAACAGGTTGAACTGCTGGAACACCATGCCGACGTGCCGCCGGGCGGTGTCGATGTCGACGTCGGGGTCGGTCAGATCGACGCCGTCCACGACCACCGTGCCGGAAGTCGGCTGCTCCAGCAGGTTCACGCAGCGCAGCAGCGTGGACTTGCCCGAGCCGGACGGCCCGATCACGCAGACGACCTGGCCGCTCTCGACCGTGAAGTCGATGCCGCGCAGCACTTCGAGGCTGCCGAACGACTTGTGCAGGTTCCTGATCTCGACGGTGCTCATCGGCCCGCTCCCTGACGCGCTTCCAGCCGCCTCGCGACGTACCCGAGGGGAATCGTGATCAGCAGGTAGGTCAGACCGGTCGCGAGGATCGGCGTGGGGTTGGCGTACGTGGAGGACTGGTCGTTGCCGAACTTCGCCAGCTCCACCTGGGCGGCCGTGACGCCGAGGATCAGCACCAGCGAGGAGTCCTTCAGCAGCATGACGAGCTGGTTGGTGAGCGGCGGCAGCACGATCCGGATCGCCTGCGGGATGACGATCGACACCATCGCCCGCATGTGCGGCATGCCGAGCGACCGCGCCGCCTCCATCTGCCCCTTCGGCACCGCCTGGATGCCCGCCCGGAAGTTCTCCGCCATGTACGCCGCCGAGACGACGCCGAGCCCCAGCGCGGCGCTGCCGTACACGCCGCCGGGCAGCTCGAAGCCGGGGAACGCCAGCGGGAGGCTGCCGATCATCAGGAAGATGAGCAGGATCGGCAGGCCACGGAAGATCTCGATGTAGATCACCGACAGCCACCGGTAGGGCGCGACCGAGGACAGCCGCATCAGGGCCAGCACCAGACCCAGGACGAAGCCGAGGGCGAAGCCCGACAGCGTGTAGATCACGGTGTTGCGCAACGCCACCGTGAACAGGTCGGGCAGGCCCTCGCCGGCGACCTTGAGGTTGAGGAACGACTCGCCGATCGCCTTCCAGTCGGCCAGCGCGACCAGGACGACGAGGATCACCACCAGTACGGCGTACTGGATGACCCTGCTGATGCGCTGCTTCTTGCGCGGGCTGAGCCCCTTGCGGGGCTCAGCCGGGGAGGGCGCCTGCTGCTCGCTCACAACACTCATGATCCGGCGGCGGGCGACTCGGTTCCGGTCTCGGCACCCGAACCACCGCCCGACGCGCCGCCGGGCTCGGTGCCGAACCACTTCTTGTAGATCTCGTTGTAGGTGCCGTCGGACTTGGCGGCGGCGAGGACCTCGTCGACGACCTTCTTGAGCGCCGTGTTGTCCTTCTTCATGCCGATGCCGTACTGCTCACCGGTGTCGAGGCTGGCGACCTGCTCGAACTTGGCGCCGACGTCGGACTTCTTCAGCCAGGTCAGCACGACCGGGAGGTCCTGCACGATCACGTCCGCCTGACCGGTCTGCAGGCCGAGCAGCTCCTTGGGCGAGTCGGCGAACTCGATCGGGTCGAGGCCCTGCTTCTTGACGTAGTCGAGGCCGGTCGTGGACGCCTGCGCGCCCAGCTTGAGGTTCTTGGCCTTGACGTCGTCGAGCGAGGTGATCCCGCTGCCCTTCTTGGCCATCAGCGCCTGGGTGGCGTCGAAGTACGGCTCGGAGAAGAGCAGGTTCTGCTGCCGCTCGGGAGTGATCGTCATACCGGCGGCGGCCACGTCGCACTTGCGGGCGTTCAGGGCGGCGCCGCTCTTGATCGCCGCGAAGTCGATGTCCACGATGTCCTGGGTCACGCCCAGCTTCTTCGCGACCAGGTCGACGATGTCCACGTCGAACCCGACGACCTTGTCGCCCTGGTTGAACTGGAACGGCTCGTACGGGATGTTCGTGCAGGTCGTGATCTTTCCGGCGTTCACGAGGGCGACACCGCCGGGGGCGGCCGAGGCCGTCGCCGTGCCCGAGTCGGCGGAGTCGCTCCCGCAGGCGGTGACGGTCAGCGTCGCCGCCAGCGCCACCGCCCCGATGCTCGCCGCTTTCCGATAGGTGGACCAGGGAGCCACACCGGCCTCCTTGCTGTGGTGCGAAAACGTCTGAGGCGCAGTTTAAGCGTCCCTTATGACGGTTTGGCCACCGCATGGAACGGAGGGAGTAACGCCTGTTACCTCTGGTGTCAGGGTTGCATGCCTTCGGTGAGCATGTTGAAGCGTTCGAGCATGCGCGCGAGCAGCCGTACGTCCTCCTCCGGCCAGGCGGCCAGCAGCGTGCGCAGCTGGCCCTCGCGCGCGACCCGCGCGTCGTCGAGCCGCCTGCGGCCCTCGGGAGTGAGGGCCAGCAGGTGAGCCCGGCCGTCCTCCGGGTCGGGGCTGCGGCTGATCAGCCCCAGCTCCTCCAGCACCTTGAGCTGGCGGCTGATCGTCGCCCGGCCGACCCGCAGGTAGGCGGCCAGGTCACTGGACCGCATCGGCGAGCTCTGGTCGATGCGGACCAGCAGGCCGTACGCGCCGGGGTCCAGCTCGGGATGCACCTTGCGCCCCATCCCCGCGGAGAACGCCTTGGCGCGCCGGAGCAGGATGGCGAGCTGCCGCTCGACCGCGCAGTACGCCTCGCGTTCGCCGGCCGTGGGCGGTCGGGGAGCGATGTCCGCCTCCGTCATGGCCTGCCTCCTCCTGACTGCGTGTGGCAGGGGGTCTACCCGCGCACCGCCTGGATGTCCAGCTCTACTTTCAGTGTCGCGCCGATCAGCGAGATCCCCGCCTGGACGACCTGGTTGTAGGTCATCGCGAAGTCCTCGCGGCGCAACTCCGTGACCGCGCGGAACGCCGCCCGCAGCCCGCCCCACAGGTCCGGGCCCGTGCCGAGGTAGGTCATGTCGAGATCGACCGGGCGGCTGACGCCGCTCAGCGTCAGCACGCCGTGCACCGTCCACCGGTCCGGGCCCGCCGGCGACAGCCCGGTGCTCCGGTAGGAGATCACCGGGTGCACCGGGACGTCGAGGAAGTCCGCGGAACGCAGGTGATCATCGCGCATCCGGCTGCCCGTGTCGATGGACTCGGCGACGATCTCGGCGACCACGGACGACTCCTCCGGCGTGGCGCCCATCTCGATCCGGCCGGAGAACTCGGTGAACCGCCCCTGCACGCTGCTGAGGCCGAGGTGCCGGGCCGTGGCCGAGATCTTCGAGTGTTCCGGGTCGATCGTCCACACGCCGGGCGGCGGAAGCTCGGTGCCGCCCTGCCGGGCCAGCACCAGCGTGCCGGCCTCGGCGGCGCCCGAGGCGGTCGCGATCGCGGTGGACGCGGCGGGCGCGTACCCGATCGCGGTCGCGACCACCGTGTAGACCCCCGGCGGCAGCGGGGCGGTGACGACCTGCCCGTCGGTGTCCGCCTCCGCCCGCGCCACCTGATGGCCGGTCGTGTCCGTCACCGTGACGACCGCGTGCTGCACGGCCCAGCCGTCCTTGCTCCTGACCAGGGCGTGCAATCCCCTGGGGACCGTCTGGGAGACGCTCATCGCTCGTGTCCCAGCCACACGTCGTAAGGCTCGTCGCCCTGGCCGCCCAGGTTCAGCGTGCTCGCCACGGGCGGGTAGCCGCTCGCGACGATGGTGTACTGCCCGCCGGTCAGGTCGGTGAAGGCGTACTCGCCGTCCTCGCCGGTGGTCGCCACGCCCACCACGTTGCCTGCGGCGTCGAGCAGCGTGACCCTCGCGTCGGCCAGCGGCACGCCGTCCTTGACGCGGACCGTGCCCCGCACCCGCGCGCCGGGCAGCAGCACGACGTCATGCCGGGTCTGGCCGGTGCCCAGCACCTCGATCGGAACGGCGGCCGGACGGTAGGCCGCGCCGCTGACCGTGAGCGTGTAGGTGCCGGCCACGATGCCGGAGAAGGAGAAGCCGCCCTCGGCGTCGGTCGAGCTCGTGGCCACGACCTCGCCGCGCACGTCTGTCACGACGACCACCGCCTCGGCGACCGGCGTCCCGTCGACGCCGCGCACGGTGCCGACGAGCCGGCCCGAGGCCGCGAGCACCATGTCGAAGTCGACCGGCTGGTCGCCCACGACCAGCGTCGCGACCTGCGGCTCCCGGTCGCCCGCCGACGCGATCAGCACGTACGTCCCGCCGCCCGGCGTCTGGAGCGCGTAGCCCCCGTCGTCCCGGGTGACCGTACGGCCGAGCTGGTGGCCGCGCACGTCGATCAGCGTGAGCGTGGCGCGGCCCACGGGCACGCCGTCCTGGCCCTTGACGAACCCGCTGATGCTCACGCCGCCCGGCTCGTGCGTCTCCATGGCGAGCGCGGCGTACGGCTGGGCCTGCGTGGCGGTGAGGACCTGTGCGTTCAGGGGCTGCGGGTTCAGAGGCTGTGCGTTCAGGGGCTGCGTGGCGGAGTGGCCGTTCGGCGAGGCGAACTCGGCCTCGGCCATGATCGGCCGCTGCGTGTCGCGCTGTTGCCTGTCGCGCTGGGCGTGGCGTCCGGTCACGGCGCCGTTCCGCTGGCGGGCGATCTCGGGGTCGAGGGTCTCGTCGGTCTCCTGCGCGCCGGCGCTGACCGTGATCGCGCTGGTCCGCAGCGGGACTTCCTTGATGAACAGCACGGCGATCAGCGCGAGGAGGGTGAGCGGCGCCGCGTAGAGGAACAGGTCGCCGATGCCGTGGCCGTACGCGCTCTCCACCGCCGTGCGGATCGGGGCGGGCAGCGCCGAGAGCTTCGGGATCGCGCCGCTCTCCTGGCCGGTGCCATGGACGCCCAGCGCGGCCAGGGCGTCCGCCAGGTAGCGCTTGACGCGGTCGCCCATCAGGGCGCCGAGGGCCGAGACGCCGATCGCGCCGCCGAGGGAGCGGAAGAACGAGACCACCGAGCTGCCCGCGCCCAGGTCCTCCGCGCGCACCTGGTTCTGCACGGCGAGAACGAGGTTCTGCTGGCTCATGCCGATGCCGACGCCGACGCAGAACATGAATATCGCGACGAGCCAGTAGTCGGTGTCGTACCGCAACGTGCCCATCAGGGCGAACCCGGCGGTGAGGAAGAAGGTTCCGGAGACCAGGAAGACCTTCCAGTGGCCGGTGCGGGTGATGATCTGCCCGGAGACCGTGGAGGAGATCGCCAGGCCGAGGATCATCGGCAGCGTCATCAGGCCGGCCACCGTGGGCGTCTCGCCCCGGGCGAGCTGGAAGTACTGGCTGAGGAAGGTCGTGCCGCCGAACATCGCGACGCCGACCAGCACGCTGGCGACCACGCTGAGGCTGACCGTCCGGATTCTGAACAGGCGCAGCGGGACGATGGGCTCGCTCACCTTGGACTCGACCACGAGGAAGAGCACCGCGAGCACGACCGCGCCGCCGACCATCGCGCCGGTCTGCCACGACAGCCAGTCGTACTTGTTGCCGGCGAAGGAGACCCAGATCAGCAGCAGCGAGACCGCGGCGGCGATGAGGACCGCGCCGCCCCAGTCGATGCGCACGTCGCGCTTGAGCACCGGCAGGTGGAGGGTCTTCTGCAGCACGATCAGCGAGAGGATCGCGAACGGCACGCCGACGTAGAAGCACCAGCGCCAGCCGAGCCACGAGGTGTCGACGATCAGCCCGCCGATGAGCGGGCCGCCGATCGTGGCGACGGCGAACACAGCGCCCAGGTAGCCGGAGTAGCGGCCGCGTTCCCGCGGCGAGATCATCGCCGCCATGATGACCTGCGCGAGGGCGGTGAGGCCGCCGACGCCGAGGCCCTGGACGACCCGTGCCGTGATCAGCATCGATGGGTTCTGCGACAGGCCGGCGATGGCGGAGCCGATCACGTACACGATCAGCCCGAGCTGGATCAGCAGCTTCTTGCTGAACAGGTCGGACAGCTTGCCCCAGATCGGCGTCGAGACCGTCGCCGCGAGCAGGGTCGCGGTGATCACCCAGGTGTAGGTCGTCTCGTCCGCGTGCAGTTCGGCCGTGATCGTGGGGAGCGCGTTCGACACGACGGTCGACGACAGGATCGCGACGAACATCCCCAGCATCAGGCCCGAGAGCGCCTCCAGGATCTCCCGGTGCGTCATCGCGGGGGCCGCCGTGCCTGGCGGCGTCTCCCGCGTCATCGCATTCGCCATCGAAGTCCTTCCCCGTGTGATCAAACTTAGTTTCCCTAAGCAATCATATGCCTATCGTTGCTTCGGGCAACCAAATGGTCACGGTTTGGGGCTTCCGGAAATGACGAAGGCCCTGAACCCGCAGGTCAGGGCCTTTCCGTCAGTGTCGCGCTGTGACGCGTATCACCGATAGTTGACGAACTGAAGGGCGATGTCGAGGTCCTTGCCCTTGAGCAGGGAGATCACCTCCTGGAGGTCGTCCTTCTTCTTGGAGCTGACCCGGAGCTCCTCGCCCTGGATCTGCGCCTTCACGCCCTTCGGGCCCTCGTCCCGGATGAGCTTGGAGATCTTCTTGGCGTTCTCCTGGTCGATGCCCTCCTTGAGGGACACCACTAGGCGGTACTCCTTGCCGGACAGCTTCGGCTCGCCCGCCTCCAGGATCTTGAGGGACAGGTTGCGCTTGACGATCTTCTCCTTGAAGACGTCGAGAACCGCGTTGGCCCGCTCCTCGCTGTTCGCCTTGATCTCGATGTCCTTCTGCCCCGACCAGGAGATGCTCGCGCCCGTACCCTTGAAGTCGAAGCGGTGCCCGACCTCCTTGACCGTCTGGTTCAGGGCGTTGTCGACCTCCTGCCGGTCGATCTTGCTCACCACGTCGAAACTGCTGTCGGCCATCGGTGTCCGTGTCCTCTCTCCGTTACCCTTCGAGATTAGTGGGCCCCGATGTGATCAGAGGTCTTTCCTCATGACGACGCGGGGCGCCACCTCTATGCCGAGGGCCCGCTCGTGCTCGACCAGTGTGGTGAGTTCCGGCCCCCAGTCGTGGGGTTGTACGACCCGGAAGCCGCGCCGGGCGTACCAGGGGGCGTTCCACGGCACGTCCCGGAACGTCGTCAGCGTCACCGCGGCAGTAGAGGCCCGCGCGGCCGCCTTGGAGACGGCATCGAGAAGCCGGGTTCCGATCCCCTGGTTGCCGTGATCGGGGTGTACGGCGATCTGCTCGAGGTGGGTAAGGCCGTCGACCACCCCGAGCAGGGCGAACCCCACCGGCGGCCGGCCGGCCACGACGACACGCCTGGGGTCGTCGCACTCTTCGACGACCGTGGTGCCCGGTGGGAAGACGATGCCGAGCGGCACGAACATCCCGTCCGCCGCTCTCTCGATCTCCGCAAGGGCCGCGAGATCCGCCGGCTCGGCCTGTCTGATCACCGTCCCACTATGGCCGGTGCTCTGCCGCGCCCGCTTCCGAGTTTTCGGGACCCTCTGCCGATCATGTGAGGGGCGAGCCGGAACCCATGTCACGTGCACCCGGGAAGTCCGCTATTCTTCTACCTGTCGCCGCAGCGAGCGGAAGACAAGGCAGGTTGCCCGAGTGGCCAAAGGGAGCGGTCTGTAAAACCGTCGGCTCAGCCTACCCAGGTTCGAACCCTGGACCTGCCACCAGCAGGAAAAGTGGCCCCTGATCAGCAGAGATGCCGGTCGGGGGCTTCTTCGTTTCTTGATCCGTGAGTACCCCTGACTCCCCCCTGCTCCCCGCAAGATATGGCACGGGTGTGGCACGCGATCAAGCCTGGAACCCCGCGCGGACGCGCACGTCTCGCCTCCCTGATCATCCCGTCTGCTGGGCTTGCCTGGGTCGTGGCGGGCGGGATGATCAGCCTTCCACCTCAGCCAGCTACGGCCCTGGCCCAGGCGCGGGCGATCACCCCGGAGCCGAGGCCCCCGCCGGAGGCATTACTATCCGGGCGCTGCGGACCGCTACTCTCGAAGAGCCACCACATGGCACGCCGCACGTACCTGCGGCATTTGGATCGCGCCAGCTGACATGGACGCAGGCGCACTCGGACGTGGGGGCGACAGTTCGTCCGAGGACGGAGTCCTTATGCCGATCGATGTGGTGGTCTGCATGGTCATCCTGGTAGTTGTCGCGCTCGTAGCCGTCGCAGCCTTGGCGGCGATCTTCTCTAAGAAGGCCGTGCGGCGTAAGGCTGCCATGGGGGTGCTGGATCGTTTGCTGTCCGCGCTCGTGGAACTCCTGCGAGGGCGCGCGGTGTAGATGCGCGGCCCGAGCCGCCGCCGTCCGGGACCGGCCCCCAGGCCGCACGCCCGGACGGCGGGCGGGCGAGGCGCCGCGTTGCGGCGGCGCGTCGCGCCGCCGCCTTGATTCCTATGAGCACAATTCGGCAGCACAATCGGTGGTCACAAGCCTGTGACGGTGCTGCGGCGTTCGATGAAGACGACGTCGCGCCAGCGGTCGTGGTGGCGGCCGACCTGGTGGCGGATGCCGACGACGCGGAAGCCGGCCTTCTCGTGGAGGCGCAGGCTGGCGGTGTTCTCGGGGAAGACGCCCGACTGGATGGTCCAGATGCCCTCGGCCTCGGTGGACTGGATCAGGGCGTTCAGCAGCGCCAGCCCGACTCCGCGGCCACCGTGGTCGGGGTGGACGTACACGGAGTGCTCGACCACTCCGGCGTAGACGCATCGGTCGGAGACTGTACTGGCGGCGACCCAGCCGATTACCTGGCCGGTGGAGGCGTCTACGGCGACATGCCGGTGGGACGGCAGCTTCGCGGCGTCGAACGCTTCCCAGGCCGGTGCCGTGGTCTCGAAGCTGGCGTTGCCGCCGTCGAGACCGGCCTGGTAGATGACGAGGACCTGGGCGGCGTCAGCCTCCTGCATGGGGCGGATGGTGACGCCGGGCGGGGCGGAGGGCTTGGACCCCTGGACGATCGCCGAGTGCAGGCCACCGGTCGCGGCGTGGGTGCGCGTGATCGTGTACGTGGTGAACCCGGTCTCTGCGAGCAGGGCGCGGTACTCGGCTTCCGTGAGGGTGCCGACCGAGCAGCCGACGAGGTGTTCGGCCTCGGCGCGCTGGGCGGGGTCGAGTCCGTCGTCGGCGATGACATCGGAGACGCCGAGCCTGCCGCCGGGCTTGAGCACGCGGAATGCCTCGGCGAGCACACGGGGTTTGTCGGCGGACAGGTTGATCACGCAGTTGGAGATGATGACGTCCACGCTGCCGTCGGGGAGCGGGATGTCCTCGATGTTGCCGTGCAGGAACTCGACGTTGGTCGCTCCGGCCTCGGTGGCATTGGCCCTGGCCAGTTCGATCATCTCGGGGGTGGCGTCCAGGCCGTACGCCTTGCCGGTCGGGCCGACTCTGCGGGCCGACAGCAGGACGTCGATGCCGCCGCCCGATCCCAGGTCGAGGACGGTTTCGCCGGGCTGGAGGTCGGCGACGGCGACCGGGTTGCCGCATCCCAGGCTGGCCCGCAGGGCTCCGTCGGGCAGGCCGGTGGTGTCGTCGTAGCCGGCCGCGCCGAAGCAGCCGTCGGTGAACTCCTGCGGCTCGCAGTCGATGACCTGTTTGCCTGCCTGGGCGGCTTTGGCCAGTTCGCCGTAGTGGTTGACGACACCGGCTCTGACTGCTTCCACGTTCTCGGACATGTCTTCTCCCTTCAGCAGGGCGGCGCAGGGTCGGGAACGGGGCGGCCCATGACGACGTCGGCGGCGGTGGGAAAGCACTCCACGCAGGCGTCGTTGATCCGGTACAGGCTGGCCGTCCCGCGATGCTCGACCAGGACGAACCCCACCTCGGCCAGTACCTTCAAGTGCGCGGAGACGGTCGATTGCCCGACTTCGACGGCCTCCACGATCTCCTTGACCGCCATCGGCGTCTGGGCGCGGGCGAGCAGGGTCACGATCTGGATGCGTGTGGCGTCGGCCAGGGCTTTGAACCAACTGGCGTACTCGGCGGCGGTGGCCCGGTCGAGCGGCCTCGTTTCCTCATTCATCGTTCATCGACGATAAACGATGAAGTGCCTGTTGCGGAAGAACGAGAAACCGGCCCGGCGGATGCCGGGCCGGTCTGAGATGACGTCGTTCTAGTGGGCGGGGACGAGTTCGGCGAGCAGGTCGCGTACGCGGCGGTCGATCTCGTCGCGGATCGGACGGACCTGGTCGATGGGCTTGCCTGCGGGGTCGTCAAGCTGCCAATCGAGGTAGCGCTTGCCGGGGAAGATCGGGCAGGCGTCCCCGCAGCCCATGGTGATGACGACGTCGGCGGCCTGGACGGCCTCGGTCGTCAGCGGCTTGGGGAACTCCTTGGACAGGTCGAGACCGAGTTCGTTCATGACGGCGATCACGGCAGGGTTGATCGTGTCGGCCGGGGCCGATCCAGCGGACCGGACTCGTACCCGACCGGCGGCGTGGTGGTCGAGCAGGGCGGCGGCCATCTGGGAGCGTCCGGCGTTGTGCACGCAGACGAACAGCACCTCGGGGATGTCGGACATGTGGGCTCCTTGACGGGCTCAGCGGCAGGGGTCAGGACGAGTGCGGCACGACGACGTCATGGTCACGGTCGTCCTGACGGGCATCGGCTCCGGCCGTGCCGAATGCGGGATACAGGGCGACGGCGATGACGGCTCCGACGAGGGCGCCGAGCAGTTGGGCGGCGACGAACGCGGCAATGGAGGACGGGGCGATCCCGGCGAAGGTGTCGGAGAAGCCTCGGGCGATCGTCACGGCAGGGTTGGCGAAGCTGGTGGAGCTGGTGAACCAGTACGCGGCCCCGATGTACGCGCCGACGAGCGGCGGGGCCAGATGTGCGCGGCCCTGTCGGGCCAGGGCGACGATGAGCGCGACCAGGCCGGCAGTGGCGACGACCTCGCCGAGCCACAGCGACGGGCCCGACCGAACGTGCGTGGAGGCGGTCACGGGGGGCAGGGCGAACATGAGGTTGGCCAGCACTGCCCCGGCGATGCCTCCGGCGACCTGGGCGGGCAGGTAGGCGACGACCTCGCGGGCGGTCAGCCCGCTCCGGTCGCGGCGTCCGAGCAGCCAGTCGACCAGGGAGACAACCGGGTTGAGGTGCGCGCCGGAGATCGGCCCGACCAGGATGATGATGACCGGCAGAGCAGCCGCGGTGGCCGCGCTGTTGGCCAGCAGTTGTACCCCGACGTCCTGGGACAGGCGTACGGCCATCACGCCCGACCCGATCACCACGGCGACGAGCAGGCCGGTCCCGAGGAACTCGGCGAAAGCCCGCCGTCCGATGCTCGCGGTCACGCCGTACCGGCGAGGACGGGCGACGCCGGGCCGATCAGGGCCGACATGCGGGCCAGAACTTCGGGCTTGATCCAGTAGTACACCCACGTGCCCCGGCGCTCGGAGTCGATGAGCCCGGCCTGCTTGAGGACCTTGAGGTGATGGCTGATCGTCGGCGGGGTCAGGTCGAAAGCCGCCGTCAGGTCACACACACAGGTCTCGCCGCCCTCGTGGCAGGCGATCAGCGACAAAAGGCGCAGCCGTACGGGATCGGCGATCGCCTTGAACAACGGGGCCAGCTCGGCGGCCTCACTCTCCGACAACGGCTCGCACGCCAGCGGGGCACAGCACGCCGAACCGGACACGTTCACGCCTGCGTCGATGATCGGCAGCTCTTGCTTCGACATACCTCTAATTTGACACAGGTCTAGGCAAGGGCACAAACTCCGGGTATCCGTTGATTAGAAGTTCATCGAAGCAGGCGGGTATGGCTTCGGCTGCCTGTCGCTTCACGGCCAAGGGAGGACACCCATGTCCCGTGTTCAACTCGCTCTGCGCGTCGCCGACCTGGAAGGTTCGATCGCGTTCTACTCCAAGCTGTTCGGTGTCGAGCCCGCCAAGCGGCGGCCCGGCTACGCCAACTTCGCCATCGCCGAGCCCCCGCTGAAGCTCGTCCTGCTGGAGGGTGAGGCGGGCGAGCCGACGCGGATGGACCACCTCGGCGTCGAGGTCGAGGACACCGCGCAGGTCACGGCGGCGACCGAGCGGCTGAAGGAGGCCGGCCTGGCGACCTTCGAGGAGAACGACACCACCTGCTGTTACGCCCTTCAGGACAAGGTGTGGGTCCACGGTCCCGGGAACGAGCCCTGGGAGGTGTACGTGGTCAAGGCCGACGCCGACACCCTCACCAAGGAGGCTGACTCCGTCTGCTGCGCCACCGACGACGCCGAAAAGGAGACGGTGAGCGCGGGTAAGTCCTGCTGCTAGGCAAGACGGAAGACGCCCGGCGATCATCACTAACCTCGGGCTTTCGCGGCGAAAGCCCGAGGCTAACCTGACCTACGGCTGTGCGCCCACCGCCTTCGTCGAGGCCGTCGTGGTGGCCGCCGCGTACCGCCGTAGAGGCGTAGCCACCGCGATCATGCGCCGGCTCCTCAATGATGCTCGATCTGCCGGATGCAACAAGGTGCAGCTCCTGTCCCACAAGCGTCACGCCACCGATGGTGCTCACCACCTCTACACCTCGCTGGGCTTCGAGCCGGAAGCGGAGGGCTTTCGGCTCTATCTCCGAGAGGTTCCTGCCGCCGTTCAGGCCGCCAGGCTGACACAGCGCTGAGCGCCGCTCCCGAGAACGCCAAACAAAGGACCCCGGAACGCTTTCGGGGTCCCAACCAACTGTGTGGCAGGTATCTCACACCGCCAGGGCGTCATCGATCCTCCGGTCGGCGTCGAGGCACTTCATATGAACCCGCAGGAGGACGTCGACGCTGGGCTCGGCTACGTCGGAGGCCGAGACTCCAGAGGTGTGAACGACTCTGAACGCGCCCGGGACATATGAAGCGAACTGCATGGGCTGTCGGCCTGTGGACTTCGTCGCGAGGGCCGATTCCCGCCAGTTTTTGAGCAAGGGGAGCGGAAGCATGGGTGCCCGATGGCGTGCGGCCTTGGAGAAGCCGGGCGTTCGATCGGGTGCCCCGGGAGGGCCCGTCCTTGCCGGGGAGAACGGGGGAGTTCGATGCGGCCGAGGTTGCCCGGGGGCGGGCCGGGGGGACGGGGATGGGTGATCATCCTGTCGGCCCAGTTCGTGATCATGTTAGACGCGTCGATCGTCACCGTCGCGCTGCCGGACATCCAGCATGAGCTCGGCTTTTCCGCGTCAGGTGTGCAGGCCGTCGTCACCGCCTACAACGTCGCTTTCGGGGGTGCGCTCATACTCGGGGGCAGGTTGGGGGACATTTTCGGGCGGCGCCGCTTCTTCATCCTGGGCATGGTCGGGTTCGCCTCGTCCTCGTTGCTGTGCGGCCTGTCCGTGGACGCCGCCATGCTCGTGGCCTGCCGTGTCCTGCAGGGCTTCTCGGCGGCGGTCATCGCTCCGACCGCGTTGGCCCTGCTGGCCGATTTGTTTCCTGAGGGGGCGGCGAGGGCCAGGGCGATGAGCAGGTTCGGCATCGCCATCGTGCTGGGATTTGTCGGCGGTCTGGTGCTCAGCGGGCTGCTGGTGGACTCGCTGGGCTGGCAGAGCGTTTTTTACGTCACGGTCCCGGTCGGCGCACTGGTGGCGGTGTTGATCCCCCGTCTCATCCCGCCCGCTCCGTCGGCTCCGGGACGCGGCCGGCTCGATGTGCTGGGCGCGGTACTGATCACCGTGGGGGTCGCGCTGGTCGTCGTCGCGCCCACCCAGGGAAGCGCCCGGGGATGGACATCTCCTCAGTGCGTCGTCTCCTTAGTCGCCGGGCTCTGCGTGCTGGTGCTCTTTCTCCTCGTGGAACGCCGTCACCCGGACCCGTTGGTCCGTCTCGGGCTGTTCCGGTCGGGCATGCTGCGGGCCGCCAATGTCGTGACGCTGGCCTCGGGGCTGCTGTCCGGTTCGGCGTATCTTCTGGTCACCCTGTACCTGCAGGAGGTCATGGGCTGTACGCCCGTGCAGGTGGGGCTCATCGTGGCGCCCATCGGTCTCGTGAACGTCGGGTTCGGCATGGTCCTCGGACGGCTGATCCCGCGTGTCGGCCTGGCGGCGTCGCTCACCGGCGCGACCGTGTCCGCCGGCCTGCTCGTTGCCCTGGTCGCCTCGCAGGTGGCGGTGGCGCAGAACCTGGTGCTGTTCGGAATCGTGCTGTTTCCCCTGGGCATGTCGATCCTCGCCACCACGGTCGGCTCCACCCTCGCGGCCACGGCGGGGGTCACACCTCGGGAGCAGGGCCTGGCGGCGGGTGTGCGGCAGACCTCCTTCCAACTCGGCATCGCCCTCGGTGTCGCCGGGCTGCTGTCGCTGGCGTCCAGCCGGACCAGCGTGATGGAAGGGGAGGGCATCGCGCACAGGCAGGCCCTGGCAGCCGGGTACCAGACTGCCCTGTACGTGCTCGCCGTACTGGTGCTCATGGCGGCAATCGTCACGTTCGCGGAGGTGCGTAACCACAAGAAGGCGGCCGCTATCCCTCGTGCGCCTGCGACAACCACCTGACTGCCGGAGGCGACCTTTCTCTCTGGTCCTGTCGGAGGGGTCTGTCAGGCTGGGGCCATGACGCGCGAGGGTGTTCCGGTGTTCCTTCAGATCACGGACGGACGGGAGATGTCTCCCGACCTGCGGCGGGAGTTGCTCGAGTGCTGGGTCACGGTGACCAACGCCGGGGGCGCGGCCGGCTTCCCCTTTCCTCCTGTCACCTTCGATGAGGTCGCGGTGGTGGCCGATCAGCTCATCGCCGGCCTCGATCCGGAGCGCAGCCGGTTCCTCCTGGCCCACGTCCATGGGTCGCTTGCCGGCTGGCTGAACGTACGCAGGAACACCGACCCGCTGATCGCTCACTGGGGCACGGTTCATCACGTCCAGACACACACGAAGTTTCGTAGCAGGGGCATCGGTGCCGCGCTGATGCGCCAGGTGCGGCATGTGGCCCGGGAAGAGATGGGCCTCGAGCAACTTCACCTCGCCGCCCGAGGCGGTGTGGGCCTCGAAGACTTCTATGGGCGGCTCGGTTGGAAGGAGATCGGCCGCTGGCCCAATGCGCTACGGCTCGCCCCCGGCGATGATCGCGACGAGATCCTCATGATGCTTGAGCTCTGACCACGTGTACGGCATCGGCTCAGTTCGCTGTTTCCCTTTCGGGAAGCTCGATGGGACGGCGAGCGCTCCTCATTCCCGCGAGTGCGGTGAGGAGGGACGGTGGTGCGCCGGCTGCGAAGGATGCGGCCAGGGTGAGTCGTCCTATGAGCAGTCCCTCGGGAGCCTCGGGCCTTGTCCGCCGACGTGTAGGCCGTGGTGAGGACCGGAGCGACGAACAGCCCTGCAAAGCCGACCGGCAAGGACAGCGCGAGAGGTCAAGCGCCTGTCATTGCTGGGCGTGACCCGACGGCTCGAGGTCGTCGGGGTCGGGCACGGCCAGGAGGAACTCGGCGCCGTGTTCGAGCATCTGGGCTGTTTCGGCCGAGCGCGGGAGCATCGATTTCTCGTAGCTGCGTACGGCGTCGTCGATGGTGGAGGAGTGGACGAGTGCGAGCGCCAGTTCACCGGCGTCGAGCATGGCGAGGTTGACGCCGACACCCAGCGGCGGCATGAGGTGTGCGGCATCACCGAGGAGCGTCACGCTGGGCGAGTGCTCCCATGTGTGCGGCACCGGCAGGGCAAAGAGCGGACGATCGACGTAGGCGCCGTCGTTGTCGGTGATCATCTGGCGCAGTCGTGGCGACCAGGCCGCGTACTCGCGGAGTAGATGCGCGCGGATGCCCTCGGTGTCCTCGGGGCGAAGCCCGTTCGCCGCGATCCAGTCCACGGGGACGCGCCGCATGACGTAGACCCGCATGTGGCCGCCGCTGTTCCGCTGTGCGAAGAGGCCACGCTCCCCGTCGGCGGCGTGGGCGCTGCCCCTCCCGACCAGTTCGGAAAGCTCGGGGTGCGCGTTGTCCATGTCGTCGAACCACGCCTCGAGGAAGCTGACCCCGACGTAGCGCGGTGTCGCGGGCGACACCGCGGCGCGGACGCGGGAGAAGGCGCCGTCCGCACCGATCACTAGATCCGCCTCGGCGGCCGTTCCGTCGGTGAACGTCAACGTTCGCGGCCCGCCGGCCGGGCCGCTCACTGACTCGAGGGTGCGTCCCCACTGAACCGTCCCCGCGGCGAGCGAGCGCAGCAGGAGATCGCGAAGCTGTCCGCGGTCGATCTCGGGGCTGACCCTTTCGCCCTCGTCCGGCAGATGGTGGGTAAGAACGCGTCCGGCTGAATCCATGCGCCGCATTTCCTGCCCCTCGAACCTGGCGAGCGCGAAGAACTCCTCCAGCAGGCCCGCTTCACGGAGCGCGAGCTGGCCGTCTTCCTCGTGCAGGTCGAGCGAGCCTCCCTGGTCGCGGGAGTCCGCATCCGGATCCCGGTCGTACACCGTCACCGGAATGCCGTGCTGCTGCAGGATGCGTGCGCACGTGAGGCCTCCCGGGCCGGCGCCGATGATGCTGATCCGCGCGTTCGCGGGTGTCGGAGAGTTCACGGTGGATTCCCTTCGTCGTCGGGTTCCCGGCGACGCCTCGGCGCGGCGACGACCGGTGCCGCGCCCCCATGGGACGGCAACCCCTGTGGAGACCACCAAAGCAGAAGCGAGTCAAAAAGTGCAACCGATACAGTTTCTGTCTCAGTCCAGTTCTGGAGTACAGTGACGCCATGCCCGACTCTCCGACCGTTGGCCGTCGCGAGCGCAAGAAGGCCGCGACGAGGCAGGCCATCGCCGACGCCGCCCTGGAGCTCTTCCTGGAGCACGGTTTCGAACGAGTGAGCGTCCGCGATGTCGCCGAGAGGGCCGATGTGTCGACGACGACCCTCTTCGCGCACTTTCCGAGCAAAGAGGCGCTGGTCTTCGACCGCGAGGAGGAAGTCGAGGCGGCGCTGACCGCCGCCGTGCGTGAACGGCCCAAGGACCAGAGCGTGATCGAGGCGCTCCGCGCCCACGCGCTGGAGTCCTGGGTGCGGACCGTGTCGGATCCTCGTCTGCGGGAGTTCCACACACTGGTGGACCGGACGCCCGCGCTGCGCGATTACGCGGAGCGCATGTGGATGCGACACGCGGCCGCCCTCGGCGCCGTGATCGCGGAGGAAGTCGGGCGGGAGGCGGATGATCTCGCATGTTCGGCTCTCGCGCGGTTCGTCCTGGAAATCCCGACTCTGGTCCACGGCCGGCACGATCCGCGCGCGGCTGTGGAGACGGTGTTCGACCTGCTGATCCACGGCTGGCGGTCACAGTGCGATTCGGGACTGAGGTAGTGAGGTCTTCCCCCGGTAGCGCGTTCCAGCGAATAAGGGAAAACCGCGCCGATCGACGTTTGTGGTGCCGGTGAACGGAAAACAGCCCCCCGGAAGAATGGTCCGTCGGGCATTCTCGAACTCAATCAATTCGAGAAATGTCTGAATTCGGGACAGTGGTACGTTTCGTGGGGGAGAAAATGCCCAAGTGTCCTAATGTTGTTGGGTTCCTTATGCTTGGCACCGCGCTGTCCGGTGGGGCCATACCCTTGGGCACTCCCGCAATCGCCGCGTCCGCCGGGGGCGCCGTCGTGACCGGCCTCGACGTCGATCACCCGGTCGTACGCGATCACGCCCGAGCGCATGGGCGCCATCGCGTCAAGCAGCGGCAGTCGGAGCGTGAGCGGCAGCGCCAACGGCAGAACCTGCTCCGCGACGTCACGCTTGCCCTTACACCGATGCAGAAGGGTGGGACGGATTCGCGGGCTCTGCCGTACAACTGGCAAAAGCGGACACGACCGCGAACTCCTCCAGCGATCAGAACAGCCTGTCGGACATCGCGAACCGGCCCGCCCAGAAATCGGACTCCCTGGCCACCGGCGACACGAGCCATTCCACGCAGAAATCGGACCCACCGGCCACGTCATCGGCACCGGAGGGTGATGCCGCCGGTGCGGAGATGCTGGCGTACCTGCGGGATCTGGCGGCGAAGAAGCAGTTCACCGGCTCGGCGCTGGTCGTACGGCGTGGGCGGGTGCTGGCTCGCTTCGCCGCCGGCGAGGCCGACGAGAAGAAACACATCCCCAACCGGCTGGACACGGTCTACCGGATCGCCTCGGTCACCAAGCAGTTCACCTCGATGATCGTGCTGAAGCTGCGCGACCGTGGGCTGCTCGGCCTGGACGACCGGATCTGTCCGTATCTCGTGCCGGGATACATCGACGCCTGCCCGACGGCGTGGCGGCCCATCACGATCCGCGAGATCCTCACGCACACCTCGGGCATCCCCGACATCCAGCAGCTGCCCGGCTTCTATGCCAAGCTCTCTCAGCCGACCACGACCCGCAAGCTCATCCAGCGGTTCGTGAACCTGCCGCTGGACTTCAAGCCCGGCACGAGCTGGAAGTACAGCAACTCCGGCTACATCCTGGCCGGGGCGATCATCCAGTCGGTGACGCACAAGCCCTACGGCACCGTGCTGCACGACGAGATCACCGGCCCGCTGCACCTCGAGCACACCGGTTACAGCAGGGGGAATCCGCCCGACGGGTACGCGAAGGGCTACTTCACGCTCGGACAGCCCGCCCCACCCATCAACGGCTCCGAGGCGTTCTCCGCGACCGGCATCTACTCCACCATCGACGACATCGCCCGCTGGGACCGGGCGTTCGGCTCGTACACGGTCGCGCCACCCGCCACGGTCAAGCAGGCGTTCACGCCGCAGGCGAAGTGCCCTTCCACCGGCTGCCTCAACCTGCCGTCGAGCGCGTACGCCTTCGGCTGGCTCGTCGACCGGCTCCAGGGGCACCGGCTCCGGTATCACCCGGGTCTCCTCCAGGGCTACGCGGCGAGCAACATGTACCTGCCCGATGACGACATCGAGGTGGTCCTGCTCAGCAACGTGCAGGACACCGATACCGCCGGCATCGCCCGCCACCTCGCCACGCTGGCCCTCGGTCTCTGAGAATCTACAGAGGGGTGGAGCCGGTGGTCTCGGGCACGAAGGCGATGCCGTCGAAGTGCTCGACGAGCACCGTGGACATGTAGCTGAGTTTGTGGGTGAACCGCCTCGCCACCGCCCCGTAGCCACGCATGTGGAGGGGCTCGCCGAGCCACCGGGCCACGGCCTCCGGCCGTGGCCCGCTCCGCAGATCGATCACGTGATCACCCGGATGAGCGGTGGCCAGGCGAGCCTCCACGATCGTCGGTCTCCGGACGAGCGGGACGCGGAAGGTGACCGGAGGCTTGGCCGGGTCCACCTTTCCGAATCGTGGCCGGCGGGCCCGGAACCGGCCCGTTCCGAAGAGCACGCCGAGTGCGTAGTACGCCTCACCATGGCGCTGCCTGAGGTGCAGACCCATCGCGGGCACCGACCCGCCGCTGTGGCTGCCCTTCATGATGTGGCCGTTGTGCGCCCAGAGGGCGACCTTGGCGTCCGGGTCGGACAGGAGCAGGTCCACGTTGTCGGCGAGAAAGCGGTCACGGGCGACGCTCACGGTCTGTGCGGGGTCCGAGTGCCGGAGCGGCCGGCTCGCGAGGTCGGCGCACTGGCGCACGATCCGCGCATGCGCCGGCGCCTCAAACGGGACGGAGGCGCCGGCCAGGAAGTCCTCCACGCGGCGGGCGTCGGCTTCGATCCGCCGGTCGAGCGGTGGGCCGACGCCCAGGCGCTTCCCGGCGAGGGGAGCGAGGGGGTCGAGCAGGCCCGGCGCGTCATCGCCGAGGTAGGTACGCAGGGCGTCCAGCGATGTCGCCGGATACTGCGGGTCGATCCCCACGAACCGTACCTTCCGCGCGGCGGTGCGGTTGTGGTCGCGCAGCCACTCGACGACCGTCAGCATCTCCGCCGTGTGCAACGTCCAGAAGCCCAGCCCGGCGAGAGCTTCGACCGGATCGCCGGAGCCGCCCTGCACGTAGTCGTCCACCTCTGTGGATGCCGAGGCGCTGGCCTCCACCGCGAGCGTCGTGAAGCCCAGTTCCTCGACCAGGAACTCCAGCAACCGGTGCCTGATCAGGAAGAATTCCCGGCTGCCATGCGTGGCCTCGCCGAGCCCCACCACCCGCACGCCGTCCAGTGCGGCGCGGAACGGCGCCAGGTCGGCGGTTCCTGCGCCCGGTTTCAGGCCGTTCAGGGGTATCGCTCGCGCCCTGAGCCACGCCGCCACCTCGTCCTCGGTCGTCGTGCCGGACACGGTGGGTCAGCGACCCGTGACGGTGCTGCGGCGTTCGAGGAGGACGACGTCGCGCCAGCGGTCGTGGTGGCGGCCGATGTGGTGGCGGGTGCCGACGACGCGGAAGCCGGCCTTCTCGTGCAGGCGCAGGCTGGGGGTGTTCTCGGGGAAGATGCCCGACTGGATGGTCCAGATGCCCGCGGCCTCGGTGGACTGGATGAGGGTGCTCAACAGCGCCAGTCCGACTCCGCGGCCACCGTGATCGGGGTGGACGTACACGGAGTGCTCGACCACGCCGGCGTAGACGCAGCGGGAGGAGACGGCGCTGACGGCGATCCAGCCGACGACCTCCCCGCTGACGGCGTCGGCGGCGACGTGCCGGTGGAGTGGCAGCTTCGCGGCGTCGAACGCCTGCCAGGTCGGTGCCGTGGTCTCGAAACTGGCGTTTCCGCCGTCGAGACCGGCCTGGTAGATGGCGAGGACCTGCGCCGCGTCGGTCTCCCGCATGGGGCGGATGAGGATGGCTCTCACCCTGTCGACATGCTCGGACACGTGCTCCTCCAATCAGCGTCGCGCTGTCTCGGCGAAGGCGTTCGATGCGGGCGTGAGCAGGGCCGACATGCGGGCCAGTGCGGCGGGGTCGATCCAGTAGTAGACCCAGGTGCCCCGGCGCTCGGAGTCGATGAGCCCGGCCTGCTTGAGGACCTTGAGGTGATGGCTGATCGTCGGCGGGGTGAGGTCGAAGGCCGCCGTCAGGTCGCACACGCACGTCTCACCGCCCTCGTGGCAGGCGATCAGCGACAGCAGGCGCAGCCGTACGGGATCGGCGACGGCCTTGAACAGTGGCGCGAGCCCGGCGGCCTCGCTCTCGGACAGCGGCGCGCAGCCCAGCGGCGCGCAACAGGCATCGACGATCGGCAGCTCTTGCTTCGACACACCTCTAATTTGACATCAATCTATGCAAGCTCGCAAACTGCGGGCATCCTGTGATCACAAGGAGGGCTTCATGTCCCGTGTCCAGCTCGCTCTGCGCGTCGCCGACCTGGAGGGTTCGATCGCGTTCTACTCCAAGCTGTTCGGCGTCGAGCCCGCCAAGCGGCGGCCCGGTTACGCCAACTTCGCCGTCGCAGAGCCGCCGCTCAAGCTGGTCCTCCTGGAGGGCGAGCCGGGGGAGCCGACGCGGATGGACCACCTCGGCGTCGAGGTCGAGGACGACGCCCAGGTCACGGCGGCGACCGAACGCCTGAAGGAGGCCGGCCTGGCCACCTTCGAGGAGAACGACACCACCTGCTGTTACGCGCTGCAGGACAAGGTGTGGGTGCACGGCCCCGGCGGCGAGCCCTGGGAGGTGTACGTGGTGAAGGCCGACAGCCCCACAGCCGGCAGCCTCACGATCGGCACCGTCCCCGAGGAGGCCGGCTCCGCCTGCTGCGCCACCGAGACGGTCACCGGCGGTGACGCCTGATCGTTCCGCCGAGCCGGGCGGGCCGCCACATCAGCAGCACCACCGCCACGAAGGCGAGGGCGACCACCACGAAGAAGAGGACGTACGGGAAGGGGGCTTTCCCTTCCGGCTCTTCCACGGATGTCGGTTCCTCCACCGGGGCGATGCGATCGACGAGGTCCTTCGCGGCCGGCTTGGGGTCGCCTTGGGGCGCGTGCCCGAGATCGGTCGCTCCGGCGACCTGGAGCAGGTCCTGCCGCATCGGTTCGTCCGCCGCGCGGTTGACGAGCACGACCAGCCTGCGCTGTGGAAGCGGCAGGTCCCGCGGCGCGGAGCGCTGGTAGCCCTCGACGGCGCTCACGCTCTCGGGCACGATCGCGGCGTCGGCGCCGCCCTCGGCCAGCCGACGCGAGATCTCCGGGGCCGGCACGGTAACCAGCCGTACGCCGCGATCGGTCAGCGCACGCAGCTGCTCCCCGCCGATCGTGTTGCGGATGAGGATGTCGTCGCCCTCGCCGGGGTGGTCGAGGAACCTCCCCGGCTTGACGCCGTCCCTGACGAGCAGGACGTCGGTGCTCGTCACCCGAAGGTCCGCCAGCTCACTGAGGCCCCGTGCCTGCAGGGCCTCCCGTACGTCCCTGCCGGAGTACTGACCGCCGCTGACCGACTCGAGGACGTCGAGGTCGTACGCGATGGTCACGGCCGGCACACCGGCGGGCGGCGTGACGCTCGTGGGATCGATCGTCGCGATGGCCGGGGCGTAGCCGTCGCGGCGGAGCCTCTCGGCGAAGGCCTCGGCGGCGTACCGCTGGTCGGCGGGCGCCTGGACGACCACCGTCGGCGGCGCAGGGGCGAGGGCTTCCGGTGGGGATTCGCCGGCGTCGCCCAGGGTCAGGAACACGGCCACGACGGCCACCGCGGCGAGCGCGGCCGTGCCCGTAAGGATCACCGCGAGGCGCACTCGCCGGTCCGGAGCCCGCCAGGTCCGCCGGCGCTCGGCGGTAGGCGTGCCCATGAGGGAGGCGAGCTTCTGCCGCACGACATCCGGCGTGCTCGGCGAGCAGATGAGGGCGTCGGCGGCGTCCTGGCTGGACTGCCTCCACATCTCCTCGGCCGGGAAAGCCGCCTCCACGAGCCGCGCGTAGAGCCGTGTCGCGTCACTTCGGGGATCGATCACACTGCGAAAGCAGTTGCGCTGGAGCAGCACCCTCTGGAGGTGCTGCCGGGTGGTGGGGCTCGTGCCCGAGCGAGCCAGATCCTCGACCGCGGCACGGACGTCCTTCGCGTACGCGAGCGCGTCGGCCAGCGCCTCGGTGTAGGCGTTTCCCGCACCGTTCCGGTACGCCACCGTGGTGTCCGTGGGGGCCACAGTGTCGACGGAGCTCACGGGTAGAGCGGGAGGAGGGCTGGGCGGGGAGTGATCCGGCTCGGGTTCGGGCTCCGGCGCCCCGGAACCGGACTGCTCGACCAGCTGGAGCACCTTGGGCCGGTCCTTCTCGATCGACAGCGGCTCGGTCTGCCGGGCGAGCCTGGCGATCATCTCCGTCGCCGGGACGTCGGACCGCGTGTAGAACTGGTGGCAGAGTTTCGAGGGCGTCTGGTCGAGGACGCTGTCGGCCGCGCGTCCCCAGACCACCGTCTGCGCCCCTTCGGGGGCATACCGCGCGAACGACAGCTTGATGCTGTGCTCGCTTGTGCTGCTGGTCCAGGTGGCGGCGGTGAACCTGGTCCGCGTCCCGTACGGCAGCAGCGCCGCGACGGTGTCCGCGAATCGCAGCCGATCGATCATGGGGACGGTGTCGGCGCCGATCACGCACACGGGCCGGCCGTTCAGCAGCAGCGCCGCGGCGGAGAGCGTGTCCGGCCCGGGTGCCATCGCCTCCGGGTCGTACGGCGGCACGGCCACGGTCAGCGGAGGCCGCGGCTCCAGCGGCAACGCGGCGAAGGCGGTGTAGAGCGCCGTGTACGACACCGGCTGGTCGACGAGCTGCTCGTACGGCACGTAGAACCACCGGGTGTAGGCGATCTTGCGGTTGGCGAAGTCGCGGTGACCCGACCACTCCCGGATCGCCAGAACCAGGTAGTGGGAGATCTGCCCGTTCTCGCTGATCCTCGCGGTGCCGATCGTCACCTGGGGCAGGTCGCCGGCGGTGCTCGCGGTGTAGCGGTGCCTGAGCTTGTCGAACACCCCGCGATCGAGCCGCCCGTCGCTCCACTCCAGCAGGCCGTATTCGTCGTAGCTGCCGGGCCGCTTGCCTTCCAGCGCCCACTCGAAACCGATCACCGTGGACCGCCGGCGGCGAGGCGCCGACCGAGCCACAGCATGGGCTCGACGACGTTGATGGGATGGACCTGCCCCCGGATCCGCAGCTCCCTGCCCGCCTCGGGCAGCAGGTTCTGGTAGTCGTTCCGGTCGAACGTCTTCGTGTGCGGCCGTACGTAGAAGCCGATCGACGAGGTGACGAAGAACTCGACGCGGGTGCGGTGGAAGAACTGGTCCAGGGCGTTGACGACCATGTCCGCGTTGCCGCTGGCGGACACCTCGCACAGCGCCCGGAACAGGTCGCGGGCGTCCTCGCTGGTCACCCGGGGGAATCCGTACTCGTCGTCGGGCGCGGAGTCGAGCAGGTGCAGCTTCTCCGCGGTCTCGAGCACGCGGGGGTCGTCGAACTTGGTGATGCAGACCGCGACGTGATGGGGGAGCATCCCGTCCCGCAGCTCTCCGGTCTCGAGCATCTTCTCGGCGAGGCGGGTGAGCGGCGGGTGCAGGTGGTCGAAGGCGTCACCGAGCTCGAACTCCCGGATGGGGTCGAAGAGGAAGACCAGGCCCCTGCTCTTCACCAGGTTGTCCATCAGGCGCCCGCGCAGGTCGTCGCCCACCCCGGAGCCGTTCCCCGTGTGGAGGGGACCGGCGCTGAACAGACCGCCCGGCGCGTCGACCATGCTGATGCCGATCTTCAGCGGTGGGGTGGGCCGGGCTTTGCGGAGCCACCGGCGCTCCTGCCGCCCGGCCGGCCCGACCAGCGTCCAGCGGTAGTGCTCCAGGCTCTGGCTCGCCTCCGGGAAGATCTTCCCGTTCGACAACGCGTTCGTTCTCTCGATGAGGTAGTCGGACGAGGCGGCGTCGGAGCCGATGATCTTCCAGTCGTCCTTCCGCCGCATCAGCGCGATGTTCAGGGCGGCCAGAAGCGTGGTCTTGCCGCTGCCGGGGGCGCCCCACATGGCGATGTCGTGGGCCGGTGGTCCCTGCGCAGGGTCGGACTGCATGGTCTGGTCTCACTCCGTCTCGTCGAGGAGGGGGAACGGGATGGGGCGGGCGTCGGGCGCGGCCAGTCCCAGGTCTGCGGCCAGCCCCCGGATGTCGAGGGCGTCGAGATGCGCGAGCGCGTTCGCGCCGAGCCGACGCCAGGCCGGGTGCGCGGAGGTGTCCTGGCGGTCGCAGATCGCGGCGAGCACGGTGTCCGGCCGGCTCTGGACGCGGCCCAGGAGTAACCGCCAGTCGTGCGGGCGCGGGCAGGGCAGGATCAGCGACCGGTTCGTACGCGCCGGGTGCGGCGGGCGGTCGCCGACCGTGAGCAGGACCGTGCGCACCTGCTCCGACGTCGCGAGCCGCCGGGCCACGGCGTCCAGCATGTCCTCCACCTGGGCGGCGTGCGGATAGTAGGGGTAGCCCTCGGTGATCGTGCCGCGCTCCTCCAGCCACTCCAGGGCGGCCAGCGCGCGCTCGGGCGTGGCCTGCCACGCGGCGACCTCCACCGGATGCTCTCCGGCCGACCGGTGGTCGTAGGAGTGCGCGCCGTACGCCACGAGGGAGACCCGCAGGAGGCCCGCGAGCTCGGCGGACAGATGACTGACCATCTGGCGTACTCGGCTCAGGCGCTCCTCCACCTTCGCGTCGGGCCCGCACACCTCCACCGCGCAGATCAGGTGCGCCGGCCCGGCCTTGGGCGGCAGCTGCGACGGCGCCGCCGCCACGAGGTCGCTCCAGCCGCGCGGGTCCCGGGCCAGCTCGGGCACGCCGGTGAATCGCACCTTCCCCGGTCGCACCAGCTCGGCCGTCAGCAGGTAACGGCCGGGGGTGAGCCTGGCGCTGTGCACCGACAGCAGCCTGGGCTCCCGGCCCTGCCAGGTGACCACGGCGAACGCGGTGCCGTACTCGTCGCCGGGCTCGCACCGCACGGGCACCTCGGCCCGGGTCCCGGGAAGGGTGCCGATCGGGAACAACTGCTTGCTTCCCAGCCGCAGCCGCCCGCTCGCGTGGTCGGCACGCAACACGACCAGGTCGTACGACCGTGACAGCGGGTCGGAGGCCAGGACATCCTCGACGATCGCGATGACCGGCCCGTCACAGGGGAGAACGGCGGCGGGCCGCACCTCGCCCAGCCAGCCGAGTGCCCGGTTGGCCTCCGCGCCGTCAGGAAACGAGCAGACGAGGACGACCTCGTCGGCGGAGAGCAGGTCGGCGGCCCGGAGCACGGCCTGCCGGGAGGACTCGTGCCCCCATTCCTGCTCGGAGTCGGAGGTCAGGTCCTCCCATGACGACGACCAGTAGTGGCAGCGAGGCCTGCCGTTGTCGTCCCGGTGGATGCGGAAGACGGTCATGCCGTCGGCGGCGACCTCCACGACGGTGAGGCGGCCGGTGGCGGTGAGCCCCGCAACGGCTCGGGCGACGGCCTTGCGAAGCAGAGCCTTGTCGGGCTCTGACACGGATCCTCCGTTGATTGTCCTACTCGTCGCCCCCGTCCCCCTATATCCGAACTAGCGGGTAACAACGAAAAGACGACTTGTCATAACGGTAGGGTTCTTGTTGTGTCGATGCGTCGAATCATTCTCAGTTTCCCGCAATCTTACGGCGGGGATCTACGATAGCCCGAGTCTCGAGCGTTATGCCACGTTCCAATATGTGCGCGTAGGCGAGGAGAAACATGAGGCGGTTTCTGATTGCGCTGTCCGGAGCGCGGCCTGAGGTGCTCGAACGGTGTCCGAGCGAGTACGGCAAGTTCGAGGGCATCGGCGGAGCGGTGCTCACGACGGCCGTCCTCGCGGTCGTCTCGATGACGTTCGCCCTCAACAGCGCCCTGGGCGTCAACGTCGTCCTGGCCGTCCTCGCCGCGCTGGTCTGGGGCCTGATGATCCTGAGCCTCGACCGCTGGCTGGTCAGCACGATGAAGGCGGACGCCCCCCGTCGCTGGCCGCTGGCCGTTCCGCGCGTTCTCATGGCGCTCCTGCTCGGATTCGTCATCTCCACGCCATTAGTGCTCCAGATCTTCCGGTCCGAAATCGATGCCCAAATCGTCCAGATCAAGCAGCAGCGTGCGGACACCTTCGCCGCGCAGCAGCAGCAGGGCAACGTCGGCAAGGACGTCGGCCAGCTCCGCAAAGAGGTGGCGGACCTGGAGAAAGTCATCTCCTCCGGTGGTGACGTGCCGATCGACACCGGGCAGGACCCGAACGTCAAGGCGCTGACCGCCGAGCGCGCCAAACAGCAGAAGCTGGCCGACAAGCACTACAACGAGTGGCAGTGCCAGCTGTACGGAGGACCGTCGTGTCCGAAGAAGGGCGACGGCCCTCTCGCCCAGGACAGCCGGCGCGCGTACGAGAAGGACAAGCGGCGGATCGACCTGATCAACCGGCAGATCGAGGACCGGAAGCGGGAGCTGAACGCCGGCAGCGAGGAGGCCAAGCAGGCCCGCCTCGCGAGCGCGCAGGACGCCCTGCCCAAGGCGAAGGCGCAGCTCGACGCCGGGATCAAGCGGCAGGCGGACCTCCAGGCGTCCTTCGACGCGGAGAACATGGCGACCAACGGCCTGCTCATCCGCATCCAGGCGCTCAACGAGGTGACCGGCAAGGACAGCAGCCTCGGCGTCACCCGCCTGCTGCTGTTCCTGCTGTTCCTCCTCATCGAGTGCCTGCCGGTCACGATCAAGCTGATGCAGCGGCCGGGCAACTACGAGAAGGTCCTCGCGCTGGCCGAGAAGCACGAGTTCCGGGACGCGCGGGGCACCTTCGCCTCGCCGGGCGCCTTCACCTCGCAGGGCACGGGCGGCCCCGGGACACCTGCCTCGCTTCCGGGCCGCTCGCAGGACGTCTGGCGCATCTGGTCCCGTACCGGCGAAACCGGGCCCCAACCGGTCGTCACCGTCCCCGAGGACGGCGCGGCGTACCGGGGACCCACCGGCACCCGCGCGGAGACCGTCGGCGAGACCGACGTGTACGACTCGATGGAGGACCAGGAACTGAGGCGGATGCCGGACGCCAGGACCATGCGGGTTCCTCGGACCGGCGCCGAACGCCCCGGCGGTGTCGAGCTGCTGCCCGATGACGACTGACGCTCCGATGGCGCGCCCGAGGCGGGTGATCAAGAATCGTTACGAGCTGAGGTCCCAGCTCGGCCGCGGCGGCATGGGTACGGTCTGGCTCGCGATGGACAGGATGCTCGGCCGGCTCGTCGCGCTCAAGGAGGTCCTGCTCACGCCGTACGGCGAGGGTCTCGAGATCCAGCGGGCGAGGGCCCTGCGCGAGGCCCGGTCGCTGGCCCGGATCAGACATCCCGCGATCGCCGAGATCTACGACGTCTTCGAGGAGGGCGGCTCGCCGTGGATCGTCATGATCTACGTCGAGGGCGGCTCCCTGGACGACCTGATCCGGCGGCGGGCGCTGTCCGAGCGCGAGATCGCCGCCTTGGGCCGCGACGTGCTGGCCGGGCTGACGGCCGCACACGCCGCGCATGTGCTGCACCGTGACGTCAAGCCGGCCAACATCGTGGTGGGCCACGGCGGAAAGGTGGTGCTCGTCGACTTCGGCATCGCGCAGATCGTCGGCGAGAGCGGGCTCACGTCGCACAGCATCATGCTCGGCACCACGGAGTTCATGGCGCCGGAGCGGATCGAGGCGCGTGCGGTGGGACCCGCCGCCGACCTGTGGTCGCTCGGCGTCACCTTCTTCTGCGCGCTGGAAGGCTACTCGCCCTTCCGGCGGGACAACGCCTACGCGACCGTGCACGCCGTCTGCAACGACGACCTTCCGCCGCCTCGCCGCCGCGGGCCGCTGTACGACGTGATCGCGGGGCTGCTCAGGAAGGACCCCGCGCTCCGGATGGGGGCGGCCGAACTCGACCGCCGGTTGGCGGTGATCGCCGCCCCGCCTCGGCTGGAGCCGCCGGTCGAGAGGCCGCGGTCCAAGCCGCCGGTCGAGAGGCCGCGACCCCAGCAGCAGCCCCCCCGGCCGCCGTCGCCGCACACTTCCTTACGCGGTGCGGCCGCGGCGCTCGCCGCGATGGCGCCCGACGCCGCCGGGCGGGCGTTGGAGGCCATGGCCGGCGATCCGGCCCGGGCGGCCGGTGTGCTGGGCCTGCTGCCGTCCGACCAGGCCGGGCGGGTGGTCGGTCACATGACCGCGGGGGGAGCGGCCGCGCTGCTGCGGCAGCTGCCCGCGAGCCGGGGCGCGAGCATCCTGGCGGACGTCCCCGACCGGGTCGCCGCGGACATCCTCAACGCGCTCGGCGTCACCCCCGCCGCGGTCCGGCTGGTCGAGGCGATGACGACCCGGCGGGCCCGGCAGGTGCTGGAGTACGTGCCGCCGCCGGTCACCGCGGCCCTGCTCCGGGCGACCACGGACGGCCGCGCAGAGCGCCTTCTGTCCGGGCTCAGCCCCGCCGTACGCGCCCAGATCGCCATCACCGAGTGATCCCTGCGACTGATCCCTGCGACACGCCCTTGACCTCGAAGGAGTAGGTGAGCGTGCCGCCGGGGGCGCCCGGCGTGCTGATTTCTCGCTTACGTGACGGGCGGTCTGTCCGTCTCAGGAAACGGTGATGTCTTCGAGGCGGACCGACACGACGAGGGGGTCGGGGACCCTGGCGTTGTTCTCGTCGCGGCCGTAGATCATTCGGGTGGCCGGGATGACCAGCCCCGACACCTCCCGATGGCCGGAGATGTAGTGCGCGCTCGGCACGCCGCCGGCGACGTCCACGGTGTAGTCGCGGCGGCGGAGCAGGCCGTCGGCGTCGACGTACAGGACCTGCTCGGCGCTGTGCGTGGCGATGTCCGAGGGATAGGTCACCTTCAGCCGGCGGAACTTCTCGCCGTCCTCGGCCCACGGCTCGATCTCCTCGGTCCGTACGCCCGGGAACGTCAGGGAGATCGGCTCGGTCAGGTAGGTCCACATGGCGTAGCCGGTGAAGTAGGCGAGTTGCGGCGCGTTCCAGGGTGTCGTCAGTTCGTGTCCGGCGAAGGACGCACGCGGGTTCCGCAGTTCCTCGACCACCTCGCCCTCGGTCGTCTCGATCGCGATGCGGTCCGGGGTGAACGCGGTGCGCCGGCCCTCGCCCAGGAAGGGCGTGTGGCTGGTGAACTGGCGGTGCAGGTCGACGGTCACCGTGACGTCGTCGACGGCGCCGGGGTGTCCCTTCAACGGCCACAGGGCGCCGTCGGAGAACTGCCGGGCCGAGATGCGCTGGGCTTCCCGCCATCGGGCCGGGCCGCCGTGGGCCTCCAGCACGGTCGTCAGCAGGTCGGTCATCATGGGCTCCCTATGAAGGTGACTGGTCATCTTAAAGTCGTGAAAATTGCCCGCAGGCGCCGGCCGGGCTTCCCGGTGAGGTCAGGCGCGCAACGCGTCGAGGGCGATCTCGAGCTGCTCCGCGACGACGGACTGATCGCCGATGGTCTTGGCGCGCAGGGTGGCGCCCTCGAACGAGTCGATCAGGAAGGCCGCCAGCGTCCTCGCCGGACGGGCCGAGGTGATCTCGCCGGCCTCCTGGCCCTCGCGCACCGTGCGGGCCACGTCCTCGGTCCAGTCCTCGAGGATCTCGCGGACCGCCGTACGCACCTGGTCTCCGGCGCTGCTGCTCTCGCTGGCGAAGGTGCCGAGGAGGCAGCCGAACTCCACGCCGGTGGCGCGGGTGCGGTCGACCATGGCGACGAAGTGGCCGCGCAGCCGCTCCAGGGCGGGCCCGTCACCGCTGAGCACGGCGAAGTTCGCGCCGCGGGCGTAGCGCCGCACGATCTCGACGGCGAGCGCCTGCTTGCTTTCGAAGTGGTTGTAGAACGACCCCTTGGGGACGCCCGCGGCGCTGGTGATGTCCTGCACGCTCGCGCCGTTGAACCCCTGGCGGCGGAACACGTCCTCGGCGCTCTCGACCAGCTTGTTCTTCACGCTTACCCGAGGCATGGCTTCAATATGACCGTTCGTCTTGGAGTTGTCAAAAATCAGGCGGGCTGGACCTGTTCCGCGTGGCGGCGGCGCGGCAGGCGGAGCAGGGCGAGCGAGCGGACCGCGATGCCGCCGATGATCGCCGTCGCGGACGCCACCACGAGCCAGCCGAGCGTCGTGTGCGGTGCCGACGGGGTGAGTGTCAGCAGGCGCACGCCGTAGGTCGCGCTCGCCGCCGTGGTGAAGGTGAAGGCCCAGAAGCCGATCACGAACGGGATGTGCGCGTACCTGCGGAGCAGGAACAGATGGGGCAGGAGCAGGGCGGCGAGGGTGCCGAGCAGCACCTCGTGCACGGTGTTCAGCTGCGGGCCCGCGATCGCCCACCAGGCGTTGCCCGCGACGGCGGGCGGCGCCGAGAAGATCGCGAGCGTCGGCATGAGCGGCCCGGGCAGCTCGGGGCCGGTGGCGAACCGCACGAGGAGGACGGCGCCGATCAGCAGCCAGAAGAGGATGCCCGCGGAGAACAGCGCGGTGGCCGCCCCCCGGTGGCCGATGGTCGCGAGGGACTGCGCGCCGATGAGCGAGGCCGCGACGGTCGGGAGGAGATACCCGCCGTGCAGCGTCGCGGACTGGCGCGGCGTGGTGAGCATCGAGGCGACGAACCACGCGCCGAACGCCGCCGCGATCGCGAGCATCGTCCAGACGAGCGCGGCCCCGACGCCCGGGAGGTACGTCGTGAGGTGGGCCGCGAGGAGCGAGCCGGTGGTGGGGGCGAGCGCGGCGAACGGCCCGAGGACCGGATGCCGCAGGTCCTCGGCGATGTCGCCGAGGCGGGTGACCCTCGCGCCATACCGGGCCAGGGTGCCGGCCCACAGTGCCGCCGCCGCCACCCAGAGGGCCTCGCCGACCGCGGGTGGAGCGCCGAGCGCGGGGCCGGCCGCCGTCCAGGTGCCCGCGAGTCCAGAGAGTCCGAAGCCGATGCCGAGGGTGTTGAGGGGGAGCCGGGTGGGGACCGGCGTCGTGCTGGCCATGGTCGGCCTTCTTTCTTCTCGTGCTTCCCGCGCTCTGGGGCGAGCGGCCGAGGGGAAACAATATGACCGGTCGTCTTAAATTGTCAACGCCGCTCCCCTCAAGGCGCAGAGTTCAGAGGAGGGCGATCAGACGGCCGACGACCCCGGATTCGAGCACGATCAGCGCGCCGATCCCGACGAAGACGAGCGGGACGAGCCAGTGCCCGAACCGCTCGGCGAACTCGACGACCTTCTTGTGCGAGCCCAGCCAGGACCCGGCCGCGCACCAGACGGCCACGAGGACGGCGAACACGACCACGGTGAGCAGGGTCGCCGCCGGCCCGATGGTGCGGAACAGCGGCGTGTAGACGGAGACGTTGTCCGCGCCGTTGGCGACGGTGATGCTCGCGACCGACAGCACGCCGGTGGCCACCGGCGCCGAAGGGGGATCGTCCCCGCCTGACGCCCGTAGCGCCGCGACCAGTCCGCGTACGCCGAGGGCGAGCGGAACCAGGCCGAGCAGGCCGACCCACCGGTCCGGGATGACGGCGAGACCGAGGGCGGCGACGCCCGACACGACGACGAGCGCGGCGATGCCGGCGTACTGGCCGGTGACGATCTGCCAGGGGCGCGGCCGGCCCTTCGCGCGCGCCGACAGGAACAGCACGGTCAGGATGACGACGTCGTCGACGTTGGTGCCCGCGAAGACCGCGCAGGCGGTGCCGAGCGTGGCCGCGATGCCGTCCATGGCCGGTCAGCATAGGAGTTCACGAGTGGTGTGGTCAGCGGGGGCAGAACTCGGCGGTGATCGCCCGGGTGGTGACGGCGGTCTGGTCGACCCAGGAGCCGTTGAGGGCCAACGCCATGGTGTGCCGCCCGCCGCGGGTGCCGGCCACCCAGGTCAGCGAGCCGTCCATGGTCCCGGCGCCGCCGTACACGGTGACGCCGCAGGGCGTGGTGGCGATCACCGTGCCCAGGCCGTACCGGAAGGTGTCGCTCTGGGGGAAGGAGCCGGGTGTCGGCGTCAGCATCGTGTCCAGCAGTCCGCGCGGCAGCAGCCGCCCGGCCAGCAGGGCCGAGACGAAGCGGTTGAGGTCGCCCACCGTGGAGATCATGTCGCCGTCGCCCGCGGAGGTGGTCGGGTTGAAGACGGTGACGTCCTTGAGGTCGGGCCGGGCGGGGTCGGGCTTGACGTACCCGTGCAGGTGCGGCCCGCGCACCCAGGGCGAACACCCGGGGAAGTACGTGTCCTTCAGGCCGAGCGGGCGCAGCACGCTCTCGGTGATCACCTGGGCGTACGGCCGGCCGGTGATCTTTTCCATCACCAGGGCGAGCAGGCTGTAGTTGGTGTTGGAATACTTCCAGGAAGCGCCCGGCCGGAACGCCGGCGGGTGGCGCCCGGCCGCGTCGGCGAACTCCCGCGGTGTGAAGCAGTGGGCGGGGTCCTTCTCGGCGAGCCGCTCGACCTGGGGATCCTCCGTGTAGTCGTAGAGCCCGCTGGTATGGGCGAGCAGCATGCGCATCGTGATCGCGCCGGCGTTCCTCACCACGCCGGGGAGGACCTCCGCGAGGGGAGTGTCGAGCCGGAGACGGCCCTCCGCGACGAGCCGCAGGATCGCGGTGGCCACGAAGGTCTTGGTGATGCTGGCGATCCTGAACCGCATGTCCGCGCTGGGCGGCCGGTGCGCCACGACGTCCGCGACACCGCTGGACAGGTTCCGCACCACGCCGTCGTCGCGGGACTGCGCGAGCGCGCCCGGCGAACCCTGCCGTACGGCGTTGTCCAGGACCTGCCGCAGGCCGTCCCCGCCCGCACCCGAAACGAGCGCGAGGACGACAGCCGCATGAACGGCGACGCGCGATCGGCGCATGCACCCAAACTAACGTGACACACCGAATATTTCGGTCAGGCGAGGATTGTGATTACGGATATGCGTGCCTGGCGAGGGCCAAAAACCGATTACCACACTGCTCGGTCGTGAGCGACCAGGCGGAATCACGCGCCGGAGACCGGGACAGGGACCGTGTCGCCGAGAGGCTGCGCGCCGCCGTCGGCGAGGGCCGCATCACCCTCGACGAGCTGACCGAACGGCTCGACCGCGTGTACACCGCGCGCACGTCCAGCTGCACCTGGCGGACGGCCGTGGTGGACTTCCGCGCCGCCCGACCCGGACGGCGTCGTGCTGCGGTTGTCCGGGCACACCGGCGGCGACATCTGAATGCGTTACCACCGAATCCCCTGACGATCGAAAATGCGGATTCCCGATAGGGTGCCCGGATGCCGCATCGCCGACTCGCCGCGCTGGCCGCCGCCGTGGTGGTCGTGGCCGCCGGTCTGGCGGTCCGGGCGCTGCTGCCGGGCGCGGTCGCCAAGTATGCGGGCGACCTCCTCTACACCCTTCTCGTGTACGCGCTGGTCGTCGTGGCCGCGCCGCGCGCCCGGCCCTTGGCGGTGGCGGCCGTGGCGCTCGGGGTGAGCTGGCTGGTCGAGTTCGCCCAGCTCACCGGAGTGCCGGCCGCACTGTCGGCACACAGCACGCTGGCACGGCTGGTGCTCGGCACGACGTTCAACGCCCCCGACCTGTTCTGGTACGCGGTGGGCGCCGCCGTCGGATACGCCATTCAATCGCTTCGCACGAGATAACCATTGACCGCCTACATCGCCTTCACGCCGGGCGCCGGCCGGTTCCCTCTCGTCGCGCGGGGCAGGGCGGCCCCGATCGTCGTCAGCGCGAGCGACTTCCCCGGCGTCACCCGGGTCGTGGGCGACCTGCAGGCCGACGTGGAACGGGTCACCGGAGTGAGGCCCGCGGTCTTCACCGACACCGTGCCGAAGACCGGCGAGGTGGTGCTGGTCGGCACGATCGGGAAGAGCCCGCTCATCGACGGTCTGATCAAGGCGGGCAAGCTCGACGTACGCGGCATCGCGGGTAAGTGGGAGACGTCCCTGGAGCAGGTCGTGCGGAACCCGCTGCCGGGCGTGCGCCGCGCGTTCGTCATCGCGGGCAGCGACCAGCGGGGCACGATCTACGGCGCCTACGACGTGTCGAGGGAGATCGGCGTCTCGCCCTGGTACTGGTGGGACGACGTCCCGGCCCGCCACCGCGACGCGCTGTACGTCCTGCCGGGGCGGCACAGCCAGGGCACGCCGAAGGTCAGGTACCGCGGCTTCTTCGTCAACGACGAGAACCCGGCGCTCGGCACGTGGGCGCCCAGGTTCTTCGGCCCCGGCCTAGCTCCCGGCTACGAGGGCGGCTTCACCAGCAGGTTCTACGCCAGGGTCTTCGAGGTCATGCTCCGCCTCAAGGCCAACTATCTGTGGCCTGCGGTGTGGGGCCGGGCGTTCGCCGAGGACGACCCGGACAACCACACGATGGCCAGTCGGTACGGCGTGGTCATGGGCACCTCGCACGAGGCGCCGATGATGCGCGGCATCGAGGAGTGGAACCGGCACGCCGTGGCCGCCGTACGCGACGGCCAGGGGAACATCGTCACCCCCGGCCACGACCCGTACGGCGGGACCGGCGAGTGGAGCTTCCGCCGCAACGGCGAGGCGATCGAGAGGTACTGGGCCGACGGCATCCGCCGGATGAAGGAGCAGGGCTTCGAGGGCGTGGTCACGCTCGGCATGCGCGGCAACGGCGACGTCGGACTGCCCGACGGCGACGGCATCGACCTCATGAAGAGCATCCTGGCCGCACAGCGGGACATCCTCGCGAAGGAGAGCGGGGCCGACATCACGAGGATCCCGCAGGTCCAGACCCTCTACAAGGAGGTCCAGCGCTACTGGGACCAGGGCATGCGCCCGCCGGACGACGTGACGGTCGTCTTCTGCGACGACAACTGGGGCAACATGCGCAAGCTGCCCGACCGGTCGCTGCCGGAGCGGCCCGGCGGCTACGGCATCTACTACCACTTCGACTACGTCGGCGCCGGGCGCAACTACAAGTGGGTCGACACGACCAACCTGGCCAACACCTGGGAGCAGCTCAACCTCGCCTACACCTACGGCGTGGACCGGCTGTGGGTGGTGAACACCGGCGACATGAAGAACCAGGAGCTTCCGCTCCAGTTCTTCCTCGACTACGCCTGGGACCCCGGCCGTTGGCCGCTGGAGCGGCTCGGCGAGTGGCGGCGCGCGTACGCCGCGCAGAACTTCGGCCCGGAACCGGCCGACGACATCGCCGAGGTGCTCGACGAGTACGGCCGGCTGCAGTCGCGGCGCAAGCCGGAGCTGCTCAACCGGAAGATCACCGTCGATCCGGCCAAGGACCTCGCCACCGACTCCTCCGCCGTCGTCGACGACGACCGGGCGACGCCGTTCAGCCTCACGGCCTACCAGGAGATGGACCGGGTCACGGCGGAGTGGCAGCGGCTCGCGGCGAAGGCCGACAAGATCCGCGAGGCCCTGCCCGCGGGCTGTGACGACGCCTTCTACCAGCTCGTCTACTACGAGGTGAAGGCGAGCGCCAACCTGTACGAGCTGCGCAGGGCGCAGTTCACCAACCTGCTGTACGCCCGGCAGGGGAGGGCGGCGACCAACCGGATGGCCGACCTCGCGCAGGCCGGGTTCGACGAGGATCAGGCCATGTCGGCGTACTACAACGAGACGCTCGCGGGCGGGAAGTGGAACGGCTTCCAGACCCAGCCCAAGATCGGCTACGGGGACGTCGAGCGGTATGGCCCCAACGCGCCCTGGCAGCAGCCCGAGCTGAACGACGTGGCGCTGCCCGACGCCCTCTACCCGCACCTCAAGAGGATCGAGGTGCCCCAGGCGGCCGACATGGGCGTCGCGATCGACGGCTCGGACGCGTGGTGGCCCGCGGAGACGTCACCGGCCGTGCTGCCGGCGTTCAGCCCCTACCAGACCGCGCCGGGGCAGTACATCGAGGTGTTCAACCGGGGCGCGACGCCCTTCGACTACTCGGTCACGCCGTCCGCGCCGTGGGTGAGCGTCACGCCCGCCGCCGGGAGGGTGACCGACCAGGTGCGCGCGGACGTACGCGTCGACTGGTCCCGCGCGCCGGAGGGCACGTCCGAGGTGCCGATCACGGTGACGGGCCCGTCGGGCGCGCGGGTGGTGGTCAAGGCCGTCATCCAGAAGCCCGCCGGCCTGCGGGTGAAGGGCTTCGCCGAGGCCGGCGGGTACGTCGCGATCGAGGCCGCCCACTACACCCGGGCCGTGGACGCCGCCGGGGCCGGGTGGAAGGTCGTCCCCGGCATCGGCCGCACCGGTGATGGAGTCATCCCGTGGCCCGTCACCGCCCCGAGCCGCGCTCCCGGCGGCGACGGCGCGCGTCTGGAGTACACGATGACGTTGACGAGCGGCGGGCCGGTGAAGGTCTCGGCGTATCTGTCCCCGCGCAACAACGTGCTGCCGGCCGAGGGCCTGCGCTACGCCGTCTCGATCGACGACGGCGCGCCGCAGGTGGTGAACGTCACCAAGGCCACCGGAGCCGACGACACCACGATGAACGCGCAGTGGGCGCGCAACACCTCCGACAACGCGAACGTGACCACGACGACCCACACGATCAGCGGGCCGGGCGTGCACACGCTGAAGTTCTGGATGGTCGACCCGACCGTGGTCGTGCAGCGGTTCGTGGTGGACACCGGCGGCGTGATCCCGAGCTACCTCGGCCCGCCGGAGAGTCACCACGTCGGGTGACCTCCCGATGACCGAGGCGGCCCCCGTTTTACCGGCACGGGGGCCGCCTCTCTATCCCTGATCGCGATCTGTTGTTATCGTCACATTGACGATTAAGGAGGTCGTGGTGGCGCTGACCGATCTGCTTGGGCCCCTCCTGGAGCCCGCCATCACCCTGGGCGGCGTGTCGACGAGCTGGGCCGAGTTGCTCGGGTTCGCGACAGGGGCGCTCACCGTCTGGCTGGTGGTCCGCCAGCACGTCTGGAACTGGCCGATCGGCGTCGCGAACGTCGTCCTGCTCGGTCTCGTCTTCCTGGCCGTCGGCCTGTACGCCGACGCGGCCCTGCAGATCGTCTATGTGCTCCTCGGCCTGTACGGCTGGTGGCAGTGGCTGTACGGCGGGGCCGGGCGGACCACGCTCACGGTCACCAGGACCGGCCGCGCGGAGTGGGGATGGCTCGTGCTCGGGGGCGCCGCGGTGACCGCGCTGCTCACCGCCGCACTGGCGACCTGGACCAACTCGGCCGTCCCGTTCTGGGACGCCCTGACGACCGCGCTGTCGCTCATGGCGACCTACGGCCAGTGCCGCAAGCGGGTGGAGTCGTGGTGGCTGTGGATCGCGGTCGACCTGGTCTACATCCCCCTCTACGCGTACAAGGACCTCTACCTCACCAGCGTGCTCTACGTGCTGTTCCTCGCGCTGTGCGTGGCCGGGCTGCTCGCCTGGCGGCGCGACTCCGCCGCCCGGCCCGCTCCCGCCCCTGACGGTGGCGCGGCGGTGACGCGATGAGCGCCCGATACGCGCACGGACTGGTGATCGGCAAGTTCTACCCTCCGCACGCCGGCCACCACCACCTCGTCGACACCGCCGCCGAGCGGTGCGCGCTGGTCACGGTGGTCGTCGCCGCCAGCAGCGTGGAGAGCGTCCCGCTCGCCCTCCGTGCGGCGTGGCTGCGCGAGGCGCACCCGCAGCCCCACGTGGTGGTGGCGCCGGTGGTGGACGACATCGAGATCGACTACGACGACCCGGGGATCTGGGCCGCGCACGTCGAGGTCTTCCGGCACGCGCTGGCGCTGGCCCACGGTGGCCTCGCGCCGGCCGTCGACGCCGTCTTCTCCTCCGAGGCGTACGGGCCCGAGCTGGCCCGCAGGTTCGGCGGCGCGCACGTGGCGGTCGATCCGGACAGGATCCGCTATCCGGTCAGCGGGACGATGGTCCGCGACGATCCGGTGGCCGCGTGGCCCTGGCTGAGCCCGGCCGTGCGCGCCCACCTCGCCTGGCGGGTGGTCGTCGTCGGGGCCGAGTCCACCGGCACCACCACGCTCGCCCGCGCGCTGGCCGCGCACTACGCCGCGCGCGGCGGAGTCTGGGCGGCGACCCGGTGGGTGCCCGAGTACGGCAGGACGTACTGCGAGGAGAAGCTCGCGGCGGCCCGCCGGGCGGCCAAGGCCGCGGGGGCGCAGGAACCGTGGCTGGACGACCTGGAGTGGGAGCCGGAGGAGTTCACGCTGATCGCCCACCGGCAGCTCGACTGGGAGGAGGCGGCGGCGCGGACGGGGTCGCCGGTGCTGTTCTGCGACACCGACGCGCTCGCCACCGCGCTGTGGCACGAGCGCTATCTCGGCACGGTCGGTCCCGAGGTCCTGCGGGTCCACGAACGGGCCCGGCACGACCTGTGGATCCACACGTCCGTGGACGGCGTGCCGTTCGAGCAGGACGGCTGGCGCGACGGCGAGCACGTGCGGCACGGCATGGACCGCCGCCTGCGCGCGGAGCTGGCCGATCGCGGGCTCCCGCACGTCGTCGTCTCCGGGCCGCCCGAGGAGCGGCTGACCGCCGCCGCGCGGGCCGTCGACGATCTCGTCGCGGCCGGTCGCCGGTTCGCCCCGCCGTTATGAGCTGGGTCGATACGAGAACCCATATCGATCGAGGGTCCATATGAATATTGGACATGTTCTGAACACTTTGCTTTGCTCCTGCGTCTAACGCCCCTGTGACGGACGAGAGCAAGGACATGCCATGCCACGGACACTGCCGGTTACGCTGAAAGTCGCCACGATCACGGCCTCCCTCCTGGCCGGCGCCGTTCCCGCGACCACCGCCACCGCCACCGCCGCCGCCGCGCCCCGGACGGACGTGGCCGCCGCGCTGCGCGCGCTGGAGACGTCGTTCAAGGGCCGCATCGGCGCGTACGCGATCGACACGGCGACGGGGAAGACGATCGGCTATCGGGCGGGCGAGCGGTTCGCGCTGGCGTCCACCTTCAAGGCGGTGGCCGCGGGCGCGGTGCTGGCCAGGACGACCGACCGGGAGCTGACGCGGAAGGTCGTCCATTGGAAGGCCGGCGAGGTGAAGCCGAACTCGCCGGAGACCGGCAAGCACGTGAAGGACGGCATGACCCTCGCCGAGCTGTGCCGGGCGGCGATCATCTACAGCGACAACACCGCGGGGAACATGCTGCTGAAGCGGATCGGCGGGCCGCAGGGCCTCACCCGCTACTTCCGCACGCTCAAGGACCCGGTGTCCCGGCTGGACCGCTGGGAGACCGAGCTCAACGACTGGTCGCCCAAGGAGAAGCGCGACACCACCACGCCCGCGGCCGTCGCCCGCGACCTGAGCGCGCTCACGACCGGCGACGCGCTCGGCGCGAAGGACCGATCCCGGCTGATCGGGTGGCTGCGCGACAACACGACCGGGGACGCGCGCATCCGCGCCGGGCTGCCCACGACGTGGATCGTCGGCGACAAGACCGGCACCGGCGGCACGTACGGCACCGCCAACGACATCGCCGTCGTCTGGCCGGCCAAGGACGCCGCTCCGATCGTCATGGCGATCTACACCAACCGCCGGGCGGCCGACGGCGCCACCGACGACAAGGTGATCGCCCAGACGGCGACCGTGCTCGCGCGCGGCCTCGGCCGGCTCTCGTAAATACCGCGTTATGGGGCCGACCGCGCTTTACGGCCCCATAACCTTGTCTATAGCCATTTGGGGGAGGATCCTGTGAACGCCACGGGGAAGGTGCTGCGTCTGGCCGCCATGGGAGCGGCGGCGGGCGTGCTGGTCGCGGGGATCGCGCTGCCGGCGGTGGGAGGCGCGGGCGTCGGGCTGGTGTCGGCCGTCGAGGACGTGGGCCTCGAGCCCCGGGACCTCGCCGAGCCTCCGCTTGCGCAGGTGTCGGTCGTGCAGGACGTGAAGGGCCGCGAGATCGCCCGGTTCTGGGAGCAGTACCGCGAGGTCGTCCCGCTCGACCAGATCGCGGGCATCATGAAGACGGCCATCATCTCGATCGAGGACTACCGGTTCTACGAGCACGGCCCGATCGACATCGAGGGCACCCTCCGCGCTCTGGCGAAGAACCTGCAGTCGGGCGGGGTGGCCCAGGGCGGCTCCTCCATCACCCAGCAGTACGTCAAGCAGGTGCTGCTCAACGCCGCCCAGACCGAGGCGGAGAAGAACAAGGCACTGGAGGCGAGCTACGCCCGCAAGCTCAACGAGCTGCGCTACGCGATGGGCGTGGAGAAGAAGTACTCCAAGGACCAGATCCTGGAGAAGTACCTCAACATCGCCTACTTCGGCGCGGGCGCGTACGGCGTCGAGGCGGCGGCCAAGCGGTTCTTCGGGGTCGACGCGAGCAAGCTGACGCTGCCGCAGGCGGCGACGCTGGCGGGAGCGGTGCAGGACCCCAACGCCACCGACCCCAACCTGGGCAAGACCAGCCGCGACCGCTTGCTGAAGCGGCGCAACGTCGTGCTCGACCGGATGGCCGAGCTCGGGAAGATCACCAAGGCTCAGGCGGCCGAGGCGAAGAAGGCCAAGCTCGGCTACAAGGGGACCCCGCTGCCCGGCGGCTGCGAGTCGAGCAGGTATCCGTACTTCTGCGTCTATGTGCGCAACGAGATCCTCAGCAATCCCGACTTCGGCAAGACGGCCAAGCAGCGCCTGGCGTTCCTCAACCGCGGCGGCCTGACCATCAAGACCACGATCGACCCCGCGATGCAGGCCGCCGCCGACAAGGCGATCAGGAAGTGGGTCCACCCGTCCGACAACCCCGTGGCCGCCGAGGCGCTGGTCCAGCCCGGCACCGGGGCGATCAAGGCGATGGCCGCGAGCCGTCCGTACGGGACGCGCAAGAGCAGGAACGAGATGTCCTACAACCTCGTGGCCGACGCCGCGCACGGCGGTGGCATCGGCTTCCAGGCCGGCTCGACCTTCAAGACGTTCACCCTGCTCACCGCGCTGAAGCAGGGCATGAAGATCAGCGACGGGTTCAGCGCGGGCGCCGGCTACACCGCGCCGGCCTATGCGACGTTCAAGAACTGCGCGGGCAAGCCCATCGGCGACCCGGGCCATACGGTCACCAACGACGAGGGGTCGCCCGGCTGGCTGACCCTGCAGACCGGCACCTGGCACTCGGTCAACACGTTCTTCATGATGCTGGAGCAGCGGGTCGGGCTCTGCGAGGTGATCAAGACGGCCAAGTCGCTGGGCATCCACCGCTCCGACGGCAACCCGCTCAGTGAGTTCGAGACGTTCACACTCGGCATCAACGAGATGGACCCCGTGACCGTCGCCAACGCCTACGCCGCGATCGGCGCGCGCGGCAAGTACTGCGCGCCGATGGCGATCACGCAGATCACCGAGAGCACCGGCAAGACCACGGACTTCACGCCCAAGTGCCGTCAGGCCCTCGACCCCGAGGTGGCGGACGCGGCGGCGCACGTGCTGACCGGTGTCCTGACCAAGGGCACGATGGCGGCGGTCGGCGGCATCGGGCGTGACGCGGCGGGCAAGACCGGGACCAACGACGAGTCCTCCTCCGCCTGGTTCGCCGGGTTCACCCCCGACCTCGCCGGCGCGGTCAGCCTGGGCGACCCCCGTGGCACGTCGAAGTACAAGCTGAACGGCGTGACGATCGGCGGTCGTTACTACGGCTCGGTGTTCGGCGCCAGCGTCCCCGGGCCGATCTGGAAGGACACCATGCTGGGCGCGCTGCGCGGCGTGCCGGCGACGGACTTCGCGCCCGTCGACACTGAGCGGTTCGGCGGCTGCGGCGACAGCTGCCGGGGCCTGGTGTCCGTGACGCCTCCGACGGGGGGCGACGGTCCGACGGGAGGCGGCGACTCTCCGGTGACGGTCCTGCCCAACTGATCCTGCCCGATCAGCCGGAGTCGTCCAGCGCGTCGGCCGTGTCCAGGACGCGGAACAGCCGGGTCAGGTTCGTCCAGCGGAGGATCCGCAGCACCTGGCCGGCCGGCGCGATGAGGGCGAGGTCGCCGTTCCTGTCGCGCAGGTTGTGCACCAGGCGCACGAGCAGCCCCACGCCCGTGGTGTCGATGAACCGCACCTCGCTGAGGTCGATGGCCAGCCACGGTCCGTGGGCCTCGATCTGGGTGAGCAGCGGCTCGCGCAGGTGCCGCACCGCGTGGAGATCCAGCTCTCCGCGCAGCCCGAGCACCCACCAGCGGGTGGGGGCCGGGGGTTGTGCCGTCCACGTCTCCACGGTGGTTCCCCTCGCTCTCCTTGGCGCCGGGGACCACCGGGGGGAGCGGGACGGGGAGGTCCGGGGCGACCGGCGAAGCGCTTCGATCGACGCGCCGAGTGACCGTACGAGCTGAGCCGTACTCAGGGTAACAATCCCCCTCCGGTGCGTCGATCGGGTGAGGCAAAGCTTCCATGGTCAGGAAAGAGACGAGTGGCTATCGTCACGATCCATGGGGGTTAAGCGCGCGCTCAGGCGTCGGCTGGTTCTGATCGGGGGGATCGTCGCGCTGGCCGCGGCGGGATCCGCGCCGCTCAACGAGGAGCTGTCCAAGGCCGTCGCCGTCGCGTACGCCGCCCAGGGGGCTCTGCCGTACTCGTGGGGCGGGGGACACGCGACGCGGCCGGGGCCGTCGAAGGGGACCTGCCGGGGGTACAGCGGCTCGGTCACGCCCTGCCCGGCGAACCGGACGCGCGGCTTCGACTGCTCGGGGTTCACCCGATGGGTGTACGACCTGGCGTTCGGCGACGACGTGCTCGGTCCGGGCAACACCGACGATCACATCGGCCGGCTGCGCCGGGTCGGCGTGCCGCAACCCGGCGACCTGGTCTTCTACGGCAGGCGCGGCAGAACCCACCACGTCGGGGTGTATGTCGGAGGCGGCAAGATGATCAACGCGTTCGCCACCGGGACGCGCATCCGCATGGACGACGTGTCCGTGCTGGATGACCTGCTCGGGTACTACCACTACCGAACCTGATCCCTATGCTTGCCCCCGTTATGGCAAAAGTGCGGGTTTTGGGGCGAATCACGGCGGAAGTCGACGGGCGCCCCGCGGACCTCGGGACCTCGCTCCAGCGCGCCGTGCTGGCCCGGCTGGTCTGCGCCCAGGGACACGTGGTGTCGACCGACCGGTTCGTCGACGACCTGTGGAGGGGCCAGCCTCCGCCGCGCGCGCTGGGCGCGCTCCAGGTCTACGTCTCCAATCTGCGGCGGGCACTGGAGCCGGGCCGCGCCCCCCGCGCCGCCGCCCGCGTGCTGGTCAGCGTCCCACCCGGCTATCGGCTGGCGCTGGAGCCCGGCGACGTGGACGCCTGGCGCTTCCCCCGGCTGGTCGAGTCCGCCGCCGGCCTGCTCAACGAGGGGCGGCACGCGCGGGCGCTCGAGGTCGTGGACGAGGCGCTGGCGCTGTGGACCGGCCAGGCGTACGCGGAGTTCGGCGAGGAGGAGTGGGCCGTCCCCGAGGTGGTCCACCTGGACGAGCTCCGGGCGGTCGCGGTGGAGTATCGCGCCGAGGCCGGGCTCGCACTCGGCCGCCACGCCGAGGTCGTCCCCGAGCTGGAGCGTCACCTCACCGCCCATCCCCTGCGCGAGAACGCCGTACGGTTGCTCGCGCTCGCCTATTACCGGGCCGGGCGGCAGGGGGAGGCGCTGGCGGTCCTGCGCAGGACGCGCGACCTGCTCGCCGACCAGCTCGGCGTCGATCCCGGGCCCGCCCTGCGCGCGCTGGAGGCGGACATCCTCGCGCAGGCCGAGTCGCTCGACGCGATCCCCGTGGTCCGGGCGGCCTCTGCGCGCGTGGTCCCCGCCCCGCCGCCCGCCCAGGAATCCGTCCAGGAGCCCGTCCGCATGGTCGGCCGTACGGCCGAGCTGTCCCGGCTGGCCGCCGCGGCGGAGCGGGCCCGGGCCGGTTTCCGCATCGCGTGGCTCGGCGGCGAGGCGGGCTCGGGCAAGAGCACCCTGGCCGACGCGCTCGTGCGACGCCTGGCGGCCGGCGGCTGGCAGACCGTGGTCGGGCGCTGCCCCGAGACGATCGGCGGCGTCCCGCCCGCATGGGCGTGGAGCGAGGTGCTGCGAGAGCTGTCCGCGACCTGCCCGCCCGAACCCGGGTCCGCGGCCCGGCTGGCGCCCCTGCTGACCGACGACGCCGCGCCCGTGGGCCAGTTCTGGCTGGCGCGGGCGGCCGGCGACTATCTGGAGGGCGTGCCGGGTCCGCTGCTGATCGTGCTGGAGGACGTGCACCGGGCCGACGAGGAGACCCTCCAGCTCCTGCGCCACCTGGCCGGCCGCCTGGCGCGGACGCCGGTCCTCGTCCTGCTGACACACCGGCCGGCCGAGGCCGGCGACGACCTGACGGCCACCGGGGCGGCGCTCGCCGTGCAGGCGGTGGAGAACATCACCCTGGGCGGCCTCGGCGAACGCGAGGTGGCCAGGCTGCTCGCCGAACGTTCCGGCACGGAGGTCGACGAGGCCACGGTGCGCACGGTCACCGAGCGGAGCGGCGGCAACCCGCTGTTCGTGACCGAGACGGCCCGGCTGCTCGCGGTGGACGGCCCGTCGGCGGCCCACGCGCTGCCGCCCGGCGTGCGCGACCTCATCCGCAGGCGTCTCGCCCGGCTGCCCGCGACGGCCCAGACGACGTTGCGCAACGCCGCGGTTCTCGGCCGGGAGGCCGACGCGGACGTGCTGATCGCCATGCCGGGAGCCGACGAGGAGACCGTGCTCGACGGCCTGGAGGCGGGCGTGCTGTCCGGCCTGCTGGAGGAGCCGCGCCCCGGCCGCGTCCGGTTCGCCCACGTGCTCGTCCGCGAGACGCTGTACGAGGACATCCCGCGGCTGCGCCGTACGCGGATGCACGGCAAGGTCCTGGCGGCGCTCGAGCGGGTCCGCCCCGGCGACGTGGGGGCGCTCGGGCACCACGCGCTCGCCGCCGCGACCACCGCGACCGCCCTCACCGCGGCCGATTACGCGGCGCGGGCCGCCGGGCAGGCGACCGCGCTGTACGCGCACAAGGAGGCGGCGGCGCTGCTGGAGGGCGCGCTGGGCGCACTCGACCTGGTGAGCGGAGGGGCCGGCGACGCGTCCCGGGACGTCCGCCTCGACCTCCTGTGCCGCCTGGTGTCCGCGCAGTCGCACGCGGGCGACGTGATCACCGCGGTGCGCAACCGGACGAAGGCGCTCGCGGTGGCCCGTCAGACGGGGGATCGCGGCGCGGTGGCGCGGGCGGTGTCGTCGCTCGACGCGCCGGTCATCTGGACCATCCAGCCCGACCGCGCGCTCGACGCCGATCTCGTCGGGGCGATCGAGGAGTCGCTGCCCGCGGAGGCAGGGGAGCTGCGCTGCCGGATGCTCGTCGCCCTCTGCCACGCGCTCGAAGGACACGACGCGGAGCGCATCGAGGCGGCGAGTGCGGAGGCGCTGGCGATCGCGGACGCCCTCGGCGACCTCCGCCTGCGGTGCATGGCGCTCAACGGCCGCTACTGGGTCTGCCTGACCCCGGACAGGCGGGACGACCTGGAGACGCTCGGGCACGATCTGCTGGCCGCCTCGGCCACCGCCGGGCTCCTCGGCTACCAGACGCTCGGCCACTTCTCGCTGCTCATGGTCGCGCTCAGCCGCAACGACTGGACCACGGCCCGCCGGCACGCCGACAAGGCCATGGAGCTGTCGACGAGCGGCCAGCTCGGCCTGGCCCTCGGCATCCTCGCCTTCCTCGACGCCCTGCACCTGCTGGTCAGGGGAGAGTTCGAGCGGGCCGAGAGCGTCTACACGCAGCTCGGGGAGCGGCTGGCCGGCACCGGTGACGCCAACGGCGCGATGGTGGGGACGGTCGGCCGCTTCGTGGTCAAGCTGGCCGCGGGACGGGTCCACGAGTCGGTGGAGGAGCTCGCCGCTCTGTGGGAACGCCTGCCGCAGGACGCGGGCGAGCTGTACACGCGGGCGCTCGCCGGGGCCGGCCGCCTGGAGGAGGCCCGCGTGGTGTGGGCCTCCGCGCGCGTCCCCCGCCAGGACTACTACTGGCTCGTGTTCATGTCTCTGCGTGCGGACAACGCGATCGCGCTCGGCCATCGGGGGGCGGCCGAGGAGTGCTACCGCCTGCTGCTGTCGTCCGACGGCGAGCTGGCCGGCCTGCACTCGGGCTCGGTCACGCTCGGGCCGGTCGCCCACACGCTCGGCGACCTCGCGGCGTTCCTGGGCCGGCCCGGCGACGCCGAGGCCCACTATCTGCGGGCCGCCGAGGTCGCCCGGCAGGTCGGCTCCCCGCACTGGGAGGAGGCCGCCCGCCGGGCGCTCACGCGGCACCGAAGATGAGCCGCTCGCGGCGGAGGTGGGCGCGGCGCATCAGCGCCAGCATGACGACCAGGACGGGCCCGGCCAGCTTGCGCAGCTCCGCCAGCTCCTCCGGCCGCGCGTGCTGCTCGATCCTGGGCAGCTCGAAGCGCACGTCGCCGCCCTTGCGGACGTGCTGCTCCATCACTTCCCAGTCCTTGCCGGAGACGTGCCGCATGATGATCGGGAAGATCGTGCGCTCCTCCTCCTGGATGTGCTCGTCGAGCAGGTCGGCCAGCCGGCGCAGCGGCTTGGCCAGCTCGGCCGGGTCGCCCGCGACCGCCTGGATCTCCTCAAGCAGCGGGTCGAGCTCGGAGTGGTCCTCGCTCAGCTCGCTCAGGTCGATCTCGGCGCCCGCCGAGCGGACGAGCAGCGGCCACAGGTGGTCGTCCTCCGCCTTGTGGTGGTGGTGGATGCCGCGGCACAGCTTGGTCGCGTACTCGCGGATGGCGGCGGCGCGATCCGGGCCGCACGGCTGCCGGCCCGCGGCGATCTCGGCGGTGACGTCGGCCAGGCGCCGGGAGTCGGTGCGCATCGCCCGGTGCGCGATGCGGAAGCCCAGCAGGTTGGGGGTGTCGGACATCGGAAGACCCTTCGTGAACGTGGGGAACGGTGGTGCGTCACGCTCACTGTGCGGCCCGGCACTTGGGGTCGATTAAGACCCTACTTAAGACGATTCCCATGGGACGGGAGATAGACGTGGGGAGAAGCAGATAGCTTGTTCCCCTATGGACAGCCGATGGGTGGGACCGGACGGATACGAGATCGTCCCCGCGTACCGCCGCGACCGCCAGGTGCTGCGGGTGCGGCGCAACGGTCAGGTGGTCGCCGACTGCCTCTCGGTCGAGGAGGTCGCCCGGTATGTCGACCTCGCCGACCTCTGCGAGGTGATCCCGCTGCCCGTCAGGGCCGGCGACGCCCGTACGGCCGTCAAATAGCCTGGTCACAGGCGTAACGGCGGCGGGCCCTGGGCACTCAGAGTGCCGAGGGGGAATCGATGCGCCTGCCTGTCCGTCTGCCTGTCTGTCTGCCTGTCTGTCTGCCTGTCACCGTCACCGCGCTCTGCGTCGCCGCCGGCGGCTGCGGGGCGGCGCCCACGGGCCCCCCGGCAGAGACGCCGGTGTACGTGCTCAACCTCCAGAACTCCGAGCGGGGCAGGGCCGAGCAGCGGCCGGCGAACCTCGTGCTCTCGGAGTTCAGCACGATGAGCGGGGTCACCTGGCGGAGCTGGGGGCCGACCCGGGCGACCGGCGCGGGCAGGCTCAGCGGCACGTGGTGCCTGCCCGAGTGCGCGGACGCGCCGTACGCCGCCACGGTGACGTTGAGCAGCGTGATCCCGGTCAAGGGCAAGGGGTACTTCAGCCGGTACGCGGTCACGGCCGACGTGGCCGTCCGGCACCGTCCCGAGGCCGATCTGTCCGGGGTGCTGCCGACGCCCTGAGCCGCGCGCCGGAGGGAGATTCGAATTCGCGCGCACCGCCGTGGCCGTGTATGGTTACACCTGTCCGCAGCGCGAGAGCGGCAGGCGGACCCGCCCCTATAGCTCAGTCGGCAGAGCGTCTCCATGGTAAGGAGAAGGTCAACGGTTCGATTCCGTTTGGGGGCTCTAGCCGGAAAGTCCTATCCAAGCAGCGTTTCTGACTGAGCGCTGCAGGGTGGGGCTTTCGGCTTGGTGGGGATGCCTCATCCTCGCCGAAAGACCGATCTCGATCATGGCTGATCCCGATGCGCGAATAGCCGTACAGGTCGGGTATCCTTGCGTGGCCGGATCCAGTTTCCGGCCGAGGCGGAGTAGCTCAGTCAGGCAGAGCAAGCGGCTCATAATCGCTGTGTCGCCGGTTCAAGTCCGGCCTCCGCTACTACCCTGCCGGGTCACCTGCACAAGGCGACCCAGGTGTGGGTTTGTCCAGTAGTCCCGAACGCAGAAAGGCACTCCCACGTGGCTGCCGCAGACGTTAGGCCGAAGATCACGCTGGCCTGCCAGGAGTGCAAGCACCGCAACTACATCACGCGGAAGAACCGGCGCAACGACCCGGATCGGCTTGAGCTGAAGAAGTACTGCCCCAACTGCAAGACGCACCGGGCGCACCGCGAGACCCGCTAGACCACGGCACGGATCGCACGCACTTCCGACACCGGCGTTCCCTAGGGGGGCGCCGGTTTGTCGTGTCCGGCGCGGTGCGGGCCGGTGTCCGCCGGCGTGGGTCTGTTACCGTACGGCCTACCCAGCTCATCTCTAAGGAGCCCGGCCCGATGCCTTTGAACCGCGATTTCGTCGGGCGGACGTACGAGTCGTCCGCGCCCTACGAGGTCAGCCGCGTGAAGATCAGCGAGTTCGCCACCGCGATCGGCGACTCCAACCCGATCTACCACGACAGGCGGGCCGCCGTGGCGGCCGGGCACCCGGACGTCGTCGCGCCGCCCACGTTCCCCATCGTGTTCAGCCTCTTCGGGACCGGTGACGCGCTCGCCGACCCCGACCTCGGGCTCAACTTCGCGATGGTCGTGCACGGCGAGCAGAGGTTCGAGTACGAGCGGCCCATCCACGCGGGCGACGAGCTGGTGTGCACCTCGACCGTCGCCGAGATCCGCAGCGTCGGCCGCAACGAGTTCCTGACCCTGTGCAGCGACGTCTCGACCACCTCTGGTGAGCTGGTCTGCCGGACGTACAACATCATCGTCGAGCGGGGAGGGGCGGCCTGATCATGGCGGCGACGGTCAAGTACGACGAGGTGGAGACCGGCCAGGAGATCCCGGCCGTCGAATACCGGGTCCGCCGGGTGGACCTGGTGAGGTACGCCGGCGCCTCGGGCGACTTCAACCCCATCCACTGGAACGAGCGGCACGCGAAGGCAGTCGGCCTGCCCGACGTCATCGCGCACGGCATGTACACGATGGCGCAGGGCGGCCGGTTCGTGACGGACTGGGCGGGCGACCCCGGCGCGGTGGTGGAGTACGGCGTCCGGTTCTCCTCCATGGTCGTGGTGCCGGACGACGACAACGGCGCGACGATTACGATCAGCGGGGTCGTCGAGGACAAGCGCGAGGACAAGCGCGTCGTCGTGGCGCTGACCGCGAGGTCGGGCGACGCCCGCGTCCTGTCCAAGGCCCGCGCGGTGGTCCAGCTCTCCTGAGCGCCCTCTCCTGGCCGGTCTTCCCCGACCGGCCCGATTGGTCGTGGCGGTGCCGGGTAGCGGTCGGATCGTGAACGAGCGAGACATCGAAGCGAAGAACGAGCCGGTCACCACCCAGCGGGAGCACGGCGACGTCGCCGGCGTCGCCGCGGAGACCCAGGACCCCGGCAAGGCCGGCGACGCCCACGGCGGCGCGTTGCCGCGCCCGCGGGCGCAGAACGCCAGGGAGGCCGCCGGAGCCGCGGGTCCGGAAGAGATCACCGAGGTCAAGCGGGACGTCGCTCCCGGCGGGACGATCGAGACCGCGCTGACCCCCTCGGGCGAGCCGTCGGTGGTCGCCTCCCAGCTCCTGTGGGACGGCAGTTCGGCCACGTCGAGGGTCGACGAGTCGATCGCCGAGGCGGAACGCGAGGACCGCGGATAGCTATCCTGTTCGTCGGGATGTTCCGGGTGCGAGGAGACCGATGGCTGACCGGTTGGCAGGGGTGCCGCTCGCCCCGTACACCACGCTGCGTACGGGCGGACCGGCCCGGGCGTTCACGCAGGCGCGGACGCAGGACGAGCTGGTCGCGATCGTGGCCGAGGCCGACCATGAGGGCGAGCCCGTGCTGGTGCTCGGCGGCGGCAGCAACCTCGTGGTCTCCGACGACGGGTTCGACGGGCTCGTGGTGCGCGTCGCCACCCGGGGCGTCGACGTGACGGCCCCGAGTTCAGAGGCGGGGACCGGGCGCGCGCTGGTCACCGTGCAGGCGGGGGAGGACTGGGACGCCCTGGTCGCCCGCTGCGTGGCCGAGGGCTGGTCGGGGGTCGAGTGCCTGTCGGGCATACCCGGGCTGGTGGGCTCCACCCCGATCCAGAACGTCGGCGCGTACGGGCAGGACGTCTCCCAGACCGTCGCCGCCGTCCGCGTGTACGACCGGGCGACCGGCGAGGTGGGGGACCTCACGGCGGCCGAGTGCGGCTTCGCCTACCGGCACAGCGCGTTCAAGCACGACCCCGGCCGGCACATGGTGCTGGCCGTCACCTACGCCCTGGAGCGCTCGCCGCTGTCGGGGCCCGTGGCCTACAAGGAACTGGCCGCGCGCCTCGGCGTGGAGATCGGCGCGCGGGTGCCGCTGGCCGACGCGCGGGAGGCGGTGCTGGAGCTGCGGCGGGGCAAGGGCATGGTGCTCGACCCCGACGACCCGGACACGCGCAGCGCGGGGTCGTTCTTCACCAACCCCGTGCTCGGCCCGGAGGAGGCGGCGGCCCTGGCCCTGCGGGCCCCCGGCCATCCGCGCTGGGACATGCCCGACGGCACGGTCAAGATCCCGGCGGCGTGGCTGATCGAGAACGCCGGGTTCCCCAAGGGCTACGAGAAGGGCCGGGTCCGCATCTCGACCAAGCACACGCTGGCCCTCACCAACCCCTCCGGCGAGGCGGGCGCGGCCGAACTGCTGGCGCTGGCCCGCGAGGTGCGCGACGGCGTGCACGAGAAGTTCGGGGTGCGGCTCGTCAACGAGCCCGTGCTGGTGGGAGTAAGCCTTTAGCTCGGTTAAACTGGGACAACACCGAAGGGGAGTAGTCCGAAATCCACTGATCGACACACTGGCGGTTCGTCCGCCCGGTCGTGGAGCCCTCGTGGCGGACGAGACCTTCGGCCCGACAGTCATGATCACATGCTGCCGGGCCGAAGTCGTGCCCGAACTCCCCGGGTGTCGTACGGCGGCCCGGTCGCATCTCCCCTGTAGGAAGGCGACCCCGTGCAAGCCCTCTGGATCTCCCTCGTCGTCATCTTCGTGGCCGAGCTGGGCGACAAGAGCCAGCTCATGGCCCTGACGTTCGCGACCCGGTTCAAGACGGGGCCGGTGCTGGCCGGCATCACCGCCGCGACCGCGCTCGTCCACCTCGTCAGCGTCGGCGTCGGCAGGGTCGTCGGCGACGCCCTCCCCACCACCGCGATCTCGATCGTCGCGGGCCTCGCGTTCCTCGCCTTCGCGGCGTGGACGCTGCGCGGCGACGAGCTCACCGAGGAGGAGAAGGGCAAGGCGGCCCGGACCACCCGCAACGCGTTCATCGCCGTCGCCGTGGCGTTCTTCCTCAGCGAGCTGGGCGACAAGACCATGCTCGCCACCATCACGCTGGCCACCCAGCACGGCTGGTTCGGCACGTGGGTCGGCTCGACCGTGGGCATGGTCGCCGCCGACGCGCTGGCCATCCTGGTCGGCCGGTTCCTCGGCTCGCGCCTGCCCGAGAAGTGGATCAAGTATGGCGCGGCCGCCGCGTTCGCCGTCTTCGGCGTGCTGCTGCTGGCCGAGCCCCTGATCGCCTGAGTCTCGCTCGCCTGACGCTCGTTCGCCTAATCGAGGAGGGACAGGCGGTGGGCCGCGGCGGCCGCCTCGCCCCGGGTCGACACGCCCAGCTTGGGCAGGATGTTCGACACGTGCACGCTGACGGTCTTGGCCGAGATGAACAGCTCGGCCGCGATGTCCCGGTTGCTGCGCCCGGCCGCGACCAGGCGCAACACCTCCAGCTCGCGGGGGGTCAGGTCGGCCTGCCGTACGGGCTCGGACGGCGTGGCGTCGGAGAGAGGAGAGCCGACGCGGCGGGCCAGCGTCTCGATCTGGGTGACCAGGGGGGTGGCGCGCAGCGCGACCGCGAGCGGGCAGGCCTCGCGCAGACGTGCCGAGGCCCCCTCGCGGTCGCCGCTCGCGGCGGCCGCCACGGCGCCGTGCAGCAGCGCCTTGGCCCGGACGTGCGGACGGCCCAGCCGCCGCCACGCCTCGGCCGCCGCGTCGAACTCGCCCCTGTAGACCAGCCCGAACGCCTCGTTAACCGGCCCGTCGCCCAGGTTGACGGCCAGACGGTCGCCCAGCTCCCGCACACGGGCCACCCGGTCGGGGGCGACCGGAGCCGCCGCGTCGCAGACGTACCGGACCGAGGCGAGCAACCGCCCGGCGAGCATGGCCTTGCGCGACAGCGGCGGGTCGTCCAGCGCCGTCTCCAGGACAGCCAGGGCCTGTAGCGGCTCGCCGCGCAGCAGGTGCCAGGCGAGGACCAGGCGGGTGTTGTTCGTCCACTCCTGCGTCTGCTCGTCGCGGTGCGGGGAGAAGGCGCCGACCTCGGTGAGGATGTCCTGCGCGAGGTCCTCCTCGTCGCGCGCGATCGCGATGTCCGCGCGGACCCGCAGCATGTGCCACCGGTTGCGCAGGGTCGGCCCCATCGTCAGGGACCGCTCGATGACCTCGACGGCCTCGTCCCAGCGGCCGAGCGACTCCAGCGCCTCCGCCCGGTTGTTGGCGATGAACACCCCGTGCTGGCGGAACCTGCCGTACCGCCGGGCGAGCTTCTCACCCTTGAGCGCGAGCGCCACGGCCTCCTCGGAACGGCCGAGGTTGTCGAGGGCGTCGACGTTGTTCGCCAGGGCGCGCAGGATGATCCGCGGTGTGTCGAGCCGGGTCCCGATGGCCAGGGCGCGCTCGTTCATCGCGAACGCCGTCTCCAGGTCGCCGTCGATGGAGTGGCCGAGCGCGAGGTTGATCAGGAGGTCGGCCTCCTGGGCCTCGTCGCCCGTCTCACGGGCGATGCGCAGCGCCTCCTGCGTGAGCGCCGTGCCCTCGACGATCTCGTCCGAATTGATCAGCACCGTGCCCAGCCGGGTCAGCACGAGGGCGCGAACGTCGCCCGGCTGCGGGACCAGGCGTTCGGCGCGCCGCAGCTCCTCAAGCCCGCCGGGCTTGCCCTTCTGAATCTTGATGTTCGCCAAGCGGACCAGCAGTTCGGCCACCCGCTCGGGGGAGGTCCGCTCGTCCAGTTCGGCGAGCGCGCCGCGCACGTACTTCTGGCTCTGCTCCATGTCGCCGCTGACGTAGGCCGCCTCGGAGGCCCGCTCGAGCACCGTGCAGTGGTCGTGGCCGATGCGCTCGGCGGCGTCGGGGACCTTGTCCCACAGCGTCAGCACGCGTTCGAGGAGCTGGATCTGCTCGGTGTAGGCGAACGACTTGGCCGCCTTCTCGGCCGCCTCCCAGGCCGAGATCAGCGCCCACAGGTCGTCGCGGGCGGAGTACCAGTGGTGGGCGATCTCGATGGCCGCCCGGCCCGGGGGCACCAGGGCGCGGTCGCGGTCGATCTCCTCGGCGTACCGCGCGTGCATCCGCGCGTGCTCGCCGGGCAGCAGCTCGTCGTGGACCGCCTCGCGGATCAGGGCGTGCCGGAACGCGTACGCCCCGCCGTCGGCCACCTGCAGCACGTTGGCCGCGATGGCCGGCCGCAGCGCGTTCTCCAAGTCCACGTCGGACAGGCCGCTGACCGCCGCGAGCAGGTCGTGCCCGACGCGTACGCCACCGGCGGCGGCGATCCGGAGCACCCGCTGGCTCTCCTCGGGCAGCCGCTCCACCGAGCCGATGATCAGGTCGTGCAGCGAGTCGGGGAACGAGCAGTCGTCGCCGCAGTCGAGCAGCGCCTCCACGAACAGCGGGATGCCGCCGCTGCGGTCGAAGACCCGGTCCACCTTGGCGAACTCGGGGGTCACCCCGAGGATGCCGGCCATCTGCGCGGCGACCTCGTCCTGCGTGAAGCGGGGCAGGTCCACCCGCACCACGCCGTCGACCCGGCCCAGCTCGGCCAGCACCGGCCGCAGGGGATGGGTGCGGTGCAGCTCGTCCGACCGGTACGTCATCACCACCAGGACGGGAGCCGACTTGAGGTTGCGGCTGAGGAAGGCGATGAGGTCCCGGCTGGAGCGGTCGGCCCAGTGGATGTCCTCGATGACGAGCACCACCGGCCGCCGCTCGGCGAGGCGCTCGAGCAGGGCGAGGATCAGCTCGAACAGCCGGGCGCGGGCCGACTCGGTCTCCCCGTCGCCACTCGGCTCGCCGAACTCGGGCAGCAGCCTGGCCAGGTCGCGGGCGGCGCCGTCGGGCAGCAGGGCGGCGACCTCGGCCGCGCCGCACTCCCGGACGAGCTGCCGCAGCGCGGCGGTGAACGGCGCGTAGGCCAGGCCCTCGGCGGACAGCTCCACGCAGCCCCCGACAAGCACGTGGGCGCCGTCCTGCGCGGCCTGCTCGGCGAACCGGCCGGCGAGGCGGGTCTTCCCCACGCCCGCCTCGCCGCCGATGAGCACCGCCGCGGTGGTCTGCTTACGGGCCTGGTCGTAGGCCTCGCTCAGGGTTTCCAGCTCCGCGCCCCGCCCGACGAAAACGGGGCTCACCGCCCGGCGTGTCATGTCGTCAAGCATGTCATGACCCTTTGCGTGGCTTCGCCTGGTTTTCCGGTCAGACCTATGTGGCCGGTGGGGCTCACGGCGGCTGAAAGGCCCGGCCGGGAGGGAGGCTCCGGCCGGGCCTTCGTACGCGTTTCATGAGGTGCGGAGCTTGCCGAAGGCCGCACGCAGCCGGCGCTGGCCGGACCGCTGCTGAGCCTTCCTGCCGGCCTGCGCCTGCCGGGCGAGGCGGTGGTCGGCGGCCTCCTCCTGAAGCTCGGCCGCCCGGCTGATCATTACCTGGTACTGCAGTTCGGGACCCATCTCGGTGTCTCCTTGTTTCGGATCTCTTTCCGTACTCCTCAAGGTTCGGTCTAAGGCGTGGTGCGGCACATCGGGCGGATGCCCTATCTCTGCACGGCTCTGCGGCGTAGGACTCCGAGGGGACTCCTAAGGCGGCTAAGGCGATGCCTTAGGACTCCCGCCACGCCCCCTCATATGCGATCAAGCGGACACCCACGCTTCCGCACGCGCAGCGCAGGTAGATCACCAGCCCTACCGAGGTCGAGTGCGCGGAGAGGATCTCCCGCTGCACTGCCGGACCGCAGACATCACACGCCTTCAGATCCATGCCCGGCCTCCGATGCGAGCCGTAATTTCAGTGGGTGAGAAATTAGATTACAGTTGGGAGTATGACGAGAACCAGCCCCACCGAGGTGACCGGTTACCGCAACGACGGCGTGGGCACCGCCGTGGCCTTGGTCAACGTCGTCACCACAGGTGGCCGCGACGCCTCCGCCGAAACGTTGCGGGCACTGCTGGCCTCGTACAACTTCAAGGTGGACGAGCTGCTGACCGAGGACGAGACACAGATGCTGCGCGACTGGGCCCTGCGGCTCCGGCCGGTGTTCGCCGAGGTCGACCAGGCACTGGCGATCGACCTGCTCAACGCCCTGATGGTCGAGGCGCCCATGCGTCCGCACATCTCCGACCACGGCTTGGGGCCGCACCTGCACTATGGCCCGCCGGGGGCGGCGCTCGTCGACCGCGTGAAGGCCAACACGGCGGTCGGCCTCGCCTTCGTGATCTGCGAGTACGGCGCGGGGCGCCTGGGCGTCTGCCTCGACGCCGGGTGCGAGCGTGTCTACGCCGACATCGCGCGGGGGCCCCGCAGGCGCTACTGCTCCAAGGCCTGTCTGAACCGGAACACGGTGGCCGCCTTCCGCGCTCGCCAGACCCCCACCTCCACCTGAGCCGCGGCCAGGATCAAGCGTCCCGGTTCCCGGGTTTGGAATCATTCCTCGTGGTCGGGGATGCTGGTCTCGTGCCAACTATGACTACTCCGCTCGCGGAGGTCGCCTCCTCACCCTCGACGCTGCGGGCGTTCCTGCACGGCCTTCCCGGGGTCGACAGGGTCGGGGCGGACGCCCGGGCCGCGATGCTGGGCACGCGATCCATCAAGACGACCGCCAAGAAGCAGGCCATCGACATGGCCATCGGAATGGTCGACCTCACCACCCTGGAAGGCGCGGACACCCCCGGCAAGGTCAGGGCGATGTGCGCCAAGGCGGTGCGGCCCGACCCCGCCGACGCGTCGGTGCCGCCGGTCGCCGCCGTCTGCGTGTACCCCGACCTGGTGGCGACCGCCGTCGAGGCGCTGGCCGGGTCCGGCGTGAAGGTGGCGTCCGTCGCCACGTCGTTCCCCAGCGGCCGGTCCTCCCTGGAGGTGAAGGTCGCCGAGACGTCCCTCGCCGTGGCCGCCGGAGCGGCCGAGATCGACATGGTCATCGACCGCGGCGCGTTCCTCGCCGGCGACTACCTCAAGGTGTACGAGGAGATCGTCGCCACCAAGGAAGCCTGTGCCGACGCGCATCTGAAGGTGATCCTGGAGACCGGCGAGCTCGCGACGTACGACAACGTGCGGCGGGCCTCCTGGCTCGCGATGATCGCCGGGGCGGACTTCATCAAGACCTCGACCGGCAAGGTGTCGCCTGCCGCGACGCTCCCGGTGACGCTCGTCATGCTGGAGGCCGTGCGGGACTTCCTCGCCGCGACCGGCCGCAAGGTGGGCGTGAAGCCCGCGGGCGGCATCCGCACCACCAAGGACGCGATCAAGTATCTGGTGCTGGTCAACGAGACCGCCGGGCCGGACTGGCTGGACCCCGACTGGTTCCGCCTCGGCGCCTCCTCGCTGCTGAACGACCTGCTCATGCAGCGGCAGAAGATGGCCACCGGCCGGTACGCCGGTCCCGACTACTTCACGCTGGACTGAGGGCTGGACTGAGGCATGTTCGAATACGCACCCGCACCCGAGTCGCGGGACATCGTCGACATCCGGCCGTCGTACGGCCTGTTCATCAACGGCGAGTGGGTCGAGCCGCAGGGCGAGGGACGCCACAAGACCGTCAACCCGGCCACCGAGGAGGTGCTCGCGGAGGTCGCGTGGGCGGGGGAGGCCGACGTCGACCGCGCGGTCCAGGCCGCGGCCAAGGCGTTCCCCGTGTGGTCGGCCATGCCGGGCGCGGAGCGGGCCAAGTACCTGTTCCGGATCGCCCGGATCATCCAGGAACGGGCGCGTGAGCTGGCCGTCCTGGAGACGCTCGACAACGGCAAGCCGATCAGGGAGTCCCGCGACGTGGACCTCCCGCTGGTCGCCGCCCACTTCTTCTACTACGCCGGCTGGGCCGACAAGCTGGCCCACGCCGGGTTCGGGCCCGACCCGCGTCCGCTGGGCGTGGCCGGGCAGGTCATCCCGTGGAACTTCCCGCTGCTCATGCTGGCCTGGAAGATCGCGCCCGCGCTGGCCTGCGGCAACACGGTCGTGCTCAAGCCGGCCGAGACCACGCCGCTGACCGCGCTGGCGTTCGCCGACATCTGCCGCCAGGCCGATCTGCCGCCGGGGGTCGTGAACATCGTCACCGGCGCGGGCGAGACGGGTGCCGCGCTCGTGAATCACCCCGGTGTGGACAAGGTCGCCTTCACCGGCTCGACCGAGGTCGGCCGTCTCATCGCCAGGAGCCTCGCGGGGACCCGCAAGAAGCTCACCCTGGAGCTCGGCGGCAAGGCCGCCAACATCGTGTTCGAGGACGCGCCGCTGGACCAGGCCGTCGAGGGCATCGTCAACGGGATCTTCTTCAACCAGGGCCACGTCTGCTGCGCCGGGTCGCGGCTGCTGGTGCAGGAGTCGATCGCCGCCGACCTGCTGGAGGCGCTCAAGCGGCGCCTCGGCACGCTGAGGCTCGGCGACCCGCTGGACAAGAACACCGACATCGGCGCGATCAACTCGGCCGAGCAGCTCGCCAAGATCCGCGAGCTTTCGGAGGCCGGGGAGGCCGAGGGCGCCGAGCGGTGGTCGCCCGCCTGCCCGATCCCCGAGCGCGGCTACTGGTTCCCGCCCACCGTCTTCACGGGTGTGGCCCAGTCGCACCGCATCGCCCGGGAGGAGATCTTCGGGCCGGTGCTGTCGGTGCTGACCTTCCGCACCCCCGCCGAGGCGGTGGAGAAGGCCAACAACACGCCGTACGGGCTGTCGGCGGGCGTGTGGACCGAGAAGGGCTCGCGCATGCTGTGGATGGCGTCCCGGCTGCGGGCCGGCGTCGTCTGGTCCAACACGTTCAACCGATTCGATCCGGCCTCGCCGTTCGGCGGCTACAAGGAGTCGGGCTACGGCCGCGAGGGTGGGCGACACGGTTTGGAGGCCTACCTTGCGGTGTGATCATTCCTCCGGCCGCCCGTCCGGCAGATGTGACGACGGGCAGCGCCGCCGCCTGGTGCGCCGGGCCCGCGCGGGGGCCGGCGAGGGCTTCTCCCGGGGCCGCCGCTCCCGTCGCTTCGCCGTACGGCACGGCTGGTTCGCGCACCGCGGCGGCGTGTGCCGGTGCGGCCAGACCTATCAGCCGGCCCGTCCTCTGGAGATTGGAACCTTCGATGAGTGAGCGCACCGAACGGTTGAGCGTGCGCAAGACGTACAAGCTGTTCATCGGCGGCGCGTTCCCGCGTTCGGAGAGCGGAAGGTCGTATGTCGTGACCTCCTCCAAGGGCGACTTCCTCGCCAACGCGGCCAGGGCCTCGCGCAAGGACGCCAGGGACGCGGTCTCGGCCGCGCGGAAGGCGTTCTCGGGCTGGTCGGGCGCCACGGCGTACAACAGGGGCCAGATCCTGTACCGGATCGCCGAGATGCTGGAGGGCCGCCGCGCCCAGTTCGCCGCCGAGGTCGCCGACGCCGACGGCGTCTCCGCGAAGAAGGCGGGCGAGCTGGTGGACGCCGCGGTGGACCGGCTGGTCTGGTACGCGGGCTGGTCCGACAAGATCGGCGCGGTCCTCGGGTCGGCCAATCCGGTGGCCGGGCCGTACTTCAACCTGTCGAGCCCGGAGCCGACCGGTGTGGTCGCGGTGGTGGCCCCGCCGGCGGGACCGCTGCTGGGACTGGTCAGTGTGATCGCGCCGGTGATCGTGACCGGCAACACCTGCGTGGTGGTCGCCTCCGAGCGCGCGCCGCTGCCGGCGATCACGCTGGCCGAGGTGCTGGCGACCTCCGACCTGCCGGGCGGGGTGGTGAACATCCTCACCGGCTCGGCCGCCGAGATCGCCCCCTGGCTCGCGGGCCACATGGACGTCAACGGCATCGACCTGACGGGCGCTGATTCCGAGCTGGCCGTCACGTGTGAGGAACTGGCCGCGGAGAACCTCAAGCGGGTGCTCCGGCCGCCGGCCGATCGCGTGGACTGGCTCGCCGAGCCCGGCATCGAGCGGATGACGGCGTTCCTGGAGACCAAGACCGTCTGGCATCCGATCGGGATCTAGCCCTTCGCCAGGGCCAGGAGGAGTTCGGCGTTCGAGCCGGTGTTCTTCAGCGTGGTGAGGAAGCGTTCGAACCCCTCCTGGTCCTGCAACGCCCGGCGCAGCCGCCAGATGAGCGGCTGCTCCGTCGGGTGGAGCAGCAGTTCCTCGCGGCGCGTGCCGGAGGCGACGACGTCGACGGCGGGGAAGACGCGGCGGTCGGCCAGGCTCCGGCTCAGCTTCAGCTCCATGTTGCCGGTGCTCTTGAACTCCTCGAAGAGGTTGTCGTCCATCTTCGAGCCGGTCTCGACCAGGGCGGTGGCGATGATCGTGAGCGAGCCGCCGTCCTCGATGTTGCGGGCGGCGCCGAGCACCTTCTTGGGCTGGTGCAGGGCCCCGGCGTCCATGCCGCCCGTCAGCAGACGCCCGCCGCTCGGCGCGGCCATGTTGTACGCCCTGCCGAGGCGGGTGATCGAGTCGATGAGCACGACCACGTCGCGGCCCGTCTCCACGAGCCGCTTGGCCCGCTCGACGGCGAGTTCGGCCGCGGTGATGTGGTCCTGCGGCGCACGGTCGAAGGTCGAGGCGACCACCTCGGCCCGGACCGACTCGCGCATGTCGGTGACCTCCTCGGGCCGCTCGTCCACCAGGACGACGATGAGGTGGCATTCGGGGTGGTTGGTCGTGATCGCGTTGGCGACGGCCTTGAGGAACATCGTCTTGCCGGCCTTCGGCGGGGCGACGATCAGGCCGCGCTGGCCCTTGCCGATCGGCGCGAACAGGTCGATGACCCGCGTGGCCAGCACGTTGCGCGTCGTCTCCAGGCGCAGCCGCTCGTCGGGGTAGATCGGCACGAGGTCGGTGAAGTGCGGCCGCGCGGTGTCGACGGGCGCGCCGTTCACGACCGTGACGGCGGTGAGCACGCCGTTCTCGGCGGTGCCGCGGACGTGGTCGCCGCGGCGCAGGTCGAGCGCGTCCGCGAGCGCGGCCGGGACGGTCACGTCCTTCGGGCCGGGCAGGTAGCCGTTCGTACGGATGACCGTGTTCCTACCCGACCGGTCGAGCAGGCCGGTGACCTCGGTGGTTCGGATGTTCTTCGTACGGGCCGGCGTGGTGCGGGAGACGCTGCGCGGCTTGGGAACGCTGAGAGTGGTGGTGGTCATGGGACTCCTCGGTCTGGGATACATGGGTGCACGCTGATGCGGGAACGTCCGGTCCGGCCGGAGGGGAGCGGGAGGGATCGAGGACCGCGACGAAGGCCCGGCGGAGCGGGCTTCGCGACGACCGGAGGTTCCTCCCGGCGCAGCGTCTCAGTGCATGTCGGCCTGTGCTGCTTCGACCGGTGACTGAGAGATGCTCACGGAATACGTGCGACGCGCGCATGGGCTCATCAGCGTTGACTGGAGGTCATCGGACCGCGGAGCCAGAACCATACGGCTTGTCGCTGACTATAACAGGCTCACTTGATTCGGCAATTCCCTTGAGAGCTATCGGGCCTGGAGGGCGTCGAGCGCCACGGCCATGGCGATGACCAGGCGGCGGTCGAGGCGCGGGTCGCGGATCTCGATGGCGTACCGGTCGCGCAGGCCCCACCTGCGGTCCACCGAGAAGGCGATCGAGGCGCCGATGCTGAAGTCGAAGTGGTAGGGCAGCCACTCCAGCGAGTCGGAGAACCGGCGCAGCAGGGCGACCGCCAGGTGCCGCTCCTGCCCGGTCAGCGTCGGCAGTCCCGGCTGCTGGAGGTGCCAGGTCGAGCGGAGCAGCGACCGGCCGAAATCCTTGCGGAACGTCCCGATGGGGTTGCCCGCGTCGTCCACCACGTCGTACTCGCCGGCGAGGTCGAGGACCTTGCGCGCCTTGAACCCGGCCAGCGTCGCCTGCCGGGACTCGTCGGTGTAGAGCGTCACCTGCTCCTTGAGCGCCATCCGCTTCTGCTCGGCGAAGGCCACGGCCTCGCCTTCCGAACCGTCGGGGAGAGCCACATGGACGACGTACCTGTTCACCATCATGGTGATTTTCTGGCGCAGGTACAGGCGGGTCTGTGCCTGCAGGGCCGCTATATCCATATGAGACTCCAAGGACGGTCTTTTGCCTTCTATATGCCCTCTTCCCGAAGAAGATCACCAGCGGGATACCCCTGAATTGGCGCTGTCTGGGGATCAGGGTTTTCTCAGGGTTCCTCGTGGAACGTGGTGTCCATGGCCGTCCGTTGAACCGGATGACGAAAGGAGCCGATCGATGTACCGATCGAGACAGCACAAGATCATCGCTGGCGTCTGCGGAGGGATCGCGGACCGGTACGGCATGTCGCCGACGGTCGTGCGGGTGCTGTTCCTGCTGTCCTGCATCTTGCCGGGTCCGCAGTTCGTGGCCTACCTCATCATGTGGGTGCTGTTCCCCAAGGCCCCGGCCGCGTCCGCCCCGGGCTACGACTACTCGTACGGGCGCAGGTAGGCGGCACGGGGCCGTGCGGGCCCGTTTATGCTCGCATCAGGAGAGGTGAGCGATGATGCGGCAACGGCCCCTGACGCTGGTCCAGGACGAACTGGTCGACTACGAGAAGGCCATGGAGCGCATGGCCGCGCTGGTCGAGGAACGGCAGGACGACGCGCGGCCCGACACGTTGTGGCTGCTCAGCCACCCGCCGGTCTTCACGGTCGGCAAGCGGACGCTGGAGACCCACCTGCCCGACCCGGCGGCCGGCATCCCCGTGGTGCCGACCGGCCGCGGCGGCCAGCTCACCTATCACGGGCCCGGGCAGCTCGTCGGCTATCTCATCGTGAAGCTGCGGGCCGGCGAGGGCGTGGTCGACTACATCCGCGAGGTCGAGCTGCGGCTGGTCGAGGCGCTGGGCAAGATCGGCGTCCCGGCCGAGCGGCGCGACACCCCGCCTGGGTCGGAGCTGCTCACGGGCGTGTGGACCCGGGACACCGGGCGGAAGATCGTCTCGATCGGCATGCGGTCGAGCCGGTCGGTCACCAGCCACGGCTTCGCGCTCAACGTGGACGGCGACCTCACGCCGTGGGACCTCGCGGTGCCCTGCGGCATGCCCGACGTGGAGATGACCTCGATCGCCCGCGAGCTCGGGCGGGCCTCCATGGAGGAGACCCGCCGCTTGGTCGCGGAGGCGTTCGAGGCCTCCTGACGCCGGCGGTCACAGAGCCCCGGCCGCGCTCTCGCCCCGCGAGGCTCAGTGCCTCGAACGGCGTGCGCCCATCGTTGTCGATCACCAGACGACGTACGGCCCGCCGGGGTGGGGCGGGCCGTACACGGGGAGATCAGGCCACGGGCTCGGGCTCGCCGACACCGTCGCCGACGTCGTCGACCGTACGGCGGGGCCCGGCGAACCAGTGCTTGGCCGACAGGTGCCACCACAGGGCGATGCCGATGAGCACGGCGCCCACGGCGATGGGGGCGTAGTTCACCGACGTCCAGGTGAAGTCCTTGTTGCCCGGCACGCCCGCGGGGGCGATGGGCAGGATGAAGTAGATCGAGATGATCGCGATCTCGATCACGGCGATCCAGGACAGCGCCTTGTACTTGCGCCCGAGGGTCCACGGCCCGGGCTGGAAGGAGTCGCCGGCGCGCAGGCGCAGCCAGATCGGGATGAGGAACGCGAGGTAGAGCCCGATCACCGCGATGGACACCACGGCGAGGAACGCCACGGGGGTCGTCGTGCCCTCGGGCGCGTAGAGCGCGGGCAGTGTGATCAGCAGCGCGACCCCGCAACCGCCGATGATCGCGTTGACCGGCGTGCGGTTGCGGTCGACCTTCGACCACAGCCGCCAGCCCGGCACCGCGCCGTCGCGGGAGAACGCGTACGTCATCCGCGACATCGAGGTCACGCAGCTCATGCCGCAGAAGAACTGCCCGACCGTGGAGATGCCGAAGATGACGGTGGCGAGGGTGGACGAAAGCGACGAGGTGAAGATGGCCCCGACGAAGCCGCCCTCGGCGTCGACGGCGCCCACGTTCGTGGCCGCGAACAGGAACGACAGCAGCAGGATCCAGCCGCCGATCGCGGAGTAGAAGATCGACTGCCACAGTCCCTTGGCCGCCGTGCGGGCCGCGCCGTGGGTCTCCTCCGACACGTGGGCGCAGGCGTCGAAGCCGGTGATCGTGTACTGCGTGAGCAGGAAGCCCAGCGGCAGCACGTACAGCCAGAACGCCGGACCCGAGCCGCCGTCGCCGAAACCGGAGTGGTTGAAGGTCTCGAACAGGAAGCCCACGCTCTGGTGCTTCGACGGGCCGAAGATCAGGATCAGCACGACGGCCGCCGCGCCGAACACGTGCCACCACACCGAGACGTTCTGCAGCAGTGAGATCAGGCGGTGGCTGAAGATGTTGATCAACGCGTGCAGCACCAGGACGATCGCGAACAGCAGGAACGTCTGCCGCAGCGCGTTGCCGTTCGCCCAGGAGTCGCTGAACCGGCCGATCGTGATGTTCAGGAACGTCGCGCAGCCGTAGTCGACCGACGCGGTCACCGCGATCAGGCCGATCAGGTTGAGCCAGCCGGTGAACCAGCCGTGGACCGGCCTGCCCAGCTTCGCGGCCCACCAGTAGATGCCGCCCGCCGTGGGGTACGCGGAGACCAGCTCCGCCATGCAGAACCCGATGATCAGGATGAACGCCGAGATCAGCGGCCAGCCGATCGAGATCGCAAGGGGCCCGCCGTTGTTCCACGCCTGGCTGAAGGTGGTGAAACACCCGGCCAGGATCGAGATGATGGAGAAGGAGATCGCGAAGTTGGAGAACCCGCTCCAGGTGCGGGCCAGTTCCTGCTTGTAGCCGAGTTCCGCTAGTCGTTTGGCGTCGTCGTCGAGGGCTTGCGCCACTGAGGCCTCCTCTAACTGGTGCGGAGTTTCCGGACGCCGTCGAGCAGGCGTCCGAAGCGTGGATCCCCGAGGTCGCGTACGGCTTGGGCGAACTTGTCGGCGGCCTCGGCGGAGTAGTCGAATCCGGGCAGGGCCCCGCCGCGGACCAGCCCCTCGTGGATGACGAACCAGAGCGTCCAGGTGAGGTTGGACATGATCAGGTTCAGCCGCACCCGGGGGACGTGCCCGTCGTCTCCGAAGTAGGCCCGCGTGAGCCGTACGACCTGGTCGGGGTCGAAGTCGGACTCGGCGGCGATGTCCCCCAGCTCGAAACAGGGGTCGTTGTCGCCGGAGAGCTGGTAGTCGACGATCCGGACGCCGTCGCCGGTGGCGATCAGGTTCTCGGCCAGCAGGTCGTTGTGGCAGGGGACCGTGGGAAGCGGGCGCCGGGCCAGCGCCGCCTCGATGTCGGCCGCGACCGGCAGCACGTTCTCGTATCCGGCGGGAAGGGCCAGGCCGTGGGCACGGCACCGCGCCACGTACTCCCGGAGCTTGTCGAAGATCGAGAAGTCGTTGCCGAAGCGGGGGCCGGCGTGCAGGCGGCGGCAGGCGTCCGCCACCTCCTCGATCCGCGCGGCCACGGCCGGGGCGTCGAGGGTGACCCCCTCGACGTACTCCAGGAGGAGGACGCCCGGCAGCACGTGGACGACGCGGGGGCCGATCCCGGACGACGCCGCGGCGACCGTGTTGGCGATCTCCTGGTCGAGCGGGATGCCGAGTCCGGTCTCGGCGATGCGCGGGTCGAGCACCCGCAGGAGCCAGCGGTCGCCGTCCTCGCTGTCGACCCTGGCGATGTGGTGGCTGAGCCCGCCCTTGATCGTCGTGAAGGTCAGCGGCCGCCCGGCCCAGGCCGTGACGAGATCCATTGCGTCTGCGACGGGATCTGGCATGCCCGGCTCCTTTTGGTCTACCTTCAGACCATTGATCCGATTGTCTGGGCCGGGTGTTACAGGACGGTACCGATGTCGCAACTTCCCGCAGACGCCCGCGCCGTCGTCATCGGCGGCGGAGTGGCCGGATGCAGCGTCGCCTATCACCTCGCCCGGCTCGGCTGGACCGACGTGGTCCTGGTCGAGCGGCACGACCTCACCGAGGGCACGACCTGGCACTCCGCCGGCTTCGTCGGCCAGCTCAGGTCCACCGTCACGCAGACCCGCATGATCATGTACTCGGCCGGTCTCTATCCGGAGTTGCGCGAGCTGACCGGGCTCGATCCGGGCTGGCACGGCGTGGGCGGCCTGCGCCTGGCCACCACCCCCGAGCGCATGGAGGAACTGCTGCGCCAGGCCGGGGCCGCCGAGACGTACGGGCTCGACCTGGAGGTGCTCGACCCCCGGGGCACGCTCGACCGGCTGCCGCTGCTGGAGGTGGGCGACGTCCTCGGGGCGCTGTGGCTGCCCGGGGACGGGTGGCTCGACCCGGCCCGGCTCGGTCACGCCCTGGCCGAGGGCGCCCGCACGCTCGGCGTACGGATCTTCACCGGAGTGGAGGTCACCGGTGTCGACGTCCACGACGGCCGCGTGACCGCCGTACGGCTGCGCGGCGAGGACGGCGACCACGTCGTGCGCACGGAGACCGTCGTCAACGCGGCGGGGGCGGCGGCCGGGGTGGTCGGCCGGATGGCCGGGGCCGACATCCCGATCGTGCCGATCAAGCACCAGTACGTGGTGACCCCGGCGTCCGGTGTCCCTGCGGACACGCCGACCGTCCGGGACCCGGACAACATCGTGTACTTCCGCGAGGAGGACGGCGGCATCCTCGTGGGCGGCTACATCAGGAGCCCGCAGGTCTGGGACGCCGACCGGCCTCTGTCCGAGCCCCGCACCCTCTTCGCGCCCGACATGGCGAAGTTCCGCGAGTCGTGGGGCTCGGCGGTCCGCCGGGTGCCGTCACTGAAGCCGGTCGGGGACGGCGACGACCCGGCGGCGTTCCGCAGGGTCGTGCACGGACCGGAGGCGTTCACGCCCGACGGTGAGTTCCTGCTGGGGGAGACCGCGGTCGCCGGGCTGTGGGTGGCGGCCGGCTTCTGCGTGCACGGCCTGGCCGCCGCCGGCGGCGTGGGCAAGGTCATGGCCGAGTGGATCGTCGAGGGCGCTCCCGAATATGACGTCTTCGGCATGGACGTGCGCCGTTTCGGGGGGCATGCCCGATCCGCACGCTGGGCCCGCGCCCGCGCCCTGGACTCCTACAGCACGTACTACGACATCGTCTATCCCGGTGAGCAGCGCACCGCCGCCCGGCCGCTGCGCCGTTCGCCTGCCTGGGTGCGGCACGAGGCGCTGGGCGCGTCCTTCGGCGAGAAGGCCGGTTGGGAGCGGGTCGACTGGTACCCGCCCACGTCGGACGCCGAGACTGTACGGACCGAACGGCCGAGGGGCTGGGCGGGCCGCATATGGTCTCCCGCGATTCGCGAGGAGTGCCTGGCGCCGCGGGACGCCGCGGGACTGTTCGATCAGACGTCCTTCGCCAAGCTGGAAATATCCGGATCTGTCGCCGACCTGGAACGGCTCGCGGGTAACACGCTGGACCGGCCGGTCGGCTCGGTCGTCTACACCCAGTTGCTCAACCGGCGCGGCGGCGTCGAGGCGGACGTGACCGTGACCCGGCTGGCGGAGGACCGGTTCCGCCTCGTCACCGGCACCGCGTTCGGGGTCCACGACGCCGCGCTGCTGCGCCGTCACGGGCTCGCGGTCGCCGATGTCACCTCCGCCTACGCGTGCTACTGCCTGTGGGGGCCTCGCGCGTACGAGATCCTGGCGTCGCTGACCGGCGACGACCTGACCTTCGGCTACCTGCGGGCCGCCGAGATCGGCGTCGGGCACGTCCCGGTGCTCGCCCAGCGGGTCACGTTCGTGGGCGAGTTCGGCTGGGAGCTCTACTGCCCGGCCGAGTACGGGCTGACGCTGTGGGACGCCCTCATGGAGGCGGGCCTGCCGCACGGCATGCGGCCGGCGGGCTACCGCGCGCTCGACTCGCTGCGGCTGGAGAAGGGCTACCGCGTCTGGGGCCTCGACGTCACGCCCGAGACCACCCCGCTGGAGGCCGGGCTCGGCTTCGCCGTACGGCCGGAGCGCCGGGCCGCCCTGCCACGTCCCCGTACGGCGCTGCGCTGCCTGGTGCTCGACGACGAGCGTGACGTCTGCCTGGGGGGCGAGCCCGTCCGGCTCGACGGCCGTCCGGTATCCCGCGTGACCAGCGGCGGGTTCGGCCACCGGGTCGGCCGCTCGATCGCGTACGCCTATCTGCCGGTCACGGTGGGGCCCGGCGAACGCGTCGAGGTGGGCGTCAACGGCCGCCGCGTGGGCGCCACCGTCACCCGTGAGCCGCTCTACGACCCGGACGGCTCCCGCGTCAAGGCCGAGCCCTGGGCGGCAGCCGGCGGATGACCGGTCACGGGGGCAGCTCGCCGCGGGTGGGCAGGCCCTGCCAGGAGCTGTGGCTGGCGACCGCGAAGGCGGCCACCGAGATGCCGCGCTTGAGGCGGTCCGACGGGTGCAGCCCGTCCAGGATCGCGCTGAGGTAGCCCGCGACGAACGCGCCGCCGACCTCGGAGGGATCGACCGCGGTCACGGGGGCGGCCTGGGTGTCGTAGCGCAGGCCCTCGATGGTGGCGCTGGCTCCCTTGGCGCCCCGGGTCACGACCAGTTCGGGCGTGGACGCGAGCACGGGCTCCACGAGCATGAGCTCGTCCTGGGTCGCGAAGAGCACGTCGGCCGAGGCGGCGAGCTCCGTGAGCCCCTGCCGGGCCTCCTCCACGCTCTGCCACAGGTTCGCGCGGTGGTTGACGTCCACGGAGACGAGCACGCCGGCGTCCCTGGCGATCTTGACGGCATGGTGGACGGCGCTCCAGGCGAGGCCGCTCAGCCCGAGGGTGACGCCGGTGACGTGCAGGATCCGCGCCGACTGGACGGCCTCACCGGGCACGTCGCCGGTCGACAGGTGCGACCCGGCCGAACCCTCCCGGTAGTGGACGGCGTGCGACGAACGGCCGATGCGCCGCTGGCGGAGGATCAGCCCGGTCGCCGCGGTCTCGTCCACGCGTACGTGGGAGACGTCCACGCCTTCGCCGCGCAGCACGGTCAGCGTGCGCATGCCCAGTTCGTCGGCGCTGACCCGGCCCAGCCAGCTCACCGTGTGGCCGAGCCGGGCCAGGCCGACCGCCGTCGTCAGCTCGGGCCCCTCCACGTCGAGGCGGATGGTCATGTCATGCCGGAGCCGGTCGCCGGAGACGACGCCCAATGCCTCTCCGAGCGTGAAAACCTCGGTCATGCCGTAAGTCCGCGGGATCGCACCCGGAAAGCATGACAGAGCCTGATCCGCCCGGGAAAGTCCTCGCTCAGGCGCCGAACGCGTCCACGGCGGCCTGGCAGAAGGCCTTCAGGTCGTCCGGCTTCCGGCTGGTCACCAGGGTGTTCGGGCCACCCGTGCAGACCATGACCTCCTGGTCCACCCAGGTCGCCCCCGCGTTGCGCAGGTCGGTCTGGAGGCTGGGCCACGAGGTCAGCGTGCGCCCGCGCACCACGTCGGCCTCCACGAGGGTCCACGGCGCGTGGCAGATCGCCGCGACCGGCTTGCCCGCGTCGAAGAACTCCTTGACGAACCGTACGGCCTCCGGCCGCATCCGCAGGAAGTCGGGGTTGGCGACCCCGCCGGGGAGGACCAGCCCGTCGAATTCGGCGGCGGAGACCTCCCCGGCCACGGCGTCCACGGGGAAGGTGCCGGCCTTGTCGAGGTGGTTGAACGCCTGGATCTCCCCGCGCTCCACCGAGACCAGCCTCGGCGTGCCGCCCGCCTGCTGGACGGCCTGCCACGGCTCGGTGAGCTCGACCTGCTCGACCCCTTCGGGGGCGACGAGGAATGCGATCGTCTTGCCCTGGATCATCGTGCTCCCCTTTCGTCGCGTTTTTGCTTGTTCTTGACGTCGCGTGCCCCGTTGACCGCGATCTATGCCGTCCGCTGGGTAGGGGAGGGACATGCCCGTGCTGGTGGGGACCTCTGGGTGGCAGTACGCCGACTGGCGCGACCTCGTCTACGGCGGCGTACCCCAGCGACTGTGGCTGGAGAGCTACGGCGAGATCTTCGCCACGGTCGAGAACAACAACGCCTTCTATCGGCTGCCGAAGCGGGAGACGTTCGAGTCGTGGCGGGAGCGCACGCCGCCCGACTTCGTCATGGCGGTCAAGGCCAGCCGCTTCCTGACGCACATCAAGCGGCTGAAGGACCCGGAGGAGCCGGTCGAGCGGCTGATGGGCGTGGCCGAGGGCCTCGGCCGGAAGCTGGGGCCCATCCTGCTGCAACTGCCGCCGACCCTGCAGGTGGACGCCGGGCGGCTGCGGGCCTGCCTGGCCCGGTTTCCGCGTGCCGTACGGGTCGCCGTCGAGCCGCGGCACGCCTCGTGGTGGACCGACGAGATCCGCGCCCTGCTGACCGAGTTCGGGGCGGCGTTGTGCTGGGCGGACCGGCTCGGCCGGCCGGCCGGGCCCCTGTGGCGTACGGCCGACTGGGTCTACCTGCGCTTCCACGAGGGAGGGGCGGAACCCTGGCCCAACTACGGGCGGCGTGCGCTGCGCAGTTGGGTGGACCGCCTGGGGGACGTGCCGGACGCCTACGTCTACTTCAACAACGACCCCGGTGGCGCCGCCGTGCGCAACGCGATCACGTTCGCGGAGCTGGCGTGCGCGCAGGGGCGGGACGTCAGCAGGGCTCGGCTCCCCGAGCGGGCCCCCGAGCCCGTCCGGTCATGACCGGACGGGCGAGTGTCACCCCCGGCATGACGGATCAGGCGCGGCGCTCGTCGGACGCGTGACGCCCGCCCGCCACCAGCTGGTCGGGGGACGACTGCTGGGCGGGTACGGAGAGGCGGTTGTGCGGTGCGGTGGGACGCTCGGCCCGCTCCGCGCGCTCGGCCCGGTCGTCGACGCCGTCGCGGTCCCGGTCGACCTTCGGATACTGCTTGGTGACGGGCTCGGCGGCCGGGGCGGACGCCGAGGTGGCCGAGGTCGTCGAGGTCGTCGAGGTCGTCTCGAGACGGCGCTCCAGGTCGCGCTTCTCGGCCTCCAGGCGGGACACGCGGTCCCGCTCCGCCAGGCGCGTCTCACGCATCCGGCGGCGCTTGACGGCGGCACGGCGCATGCCGCCGGTGATGAGCAGCAGGCCGGCGACGAACACGGCGGCGGTCACGACGCCGGCGATGAACAGCTCGAACGGGCTGAGATTGAACGTACGGTCCAGGACCGTGATCGGCATGGTGTTCGCGGTGTCGTTGACCGACACCTCGATGACGGCCGCCGCCGCGATCAGGATCAGAAGCAGGCCCAATAAGACCATCTGCCCTCACTCCCAAATACTGGTTGCCGTGCGGTTGCGATTCGTGGACGCTTCTCCGACTGCCCGCAGGGACGCGGATCATGTGCGTCGGGTCACAGCAGGGCCAAGGCAAAGGATGCGCGTTAACACCGTGTTCACAAACGGGCAAAAGCTACGAAATCCCAGAACGGCAATCTCGACGTGGCGGACGAACGCCAGGCCGCCTCGTTCGAAAGGGATCGACGTGACCTACAAGGCCGAGTACATCTGGATCGACGGCACGGAGCCGACCGCGAAGCTCCGCTCCAAGACCAAGGTCCTTGCCGACGGCGCCGAGCCGCCGCTGTGGGGCTTCGACGGGTCCAGCACCAACCAGGCCACCGGTCACTCCTCCGACTTGGTGCTCAAGCCGGTGTTCACCTGCCCCGACCCGATCCGCGGCGGTGACAACGTGCTGGTCATGTGCGAGGTCCTGCACACCGACATGACCCCGCACGCCAGCAACACCCGCGCCCCGCTCGTCGAGGTGGCCGAGCGGTTCGCCGAGCAGGACTCGTGGTTCGGCATCGAGCAGGAGTACACCTTCTTCAAGGAGGGCCGCCCGCTCGGCTTCCCGCTGGGCGGCTTCCCCGCCCCGCAGGGCGGCTACTACTGCGGGGTCGGCGCCGACGAGGTGTTCGGCCGTGACATCGTCGAGCTGCACCTCGACCGCTGCCTGGCCGCCGGCCTCGCGATCTCCGGCATCAACGCCGAGGTCATGCCCGGCCAGTGGGAGTTCCAGGTGGGGCCCGCGGGTCCGCTGGAGGTCGGCGACCACATGTGGGTCGCCCGCTGGCTGCTCTACCGCACCGCCGAGGAGTTCGACGTCGCCGCCACGCTCGACCCGAAGCCGGTGAAGGGCGACTGGAACGGCGCGGGCGCGCACACCAACTTCTCCACCAAGGCCATGCGTGAGGGTTACGACCCGATCATCACCGCGTGCGAGGCCCTGGCCGACAACGCCATGGAGCACGTCAAGAACTACGGCCACGGCATCGAGGACCGCCTCACCGGCCACCACGAGACCGCCCCGTGGGACAAGTTCAGCTACGGCGTCTCCGACCGCGGCGCCTCGGTCCGCATCCCGTGGCAGGTCGAGGTGGACAAGAAGGGCTACATCGAGGACCGGCGCCCCAACGCCAACGTCGACCCCTACGTCGTCGCCCGCCTGATGGTCGACACCTGCTGCACCGCTCTGGAGAAGGCCGGCCAGGTCTGATCCACGAGGCACCGACGGTTCCCCCGTCCTCGTACGGCTCCCGCGTCCCGGCGCGGGAGCCGTACGTGTATACGGTGGCCGCTGTGTCACACAAGACCGGACCCGTCGTCATCGGCCACCGGGGCGCCAGCGCCCTGCGGCCCGAGCACACGCTGTCGTCGTACGAGACGGCGATCGCGCTCGGGGCCGACTACATCGAGCCCGACCTGGTCTCCACCAAGGACCACGTCCTGGTGGCCCGCCACGAGAACGAGATCTCGGGGACCACCGACGTGGCGAGCCACCCCGAGTTCGCCGGCCGCCGCACGACCAAGACCATCGACGGCGTTGCGGTCACCGGCTGGTTCACCGAGGACTTCACACTCGACGAACTGCGCACGCTGCGGGCCGTCGAGCGCATCCCCGACCTGCGCCCCGGCAACGCCGCCTTCGACGGCCTGGCCCCGATCCCGACGTTCGACGAGGTCGTGGAGCTGGCCAGGCGGCACGGCGTGGGCGTGTATCCGGAGACCAAGCACCCCACCTACTTCGCCTCCATCGGCCTGCCGCTGGAGGGGCCGCTGCTCGACGTGCTGGGCCGGCACGGCTGGCGCGACCGGCACGACCCGGTCTTCATCCAGTCGTTCGAAGCGGCCAACCTGCGCGAGCTGCGCGGGAAGACCCGGCTGCCGCTGATCCAGCTCGTCGGCGGCTCCGGCGCCCCGTACGACCGGATGGTCACGCCCGATGGGCTCGCGGAGGTCGCGACGTACGCGGACGGCATCGGCGTGGCGACCTCGCGGGTCGTCCCCACGGGACCCGACGGCCGCCTCCTCGCCCCCACGACGCTGGTGCGGGACGCTCACCGGGCCGGGCTCGACGTGCACGTGTGGACCGTGCGCGACGAGAACGCCCAGCTCCCGGCCGACTTCAGGCGAGGCGACCCGGCCTCTCCTGCGTACGCGCGGGCGACCGGCGACGTGATGGGCTGGCTGGCGATGCTCTACGACCTCGGCGTGGACGGCGTCTTCGCCGACAACCCCGGCACGGCCCGGGCCGTGCTGTCCGCGACGTCCACGGCCGCACGGACGAAGGCGGCGATCTCAGGCCGGGGGTAGCGCCCTCGTGTCCGGCCGGGTCGTGATCGTCAGGCCGAAGTGTCCTAAGTTGACAATGATTTTCATTTGCGAGACATTTGGAAGGGATGTTTCCCCTGATGCACTGACTTTGATATGCCGACTCGAGGATTCGTCGTGCTCTCGCCGCTCGCCCGTACGTTGTCGTCCGCCGCCCTGCTCGTGCTGTTCGCCGCCGGGTGCGGCGGCGGGGACAGGCCCCCTTCCCCTTCCGATCCGGCCCAGCCGCTGAAGGTGGTGGCGACCACCACGCAGGTGGCCGACTTCGCCCGCAACGTCGGTGGCGACCGGGTCAGGGTCCACCAGTTGCTCAAGCCGAACGTCGATCCCCACGACTACGAGCCGTCCCCGGCGGACATGCAGGCCATCGCCGAGGCCGACGTGCTCGTCAAGAACGGGGTGGACCTGGAGAGATGGCTGGACGAGACGATCTCGGCCGCCGGTTTCGACGGGCCGGTCGTCGACGCCTCCCGGGGCGTACGGATCCGCAACGGCGATCCGCACATCTGGCACAACCCGCTGAACGTCAAGACGATGGCCGCCACGATCGAGAAGGGGTTCGCCGCCGCGGATCCGGGCGACGCCGCGGCCTACCAGGCCAACCGGGTGGCGTACGACGCGAAGCTGGACGCGCTCGACGGCGAGATCGCCAAGAAGATCGAGTCGATCCCCGCCGACCGGCGCAAGCTCGTGACCAACCACGACGCCTTCGGCTACTACCTCGACCGTTACAAGCTGACGTTCGTCGGCTCGATCATCCCGAGCTTCGACACCTCGGCCGAGCTGTCCGCCAAGCAGGTGTCCGACCTCGTCGCCAAGATCAAGGCGACCGGGGTGGCCGCGATCTTCTCGGAGGCGTCGCTGCCGCCCAAGACGGCCGAGGCGATCGGCCGGGAGGCCGGAGTGACCGTCGTGGCCGGGGAGGACGCGCTGTACGGCGACTCGCTGGGCCCCGAGGGGTCGGCCGGTGCGACCTACCTGCAAATGGAGGAGCACAATACCGACACCATCGTCAACGCGTTGAGGGGGACCGCCGCATGAGCGAGCGCGCGCCGACCCTGGTGCTCGACCGGGCGAGCGTGGCCTACGGCGACGTCCCGGTCCTGGAAGAACTGGACGGCGTCGTCCACGAGGGCGAGGCCGTGGCGCTGATCGGTCCGAACGGCGCCGGGAAGTCCACGTTCATCAAGGCGCTGCTCGGCCTGGTGCCGGTCGTGCGCGGCCGGATCGAGGTGCTGGGCCGGCCCCCGGCGCAGGCCCGCCGCGACGTCGCCTACGTGCCGCAGGCCGACACGCTCGACCCGGACTTCCCGGTGTCGGTCGAGCAGGTGGTGATGATGGGCCGCTACCGGCGGATCGGCTGGCTGCGCCGCCCCTCCGCCGCCGACCGGGCCGAGGTGGCCGACGCCCTGGAGCGGGTCGGGCTGGCCGGGCGGGCCCGCGACCGGTTCGGCACGCTGTCGGGCGGGCAGCGCCAGCGGGTGCTGCTGGCCAGGGCCATCGCCGCCAAGCCGCGGATGCTGCTGCTCGACGAGCCGTTCAACGGCGTGGACGCGGTCAGCCAGCACGCGTTGCTGGAGGCGATCGGTGCGCTGAAGGCGCAGGGCGCCTCCGTCGTCGTCAGCACCCACGACCTCGCCATCGCGCACCTCGCCTGCGACGAGGTGTGCCTGCTCAACCGGCACCAGTTCGGGTTCGGCCCGACCGGCGACGTGCTGACGCCCGAGCGGCTGCGCGCGACGTACGGCGGGCACGCGCTCGAACTGCGCGGCGACCGCGTGATCGTGACCCAGACATGATTCTCTTCGAACCCTTCCACCTGCCGTTCATGGCCCGCGCGCTGGTCGAACTGGTCGTCCTCGGCGCGCTCGCGGGCACGGTCGGCGTGCTGGTGCTGTTGCGCCGGCTCGCCTTCGTCAGCGACACCCTGACGCACACCGTCTTTCCCGGAGTGGTCATCGGCCACCTCATGGCCGGAGACGGCGGCATCTTCTGGGGCGCGCTGGCCGCCGGGGTCCTCACGGCCGTCCTGCTCACGCTGCTCACCCAGCGCCGCCGGGTGAGCGAGGACGCCGCGCTCGCCATGCTGCTGACGACGCTGTTCGCGGTCGGCGTGGTGCTGGTGTCGCGGCAGACGGGCTTCACCTCCGACCTCACCGCGTTCCTGTTCGGGCGGGTGCTGACGGTCACCGAGGCGCAGCTCGCGCAGACCGCCGTCGTGGCGGTCGTGGTCGTGGCGTTGCTGGCGGTGCTGCGGCGGCCGCTGCTGCTGCGCGCCTTCGACCCCGAGGGCGCCCAGGCGGCCGGTGTGCGCGTGGGCCTGCTCGACCTCGTGCTGAACGTCGCGGTCGCGCTGGTCGTCGTGGCCGCCGTCAAGGCGGTCGGCACGGTCCTCGTGATCGCGCTGCTCATCGTGCCGGCCGCGGCGGCGCGCAGCCTGTCGGACCGGCTCGCGGTCATCGTGCCGCTGGCCTGCCTCGTCGGCGCGGCCGCCGGGTGGCTCGGGCTCGTCGTGAGCTACGAGGCGTCGGTCGGATACGGCGTCAGGCTCGCCTCCGGCGCGACCGTGGTGCTCGTCCTGGTGGCGATGTACGGCCTGGCCCACGCCGCCGGGTTCGTCCGCAGGAAGGCGGGCCTGAGCCGGGCCCGCCGCCGCTCGGTCCTGGAGGCGGCGTGAACTGGCTCGACTCCACCGTCCACCGGGCCCTCGTCGAGGCCGTCCTGGTCGGCGCCCTGGGAGGGGTGGTCGGGGTCTTCGTGATCGCGCGGCGGCTGCCGTTCTTCACGATGGCCCTGACGCACGCGACGTTCCCCGGCATCGTCGTCGCCGCCCTGCTCGGGGTGAACCTCTACCTCGGCGGTGGGCTGTTCGGGCTGCTGGTGGTCGCCGCCGTCCTCGTGTTCGGCCGGGGCCGGGGGCAGGACTTCACCACGGCCACCGGCATCGCGCTGTCGGGCGGCTTCGCGCTCGGCGTGGTGCTGGTGTCGGCCCAGGACGGCTTCACCAAGGACCTGGCGGCCTACACGGTGGGCGACGTCCTCGCCGTCGGCACGGGCGACCTGGTGGCGACCACCGCCGTCGCCGCGGGCGTGCTGCTCCTGCTCGCCCTGGTGGGCAAGGAACTGCTGCTCGCGGCGTTCGACCCGGTGGGGGCGGCGGCGCTCGGGCTGCCCACCGTGCTGCTGGACTTCGCGCTGCTCGCGGTCGTCGAGGTGACCGTGGTCGCCACGGTGCCCGCGCTGGGGACGATCCTCGCCGTGGCGCTGATCGTGGGCCCGGCCGCGACCGCCCGCCTGCTCACCGACAGGCTCGCGCCGCTGTTCCCGCTCGCCGCCGCGATCGGGGTCGCGTGCGCCCTTGCGGGCGTGTGGGTCTCCACGCAGTGGAACGTCGCGACCGGGGCCTCCATCGCCCTGTTCGTGGGTCTGGTGTTCGGGGCGGTCTTCCTCGGCACCGCCGTACGCGGCCGGGTCAGGCGGGCCGCGGCCGTCAGGGCTTGATCGTCAGAGCTTGATCGTCAGGGCTTGAGCAGCACCTTGATCGCGCCGTCCTCCTTCTTCTGGAAGATCTCGTAGCCGTGCGGGGCCTGGTCGAGCGGCAGGCGGTGGGTCGCCAGGTCCTCGACCCCCAGGGGATCGCCGTCGCCGGTGAGGAGCGGCATGAGATCGTCCACCCACCGCTTGACGTGAGCCTGGCCCATCCTGAGCGTGACGCCCTTGTCGAACAGCTGCAGCATGGGCATGGGGTCGGTCATCCCGCCGTACACACCGCTGATCGAGATCGTGCCGCCGCGGCGTACGGTCTCGATGGCGTCCTGCAGGGCGGCGAGCCGGTCGAGGCCGGCCCGGGTCATCATGGCGGCGGCGGCCTTGTCGGGCAGCATCCCGGTGACCGTCTGGGCGAGCTTGCCCACGGTGTAGCCGTGCGCCTCCATGCCGACGGCGTCGATCACCGAGTCGGTGCCCCGGCCTCCGGTCATCGACCGGATCGCCTCGGGCACCTCGTCGGTCTCGTTCCCGTCGATCACCTCGATGCCGTGCCGCCGGGCCATCTCCAGGCGTTCGGGGACGATGTCCACGCCGATCACCCGGTAGCCGCGGTGGCGTGCGATGCGGGCGGACATCTGCCCGATCGGGCCGAGGCCGAAGACCGTGACGCTGCCGCCGTCGGGCACCTCGGCCCACTCGACGGCCTGCCAGGAGGTGGGCAGCACGTCGGAGAGGTAGACGAACCTCTCATCCGGCGGCCCGTGCGGCACCTTGATCGGCCCGAAGTGCGCCTGCGGGACGCGCAGGTATTGCGCCTGGCCGCCGGGCACCTCGCCGTACAGCTTCGTGTAGCCGAAGAGCGCGGCGCCCGTGTCGTACTCACGGACCTGGGTGGTCTCACACTGGGCGTACAACGCGCGGTCGCACATGTAGCAGTGGCCGCACGAGATGTTGAACGGGATCACGACGCGGTCGCCGGGGGAGATGTGGGTGACCTCCGCGCCGACCTCCTCGACGATGCCCATCGGCTCGTGGCCGAGGACGTCGCCCTCGCCGATGAACGGGCCGAGCACCTCGTAGAGGTGCAGATCGGAGCCGCAGATCGCGGTCGTGGTGACCCGGATGATCGCGTCGGTGGGTTCCTTGATGGCCGGGTCGGGGACCTCCTCCACCCGTACGTCGCGCTTGCCGTGCCAGGTAACTGCCTTCATGGTCTCCCCGTATGCCCTGCTTCCGGCGGGGGAAACGGTGTCCCTGTCTGTCAGAGGTGCAGCACGCTGCCCTGGTCGTCCACCTGGTCGGCGTTGTCGTCGTCGAACCACACGCCGCCCGTCGCGAGGTAGCGGAACCGGTGCGCGCCGGGCGGGAGGATCACCGACACGGTACGGGTGCCGTTCCTGCGCCGCAGCAGTTCGTGGCGGCCGGGCAGCCACTCGTTGAAGTCGCCCACCACGCTGACCGTCCCCGAGGGCTCGTCAACGGGCAGGGTGAAAGTGATTCGGGTCTTCTGCCCGAACAGCCTGGTGCGCTTGAGCATGCCGCATAGCCTGGCGTATCACACCTAAAGGAAGAAACAAGTACACACAGGACGTAACACAATATTCACGGCCTTTTCAGAGCGCGTGCCCGACCCCGCAGAGGAACCACGTGGGCAGGTGGCGACGGGCCTGCCGGGCGAGCAGGTTCTCGTCGTCGGGCCGCCAGTCGTCGAGCGGGACGAGCCCCGGTTCGATGAGCTGGAAACCGTCGAACAGCTCGTGGATCTGCTCGCGGCTCCGCAGCGTGACACCGCTGCTGGCCTGCCGGTAGACGGCCGCCCCCTCGCGGGCGTCGCCGGCCCGTTCCTCGTCGGTGACGTGCGACAGCACGAGGTGGCTTCCCGGGGCGACGGACTCCCTGAGGCGGGCCACGAGCTCCGTCGGCTTGTCGTCGTCGGAGAGGAAGTGCACCACGGCCACGAGCAGGATCGCGACCGGCTCCGCGAGGTCGATCACCGACCGCAGCTCCGGCTCGGCCAGGATCTCCTCGGGGCGCCGCAGGTCCCCCTGCACGGTGACGGTGGTGGCGGCGGTGCCCGACAACAGGGCCCGGGAGTGCGCGAGTACGACCGGGTCGTTGTCCACGTACGCCACCCGGACGCCGGGGTCCATCTCGTGTGCCACCTCGTGGACGCTGCCCTCGGTCGGCAGCCCGGTGCCGATGTCCACGAACTGCCGGATCCCGGCCTCGGCCACCAGGTGGCGTACGGCCCGGCGCAGGAAGGCGCGGTTGCGGCGGGCGAGCGCGGGGGCCTCGGGCGCGACCTGCATGACCCGCTCGGCGGCTTCCCGGTCGGCCGCGAAATTGTCCTTTCCGCCGAGAAAGTAGTTGTACATGCGCGCGGGATTGGGGACGCGCGCATCGATACCGGGTGGCGGCGCGTCATCAGCCACGCAACATCTCCTCACTCACGGTAGTAAAGAGGACTTGGTGCGAGCATAAGGGCCGCCGGGAAAAAACCCAACGAAGAACGCCATAACTCTGTGACTCCACCTATCGGGCCGCGGGAGACCTAGGACCATCGTCCGATGTGGGGGCGTGGTTCGGAGCTCTATAACGGGACACATGTACGCCATTCGACTTCACGCCTTCGGTCCCGTCGAGAATCTCGTCTACGAGGAGGTCGAGGATCCCGAGCCGGGGCCCGGCCAGGTCCGCGTGGCCGTACGGGCGGCGGGGGTGCACCTGGTCGACACCACGTTGCGGGCCGGGAAGTACGCCGGCGGCCCGATCCCCGTCCCCGACCTGCCCACGATCCCCGGCCGGGAGGTCGCCGGGGTCGTCGACGCCGTCGGCCCGGGGGCCGATCCCGGCCTGGTCGGCAGGCGGGTGGTGACCCACCTCGGCATGGCTCCCGGCGGCTATGCCGAACTGGCCGTACGGGACGCCTCGGCGATCCACGAGATCCCGGACGGTCTCGGGTACGGCGAGGCGGTGGCGATGATCGGCACCGGCCGGACGACCATGGGCATCCTCGACGTCGCGGAGATCCGGGCGGACGACGTCGTCCTGGTGACGGCGGCGGCCGGGGGCATCGGCAACCTGCTCGTGCAGGCGGCGGTGGGGGCCGGCGCCACGGTCGTCGGGCTCGCGGGCGGCGAGGAGAAGACCCGCCGGGTGCTGACGCTGGGGGCACACCACGCCGTCGACTACACCGCTCCCGGCTGGCCCGACGAGGTGAGGGCGCTTCTCGGCGACCGGGAGATCACGCTGGCGCTCGACGGCGTCGGTGGGGACCTCGGGCGCACGACCCTGGAGTTGCTCGGCGTCGGCGGCAGGATCGTGCTGTTCGGCTGGGCGGACGCGCAGGGCGGCCCGACCGCGCTGACCACGGAGGACCTGTACGCGCGCGGCATCACCGCGGCGGTGGCCGTCGGCCCCCGGGTGCTGAAGCGGCCGGGCGGCCTGCGGGGCCTGGAGGAGCGGGCGCTGGCGGCCGCGGGGTCGGGCGCGCTGGTCCCGCTGGTGCAGAGCTTCCCGCTCAAGGACGCCGCCGCCGCGCACGCCGCCCTGGAGACCCGCGCGACCACGGGCAAGGTGGTGCTCGTCCCCTGAGCCCCGTCAGGCCACGAGCACGGGGTGGGGGAGCACCGAGTTGTGGCAGTAGCCGAGGTCGTTCCAGGGGGTGGCCTCGGGCTGAGAGCGGCCGTGCTCGTCGGTGGCCCGCACTCGCACGACATGCGCGCCGGGGGAGGGATCCCAGGGGAACCGCCAGCGGGTCCAGACGCCCGCGAGGTCGGGCCCGTCGAGGGCGGCAGGCCGCCAGGGGCCGTCGTCGATCCGGTAGTCGACGGCGGCGACGCGGTCCTCCCCTGCGTACGCCCGGCCGCGGATCGTCTGCGGGCCTGGGGGCAGTCGCCCGGGCCAGGGCAGCTCGACCAGGCTCGCGACCGGCGTGGAGGTGATCGGCGCGGCCGGCCGGCCGGGGGCGACGACCACGTAGTCCTCGGTGTTCCACGGCACGCGCAGCGGCCCGTCGGACACCTCGATCCGGCCCACCCACTTGATGCTCGCCGCGCCGAGCCAGCCGGAGACCACCACGCGGGCGGGGAAGCCGTGGTCGGGCGGCAGGATCTCGCCGTTCATGGCGAGCACGAGCAGGGTGTCGGGGGCCAGGGCCTTGGCGAGGGGCATCGGGCGGCGCCCGCGCGCCTCGTCGAGCCCTTCCGGCATCACCTCGACGGCGGCGTCCGTCAGGCCCGCCGGTTCGAGCAGGTCGCGCAGCGGGATCCCGGTCCACTCGGCGGTCGCGATCGCGCCGCGGCCCCATTGCACCCCGCCGAAGCGGTGGCCGTGCTCCGCGCCGAAGAGGGCGCGCCGGTTGCCCGCGCACTCCAGCGTGCGGACGACGGACACGAGCGGAAACCGGCGCCACAGGTCGTCGTAGGTGTAACGGACGGTGCGGCGCACACCGCCGCCCTCGACGCGCAGCGTCCAGGTTCTCGCGTCGAGACGGGGGGTCGGGGCGTGGTTGCGGACGAAGAAACGGTCAAGGGGAGTGAGCAGGCCCGGCAGGCGGTCGGGCCGGGTGCCGTAGTCGAGGCCGGTGCCCGCGTCCTCCATGAGGGCGCCGATGACCGGCTTCACCACCGCCGTGCGGATGTCGCGTGTCGTACGCATCGGCCCTTCCCTTCCGGACCGACGCGGTGACGGCCGTCAGCCCAGGTCGTGGCTCGCCCGCTGGGCCTGACGCTGCGCCCAGGACGCGAGGCGCGACCAGCGCCTGGCCGCGACCAGGCGGCTGGCGACGCGTGCGTTGTCGGCCTCGCGGTGCAACTCGGTGACGCGCTCGGTGGCCAGGGAGTAGTCGTAGAACATCATTACCGTCCAGGTCGCCGTTGTAACTGTCTTAAATTTCTTTGGCAGTTACCAAGGTACGGCAAAGGGGCGTAACTGGTCAAGTTGATTTGGGCAGTTACGAGAGCCTGGCCCGCTGGGCGTCGTACGCGGTGACCACGGTGTCGAGCAGGCCGGGGAAGAGGGCGTCGAGGTCCTCGCGGCGCAGGGAGCTCATCTTCGCCGTCCCCCGGTAGACCTGCCTGATCACGCCCGCCTCGCGGAGCACCCGGAAGTGATGGGTGGTCGTCGACTTGCTGACCGCGAGGTCGATCGCCGAGCAGGAGGACTCGCCGCCGGCGGCAAGGAAGCGCACCACCTGCAGGCGTACGGGGTCGGAGAGCGCGTGCAGCACGTCCTCCAGCCGGATCTCGGACCGGTCCGGATGGTCGAGCGTCCGGGGCTGAGGGGTCATCGGGCCTCCTCTTGTACGAAGGTCTTCGTAGTTTGACACATGGCGTACTACGAGAGCTATCGTACAAGGGTCCCGATGAGAGGAGCGCGGCGTGAGCGCGTTGTTCGAGCCCCTGACCCTGCGGAACCTGACCATTCCCAACCGCGCCTGGATGTCGCCGATGTGCCAGTACAGCGCGGCCGTGGAGGGGCCGGGGCAGGGCGTGCCCACCGACTGGCATCTCACCCATCTCGGCTCCCGGGCGGTGGGCGGGGCCGGGCTGATCATGGTCGAGGCCACCGCCGTGTCCCCCGAGGGCCGGATCAGCCCCGCCGACCTGGGGCTGTGGAACGAGCGCCAACAAGCACAGTTCGGCCGCATCACCCGGTTCCTCACCGAGCACGGCGCGGTGCCCGGCATCCAGCTCGCCCACGCCGGGCGCAAGGCGTCCACCGACCGTCCGTGGCGCGGCGGCGCGCCGGTCGGCCCCGACGACCACGGCTGGCGGCCGGTCGCGCCCAGCCCGATCCCGTTCGACGAGGGCCACCCGGTGCCGGACGAGCTGAGCGAGGCGGACATCCGGCGGCTGGTGGACGGCTTCGCGGCGGCCGCGCGCCGCGCGCTCGCGGCCGGCTTCCGGGTGGTGGAGATCCACGGCGCCCACGGCTACCTGATCCACGAGTTCCTGTCGCCGTTCAGCAACCGGCGCACCGACGCGTACGGCGGCTCCTTCGCCGGCCGCGCCCGCTTCGCGCTGGAGGTGGTCGACGCGGTGCGCGCCGAGTGGCCGGACGAGCTGCCGGTGTTCTTCCGGGTCTCGGCCACCGACTGGCTGAGCGAGAACCCCGAGGACCCCCGCGAGGGCTGGACGGCCGACGACACCGTGCGGCTGGCCAAGGAGCTGCTCGCCCACGGAGTGGACCTGCTCGACGTCTCGACGGGCGGCAACGCGCCGAAGGCCCGGATCCCCGTGGAGCCGGGATATCAGGTGCCGTTCGCGGCCCGGGTGAAGGCGGAGACCGATCTGCCCACGTCGGCCGTCGGCCTCATCACCGAGCCGCGCCAGGCGGAGGAGATCGTCGCCTCCGGGCGGGCCGACGCGGTCATGCTCGGCCGTGAGCTGCTGCGCAACCCCTACTGGCCGAACCTCGCGGCGCGCGAGCTGGGGGCGGCCGGGCGCCGGCCCGACCAGTACCACCGCGCCGTCTGACTGGCGCGGACATGGGTAGGGGTGGCCGTATGGCAGAGATCGGTTTCACCCTTATGTGCGAGCAGACGCCCGCGAAGGAGCTGGTGGAGGACGCGGTCACCGCCGAGCGCGTGGGCTTCGACTACGCGGTCATCTCCGACCACTACTTCCCGTGGCTGGAGGAGATGGGCCACTCTCCGTACGCCTGGTCGGTGCTGGGCGCGGCGGCGCAGGCCACCGAACGGCTGCCGCTGATGACATACGTGACGTGCCCGATCATGCGCTATCACCCGGCGGTGGTGGCGCAGAAGGCGGCCACGATGGGAGCGCTCAGCGACGGCCGCTTCACCCTCGGCGTGGGCGCGGGCGAGAACCTGAACGAGCACGTGGTGGGGCACGGCTGGCCGCCGGTCAACACCCGGCACGAGATGTTCCGCGAGGCCATCGAGGTCATCAAGGAGCTCTTCCAGGGCGGTTACCGCAACTACCGCGGCGAGTACTTCGACATCGACTCGGCCCGGCTGTTCGACCTGCCGGAACGGCCGGTGCCCATCGCGGTCGCCGCGTCCGGCGAGCAGTCGGTGGACATCGCGGCCGAGCTCGCCGACGGCCTCGTGGCGACCGACCCGGACGGGTCGCTGGTGGAGAAGTTCGCCGCGTCCGGCGGCGAGGGCAAGCCCGTCTACGGCCAGCTGGCCGTCTGCTACGACCCTGACAAGGACGCCGCGGTCGAGCGGGCGCACCGCCTGTGGCGCTGGTCGGTGGCAGGCTGGAAGGTCATGTCGGAGCTGCCCGCGCCGGTCAACTTCGCCGCCGCGACCGAGACCGTACGGCCGGAGGACGTGGCGGAGAAGGTGCCCTGCGGCGCGGACGTCGGCGCCGTGGTCGAGGCCGTGCGGCAGTACACCGAGGCCGGTTTCACCCACCTCGCGATCGTGCAGGTCGGACGGGAGCGCCAGCGGGAGTTCTTCGAGTGGTCGGAGAAGGAACTGCTTCCCGCGCTGCGCGACCTGTAGGACGCGACGCGTATGATCGCCGTCGGCACGCGGATGGGAGGAACGATGCCCGAGCGCACGCAGACGGTGACGATCGCGGACGGCGGCTTCGACCTGCGCCTGTGGATTCCGGAGCGGGGGAGCGGCCCGGGGCTGCTGCTGATCCCGGAGATCTGGGGCGTGAGCGACTACATCAGGGCGGTCGCCGCCGACCTCGCCGAGCTCGGTTACGTCGTGGGCGTGCCGGACCTGTTCTGGCGGCTGCGGCCCGGCTGGGCGGCCGCTCACGACGAGGAGGGGCTGCGCGCCTCGCTGGAGCTGTCGGCGGATCTGGACCCTGAGAAGGCCGCGGACGACTGCGCCGCCGCGCTGGCCGCGCTCGCGGCCCGGCCCGAGGTGACGGGCGGGACCGGCGCGCTCGGTTTCTGCCTCGGCGGCTCGCTGGCCTACGCGGTCGCGGCCGGCGCCGGCGGGAGCGGCCTGTCGGCCGTGGTGTCCTTCTACGGCTCGGCCGTGCCGGACGCGCCGCAGCTGATGGGCGACGTCCGCTGCCCGATCCAGTTCCACTTCGGCGGCCGGGACCCCTACATCCCCCGCGACAGGGTGGCGGTCGTGGAGGAGGCGGCGGCCGGACGGCCGAACGTGGAGGTCCACGTCCAGGAGGAGGCCGGCCACGCCTTCCACAACTTCTTCGCGCCGATGTTCCACAACCCGGAGGCGGGCCGTACGGCGTGGGGGCTGGCCATGGACTTCCTGCGCCGTCACCTCCCGGCGGCCTGAGCCTCCCGCCTCCAGGGGAGCGCGGGCAGTCCGCACCGCACACGCAGGACCATCCAGAAGGCCGGGGCGAGCAGCAGCACGGCGACCAGCGCCCAGACGGTCTGGGTGTTGCCGGCGCCGAACATCTTCAGCGCCGACGCGAGCAGCACGAACGCCAGGACGCGGCGGATCAGCCCGCCGGGGGCGCGCGAGGAGATCCGCGAGCCGAGGTAGACGCCGGGGATGGAGCCCACCAGCAGCGCGACCGTGACCGACAGCGTGAACTCGCCGAACAGCAGGTGTCCGAGCGCGGCCGACATGACGAGCGGCACGGCCTGGACCAGGTCGGTCCCGACCAGCTGGTTGGCCTTCAACGCGGGGTAGAGCGCCAGCAGGGCCACGATGATGAGTGAGCCTGAGCCGACCGAGGTGAGGCCGACCACCAGCCCGCCGACGGCCCCCACCAGCGCGGTCGGCAGCGGCCGTACGGTGACGGAGGGCATCTCGGTCGCGGCCGGTTCGCCGGGGGCGGCGGTGCGGCGGCCGGTCGCGGGGGTGCGGCCCTCGGCGCGGTCGCGCATCGCGAGGTAGCCGCGCACGGCCAGGCCCCCGGCCGCGATGAGCAGGGCGATGCCGAGGCCCTTCTGGATCACCTCCTGCACGGCCTCGCCCTTGCCCAGGGCGCGGGCGATGAGCACTCCGCAGAACGCCGCGGGGACCGAGCCGGCGCACAGCCAGGCGACGAGCCGCAGGTTGACCGTCCCCCGGCGCAGGTGCACGAGGCTGCCCACCGGTTTCATGACGGCGGCGGCGACGAGGTCGCTGGAGACGGCGGCGAGGGGCGGCACGCCGAAGAAGGTCACGAGCATGGGCGTCATCAGGGCGCCGCCGCCCATGCCGGTGAGGCCGACGACGACGGCGACCAGGAACGAGCCGATCGCCATGGTGTAGTCGAAATGCACCCGCTAACCCTACCTAACCCATCGGAATTATGGATACCCCCCTGCCGTGGTGAACCTTTCTCCGCTGAACCGGTTCGGCCGATCCGTCGCGGCCTACCCCGCGACGGGCCGCTCACCCGTGCCAGGCTGCGCTTTCTCGCCCCGGTCGGGACTCGTGAAGGTCGCGAGGGGGTCATGCCGGTGATCGCCCGTTGACGTGGTGGTCGCCCACCGAATACCTTGGCCGGACCTTATCCGGTTAAGTGGCGCGTTCGTCAGGCACGAGGCGGGAGTCAGCGTGGTTGAGTGGCCGGGGACCCGGCGATGACCGTCCTCGCGGTGGACATCGGCGGCACGAAGTTCGCGGCCGCGGCCGTCGCGCCCGACGGCGAGATGCTGGCCCGCGCCGAGGTGCCGCTGCGCGGCCCGGGATCGGCCGACCGGACGCTGTCGGAGGTCGTGGGCCGGATCACCGAGCGCGTGCCGCCCGCCCGCCTCGACGGGATCGGGGTCGGCTCGGCCGGGCCGCTCGACCCGCGCAGGGGCACCGTCAGCCCGGTGAACATCCCGGCCTGGCGCGAGTTCCCGCTGGTGGACACGCTCGGCGAGGTGCTGCCCGGCCGGCCTGTACGGCTCGCGGGCGACGCCCAGTGCATGGCGCTCGGGGAGTGGTGGCGCGGCCTGAGCGAGGACGGTGCGGCGCGGAGCCGGGCCATGCTCGGCATGGTGGTCTCCACCGGCGTCGGCGGGGGCTTCGTCCTCGACGGCGTGCCGTACGTCGGCCCGACCGGCAACGCCGGGCACATCGGCCACATCACGGTCGACCCCGGCGGCGAGCCGTGCCCCTGCGGCGGCGTCGGCTGCGTCGAGACCATCGCGAGCGGGCCCGGCATGGTCCGGTGGGCCGCCGCGAACGGCTGGACCGGTGCGGACGCGCGGGCGCTGGCCGCCGACGCCCGGGCCGGGCACCCCACCGCCACACTCGCCTTCCGGCGCGCGGCCGGCGCGCTGGCCACCGCCGTGCTCACGGCGTCCGCCCTGTTCGACCTCGACCACGTCGTCATCGGAGGGGGCGTGGCCGCTGCGGGGCCGATCCTGTTCGACCCGCTCAGGCAGGCGATCGAGAGGAACGCCGGGCTCGGCTTCCTGCGGCGCCTGCGGGTGGACCCGACCTCCCTGGGCCGCGACGCCGGGCTGTTCGGCGCCGCCGCCCTCGTCCTGTTGCAGGACGACGACCCGGGCACCTGATCGGCCCGGGCCTCCCCGACCACAAGGAGCGTCGATGAGAGGACTGCGTACGGCTGCCGTGTTGGCCGCCGTGCTCGCGGGGCTGACGGCCGCGCCGGCCACGGCGAGCGCCGCGACCGGGGATTCCGGCTTCGTCAAACGCGCGGGCGCCCACCTCACGCTGAACGGCAAGCCCTTCCGCTTCGCCGGAACCAACAACTACTACCTGATGTACAAGTCGCACGCGATGGTGGACGACGTGTTCGCCCGCGCGAAGGCCGCCGACCTGTCCGTGATCCGCAACTGGGGGTCGCTGGACATCGGCGGCCAGGACGGGTCCGACTCCATCCAGGGCAAGGCGGACGGCGTCTACTTCCACTACTGGGATGGGAGTGAGCCTGCCTACAACGACGGGGCGGACGGCCTGGAGCACCTCGACTACGTGCTGTGGAAGGCCAGGCAGTCCGGGATCAAGCTGGTCATCCCGTTCGTCAACAACTGGAACGCCTATGGCGGCATGGACCAGTACGTCCGCTGGGCCAAGGGCCGGTATCACGACGACTTCTACACGAACCCGACGATAAAGGGCTGGTTCAAGGACTGGATCAGCCACCTGCTCAACCGGGTCAACACGCTGACCGGCGTCGCCTACAAGGACGACCCCACGATCATGGCCTGGGAGCTGGCCAACGAACCCCGGTGCAAGGGGTCGGGCAACTATCCGACCTCGCCCGGCTGCACCACGGCCACCGTCACGGCCTGGGCGGACGAGATGTCCCGGCACATCAAGTCGGTGGACGCCAGGCACCTGGTGGGCGCGGGTGACGAGGGCTTCTACTGCACCGATCCCGGTGGCTCCGACTGGACCGACAACTGCGGCGAGGGCGTGGACACCGTCGCACTGGCGAAGCTGCCGAAGATGGACCTGATGTCCCTGCACCTCTATCCGGACGGATGGGGCAAGGACGCCGCCTGGGGGACGACCTGGATCAAGAAGCACCTCGCCGACGGCCGCAGGATCGGCAAGCCGGTGATGCTCGGCGAGTTCGGCCTGCTGAGCAAGGCCGAGCGCAACCCCGTCTACCGGGAGTGGACGGACGCGTTCGTGTCCGGCGGCGGGGCGGGCTTCCTGTACTGGCTGATCGCGGGCACGCAGGACGACGGCACGCTTTATCCCGACTACGACGGCTTCACCGTCTACTGCCCCGGCCCGGTGTGCACGACGATCACCAACGCCTCGGCGGCGATCCGCGGCAGGCCGCCGCTCTTCCCGCCGGTGGCCGACGACGACACGGCCGTCACGACCTTCGGCACGCCGGTCACGGTGAACGCCACCGCCAACGACATCGCGTACCTCGCCAGGATCAGGCCGGAGACGCTCGACCTCGACCCGGCCACGGCGGGCCGTCAGGCGAGCCTGACGGTGACCGGAGGCACGTTCACCGCCGACGCGTCGGGGACGGTCGCCTTCACCCCCGCGGAGGGCTTCAGCGGCCGGGCCACGGCGACCTACCGGGTGCGTGACAGCCTGCTGCGGTGGTCCGGCACCGCCACGATCACGGTGACCGTCAAGCCCGACCCGGGCGCGGCGATCAGGCTGTTCTCCTTCGAGGACGGCGTGCAGGGCTGGGCGCCCGGCGACTGGCAGAGCGACGCCGGCGCGGTCGCGCAGTCCGCCGAGTGGGCCACCGACGGCACCCACGGGCTGCGGGTGGACGCGACCGGCGGCGGCTGGTTCGGCGCGGCCTTCCCCGAGCCCGTCGATCTGTCGGCCAAGGGCACGCTGAAGTACGACATCAAAACGGGGGCCGCGGGCACCTCGACCAGTGTCGCGCTGCAGACCGGCTCCGGCTGGGCCTGGTGCCAGTCCACCTGGGGCTGGCAGAACCAGGACGGCACGGGGACGGTGGAGATCGACCTCACCTCGGCGATGTCCTGCACGACGGATGACCTCAAGGACGTGCGTGGCATGTTCGTCTGGGCGAGCCCCGGCACCTTCCACATCGACAACATCCGGGCCGAGTAGGGGGGCGGAGCAGGCCCCGGCGCGGCGCGCCGGGGCCGCAGCCGTCCCCCCGCCGTCCCCGCCGCGGGCCGGAACACGACCCCCGTCCATCGTCATCCTGCCGATTTCGGGGCAAAGGTAGTCTGGAGCGACGAACAGGAATCGGGGGACGCGGCCATGACGGGAACGCACGGGTGAAAGGCGCCGCAGGTTCGGCCGACCTGGTCCCCGACCTCATGGCGGCGCTGCTCGAAGGCAGCGGCGAGGGCATCGTGCTGTGCGACGCGGACGGCGTCGTGACGCTGGCCAACGCGGCGGCGGCCCGCCTGGTGCCGGGGGTCGAGCCGTGCCTGCCCGCACCCGCGCCGCTCGACTCCGTCCCGTCGGCCCCCGAGGGCCGGACCGTGATCCACGGCGGCCGGGCGATCCGGATTCGCGCGGAGGCGGTCAGCGGCGGCCGGCTCGCCTGGTACCTCACCGACCTGAGCGCGGCGCGGCGCACCGAGTTCCTGCTGGAGGCCGGCCGTCGCCTGTCCGCCTCGCTCAACCCGCACCGGTGCGCCCGGGCCGCGACGGAGCTGGGCGCCGAATTCCTGTCCGACATGGCGATCGTGCTGCTGCCGCCCACCTCCCGCCGCCGGATGGAGTGGGTGCGTGCCGTCTCCGGCCGGTACGGCCCGGAGGAGGGCGCCCTGCCGGCCGCGGCGGCGGCGGAGGTGCCCGGCCTGACCGACGCGCTCGCGGGCCTGCGGCACGGCGTCGCAGGACAACAGGACCCGGGCGGCGCGCCGGACTGGCTGCTGCCGGAGGGGTTCGGTCCGGCCGGCCACCTGCTGGTGCTCCCGCTGCCCGGCAACGGCGTGCCCGCCGGGGCGATCGCGCTCGCCCGCCGCGCCGGACGGCCGCCGTTCGACGACGACGACCAGGTGATGGCGCGCGACCTCGCCACCCGGGCCGGTGCCGCGATCTCGGCGGCATCCCTGTTCCGGGAGCAGAGCACGATCAACGCCATCCTGAGCGGCGACCTGCTGCCGCCCGAGCTGCCGGAGATCGAGGGCATGCGGCTGGCCGGCCGGCTGCGGGCCTCGCAGCAGGCGGGAGCCATCGGCGGCGACTTCTACGACGTCTACCTGCCCGACCCGGCGCCCGACAGCGGGATCGTGGAACGGCCGCCGCTGGTCATCCTGGGCGACGTCTGCGGCAAGGGCGCCCGCGCGGCGGTCCTGGCCGGTCAGGTCCGTCACAGCCTGCGTACGCTGCTGCTCCTGGAAAGCCGTCCCGACCGGCTGCTCGAACTGCTCAACCGGTCGCTGCTCGCCTCCCCGTCGCCGAACTCCTACGTCACGATGATCCTCGCGGCGCTGCGGACCGCACCCGGCGATCACGTGCTGGTGGACCTGGCCGTGGCCGGGCACCCGGCGCCGCTGGTCCTGCGCCGGGACGGCACGGTGGAGGAGGTCGCGGTCCGGGGTTCCATCCTCGGCGCGTTGAAGAAGATCGCCCTGCGGCCCGTCACGCTCGACCTGGCGCCCGGCGAGGTGTGCCTGCTGTACAGCGACGGCATCACCGAGGCGTTCGGCGGCCCGAGCGGCCGGGAGATGTTCGGCGAGGAACGGCTGAAGGAGGCGCTGGCGACCTGCGCCGGAATGCCGGTCGAGGCCCTGGTGGAGCGGCTGGAGCAGCTCAGCACCGAGTGGCTGGGCGGCGGCCCGGGCGGCGGCGCGGGCGGCGGCGCGGGCGGCGGCGCGCAGCAGGACGACCGCGCCCTGCTCGCCGTACGCGCGGGGACGGGACGGACGGAGACATCGTGATGACTCAGGACCTGGAGGCCGCCACCGGGCGCTACCTGGACCTGATCGGCCGGGCCGACGAGTACGGCGCGGTCGACCTGGTCCTGGGCCTGATCGACGAGGGCGTCCCCGCCGAGGACGTGCTGCTGCGGATCGTCGCCCCGGGCCAGCGCCGGGTGGGCGAGCTGTGGGCGTCGAACGAGTGGTCGGTGGCGCGCGAGCACGGAGCGACCGCGGTCAGCGAGCGCGTGGTGGCCGCCGTCAGCGGGCGCGTCCGGCCCACGGCGACCCGCGGCCGGGTGGCCGTCGCCTGCGCCGACGGCGAATATCACGCGCTGCCCACCCGCATCATGGCGGAGGTGCTGCGGCTGCGGGGATGGCACGTCGACTTCCTGGGGGCCAGCGTGCCCGGCCCGCACCTGATCACACACCTGCACCAGACCGGGCCCGAGGTGGTCGCGCTCGGCTGCACGCTGCCGACCCGGCTGCCCCGCGCGCACGCCACCATCGCGGCCTGCCAGGCCGTGGGCATCCCCGTGCTGGCCGGCGGGGCCGGGTTCGGCGTCGACGGCCGCTTCGCCCGCCTGCTCGGCGCGGACGCGTGGGCGCCCACCGCCGACGCGGCGGCCGACCGGCTCGCCGCCGGGCTGCCGTCCTTCCCCGCCGCCCACGACGGCCACGGCGACGCCCCGGTTCATCTCGGTGGCGAGGAGTACGCGTACCTGACCCGGCACCGCGCCGACCTGCTGGCCCGCGTCATGGACACGCTCAAGGAGGCGTACGCCCCGATGGGCGGCTACAGCGCGCGGCAACTGGAGCACACCGCCGAGGATCTCGGTTACATCGCCGACTTCCTGATCGCCGCGGTGTACGTCCACGACGCCGCGCTGTTCACCGATTTCGTCACCTGGACCTGCCAGGTGCTGCTGGCCAGGAAGGTGCCTGCGGAGTCCGTCGTGCTCGGGCTGCGTGTTTTCCATGATGTACTCACAGACTGCCCCCACGCCCGGGCGCTGCTGAACGAGGGCGTCGCCGCGGCACAGATGTGCTGTGCGGATCAGCGAACAGAGACGAGCGTCTGATGCAGGACACGCCCCCGTTGCAGGTCGAGTCGCTCACTCCCGAGCCCGGCGCGGCACGCCTGGTGATGACCGGTGAGCTCGACTACACCACCGCGCAGGACGCGTCCGCCGAGGTGGCCAAGACGCTTGCAGAAGGCGTCGACGTGCTCGAATTCGACCTGGCGGGGCTGAACTTCATCGACTCATCGGGCATGGCCGTCGTGATGAACGCCTACAGTGACGCGGAGGAGCGCGGGACGGCCTTCCGGATCGTCGCCCTCACCCCCTACCTGCGCCATCTGATCGAGGTCGTCGCCCTCGACGACGTGCTCGACCTTCCCAACTGAGACAATGGGCGGGTGAGCAGGCGTGCCGTCGCCGTCCGGGTCGAGGGGATCGTGCAGGGGGTCGGCTTCCGGCCCTTCGTGTACGGCCTGGCAATGCGGCTCGGCCTCGCCGGGCTGGTCGGCAACGACGAGCGCGGAGTCTTCATCGAGGTCGAGGGCGGCAGCGCGCCGGTCGAGGAGTTCCTCGCCGCGCTGACCGGCGACCCGCCGCCGCTGGCGGTCATCGAGCGGATCAGCACGGGCCCCGCGCCTGTCACCGGCCGCAGGACCTTCGTGATCGCGCCGAGCGCGGCCGGCGGGGACCGGCACGCGCTCGTCTCGCCGGACACGGCGACCTGCGACGCCTGCCTGCGCGACCTGACCGACCCGGCCGACCGCAGGTGCGGCTACGCCTTCACCAACTGCACCGGCTGCGGCCCGCGCTTCACCATCGTCCGCGACGTGCCCTACGACCGGGCCAACACGACGATGGCCGGTTTCCCGATGTGCGCGGACTGCGCCCGGGAATACCACGACCCCGCCGACCGGCGCTTCCACGCCCAGCCCGTGTGCTGCCCCGCCTGCGGGCCCCGGCTGCGCTTCGTCGGCCCCGACGGCGGCGACGACCCGCTGGAGCGGGCCGTGAGGCTGCTGCGGGAGGGCGGAGTGCTGGCGGTCAAGGGACTCGGCGGCTATCACCTGGCGGCGCTCGCGGCGGACGAGCCCGCCGTGGCGGCGCTGCGGTCGCGCAAGCATCGCGAGGACAAGCCCTTCGCGGTGATGGCGGGCGACGTGGCCGCGGTGCGGCGGCTGTGCGTGGTGGACCCGGCCGAGGAGCGCCTGCTGACCGGTTGCGCCCGCCCCGTCGTGCTGCTGCGGCGCCTGCCCGGCGCGCCCGTCGCGCCGTCCGTAGCACCGGGCAACCGGTGGCTGGGCGTGCTGCTGCCCTACACCCCGCTGCACCATCTGCTGCTCCGGGCGCTGGGCCGGCCCATCGTGCTGACCAGCGGCAACGTCTCCGACGAGCCCATCGCCTACCGGGACGACGACGCTCTGGAACGGCTCGGCGGCATCGCCGACGCCTTCCTCACCCACGACCGCCCCATCCACATCCGTACGGACGACTCGGTCGTACGGGTCTTCCGGGGCCGCGACCTGCCGATCAGGCGGTCGCGGGGATACGTGCCGCACCCGCTGCCGCTCGCCCGGACGGCCCGCCGGCCCGTGCTCGCCTGCGGCGCCGAGCTGAAGCACACGTTCTGCCTGGCCAAGGATGACCGTGCGTTCGTCTCCCACCACATCGGCGACCTGGAGAACTACGAGACCCTGCGGTCGTTCACCGAGGGCGTCGAGCACTTCCGGAGGTTGTTCGACATCACGCCCGAGGTGGTCGCCCACGACCTGCACCCCGAATATCTGTCCACGAAGTGGGCCCTCGAGCAGGACGCGGACCTCATCGGCGTGCAGCACCACCACGCCCACGTCGCCTCCTGCCTGGCCGACAACGGCGTCGCCGGGCCGGTCGCAGGGGTGGCCTTCGACGGCCTCGGCTACGGCTCGGACGGCACGTTGTGGGGCGGCGAGTTCCTCGTCGCCGACCTGGCCGGCTTCGAACGGGCGGGCCACCTGACGCCGGTGCCGATGCCCGGGGGCGCGACCGCGATCCGGCAGCCCTGGCGCATGGCGGCCGCTTACCTCGATCTCGCCTACGACGGAGACGTCCCCGAGGACCTGGACGTCGTACGCCGCAACACCGGGCAGTGGGCGGCCGTCGTCGCGCTGGCCCGCCGGGGCGGGAACGCGCCCCCCACCTCCAGCATGGGCCGCCTGTTCGACGCGGTGGCGGCGATCGCGGGCGTCCGCGACACGATCACCTACGAGGGCCAGGCGGCGGTCGAGTTCGAGCAGCTCGCCGACCCCGCGGTGGACGACGCCTATCCCTACGGCCTCGTTCCCTCGGGCACGCGGTTCGCCGTCCCGGGTGCGGAGCTGGTCCGCGCGGTCGCCGACGACCTGCGCGCGGGTGTCCCGCGCGACGTCGTCGCCGCACGGTTCCACAACGCCGTGGCCGGGATCGTGGCCGCCGGATGCGCGTGGATCCGTCACGCCACGGGCCTGTCCACGGTGGCCCTGTCGGGCGGCGTGTTCCAGAACCTGCTGCTGCTCGGCCGGGCCGTGACCCTGCTGGAGGAGCGCGGCTTCACGGTGCTCACCCACCACCGCGTCCCCCCGAACGACGGCGGGGTCAGCCTCGGTCAGGCCGCCGTCGCCGCCGCCCGCGACCGTCGCTCTTGACCGTCATCTCAGTCGGGGTCCGCGGGAAGGGGGTCGAGCCGGTGCGCGCCGGGGCCCTGGCTCGCCAGCTCGTCGTACGGATTGAGCAACCGGCAGGCGCTCATGGAGACGCAGCCGCACCCGATGCAGTTCGTGAGCTCGCGCTGGAGCCGTTCGAGAGCGGCGCGGCGCATCTCCAGGTCGGCGGACCAGGTACGCGCGATGCGTTCCCACTCACGCCTGGTGGGCCTGCGGTCATGGGGGAGGTCTCGGAAGACCTCCGCCACGTCCCGCAGCGGGATGCCCAGCCGCTTCGCCACCTGGATGAGCGACACGCGGCGGATCATGTGCCGGGAGTAGCGCCGCTGGTTCCCCGCCGTCCGCTGGGAGAAGATCAGCCCCTGCGCTTCGTAGAAGCGCAGGGCGCTGACGGCGACCCCCGTACGTCGCGACACCTCGCCGACTGTCAGCAGATCGGCCGGATTCAGCTTCGCCATCGAGGTCCTCCCAAAAAGCTTGACCTCAACTTAACTTGAGGTTCCAGGATGGTGCCCACCGACGAATCGGGGAGGACGTTGTGAGCACCATCAGCATCGCCGCACGACATGCGGGACGGGTGAGCCCGCCGGTGACCGCCGCCACCGTGCTGCTCGGCGTCCTGGCGCTGGCCATGTCGATCGCGGGCACCGCGGTGGCGGTCCCGCGCATCGGGGGCGATCTGGGTGTGTCGGCGGGGTCCCTGCAGTGGGTGGTCGCCGGCTACAACCTGACCTTCGCGGCGTTCACGCTCGTGTGCGGCTCGCTGGCCGACCTTTTTGGCCGCCGCCGCGTCTTCACCCTCGGTGCGGCGCTGTTCACGGTGGCGGCGCTGGTCAGCGCGGTCGCGGACGGCATCTGGGTGCTGAACGCGGCACGGCTGCTGGCCGGAGTGGGGGCCGCCGGGATGATGGCGGCGGGCGGCGCGATCCTGGCGGCGACGTTCGAGGGCGCGGCGCGTACGCGTGCCTTCGCCGGGATGGGCACCATGGCGGGCGTCGGCATCGCGATCGGCCCGAGCCTGTCGGGCTGGCTGGTCGGCGAGTTCGGCTGGCGTGGCACCTTCGGCGTGAACGTCGCCGTCGGCCTGCTGGTCCTGGCGGGCAGCAGATTCGCCCCCGAGTCGCGAGCCGCCGAACGCCCGCGCGTGGACCGCGCCGGGGTCGCGACCTTCGTCGGCGGGCTGGCCCTGCTGATGTTCGGCGTCATGCGGGGGCCCGAGCAGGGCTGGGGCGCGGCGCCGGTGCTCGGCGCGCTGGCGGCGGGAGCCGTACTGCTGGTGGCCTTCGCCCTGGTGGAACGCCGCAGCGATCGCCCGGTCCTGGACCTGACGCTGGTAGGGAACGCGTCGTTCATGGGCTGGTGCCTGGGGACCCTGGCGACCTCGGTCGGCTTCCTGGGCGTGCTGGTCTTCCTGCCCACCTACGTGCAGGGCGTGAACGGAGTCTCGGCGAGCGAGGCGGGCGTGATGATGCTCATGCTGACCGCCCCTGTCCTGGTCGTCCCGCCGCTGGGCGGCCGGCTGGTGACCCGCGGCGTGCCCGGACGCGCTCTGATCACCGTGGCGCTGGCCCTGATCGCGGCGGGCAACGCCTGGCTGACCGTGCTTCACCCGGGGATCGGGACGCTCGCGCTGCTCGGCCCGTTGCTGCTGATCGGCGTCGGGATGGGACTGTCGTTCGGGATCACCGACGGCCAGGCCATGAATGTCGTCGAACCCGACCGCGTCGGAGTGGCGGCGGGATTCCTCAACACTGTGCGTGGCACGGCAGAGGCCTTGGTCATCGCGGTGTTCGGCGCGGTGCTGGTCAGTGTCATCGGCGCCGAGACCGGCTCAGCCGTCGCGGCGGCACGAATCGCCGCGGGCGACGTCGCCGCTCACGAACAGGCCGCGTTCACCGATGGGTGGCGGGTGACCCTCTACGGCGTCGCTCTGCTCACCGCACTCGGCGGCGCTGCCGTGTTCTACATGCTTCGGACGCGCCGCCCCCACCAGGACCAGCCGACGGGCTAGTCCTAGCCGCCCTGGTCGCCCGCGGGCAGCGGCGGGCTCTCCTCGTCGATGGGCCCCTCCGGTGCGATGCCGGTGGAGTCCTCGAGGGTCGAGCGGCCGTGCGGGCGGTCGGTCTCGCCCTTCACGCCCGCCTGGTCACGGCCGGGTTCCTGCTTCTGCTTGGCGAGCTCCTCACCGCCCCGGGTGAGGGTCTCGCCCGCGGTCACGCCCGTCTCCTCCTCGGCGGACGGCTTGCGCCCGGGTCCGGGCTCGCCCGCGGCCTCCGGCCGGAACGCCAGGTCGCCCGCTCGCTTGGCCTCGGTGTCCGGTCGTTCGGTTTCACTCATGATGAAGTCACCTCCCGGTCAGCAGATCCGCGGCAGCGGGTCGCCGACCAGCACGTCGATGATCCGGGTGCCGCCGAAGGCGGTCTTCAGCAGCACCAGGCCCGGGGGGTCGTCCCGGACGCTGCCGACGATCGCGGCGCCCTCGCCGAGCGGGTGACCCCGCAGCGCGGCGAGCGCGGATTCGGCCGCGTCCCCGTCCACGACCGCGACCATCCGGCCCTCGCAGGCGACGTAGAGCGGGTCGATGCCCAGCAGCTCACAGGCCCCGCGTACGGCCGGCCGTACGGGCACGGCGTCCTCCTCGACCACGACGGCGACACCGGCGGCGCGGGCGATCTCGTTCAGTATCGTCGCGACGCCGCCCCGGGTCGCGTCCCGCAGGCACCGCACTCCCTCGCCGACAGCGGCCTGGAGGGCGGCGATCAGGCCGTTGAGGGGAGCGGTGTCCGACGTCACGTCGGCCTCGATGTCCAGCTCGCCCCGCGCCAGCATGATCGTGACACCGTGCTCGCCGACCGGGCCGGACACGAGGACGGCGTCGCCGGGACGGGCGTGTGCGACGCCGAGGCGCGCGTCCCGCTCCAGCAGTCCCACGCCGGCCGTGGTGACGTAGCAGCCGTCGGCCTTGCCGCGCTGCACCACCTTGGTGTCCCCGGTCACGATCGACACCTCCGCCGCCGCGGCGGCCCGCGCCATCGACGCGCTGATGCGCCGCAGATCCTCGACCGGGAACCCCTCCTCGAGGACGAAGCCGGCCGACAGGTACAGCGGCCGGGCCCCGCACACCGACAGGTCGTTCACGGTCCCGTTGACGGCGAGGTCGCCGATGTCGCCGCCGGGGAAGAACAGCGGGGAGACCACGTAGCAGTCGGTCGTGAACGCGAGCCGCGCGCCGCCCGCGCCGAACACCGCGCCGTCCTCCAGCGGCTCGAGCAGCGGGTTGCGGAACGCGTCGAGGAAGACCGCCTCGATCAGCGTCTGGGTCGCCTTGCCGCCGGCGCCGTGGGCCATCGTGATGCGCTCCTCGCGCACGCGGGCCTTCCGCTGCCGGGCGCGGTCGATGCGTTCGAGAACCTGCTGCTCACGGGTCGTCTCTGTCACCGGGTCGCCTCCCTCACCCGCTGGCGGGAGAACCGGCCGAAGTTGTAGTAGGCCGCGCAGGCGCCCTCGGACGACACCATGCAGGTGCCGATCGGCGTCTCCGGCGTGCAGGCCGTGCCGAACACCTTGCACTCCCACGGCTTGAGCACGCCCTTGAGCACCTCGCCGCATTGGCAGGCCTTGGGGTCGGCCACCCGGTTGCCGGGTATGTCGAACAGCCGCTCCGCGTCGTACGCCGCGTACTTCTCGCGCATGCGCAGCGCCGAGTGGGAGATGAAGCCCAAGCCGCGCCACTCGAAGTAGGGCCGCAGCTCCATCACCTCGTTGACGGCCCGCAGGGCACGGATGTTGCCCGCCCACGGCACGACCCGGGCGTACTGGTTCTCGACCTCCGACCGGCCCTCGGTGAGCTGGAGCAGCAGCATGTAGACCGACTGGAGGATGTCCAGCGGCTCGAAACCCGCCACGACCAGCGGCTTGCCGTAGCCGCGGGCGATGAACTCGTACGGCCGGCAGCCGATGATCGTGGAGACGTGGCCGGGCCCGATGAAGCCGTCGAGACGGAGGTCGGGCGAGTCCAGGATCGCCTTGATCGCGGGGATGATCGTCACGTGGTTGCAGAAGACCGAGAAGTTGCGCACGCCCTCGGCCGCCGCGCGCAGCACGGTCATGGCGGTCGACGGCGCGGTGGTCTCGAACCCGATGGCCATGAAGACCACCTGGCGGTCCGGTTCGCGCCGGGCGATCTTCAGGGCGTCGAGCGGCGAGTAGACCATGCGGATGTCGGCGCCCTGGGCCGTGGAGTCGAAGAACGACCCGCGCCCGCCCGGCACCCGCATCATGTCCCCGAACGACGTCATGATCACGTCCGGCCGTTCCGCGATGTGGATCGCGTCGTCCACGCGGCCCATCGGGATCACGCAGACCGGGCATCCGGGGCCGTGCACCAGCGTGATCGTCTCGGGCAGGTAGTCCTCCAGACCGTGCTTGTAGATGGTGTGGGTGTGGCCGCCGCACACCTCCATGAACTTGTATCTCCGGCCCGGCTCGCACAGGCTCGCGATCCTGGCGGACAGCGCCCGCGCCTTGTCCGCGTCGCGGTACTCGTCGACGAAGCGCATGGGTCCTCACCTCTCTATGGACGAGTCACGCAGCGCGGCCAGTTCGTCCTCGTACGCCTGGCCGATGCCCTCAAGGAACTCCAGCGCGGCCCTGGCCTCGGCCTCGTCGATCTTCGACAGCGCGAAGCCGACGTGGATCAGGACCCAGTCGCCGGGCCGCAGGGGCTGCCCGTCGAGCAGGCCGATGTTGACGGCCCGCCGGACCCCGCTCACGTCGACCCTGGCGAGGTCAGTCTGGTCGGGCGGAATCTCCACGATTTCGCCCGGAATACCCAGGCACATAGGACGCCTCCGCAGTGATGTCGGGGTCGAGCTGGATGGATTCGAGGACGAGGCTGTCGCCGCCCTCGGTGTCGACGTCGATCCCGCCGCACAATCCGCAGATCGTGAGCGGGTCGGCGCACATCGCGGAGTGCCCGCAGCCCCGGCAGATGAGCCGTGCGGGCTCGATGACCAGGTCGAGCGTCGCGCCCTCGGCGACCGTGCCGGCGGAGGCCAGGCAGAAGGCCTGGTCGAGGGCGTGCGGGGCGATGCGCAGCAGCGCGCCCGCCCGCACCCGGGCGCGGCGCACCCGCCTGCCGGCGGCCCGGCGCTCGACGGCGTCGACCACGGCCTCGGCGATCCCGAACTCGTGCATCGGGGTCACATCCTTCTGATCCGCAAATAGCGTCGGATGTCGGGCAGCGACTGGACGACCAACACGGCCAGCCCGGCAGCAAGCAGAACGAAGACCAGGCGTTTCACCATCGCCGCTCCTCCTCCTCCGTGACCTCCGGGAACTCCTGTGCGAACTCCTCCGCGAACTCCTGTGCGATCAGTTCGAGCACGAGGCCGGCGGCCTCGGGGACGGCCGCCGCGACCGGCGGGCTCAGGTCCATCCCCGGCGTCACGTCGGCGGGCTCGCAGCCGACCAGCAGGACTCTGCCGCCCCGCGGGAGATCGAGGCCGGAGGCCAGCGTGAGCACCGCGTCGGGGGTCATCGCGTGCGCGTCCACGAAGGCCGGCGCCGCTTCCGGGAGGGTGGGCTCCAGGACGCTGAGCGTGCCGGGGGCACGTCCCGCCGGGATCGCGTCCACGAGGATCGTGAGGTCGTATCCCGAGGTCAGCTCGTAGGCGAGATGGATGCCCCGGATGCCGAAGTCGCCGACCTCCACGCCGTCGGGCACCCCGGTGGCGGCGAGGCGGCGGGCCACCGCCACGCCGAAACCGTCGTCGCCGAGGAAGACGTTGCCCACACCGGCCACCAAGGTTCTCATGCGGGTTCCACCTCGTCCGGCGCGAAGTAGAGGAAGCGTCCCTGCTCGCGTTGGAGATCGGAACCGGGATCGCCCTCCAGCGTGACGGCCAGGTGGCGCAGCCCGTCCACGTCGAGGAACACCGCCTCGACCCGGGCGATCCGCCCGGCCAGGAACATGTCGTGCGCGTCCGCGCGACGGTGGCCGGGCCGCAGCCGCACCCGGCTCCCCCTGGCGATCCGCACCCCGGCCACGGTCACGGCGTCGTCCTCAGGTGTCGTCCTGGTGGGGACCTCCAGGTGACGAATGGCGCCGTGGAGGCGTTCGAGCAGTTCCGGCGGCAGGTCGGCGGCCCGTTCGAGGATCTCGGCGGCGCGCGGGTCGGTGACCCGGGCCTCCCGCTTCTCCTCCTCGGTCAGGGTCAGCGTGCGCAGCGTGAGCAGTTCGTCGATCTCGGTCGAGTCGAACAGGTCGCCGGGGCTCTCCGGGGCGATGGCCGGGTGGTCGTACAGGATGATCGGCGAGGACAGCACGACGTCGCGGCGGCCGGGCTCGCCCACCAGGACCGGCCAGGTGTTCTCGTTGTGGCACTGCCGCGCCGCCGCCTCGGCCCACATCGGCGGGTCGAGCAGCGAGACGAAGGCCCCTCCGCTCACCCCGATCAGCAGGTGGGCGGCGACCAGCGAGCGGCGCAGGGCCTCCTCGCGCGGCGCGTCCGCCCGCTCCCAGTGGGCCGTGTTCTCCACCTCGACCCGCAGGCGGACCAGCCTGTACGGCCCGGGCAGCCGTTCGGCGGAGATCCGCATCTCCGCGTCGAGCTGCTGGTGCTCGCAGACGATCCGGCCGGTCCGCTCCCCGCCGGGGCCGGCGATGTTCTCGATGACGCGGTCGCCGGGCACCCGGACCTCGATCGTGCGCCGCCCACTCGTCACGTGTGTCAAGCTCAGCCCGGTCCTGGCCTCCCGCTCGGTGGCCTCGTCGAAGCTGAGGTAGTCGCGCCCGCCGACGGTCAGCTTCGGCACGGGCCAGTAGCCGTCGTCCTCCTCATGCTCGACCGTCCTGCTCCTGACGTGCAGGAACCGCAGGCGCAGGTCGAGCTGGGCCTCGCCGGGGGCCTCCAGCAGGCACTCGGTCACGCTGCCCGACGGCTCGCCGGGGTAGTTCGGCGGCACGAGCACGCCGAACTGCCAGCGCATGCGGTTCTTGGCGGCCGAGGCGCGGTAGGGGTAGAGCAGGTAGCCCTCGTACAGCACGGCGTCCGCGACGCGGCGGGCCGCCTCCATCGGCGCGGTCACCGGCCCGCCTCCTTCATGAGCAGCTCGATCGCCTCATCGACGGTCGCGAGCACGCGTTCGGACTTGAAGCGGAGGACCTCGCGCACGGTGTCGCGGCGCAGCCGCAGCCACCCGGAGCCGGGGAAGGCGGTGTCGATCGTCTCGCGCCACACCGCGACCGGCAGGCGGTGGCGGGTCTCACAGTGCCAGGGGATCTGCCGCATGCTCACCCCGCCGCCGGAGCGGGCCAGCACGGTCCCGCTGAACAGCAGCAGCAGCGGGATCTCGCCGTCGTCCAAGGAGGCGAAGTATCGGCCCGCGGCCACCTCCAGGTCGTAGCCGCACGGCACGGTCACGTCGATCTCCGTGCTCGCGGTGAAGGCGGGCACCATCGCCTGCGCCATGGCGAACTGCACCGGCCGCAGCGTGTCACCCCACCGGGCCGGCTCGCCGAACAGGTCCGCCAGCAACGCCGCCTCCTGCGGCCCGTACGGCCTGCGGCGCGGCTCGATCCTGATCTGGCAGCGCAGCGCGATGGCGTGGACGCCCTCGGGGGAGGGGTCGGTGACGCGCAGGCGGAAGACGAGCGTGGGCGAGGCCGCGTACGGCTCGGGCCGGGCGCCCAGGCAGTCGAAGCGGAGATCACCGTCCAAGTTCAGCCCCTTTCAACGATGCGGGCCCGCCGGCGCAGGGCGGCGAAGAAGCCGTCGATGGCCTCCCACGCCTCCCGCCCGCCGCCGAAGCCCTTCCAATGCAGTCGTACGAGGCCGACGAGCCGGTAGCAGGCGTCGATCGGCACGAGATGGCAGGAGAACGACCCGTCGGGAGCCCGGTCCACCAGCAGCGCCTCGACGTCGGGCTCGGCGTCCGCCAGCGCCGGGTTGGCCGCGAGCACCCGCTCCCAGGTCGCGAGCGGGAGCAGCGACTCGGTCGCCCCGGCCGGGCTGGGATAGAAGGCCACGGTCCGGCCGAGTGAGGAGTTGTGGAAGAAGAATGCCGTACGCACCGGGATGCCCAGGTCGTCCCAGTCGGCGGGGGAGACCTGGAAGGACGGCGCGTAGAGGAAGCGGTCGGGCACGGTCCGATACCGTCCCTGGCCCGGCCGGACGAACAGCAGGCGGCAGCCCCGGCAGACGCACATCAACGCCCGGGTCTCCAGGTCGACGACATGCCCGTGCTCGCCCTCCAGGAGTTCGGCGCACATCTCGCACCGCTCGGCCCGCTCGGCCCGGGCCGGTTCGCGGAAGCGGCGCAGGCCGGTGCTCATGCCGGGCGCCTGCCGATCTGCAGCAGGGGCACGGCGCTCTCGACGTCCACCCGCGCCACCTCGGGGGCCACCCGGGCGATGGCGCGCTCGATCGACTCGGTGACGGCGCTCCGCGACGAGGGGCAGCCGCAGGCCCCCTCCAGACGTAGTCGTACGACGCCGCCCTCCACGCTCAGCAGCTCGGCCCCGTGACCGTGAGGGTGGCCGTCGAGCGCGGCCCGCACCCGCTCGGCGGTGGTCAGCGGGTGCAGGTCGTGCAGCACGAGCAGGCCCGAGACCAGCGGGTCCTCCGCCAGACCGCGCAACGCGCCGGCCGCCCCGGCCTCGGTGACGATCGCCATGACGCGTTCGAGGCCCGCGCCGTACAGGCCGACGATCTCCCGCAGGAGTTCCTCCGCCGTGGCACGGGCTTCCGAGCCCACCAGCGCGCCGAGCAGCCGCTCGATCCGCTCGCCCGACACGGCCACGTCGTACGTCATGGCGTCCCCGTGAACGCGTGCGGGCTGTGCACCACGCGCAGCTGCCTGCCCCGGCCGAGGTACATGTGGACGCCGCAGGGCAGGCACGGGTCGAAGCTGCGGACGGTGCGCATGATGTCGATGCCCTTGAAGCTCTCCGGCGGGTTCTCCTCGAAGATCGGGGTGTTCTGCACCGCGTCCTCGTACGGCCCCGGGGTGCCGTTGAAGTCGCGCACGCTGGCGTTCCACGGCGTCGGCGGGTACGGGTGGTAGTTGGCGATCTTGCCGTCCCTGATCACCATGTGGTGCGACAGGACGCCCCGAACGGCCTCGGTGAAGCCGCAGGAGACCGCCTCGTCGGGCACGGTGAACGGCGACCACGTCTGGGTGTGCCCCTGGCGGACCTCGCCCAGCGCCTGCTCCGCGAAGTGCAGCGCGCACGCGGCGGCGTACGCCTGGAAGTACGTCCTGGCCCGGTTGCGCTCGATGGCGTTGGACAGCAACTCCCCGTTGCGCCGGGGAATCCGCCACTCGAACGTCTTTTCCGGCCGGGTCGCCGTCCTCGGCAGGTTGATCTCCACGCTGTGGCCGGTGGACCGGACGTAGCCGATGTCCACCAGGCCCGACAGGGCGGTGACCCACAGACGGGCGAGCGGCCCGCCGCCGGTGTCGAGCGCGAGCAGGTTCTGCCCGTCGAACCAGCGCGGCGACATCACCCAGCTGTACTTGTCGGTGAAGTCGCGCTTCTGCGGATGCGGGATCGTGTGCTGGTTCCACGGATGGCGGATGTCCACCGGGTTGCCCAGCGGGTCCTCGGTGACGAACGGCTCCCTGTCGGCCCAGTCGTCGTAGTAGGAGCTGCCCAGCAGGATGCGGATGCCGAGGTTGATGTCCACCAGGTCGTTGGTGACGAGTTCCCCGTCCACCACGATCCCTGGGCTGACGAACATCCTCCGGCCCCAGTCGTTCATGTTCCGGTAGTCGAAGTCGCAGTGCTCGGGGTCCTGGAAGCTGCCCCAGCAGCCGAGCGTCACCCGCCGCCGGCCCACCTGCTCATAGCCGGGCATCGCGTCGTAGATGAAGTCGAACAGATCGTCGTGCATCGGGACGACCCGCTTCATGAACTCGACGTACCGCATCAGCCGGGTGAGGTAGTCGGTGAACACCTGCACGGTCGCGACCGTCCCGATCCCACCGGGGTAGAGCGTGGAGGGGTGCACATGCCTGCCCTCCATCAGGCAGAACATCTCCCGGGTGGTGCGGCTCATCGCCAGCGCCTCGCGGTAGAACTCGCCCTCCAGCGGGTTCAGCGAGCGCATGATGTCGGCGATCGTGCGATATCCGTGGTCGGCCGCGTGCGGGGCCTCGGTGCGCTCGGCCTGCGCCAGCACACCCGGGTTGGTCTCGCGGACCATCTTCTCGCAGTAGTCGACCCCGACCAGGTTCTCCTGGAAGATGTTGTGGTCGAACATGTACTCGGCCGCCTCGCCGAGATTGATCATCCACTCGCCGATGTGCGGCGGGCGCACGCCGTACGCCATGTTCTGGGCGTAGACCGAGCAGGTCGCGTGGTTGTCGCCGCAGATCCCGCAGATGCGGCTGGTGATGAAGTGCGCGTCGCGCGGGTCCTTGCCCTTCATGAAGATGCTGTAGCCGCGGAACACCGACGAGGTGCTGTAGCACTCGGCGACCTCGCGGTTGGCGAAGTCGACCTTCGCGTAGATGCCGAGACTCCCGACGATCCTGGTGATCGGATCCCAGGCCATCTCGACCAGTTCGCGTTCCCGCGTCATCGCTAACTCCAGGGGGCCTTGTAACCGGTGAGCAGCTCGCGGCCCTTCTTGTGCCACTTCGGCTCTTTGTCGACCGTCTTGAACGTGATGCTGCGCAGCGTCCGGATCACCGTGCCGTACGCCGCGCTCGCGGTCGAGGAGACGCGGGCGCCGGGCGGCTCGTCCATGAACGGCATGAACTTGTCGGGGAAGCCGGGCATCGTGCAGGCGATGCAGATGCCGCCCACGTTGGGGCAGCCGCCGATGCCGTTGATCCAGCCGCGCTTGGGCACGTTGCACTTCACGACCGGCCCCCAGCAGCCGATCTTCACCAGGCACTTCGGCGAGCCGTACTCGGTGGCGAACTGGCCCTGCTCGTAGTAGCCCGCCCGGTCGCAGCCCTCGTGCACGGTCTGGCCGAACAGCCACGTGGGGCGCAGCATGTGATCCAGCGGGATCATCGGCGCCTGCCCGGCGAGCTGGTAGAGCAGGTAGAGGATCGTCTCCGACAGGTTGTCCGGGTGGATCGGGCAGCCGGGCACGTTGACGATGGGCAGCCCTGCCTTCGACCGCCAGTCCCAGCCCAGGTAGTCGGCCACGCCCATCGCCCCGGTCGGGTTGCCCGCCATCGCGTGGATGCCGCCGTACGTCGCGCAGGTGCCGGCGGCGAGCACGGCGGTCGCCTTGGGCGCGAGACGGTCGAGCCACTCGCTGGTGGTCATCGGCTGGCCGGTGTCGGGGTTGTTGCCGAACCCGCACCAGTAGCCCTCGCGCTTGATCGACTCGTTGGGGATCGATCCCTCGATGACCAGCACGAACGGGTCGAGCTCACCCCGGTCGGCCTTGAAGTACCACTCGATGAAGGTGTCGGCGCCCTGCATCGGCCCGCATTCGAAGTCGATCAGCGGCCAGTGGACCGCGATCTCGGGCAGGCCGGGCAGCGCACCGAGCACGATCTCCTCGATGCTCGGCTGGGTCGCGGCCGTGAGCGCGACCGAGTCGCCGTCGCAGCTCAGCCCGGCGTTTATCCACAGGATGTGGACGACGGGCTCCTTCTGTCCGTCAGGCGCCGTCATCGCTGTCACCAGCTTCCATGCGGGTCAAGGCCTGTTGGGTGAGCTCCCAGAGCGCGTGGTAGACGGTGGTCTGGGCCTCCTGGATGCGGTGGACCGAGGCCGAGGGCACCACGAACAGGTGGTCGATGGTGCCGAGCTCGGCCATCTGGCCACCGCTGTAGCCGGCCAGCCCGACCGTGAGCATGCCGCGCCTGTCGGCCTCCTCGAACGCGGCGATGAGGTTGCGCGAGTTACCGCTGGTGGACAGGCCCAGTGCGATGTCTCCCGCGAAGGCGGACGCGGCGAGCTGCCGGGCGAAGACCACCTCGAAGCCGATGTCGTTGGCCAGCGCCGTCACGACCGCGATGTCGGCCGTGAGGGCGAACGCGGGGAGGGGCCGCGCGGTCCCGCCGGTGTTCATGAAGCCGGGGTTCATGAAGAGCGTGGCCACGTCCTGGGCGTCGGTCGAGCTGCCCCCGTTGCCGAAGGCGAACAGCCGGGCTCCCGCCGCGAACGCCGCCGCCATCGCCTCGGCACAGGCGGCGATCCGCTCCCCGTCGCGCTCCAGCACCGTCCGGCGCAGGGTGACGATCTCGTCGACCTTCTCCACCGTCGACTCGCGTACGGAGGTCATCACCGCGTCGAGGTCCGTGGACCCCGAGTAGAGGAAGGGGTACAGCGCCTCGATGTCGCTCACTGCCTCATCTCCCTCATGACCGCGATGGCCTCCTTGGCGTGGACCAGGATGGTGTCGCCGGGCGCGGCCTCCACCAGGGCGACGCTGACCACCTCCCGGCCCCGGGCGGTGTCGACGAGGGCGAGGTCCCGCTCCAGGAGCCGTACGACGGTCACCGCGACGGCCTCGTCCGAGCAGGTGACGCATGTCTCGTCGTGGCAGTTCATGGGATGACCCGTGGATCCAGCACGCCGGGCTGCTCGAAGAACACGTGCACCAGCTCCCAGAGGATGTGGTAGGTGGTGACGTGCACTTCCTTGACCACGCGGGGATCGGCGGAGCGGGCGATCAGGACGTGGTCGACGGCCGGGCTGCGGCCGATCGGGCCGCCGTCGTCGCCGCCGGTCAGCGCCAGCGTGAGCAGGCCGAGCCGGTGCGCCGTCTCCAGGCCTCTGAGCACGTTCCCGCAGCCGCCGTCGGAAGAGACGCCCAGCGCGATGTCCTGCGGCGCGGCGAGACGGCGAAGCTGGTGGGCGAAGACCTCCTCCAGGCCCGCGGTCGCGGCCACCCCCGTGATCGTCGCCACGTCGCTCGTGAGCGAGAACGACGGCAGCGCCCGTTTGCCCACGATCACCGGATGGACGAACTCCACCGAGATGTGCTGGGCGTCGGTGGCGGCCTCACCGTTGCCGAAGACGATGAGCCTGCCGCCGCCGTGGAAGCGCGTCGCCATCGCGTGGCAGGCCCTGGCCACCACGTCGGCCTCGTCGGCAAGGCCGAGCGCCGGCCCCACACGACGAGCGAACACCTCCGGAACACGTGCAAGGACCGCCTGGTCCATCGCGGACCACTTCCCCCGGATCGTTCCCGCGGACCGCTGCTTCCCTCAGGAAAGCCCCTGGTTAACGACCGTACGCCGAGCCGTGACGGGGGGAATCAATAGATGTCGGTGATTTCGCAAAGACCACTACAGTCCGGGCACGCCGATGGCCCCGGTCCGAGAGCCGGGGCCATCGGCGGAGCGAGGACCTACCCGACGCTTCTGCGGCGGTACAACGCCACCGCGGCCGTGACGCCGACGGCGGCGAGGGCCACCTGGATGATCAGTTCGATCCAGTCGATCCCGGGAGTGGTGGCGACTCCCAGGCCCCGGGCGATCGCCGAGCCGATGAGGGCCGCGATGATACCGATGACCACGGTCAGCCAGATAGGGATGGCCTGGCGCCCGGGAACGACCAGCCGGCCGAGAGCGCCGATGATGAGTCCGATGATTATGGCGGAGATGATGCCGCTGACGGCCATACTGCCACCCTCCTTGTGTTCGGCTGCCTGCCTTCTGCCCAGGCAAAACCGGACAAAACGCGATAAAACGGGACGATCAGGGCTGTGCGATGCGGTTCTCCCAGGCCCAGGCCGCGACCTCGACCCGGTTGCGCAGGCCGAGCTTGGCCTGGATGCCGGCCACGTGGCTCTTGACCGTGCTCAGCGAGATGAACAGCTCGGCCGCGATCTCCTGGTTCGTACGGCCCCGGGCGACGGCCCGGACGACCTCCAGCTCCCGGTTGGAGAGCGGATGGTCCGCCCCGCCGGAGGCGGGCAGCTGAGCCGTCAGGTGGCGCAGCAGCCGCAGGGTGACCGACGGGGAGACCAGGGCGTCACCCTGGTGGGCGGCCCGCACGGCCTCCACGAGCAGGGCGGGGCCGCAGTCCTTGAGTACGAAGCCGGTCGCACCCGCCCGCAACGCGCCGTAGACGTACTCGTCCAGGTCGAACGTGGTGACCACGACCACCCGCAGCGGGTCGGGGACGCCGGGCCCGGCCAGGGCGCGGGTGACCTCGATGCCGTCGAGCCGGGGCATGCGCACGTCCACCAGGCACACGTCGGGCCGCAGCCGCCGGGCCGCCTCCACGGCCTCGGCGCCGTCGGCCGCCTCGGCGACCACCTCGATGTCGGGCTGGTCCTCCAGGATCAGCCGCAGGCCGCCGCGGACCATCGCCTGGTCGTCGGCCACCAACACCCTGATCGTCATCGGCGTGCCCGCTCCGGCAGCGCCTGTGACCGGGGCACGGGCAGGGTGGCGAGCACCGACCAGCCGGCCCCCGGACTCGGCCCGGCGCGCAGCGTGCCGCCGAGTGCCTCGACCCGCTCGCGCATCCCGATCAGGCCGTACCCGCCGCGCTGGTGGTGCCGCGAGGGGCCCCGCGGCGAGTCGTCGGCGACCTCGACGGTGAGCGTCTCACGGTCCCGCTCCACGCTGACCGTGACCGAGCGGGCGTGCGGGGCATGGCGGGAGACGTTGGTCAGCGACTCCTGCACGATCCGGTAGACCGTGCCGGCCACCTCGGACGGCCACGTCGCCGTCTCCTCCTCGCCCGGCAGCCGCAGGCGCACCGCACGGCCGCCCGCCTCGAAGCGCCCGACCAGCTCGCCGAGCCCGCCGAGCCCCGTCACCGCGCCGGGCGCGGGGGCGGCGGGCTCGTCCGGGTCGCGCAGCAGGCCGACGACGCGGCGCATCGCGGCCAGCGCGCCGGACCCGGCGGCCTCGATCTCGGCCAGGGCGTCGCCCGCCTTCTCGGGGCTCTTCCGCGCGACCAGGCGGGCGGCCTGGGCCTGCACCACGATGCCGGTGACGTGATGAGCGACGACGTCGTGCAGCTCGCGGGCGAGCCTCAGCCGTTCCGCGCGGCGCACCCTGTCGGCGACGGCCCGCCTGCGGGCGTCGAGCAGCCGCGGGCACAGCCCGGCCACGACGGCGACGGCCCAGGCCAGGACGTTCATCAGGGTGACCGAGGGCACTCCGGCGGCGAGCGTGTGCGCCGTCAGCAGGCTGCCGGCGGCCACGGCCAGCCCGCCGGCCGCCACGCCGCAGGCCGTGCGGACCGGCAGTGCCCTGACCGCCGTGCCGACCAGCACCGCCAGGCCGAGGGCCATCCCGGGACCGGGCTCGCTGGGCAGCTCGACGAACCTGGCGGCCAGGACGGCGGTCGCCGCGACGGCCAGACCGGCCGCGGCCGCCCGCGCCGGGTCGAACCGGCGCGCCAGGGCGATCACGCACACCACCGCGCCCGCGGCGCAGTCGAACCGCCAATAGCCGCCGCCCCAGCTGTCGGCGATCCGGGAAGCCCAGAAGGCCAGCACCGCGGCGAAAACGGCGCCGAGTCCGACGTCGGCCGCCCATCCCCCTATACGCACAGCAGCGAGGCTACGAGATCGGTCGCCCGGGCAGAACCGGCCAAAAGTACTGTTATCGCTGTGCCGGCTATTGGTGTGGCGGTGCGGTGCTCTCCCGTACGACGAGGGTGGTCGCGAGCTCGACCCGGTGCTGTTCGAGCGGCTCGCCGTCCGCGAGGGCCAGGACCATACGCGCGGCGGCGGCCCCCATCTGCACGAGCGGCTGCCGTACGGTCGTCATCGGCGGCCCGGCCCACTGGGTGAAGGACAGGTCGTCGAACCCGACGACGCTCAGGTCCTCGGGGATGCGCAGCCCGGCCCGCCTGGCGGCCTCGTACACGCCGAGCGCCTGCAGGTCGTTGGCGGTGAAGACGGCGGTCGGGGGATCGGGCAGGCGCAGCAGTTCGGCCCCGTCACGCAGGCCGCCCTCCACGTACAGGGTGCTGACGCGCACGAGCTCGGGGTCCACGGGCACGCCCGCCGCGTCCATCGCGGCCCGGTAGCCGTCGAGCCGCGCCCGGCAGCACGGCCACTGCGTCGGCCCGCTCAGCATCGCGATGCGGCGGTGGCCGAGGTCGAGCAGGTGGCGGGTCGCGGCCATCCCGCCGCTCCAGTTGGTGGCGCCGACCGACGGGGTCTCGTGCAGCGGCTCGCCGGTCGGGTCGAGCACGACCAGGGGGATCGAGCGGGTGGCGAGCTGCGACTGCTGCTGCACCGTGAGCTCGGAGAAGACCGCAACGACGCCGGTGGGGCGGCGGGCGAGCACCTGCTCGGTCCACGCCCTGCCCGGGGTGAGCCGGCCCTGCATCTCGGTGAGCACCACGGCCAGCTCATGCTCCCTGGCGACCTGCTCGACACCCTGGATGATCTCCAGTGCCCACAGGCTCTCCAGGGCGTGGAAGACGAGCTCGATGATCGCCGCGGGCTCGCTGTCGCGGCGCCGGTATCCATGCTCGCGCAGCACCGCCTCCACCCGCTGCCGGGTGGCCAGGGCGACTCCCGCATGCCCGTTGAGCACCCGCGACACAGTCGGCGCGGACACCCCCGCCAGGTGGGCGATCTCGCTCACGGTCAGCCTCTGACGCGGAAGCTCCCCGTCGAGGGCCCGGTCGGTCGAGGTCACGGCGACAGTCTATGGGCCTTCGCTCTCTTTCGGCTGGATCAGGCCGGCCGCGAGCAGCAGTTCGTGGGCGAGCCGGGCGGCGTGCTCGGGCCGGGCCTGCCCGGCCTCCTCCAGCGGCCCGCCCTCCAGGCCGCCCGCCAGCACCCGGACGGCCTCGGCGAGCGTGCGCACCTGCCGTTCCGTCGCGTCGAGCCTGGCTCTCAGCTCGTCGATCTCTTCAGGATGGGACATGCTCCAAGTCTTCCCCGGGCCCTTCGGCCCTACCGCGGACGGCGGAGGGGGCCGACGGTGAAAGACAGGGTGAAAGGCAGGGTGACCGCCGTGTTCGTCGATCGTCGTGACGCGGGCCTGCGTCTGGGCGAGCGGTTGCGCGGACTCCAGGGCGCGGAGGACGCGGTCGTTCTCGGGCTGCCCCGAGGGGGCGTGCCGGTGGCGTTCCAGGTGGCCAGGGCCCTCGGCGCCCCCTTGGACGTGATCGTCGTACGCAAGCTGGGCGTGCCGTACCAGCCGGAGCTGGGCTTCGGCGCCATCGGCGAGGGCGGGGTGCGGGTGGTGAACTCCGACGTCGTACGGCTCGCCAACATCACTCGCGCCGAGATGGCCGAGGTGGAGCGCCGCGAGCGGGCCGAGCTGGAGCGCCGCGCCCGCCGCTTCCGGGCCGGCCGCGAGCCGGTGGACCTGGCCGGCCGCACGGCGATCGTGGTGGACGACGGGATCGCGACGGGCGGGACGGCCCGTGCCGCCTGCCAGGTGGCCCGCGCGCACGGGGCCTCCCGGGTGGTGCTCGCGGTGCCGGTCGGCGCCCCCGAGACGATCGCGAGCCTGCGCAGGGACGCCGACGAGATCGTCTGCCTGGACACGCCCGACCACTTCTACGCGATCGGCGCGTGGTACGACGACTTCACCCAGACGAGCGACGAGGACGTGGTCGAGTGTTTGCGGCTTGCCGCAGAATAGGGACCATCGGCCCTGGTAGAAGACGTGGCCGGGTGCGCAGCGTGGGATGGAGTGACTGTCAGCGGAGGAGGACGTCATGTCCACCACCCATCACGTGCACAGCCTTGACCACACGGTCCAGACGACCAACCGGTGGCTGGCCGCCCTCGCGGGGGCCATCGGCACCGAGGACAGGGAGTTCGCCCACCGCGTGCTGCGGACCTGGCTGCACGCCGTGCGCGACGGCCTCACGGTGCCCGCCGCGGCGCACCTCGCCGCGCAACTGCCCGACCTGCTGCGCGGGATCTACTACAACGGCTGGGATCCCACGGCGGTGCCGATCCGCCGGGACCGCGAGGAGTTCGCGGCCCATTTCGCCGCCACCGGCCGCATCGCCAACGCCGACGTGCCCAAGCTCGCCAGGGCGGTGACCGCGGTGATGTACGAGGAGCTGACGCCGGGGGTGGTCGACCACGCGCTCGGCCAGCTACCGCGCGAGGTGCGTGACCTGCTGGGTGGTCAGGGGCTCTCCGGCACCCGCTCCCAGTAGTGCTCGATCCGGGCGTCGGGCCCGGGATAGAAGCACAGCGTCTCCCGCTCCTCGTCGAGCCATCGCACGAGGTAGGGGGGCGAGCCGTCGGTGTGGTAGAGCGCCATCACGATCCCGATGCGGCCCGCCCTGCCCCGATGGATGCTCTCGACGATCAGGCGGTCGCCGACCGACGCTTTCATGGTCACGACCCGACCGGGGTCGCGACCTCGGTCGTGATCGGCGTCCAGCGGTGTGCCAGGCGCTTGGTGATGGAGGTCATGGTGGTGTACTCCAGGTCCTCGAGCGGCAGCCGGTGCGGCTCGAACGGGCCGTGGCGGCGCAGGTAGTCCATCACCTCGACGGCCTGCCGCCGGGCTCCGTCGAACGCCGGGTCGTCGAACATGTCGCGCGGGCCGATCAGCCGGCCGTCCTTGATCTGGAAGCCGAGCGCGACCACCCGCGGCGGGCCGTCGAACCGCGACGGGTGCGCCTGTCCGGTGGCCACCGGCATCAGCGGCGCGTGGTGCGAGCCGCGCATGCACCCGGCCACCGAGTAGGCGAAGGCGAACGGCTCCAGCGCCTCGCCCACGGCCGGCAGGCCCGATTGGCAGCGCACGATCATGACGGGATCGTCCTTGCCGACGTACTTGCCGGCGATCAGCGACAGCCGCTGGGTGCTGGTCGCCGCCGCGGTCATGCCCAGCGTCTTGGAGCGGACACTGTGAATCACGTAGCGCGCCGGGGCGCCGATGTACATCAGCATGTCGTACAGGTCCGACGGGCAGTCGAAGACGATGCGCCGCTCCTCGTACAGGTCGTACACCTCGAACGCGAACCCGGCGTGCATCTTCTCGTCGATCACCAGCCCGGCGGTGTTGGACGGGTCGGCGAACATCTTGTACAGCGGGAGGTTCCACGCGCCCGGCTCGGTCTTGTCGGCCAGGAAGCACAGCACCGGCTCCGACGGCCGCTCCTCGAACTCCAGCTCCGCGTAGCCCGGGCCCATGCCGCGCAGGTTGCCCGAGAAGGCGTCCGACAGCAGGTCCTGGCCGGCGCCGTACAGGCCGAGTTCCTTGGCGAGGTGGGTGGTCGCCTGGAAGGTGTCCCAGGCGAAGGAGTGGATCAGCCCCGCCTCCTGGCCGTAGGTGTGGGTCATGATGAGCGAGATGTCGTCACCGCAGCTGTCCGCGTGGCCGTCGATGAGGAGCCCGGAGGACTTCGCCCGCTCGATCTCCCGCCTCGCCTCGGCCATCAGCCGGGGATGCACGGCGGTGTGGCCGACGAACCCCCCTGTGTCGGCCTTGATGATGCTCAGCGTGATCATGGGGATCACCTCCATCTCCACGTTTATTCGGACTTGGAGGGATAAATAGGGCATTAGGTCACAAGCGGGGCGGACTTCCGTACGAGGGGGAGAGCCGGCCATGAAGATCAAAGATGTCATGTCCACGCCGGTGGTCGTGGTCCCGCCGATCACGCCGGTGCGGGACGTCGCGCGGCACATGGACTACTCGGGCGTCGGCTGCGTCGTGGTGTCGGAGGGGCGGGGCATCGCCGGCCTGGTGACCGACCGTGACCTCGCCGTACGGGTGCTCGCCCAGGACAGGGACGGGGACACGCCGGTCGGGCAGGTGATGTCGGAGCACCCGGTGGTGGTGCAGGCGGAGGACGAGGTCGAGGTGGCCTTCGACACGTTCCGCCGTCACTCCTTCCGCAGGCTCCCGGTGGCCGCAGAGGGAGGCGTGGTCGGCATGCTGACGATCGACGACCTGCTCCTCCAGATGCACCAGCTCACCGCCGACCTGCTCACGCCGGTGGTCAAGGAGATCAGCGAGCCGCAGCATCAGAGCGACTAGATGTTCACACCGCTGCGGCGTGCGGCGGAGCGCACGCCGCCCGGCCGCGACCGTCACATCGACCTGCTGCGCGCCGTCGCCATCGCGCTGGTTGTCCTCGGGCACTGGCTGGCCGTCGTGGTGACGTACGGCGAGCGGGTCGGAGGCGACACGGTCCTCGCGTTCGTCTCCTGGGCCAGGCCGCTCACCTGGCTGTTCCAGGTCATGCCGGTCTTCTTCCTGGTGGGCGGCTTCGCGGGAGCCGCCTCGCTCGGCTCCTACCGGCGGCGGGGCGGCGACGCGATCGGCTGGTTCCTGTGCCGCACCGACCGCCTGATCCGCCCGACGACGGCGTTCCTGCTCACCCTGGGCGGCGCGGCCCTGCTCGCGCTCCTCCTGGGGACCGACCCCGCCACCGTGGGCATGGGAGTCTGGCTCGCCTGCCTGCCGTTGTGGTTCCTCATCGCGTACGTCACGGTCGTCCTGCTCACCCCGATCCTGCTCGCGCTGCATCGCAGGGCGGGCCTCGCGGTGCCCGCCGCGTTCGCGGTGCTGGTGGCGTTCGGCGACGCGGCGCGGCTGCTCGGCGGCCCGGCCGTGCTCGGCGCGGCCAACTACCTGCTGGCCTGGGCGGCGGTCTACCAGCTCGGCATCGCCTGGCGGGAGGGGGCCCTGTCCGCCCGTCCCCGCGTGGCCGTGCCCATGATCGCGGGCGGCCTGGCGGCACTCGTGCTGCTGACCGTCCCGGGGCCATACCCGGTGAGCATGGTGACCGATCCCGGCGACCGCCTGCAGAACACCTCGCCGCCGACGCTCGCGCTGCTCGCCCTGGCGGTCGCGCAGACGGGGATCGCCCTGCTCCTGCACGATCGCGGTGGCCGCATGCTGCGCCGTACGCGCCCGTGGACGGCCGTCGTCGCGGCCAACTCCGTGATCATGACGGTGTTCCTCTGGCACATGACCGCGGTCGTGATCGCGGTGCCCGCCCTCTACATCACCGGCCTGCTGCCGCAGCCGCCTCCCGGGTCGGCCGCATGGCTGCTCCTGCGCGTGCCCTGGCTCGCGTTCCTGACGGCGACCCTCGCGGTCCTCGTCGCTCTGTTCGCCTTCGTAGAGCGGCGTGGGGGCCCCTGCCCGGCACCGGGCGCCGGGAAGACGGGGGCAGGGACGGTGGCCGTGACCCTGGCGGGGACCGGCCTGGTCGTCGCGGGCCTGCTCGGCGCGGCGCTCACCGGCTCGGCGGGCCTGCCCGCGCCGATGCTCCCGGTCTATCTCTTGGGCGCCGCGCTGCTGCGGGCCGCCCGATCGTCGCACCGGCCATGAGAGTGCCGGTGGAGGACTGGAGGAGGATCGCCGGGCGGGTGCGAGAGGAGGCGAAGCGGGAGCGGCTGTCCCTGCTGGCCGCCGGCATCGCCTTCTGGGGGACGCTGTCGATCTTCCCGATGCTGCTGGTCGTGGTGTCGGTCTACGGGCTGGTGGCCGACCCCCGGCAGGCGGCCGGGCAACTGGCGTCGCTGACCCGGCCGCTGCCCGGACCCGTCGCCCGCCTGCTGGTCTCCCAGCTCGGCGCCGCCGTGCGCGCCGGAGAGAGAGGGCTCAGCACCAATCTCGCGCTGAGCCTCGTCGGCCTGCTGTGGGCGTCGTCGAGGGCCGTCCAGGCGCTCATGCGCGGCCTGAACACGGTGTACGGAGGCCGGGAGAGTCACGGCCTCGTCGGCACCCGTCTGCTGGCGCTGCTCTACACGGTCGTGGCGATCGCCGGAGTGTCGGTTCTGCTGGCGCTCGTCGCCGCGTTCCCGGTCGTGCTGGGACACATCGGCCTCGGCCGGGTGGCCCGGGCCGCCGTCTCGGTGGCGCGTTGGGCGGCGCTCGTCCTGCTCATCGGGGCGGGACTGGCGCTGCTCTACCGGTTCGTCCCCGGCAGCCGCCGGGAGTCGCGGTGGCGGTCGGTCACCTGGGGGGTGGGGCTCGCGATGCCCGCCCTGGTGGTGGTCTCGGCGGGCCTGTCGGTCTTCGTGACCGGCTTCGGGCGCTTCAACCAGACGTACGGCGCGGTCGCGGCCGTGGCCGTGCTCATGCTCTGGCTGTATCTCTCCACGCTGATCGTGCTGCTGGGCGCCGAGGTCAACGGAGCGATCGAGCGCCATCTGGGGGACGCGGCTCTCACCAACCAGGGACAAAAGGGCGACTTGTCCGGATAAATCCGTGTCGAGTGACCTTGATGGGGCAGCAGTGGGGGCGTGTCCGACAGCGGTCTATCCCCAGGAAGCGGCATCTCCAGCGTGTTCCCCTCGCTCCCCGGCCAGGGGGAGACAGCGCCGGAGACGACGCCGGAGCCGACCGGCTCCCCGGCGACCCCCGACCAGTCCCCGGACGGCGTGAGCCGACCGGGCGTCGATCGCGTCGATCGCGTCGATCACGGCGCCGACGGTGCGATGGCCTCCGATCGGCCGTTCGGCCTCCCGGGACGCCCGCTGCGCAGCAACCCGTTCATGTTCGGCCTGACCGGCGCCCTGGGCGTGCTCACCGCATGGCTCCTGGTGCAGGCGATCGCCAGCGCCGGCTCGGCGCTCGTGCTGATCGTGGTCTCGCTGTTCCTGGCCATCGGCCTGAACCCCGCGGTCGAGGCGCTCCAGCGGCGCAACCTGTCCCGCCGCCTCGCGATCACGATCGTGTTCGGATCGGCCATCGCGTTCTTCGTGGTCTTCGGGCTCGCGGTCGTGCCGCCGCTCACCGAGCAGACCACAGGGTTCGCCCGGCAACTGCCCGACTACGTGCAGCAACTCCAGAACCACCCGCTGATCCGCTCGGTGGACGAGCGCTACCAGATCCTCGACAAGATCCAGCAATACGTCGCGGGCGGCGGGCTGGCCACCCAGATGTTCGGCGGCCTCCTCGGTGTGGCGAGCATAGTGATCAGTGCGCTGTTCAGCGCCTTCACCGTGCTCGTGCTCACGCTCTACTTCCTCGGGTCGCTCAACTCCATCAAGGAGACGGCCTACCGCTTCGTGCCCCGCTCACGCCGTACGCGGGTCCGCCTGCTCGGGGACGAGATCATCAACCAGATCGGCGGTTACGTCGCGGGCAATCTGATCATCTCGCTGATCGCCGGCGTGGTGACCTTCCTGTTCCTGGCCATGCTGAAGGTGCCGTACGCGCTCGCGCTGGCCATCTTCGTCGCGGTCACCGACCTGATCCCCCTCGTGGGCGCGGTCATCGGCGCGGTCGTGGCCTCGGGGGTGGGCTTCCTCTCCTCGGTACAGGTCGGCATCGCCTGCGTGATCTTCTTCGTCGTCTACCAGCAGGTCGAGAACTACTGGATCTCCCCGAAGGTGTTCAAGTCGTCGGTCGACGTGCCGCCCGTGGCGACCATCGTCGGAGCCCTGCTCGGCGGGGCGCTGCTCGGCATCGTCGGGGCCCTGCTCGGCATCCCGCTGGCGGCGGCCCTGCTCCTCCTGGCCCGCGAGGTGGTGCTGCCCCGCCAGGACCGGCTGTAGCCGTCTTTGAAAGCTGTAGCCGTCTTTGAAAGAGGGATGCCGTCGCGCGCCCGCTGAGGGAAGCTCGCGTCATGCGACTTCCGTACCGAATCGCGGGGCTATGGGTGCGCGTGGCGTTGCTGGTCGTGCTGCTGTGGGGCGCTCTGGTGAGCGTGCTCAGCATGACCCCGCGCGAGCGCACCCTGGCCGACTTTCACACCGCGCTCCGGACCGGGCAGGTCACGTACGTCATCTACTACGGCACCCCGGTGGATCTGCGGTGGTCGACGGGCCCTCTGTTCTGGTATCACGCCGACCGCTACGCGAACGGGGCCTACACCCCCCGTAAACTCCTGCGCGACCTGAACGCCACCGTTCCCCGCCCGGAGGCCACGCTCGCTCACTCGCGCCAAGGGCTCTTCTCGGGTTGGCCGTTCCGCGTGCCGTTCCCCGGCGCGACCTGGCTCGTCGGCGGGGCCTGGATCGCCGCGCTCTTCATCATGATCGGTACGGGCCGGCCCAGGCTGGGAAACAGATGGGCCTGGTTCTGGCTGTTCACCGTGGGCGAGGTGGGCGCGATGCTGTTCCTTCTCCTCGAACCCCGATCGCTGTGGCGTGGGCTGGAGCCGCAGGATCCGGTTCCCAACCCGATGGGCGCAGGGAGTGGCTGCGTGCTGGCTCTCTGTCTCAGCCTGGCGATCCCCGTTCTCGTCGTGGTCGGGCTCTCCTCGGTGTTCCACACCCTGCTCGATCTCCTCTTCGCTGCCCCGTAAGCCTGTAGCTCCAACAAATCGTGGTCCACGGTTGCTCAGAGTGAGGTTGGCGGGGGAAAATTAAAACATAATTTCGAATCTTTCGAGGAGGTGTGATGGATCTGTTCGACCTCGATCCCGAGCACCTTCGTCGTTCGAATAGCTCTGGTAGCTCTGGCGACTGGTGGGACCGGTTGACCGCCGATTCCCCTCTGTGGTCGTCCGAAGGATCGCTCGCCCGCGAGCACTTTCCGATCGCTGACCCCGAGCCGCGACAGGACACGAGCCAAGACACCAGCGACGGCGCTCCCGGCACCGGGGGCACTGACAGCCCGGGTGCTGATGCCGCTGGGGCGGGTGATCGCCGGGGCCGGTCGTCGTGGGTGTTGGTGGGTTTGCTGCGTGAGTCGGCGCAGGCGTTGGCGTTGGCGGCGGTGCCGGACGATGTGGATGTCTGTCTTGCTGAGGCTGAGGAGTTGCTGTTCGCGCGGGATCGGATCACGTGTGCTCTTGCTGATCGGGTGGGGCGGGTGCATGGTGCGGGGCAGGCCAGGCGGCATGGGCATGCCTCGACCCGCAGTTGGTTGCGCACCGCTGGGGGGATGAGCGTGTCCGGTGCCGGCCGTCTGCTCACGCTGGCGGTGGAGTTGGCGCGTCTGCCTCGGGTGCGGGAGAAGTTCGCCGCGGGTGGGTTGGCGGCGGGGGTGGTGGAGGCGATCTGCATGGCCACCGCCCAGTTGAGCGATGAGCACACCTGCCTGGCCGAGCCGATCCTGCTGGAGCTGGCGGCTAAGGCGGGCGCGGCGGAGGTGGCCAAAGCCGGGCGCTATCTGCGCGCGGTGCTGGACCCCGACGGGGAGGACCGGGATGAGCAGGCGGACTATGGGCGGCGGTTCCTGAGGGTCCGCCCCACCAAAGGCGGGGGCGTGGAGGGGGAGTTCTACCTGCCGCGCGAGGCGGCCGCCCGGCTGCGGGCCCTGTTGGACGCCTACGCCAAGCCTCGGGCTGAGGGAGATGATCGGCCGTTGCGGGTCCGGCAGGCGGATGCGTTCATCGCGTTGCTGGAGCAGAAGATCGCCGCCGAGCTCCTGGTCCTGGTCACCGCCGAATCCCTCCCCACGGACCCCCAACCCGCCGACCCCCAACCCGCTACCCCCGGCACCGACCACCCCGCCGACGCCGAAGACGCCCAGGATGCCCATGCCGAGCGTGCCGAGGACACGGAGGGCGCCGAGGGCGCCGAGGCCGAGGAGGCCGACGAGGACGGCCGGGACCGCCAGGGCACCAGCGCCACCAGCGCCACCAGCGCCAGCGACGCCGACCCGGGCGAGGCCGGGGCAGCTGCCGGTTCGAAGACAGATGGCGGCGCCGATGTAGCCGCGGACGCCGTTGTCGAGAGCGCCGACCGTGCCACCGCCGGACTTCGCGATGAGGAGTCTCGCGACCCCGGAGCCGATGAGCACGAGACCTGTGAGCACGGGGCCGATGAGCATGGGGCCGATGAGCATGGGGCCGATGAGCATGGGGCCGATGAGCACGGGGCCGATGAGCACGGGGCCGATGAGCGTGGGACCGGTGGGCGCGGGGTTCGTGAGCAGCGGGCCGGCGGGCACGACACCGCGAGCGCCGCACCTGCCGAGGGCGATGGTGACGCGAGCATGGCCTCTGCCTTGGCCGACGACACCGCACCCGCGAAGGATGGAGGCCGCGACCGTGGTGCGGCCCAAGCTGAAGCAGACCCCAGGCGCGCAGCAGCATGGCCTACCTGCGGCGGTAGCACGCGTCCGCACGCAGCGCCTACGTACACAGCGCGATTGCCGGATCCTCCTCCCGGGGACGCCGCTGCGCATCACGCCCACGCGGGGCATCGGCCTGCGGGGGACTGCCGGCATGGGCAGAGCACGCCCGAAGGCCACGGCGACATGCGCCGTGGACGGTCGTCAGCAGGGACGGCGCAGGAAGCGTCACCGGGAGTGTCACCGGGGGCGGTGCTGGGGACGGTGCCGGGGGTGTTGCTGGCGACCGGGCAGATGCTGCCGGTCTCCAGCGTGCACCGCCTTGCCCGCACCAGCAGCCTGGTCCGCCTGGTCATGGACGCCGAGGGGCAGGTGCTGGACATGGGCCGCAAGGTCCGCCTGGCCACCCCCGCCCAACGCAGGGCCGTGTTCGCCCGCTACGCCACCTGCTGGATCGACGGCTGCCCACTCCCCGCCACCCTGTGCCAGATCGACCACGCCGACAACTGGAGCACCGGCGGGCTCACCGACCTGAAGATGCTCGGCCCCGCCTGCCAGTTCCACAACCGCGACCGCTACCAGCACCCCGACCGCTACACCCGCCGCAAAGCCGGCACCGACCGCTGGGCCTTCACCTACCAGCCGACCCAAATCAAGCGGCTACGAATTTAGCGAGCCGGGTGGCGGCACGGACACGCGCAGACCGGGGCACCGGGGCACCGGGGCCAGGGCACCGGGGCCAGGGCGCCGGGCCGGGTGCCGTGGACGCTGGGTGCTCCGCGCGGCGGTGGCGTTCGTGTCGCCTAACAGCGGTGTCGCCTGGCAGCGATGTCGGCGGCACCGGACAGTCCGGGGTCAGCCCTTCAGCTCCCGGACCTGCTTCGATGGGGGTGCGTTGACCATGCAGGTTCCCCAGTCCGAGAAGATCATCTCGGTCCTTGTCTTGGCGGACAGGACGTAACGGACCGGACGCCCGCTCAGGTCCACCCACAGCTCGTAGTCGGCGGAGGGACCGAGATCGCCGGCGATGCGGGTACGGAGCCGTGCCTGTGCGGCCGGGTCGCCTGCCCGCACCTTGGCGTACTCCTCCTCGGTCCGCTGGTCGAGCGGCATTGGGTTGGTGTAGGCGATGTAGGCCGGGAGATTCAGGCGTTCGACAGCTCGGCGCACGTCGATATGGACGGTGTAGTGAATCGTGTGGGGGCTGATGCCGCCCTCGATGCTCGCAGCCGTGAGGCGGCCCGTATCGATCAGGAGCGCGTGTGCGCGGTGGCCGTCGATCAGATTGGTGGCCATCATGGCGAGTGTCCCGATGCCGAGCAGGTTGTACGGCTCGTAATAGTCGGTGACCTTGTCGAAGTACTTCCCGGGAGCGACCTCGGAACCGATCGGCATCTGGAAGTAGGTGGCGTTCCGCGTCCTGATGAGACGGCCGCTGAAGCCGTGTCCGAAGTCCGCCGACAGGTCGGTCGGCGAGCCGGTCTCGGCACCGCACGAGATGAGCGTGACGCTGATCCCACTGGAGCGCAGCACGCGCTTCACGGTGGGGTGCGTGGCCAGATAGTCGCCGACCAGCGTCGCGATCGCTGCGACGGACCTTCCGGGCGGCAGGGTGGCGGTGGACCCGGTCGTCATTGGGCCGGCCGTGATGACCAGGAGGATGACCAGGAGCAGTCGGCGCACATGCATGCTCTGCACGTCCGAGCATGGTGCCGTACGGACGTGCAGAGCCTGCGAGTCGTTCTGTGCACGTTTCGTGCGCGTTTCCTAACGGGCCTCCAGGGTGAACGTCGTGGTGAGGACCCGGCCCCGGGCGTCGCGGAACTGGGCCGACGTGACCGCACTGCTGATGCTCACCGTCCTGATCGCGTTGATGGGCATCACCAACACACTCGCCCTGTCCATCATCGAGCGGACGCGGGAACTCGGGCTGCTGCGGGCGGTCGGCATGACCGGCGCCCAGATGCGCTGGATGATCCGTGGTGAGATGGTCCTCGTCGCGGCACTGGCGATCGTCGCCGGGCTCGGTCTGGGCGCCGCCTTCGCCGCGGGCACGATCACCGCGCTGGGCCGCACCACCGAGGCCACGCTCACGCTGCCGGTCGGTCCGCTCCTGCTCGTCGTCGCCGTGGCCGCCGTCGCCGGCCTGCTGGCCGGGCTGCTGCCGGCTCGCCGCGCGGCCAGGTTCGACGTGCTCACCGCCATCGCCACGTCCTGACTCCGCGGCGGAACGGCTCAGCGCAAAGAAGGGATCAGCATCCGCACAGCACATCGCACCACGGGAGAAGAGAGGCGAAGCGAGGGGTATGAGCCGGATGCGTCGCTTGTGTACCAGAGCAAAGGCAGGTGTGGATCGGATGGGCGACAACAGGGCAGAAAGGTCCCGCGCCGTGGCGATGTCCGCCCGGCGTCTGGCGGTCGCCGCGCTCCTCATCGTGATGCCGAGCGTCGCGGCGGCGCCGCGGGCACTGGCGGCGCCGGTCCCTGCCGCCGGTCACGGCCCGCACGGCCATGGTGGTAAGGCTGGTCAGGGCGGCCACGGTGGTCAGGGCGGTCAGGGTGGTCAGGGCGGCCAGGACAAAAAGGGCAAAAAGGGCAAGGAGAAGAAGGGCAAGGGCCACGGTCACGGCGCCCACATCGGCGCACGCCTCGCCGGTTTCGGGGGCGGCCTCGGTGGTGGTTTCGGTCACGGCGGCGGGGGCGGCACGCAGCACACGGCCGGCATGAACACCGCCAACGCGCCGACGATCAGCAGTCCGCCCTTTCAGCTCAACACGGGCAAGCGCAACGTGAACGCCCCCGCGGGCAACAGCGCCGTCGACTTCGCCGGCGTCCAGCAGGTGTCGAGCGTCAGCGTCTTCACCGACTCCCTCAGCGGCAACTGCAGGGGCGGGATCAAGAACTGCTCGATCAACCAGACCCTGCGGGCCGCCGAGAGCAGAGGCGGCGGCATCGGGCACTGACAGGAGACGGGCGTCTCCCGCACGGAAGACGCCCGTCCTTTCAGTGATGCCCGTGGATCAGAGCTCGCCGCTCTCGATCGCCTGCTTGAGGGCCGTCTGCAACTGCTGGTGCGAGGCGGTGCCGTTCGCGGCGACGAAGTCGATCAGCGAGGAGTCCGCCTCGAAGGTGAGGTTCTCCGTGACCCGGGTCTTCCCACCGGGCAGCGCCGTGAAGTCGATCTTCTGGTGCGTGACCACGTTGGGCTGCGACCAGCTGTCGGTCTCGTAGTAGAACCCGTCCGCGTGGAGTCGCTGCTGCGCGTGGGTCTTGCTGACCACGATCGTGCCCTCGTACGGGATCTCCTCGATCGCCGTGAGGTTGCGATAGAGCGTGGGGGCCGCCAGCCACTCCTTGTGCGTGACGACCCGCTTCAGGAACGGGTTCCTGCCGATGTGGTTGTTGAAGTCGGAGTACTTGTAGAAGGTCGACGGCATCGGCGAGTCGATGTCGACGGAGATGCTGTTCGTGACCCGGCTGCGGCCCGAGTCGGGTGCGGGCGGGGTGGTGTCGGTGAAGTGGTAGGTGTCCCAGACGGTCTGCCACTCGGCGGCGATCTCGGCGTCGCTCTCGGTCGTGTCGGCGTTCGCGGGAGCGGACAGGGCGGCGAGGACGAAGGCGGCGGCGAACATCTGGGCCGCGGCCACTCGCAGGATCTTTCTCACATGTACCTCGAGAAGAGGAGAAATGGTACGAGTGATCTTCTACCGCAACCGCAACCTGTTACAGAAGAGCCCATGCCGAATCAGTCACGTGCAGAACGTGCCGCCCGCCGGTCCTTGGGGCACCGGCCACACGTCGAGCATGCGGATGCCGATCGGGGCTTGGTGCCGGCCGCCGCGACGAGCATCGTTGGATCCATGAGCACAACGAACATGCGCGTCAAGGGTTTCGATCATCTGGTGCTGACCGTGGAGGACGTCGAGCGGTCGCTGGCGTTCTACTGCGACGTCCTCGGCCTCGAGCCGGTGCGGGTCGACGAGTGGCGGGCCGGAAAGGCGCCGTTCCCCTCGGTGCGGGTGTCGCCGGACACGATCATCGACCTGCTGCGCGGCGACCGCGGCGAGCCGAACGTCGACCACTTCTGCCTGGTCGTCGAGCCGCTGGACTGGCAGGAAATCATCGACTCCGGCGCCCTCACCGTCATCGACGGACCCGGCCCCCGGTTCGGGGCGCGCGGCGTCGCCACCTCGGTCTACCTGAAGGACCCCGACGGCAACGTCATCGAACTGCGCTGGTATCCCCAAGACAGGGAGCAGGACAAGGGGGAATGAGGGTTCGGTCGTGATGGCGCGGCGCCGGGGCCCGGGCCGTCCGAACGCGGTAGATCCGGGTGAGGACGGTCGGACAAGAAGGGCTGGTGCCGATGGCCGGGATGGACAGGCGGGCCGACCTGGTGCTGGAGGGCGGCGGCGTCAAGGGCGTGGGCCTGGTCGGCGCGCTGCACGAACTGCACGCCGCCGGATACCGGTTCGGGCGGGCCGCCGGCACCCGGGTCGCCGGGACCTCCGCGGGGGCGGTCGTGGGAGCGCTGGCCGCGGCCGGGATGCCGCCGGAGCGCATGCGCGACCTCCTGTTCGGCGTCGACTACCGCAGGTTCAGGGACGCGTCCGCCGTGGAGCGCGTCCCGCTGCTCGGCAGGGGGTTCTCGCTGCTGTCCCTGCTGTTCGAACGGGGTGTGTTCGAGGGCGACTACCTGCGGGAGTGGCTGGGGAACGAACTGGCCGACCTGGGTGTCGAGACGTTCGACGACCTGGCCCTCGACGACCCGGCGCCCTGGATGGGCGAGGACCAGCGCTACAGCCTGGTGGTGACGGCCACGGACGTCACCCTGGGCCGGCTGGTGCGCCTGCCGTGGGACTACCGGAGCGTCTACGGCGTGGCGGAGCCGGGCAGGCAGCGGGTGGCCGACGCGGTCCGCGCCTCGATGTCGATCCCCTTCTTCTTCGAGCCCGTCACGATCGCCAATCCCGGCACCGGGCTGGTGTCGACCCTGGTGGACGGCGGCGTGCTGTCCAACTTCCCCATCGACACGCTCGACCGGCCGGACGGGCGGCAGCCGCGCTGGCCCACGTTCGGGGTCAAGCTGCTCCCCGCGTTCCGGGAGGACACGCTCAGGCTGCCGCTCGTCGGGGCTCCCCACCTGCCCGCCCTGCGGCTGCTGACGTCCCTGGTCGGGACCGCGATCGTCGGCCACGACCAGACCTACCTCGACCAACCCTGGGTCAGGGCCCGCACCATCCAGGTCGACACCGAGGGCGTGTGGGTGGTCGACTTCGACCTCGACGAGCGGCAGAAGCTCCACCTCTACCTCAATGGCCGGACGGCCGCGGCGGCCTTCCTGTCCACCTGGGACTGGGACGACTACCGCGCCCGTTACCGTCCCCCCGCGAAAACCGGTGGCAGGGTCGAGACGGCCGGGAGTCTACTTGGCCGATGATCGTTATCTCGGCCGCCTCCGGCGCGCTCGGCCGCCTCGTCATCGAGCACTTACGCACCCGTACGGAGGTGGTGGCCGCGGTGCGCGATCCCGGCCGCGCGCCCCAGGGCGTGCCGGCACGCCGCGGTGACTACGACGACCCGGCGAGCCTGCGCGAGGCGTTCGACGGGGCCACCCGCCTCCTCCTGATCTCCTCTCCGGAGCTCGACACCGCCCGCAGGATCGGGCAGCACCTGAACGCGGTGACCGCCGCCAAGGAGGCCGGCGTCGGCGCGGTCGCCTTCACCAGCTTCCTGGGGGCCGGCACCGGCGCGACCGGCATGACAGAGGCCTATCACGCCACCGAGCAGGCCATAATCCGCAGCGGCCTGCCGTACACGTTCCTGCGCCACCCCTTCTACAGCGACGCGTTCGTCCCGCGGGCCGTCGAGGGTGAGATCACCAGCAGCACCGGCGGGCGCGGCCTGAACACGGCGTTCCGGTCGGATCTCGCCGAGGCGGCGGCCAACGTGCTGACCGGTGAGGGGCATCTGGGCCGGGCGTACGACTTCACCGGGCCCCTCTGGAGCTATCCGGAGGTGGCCGAGGCGCTCGGCGTGCCCTACCGCGAGGTACCCGACGCCGGGCCGGGCCCGATGAGCTGGATCAACGCGCAGATCCGCGCGGGGATGCTGGAGCAGCGGACCGACGACCTCGAACGGGTGCTCGGCCGGCCCGCCGAGGCCGTCGTCTCACGCGTTCTGCGAGCTGTGTCCGAACACTCCAACTGTCTTGACAATTAAATTTGTCGGTGGCTACCGTGGGGACCACGACGGAGCCGGCGGACACAGACCGGCAGACACAGAGGAGAGCGCCATGCGCATCGTGGTCATCGAGTTCATGAGCCTGGACGGCGTCGTGCAGGCGCCGGGTGGTCCCGAGGAGGACACCGACGGCGGCTTCGCGCACGGCGGCTGGACGCACCCGTTCTTCGACCCGGAGACCGTCGGCGGCGCCTTCAACGACACGGTGAGCAAGGCGGAGGGACTGCTCTACGGCCGTCGCACCTGGCAGAACATGGCCGCCGCGTGGCCCGCGCGGGCCGGTGACCCGTTCGCCGACCGGATGAACGCGATGCCGAAATACGTGGTGTCCGAGACGCTGAGCGACGACGAGCTGACCTGGAACACCACGCGAATCCCCGGAGACGCGGCCGTCGCCCGCCTCCGCGAACTGCGGGATGCGGGCGACGGCGACCTGGTCGTCATGGGGAGCCCGAGCCTCGTGCGCACCCTCCTGCACGAGGACCTGGTCGACGAGCTCCGGCTGATCGTCATGCCGGTGATCCTCGGCGGCGGGAAGACGATCTTCCCGGGCGACGGCCTGCGGCACAGGCTCGAACTCGTCTCTGCAGCCACCGGCGGCACCGGCGTGCAGGTGTGCACCTACCGCCGGGCCGTCGAGTAGCGAGGATCTTTCTTCTTGGTTCTTCCGTCTCAGGGGGTGGTGAGGTCGAAGCGGTTGACGGTGACCGCGCCGCCCAGGGACTGGGTGGCGTAGTTGAAGATGGCGAAGCGGTAGCCCATGAAGAACTGCCAGGCGTTGCCCATGGTGAAGGCCGGTCCGAAGGAAGTGAAGTTCACTCCGTCGGTGCTGTAGGAGAATTTCGCCTGCCGGCCGGTGCCCGGGCGGATGTCGGCGTTGACCCGCAGCCAGATCCGCCCGCCGGAGATGGGTGTGCTGGCGGCCTCGGTGCCGGTGGACGTGGTCTGCCAGCTGCTGTTCATGGTCAGGTTGTTGGTCGCGACCAGACGGGTCTGGCCGTTGTCGCGCCGGATCCCGATCCAGGCCGATGAGTCG